>JBEPUW010000016.1:0-76495 GCA_041691315.1 Caulobacteraceae bacterium | reverse complement strand
CGTGGAGGAAGGCGACCGTGTGGCCATCGGGCGAGAGGGCAGGGTCGCTGAAGTGACCGCCGGTCGTCAGGGTGCGGGTAACGCCGTCGGCTCCGGTGTAGGTTATGTTGCCGCCTCGGACTGCGACGTGTGGGGCGGGTTGAGCGCGGACGGGGCTCGCGGCGGCGATGAGCGCCGCGAGGACGAAGAGAATGGGGAGGAGGCGCACGGGCCTAGTACTGCCTAGTGCCCGGGATGGCCTTGAGTATCTTCCCGTCTGGCCGGATGATGTAAACCTGAGCATAGCGCTTAGTAACACCCGGGTTATCAATGCGGGATTGCTCAACTCGGAGGTCGCCACTGTATGGTCCGGTTTGGATCACGCTTATAGTTGCATACGACGAGTTGGTGACGTGGCGCGATTGGCCGGTCACGACGTTCACTTGATAGACTGGGTTGTCCATGGATTGGATGTCATCCGTCACGTAGACGAACCCACCGTTGAGGGAGAATACTGGGGCGCTATAATCTCCCGCTTGCTTGGTTGAATGGGCGTGGCCGGTGAGGCCGTCCGCGATCCAGAGCGACGAAACGGCCTCGTCCGTGTCGGTTTGCTGATGCTCTTCGTGGAGGAAGGCGACCGTGTGGCCATCGGGCGAGAGGGCAGGGTCGCTGAAGTGGCCGCCGGTGGTCAGGGTGCGGGTAACGCCGTCGGCTCCGGTGTAGGTGATGTTGCCGCCTTGGACGGCGACGTGTGGGGCGGGTTGAGCGGCTGCTGGGTCGCCCGCGGATAACACGACGAAGGCGGCCAAGACTGACAACCGACAATGCATCATGGCTGCGCCTCCAGGTCGCGCACTATCTCGCGGCTGGACGCTGTTTCCGGGGCGCGGAGTATATAGGTCAGTCGGCGGAATTCCTGAGGACCGATTGTAAAATAAATGAGCGTTGCAGCAGAAGAACCGCTCGAATGGGCCGAGAAATACCGACCGCGCAAATTCGAGGACGTGATCGGCCAGGCTGAGGCCGTCGAGATACTCTCTCGGATGGTGATGGCCGGTCGGCCAAGGAGCCTCGTCCTTTCAGGGCCGACCGGGACGGGCAAGACAACGCTCGCCCAGATCTACGCCCAAGCGATCCTTTGCCGCTCGCCGCGCGCGAATGGATCACCGTGCCTGGAGTGCGATAACTGCGAGGGCTTGGGGCAGGGCGAGTTCTACTTTCACGGACCGTCCGAACAGACCGTCGCCGACGTGCGGACGATCCTCGAGCTCCAATCCTTTGGCTCGCTGACGGACGCCCGGCGCGTCTTTCTGTTTGATGAAGCCGAACGTATGCAGGCCGGCTCAAACATGCTGCTCGTCGAGCTGGCCAAACCTACGATGCCGGCCACCTTCGTGTTCACGCTCATCGACGAGGATAAGCTGCCCGCAGCGGTCCTCGGTCGATTGCGAGAGGTGCGCCTGGCGCCGGCAGACCCCTCCATTGCCGTCGGCTATCTTCGCCGGGTCTGCGAGGCGGAGTCGGTTTCATACGAAGACGAGGCCCTGGCCTTGATTGCGGGGGCGACTAGCGATTTTCGCAAGTCCGTTAGGGACTTGCAAACCGTGGCCCAAAACGGACCCGTCACCGTAACTAGCGTCTACGCTTCCATACTCAATGCGCGTTTCCATTGGGTCGGGCGTTACTTCGAGGCTTTGGCAAAGGGCGAGCTTGGCGGCGAACTCGCAGCCTTCCGTGCGGCAAATCTTAGTCCGGCTAGGCAGGCGGATATGCTCCTGGCGCATATCAAGGCCATCAAGCTACGCTTTGTCGGCCCGACCTTCGTCCCTGACGCTCGAGGCGCGATCATTTCGGATGCGGATTGCCTTCGGATCCTGCAGGGCTTCGATCAGCTGGTCACGGGTTCAGGGCGCACCATCCAGGTCATCTGGGACGGTGTGATGGCCTTCTGGGCGGACTTGCCGGCTCAGCTCACGGCAGAAGTCATGGAGACCTTCGTCATCCGGTTTCACGATCTGCTCCACGGCGACGTTGTCCAATCGGCGGGTCCACGACGTTCGCGAGCGGCGACCAACGCCTTCCGCGCCGAAAAAATGATCGAGACCAATTCCGAGCGGCCGACCAACCGCGAGCGGCGACCTTCCGGCCTAAACCTTCAGGACCGCCGGACCCACCTGAACTTTGCTCAGGTCGCCGAACTCTACGAGGCCGCGAGCCTTGCGATTCAGAAGTATGGAGCCCCCTTCAACTACCAAATCGTGCTCCGCTGGAAGGGTGGCGACGAGAGGAATGATCACGCATTGTCTAAGGCGGGCGGCGACTTCGCCCACCATTTCCAACTTCGCCTGAAGCATTGGGGGTACGGGGACGCCAAGGGGTTTCATCGGATTGCGTTGCACGAGCGGGATCCAAGTGGCTCGCTTTCGACAACCATCATTGGTCACGTACCGGTTCGCCATTTCGGCCGTGCCGAGAAATGGCTGACCGACCCGGCTCACGAAGAGGGCTGGGGTGCGGCGATTTCGCACAAACCGCGGCGATCGCGCAATCGAAGCGAAGCGGTGATCTGCCACTGGGACCTGATGCGCGATCTCTGGCGCGGCGTCGATCCATCGCTTGTAGCCGATGAGGCGCGCGCAATTGTCGACGTGCTGGAGGTGCCGGCGAAGCTTCGCCGCTCAGCAGGCCCGATTGCTTGCCGCCGCTATTCCACCAACGCCGGGATAGGACGCCAGGAAAGGAAACTGCCCGGAGGGGAGCCATTCTTCGTACTGACCGCCCTTTCGGAAGAGAGATGGGAATGGCTGTTCTCCGGCTGGGAGGTCGCTGGTCATGCCCGCTACAAGCAGGAGCTAGCAACTCGCGTTAAGGAAAGGGGGGTTCTGAACGCCCGATTCGGCGGAAGCGGTCCGCTTGAGGTCGAGGCTTTGGCCAGTGCGCTCAGAAATCTTCATAAACAACAAATAGATAGAGTTAGTCGTTGGATCGCGCCGTGGGAGGTGTAGTCCTTTAAACATCGATTAGCTGGTTCGAGATAATAGGATTACTCATTCGAGAAGCAGTTCGAGTCTTAATTACTAGCGGAATTCGTGGCGATGCAGTTATCGACTGGTCTCGGCGACTGTTCGCCCTTACCGGTCCGATGGCGTCGAATTGAGAGGGCATCCTCGTCGGCGGCGGCGATCGGATCAGCCATCCTGGGTCCTTGTCGCGCACGAAGCCCCATGCAGGGGCGACCAGGTGAAGACGCATGCGCTGAAACGGGCCGTTGTCTGGTATCCTGAGCGACGTGGACGGATTCGACCGGCAACGGTCACGTACGGCCAGCTCGGCCGGTCTCTGCTCAACCGAGCACGACGGCAGCGTGACAGCCGATCTATGCCCTTAAAGCCTACGTGAGCGGTATCGCGGCGAATTCTAAGCTAGGCCGCCTCGCTTGATGGGTCGGTGGGAAGGTGCGAATGCTGCGGTCGATGATTTCGCGTGGCATCGATGATAACCGCAGTTCGACTGGAAGTTTTGCAGCTTTTGACCTGTAGCTTATTGAAAACATGTGGATAACGCCAGATTGTGGATCTGGAGGTCCTCGGTTCGATCCCGAGAGGTGGTACCACGCCGGCTTTAATTGGGGACACGTACGGGTCCCCATGCTGCGCGGATCTAAACCCCAAAGCCTGACGACCCGTACGTGTCCCCAATTAGTTGCACAAATCCGTGAAGCTGGGGCCTTTGCCGGAACCAGGCTTGCGTGAGCCGGTTAAGCCACTAACCTATTTCCGGGGTTAGTGTTTGCGAGTTCGGCAATGACGGACGTTGTGATTAAATTACCCATTACATCAGTTCAAGAAGCCAATCTCTTCTCAACCTACCTCAATCGTTTCATGCAAGGCCGTTCGGCCGTGGCCGACGATCTGCCCGAGGCGATCGACGCCCCCTATCTCATCATGCACAGCGATCCGACCCTGGACCGAGAGTTGAAGGTGCTGACCTTCCAGAACCTGGGCGCCGCGCGCGCCTTCTCGACCGGCTGGGAGCGCGCCAGAGGCGCTCTCGACGGCGAGATCGGCTGAATTCATCCATCGGCTTGACCTGACGGGTCGCGGACGCTTCGTGTCGGGCCATGACCGGCCTCAACAATGCGCGGGTGGTTGTGGCCGGCGCGGGCGCGCTGGGCGCGTCCATCGCGCTCGCCCTGGCCCGGGCCCGGGCGCGGGTGGTGCTGACCGATCCCGCATCCGCCGGCGACAACGCCTCCGGCGTGGCGGCCGGCATGCTGGCCCCAGCGTTCGAGGCGGTGCTGGACGAGGGCTCCACGACGCATTTTCCTCTGTTGCAGGCGGCGCGGACGCTCTGGCCGGACTGGGTCGCCGGCCTTGGCGACATCGGCTTTCGCCGCTGCGGCGCGGTCTGGATCGACTTGCCTGGCGCCGCGCGGTTGATCGACGTCCATGCGCGCGCGCTTGGCGACCTTGGCGCAGAGCTGGTGCGGCTGTCGCAGGCGGTTCTGCGATCCCGCATCCCCGGCCTCGGCCCAGGCTTCGCTGAGGGCCTGTTCACGCCGGAAGACTGGCGCATCGAGCCGCGCGCGGCGCTGGCCGCCCTGCACGCCGCCGCCGTCGCCGCCGGCGTCCAGGTCGCAGCCCAGTCGGTGCGCGACTTTGCGCCGGGTGTGGCCACCCTGAGCGACGGCGAGACCGTCCCCGCGGACCTGCTGGTCCTGGCCACCGGCGCCGATGGCTCGGACCTCGCGCCCGAGCTTGCCGCCCTGTCGCCGATCAAGGGCCAGATCCTGCGCTATGCCGGGGCGGTTGCCGGCGACGACCGCCCGGTCCTGCGCTGCCAGGGTGGCTATGCGGTCCCGTCGCGCGACGGCCTGCGCGTCGGCGCGACCATGCAGCCAGGTCTGGCCGATCGCCGGCTCGACGCCGCGCTCACCGCGCCGCTAGCCCGGCTGGCCGCCGAACTCTTTCCAGCCCTCGGCGGCGCGACCTTCACCGCCCAGGCGGGCGTGCGAGCGGCGACGCCGGACGGCCTGCCGCTGCTCGGGCCTTCGGCGCGCGCCGGGGTCTGGCTGGCGACGGGCGCGCGGCGCAACGGCTGGCTGCTCGCGCCGCTTGTCGCCCGGATGCTGGCGGCGTACCTGTCGGATCGCGATCCTGGCCCCTATGCGGGCCTCCTGGCGCCGCGCCGGTTCGCTCCAAGCTGAAGGGGGACGGTCCTTGTCGAGTTTCTGGCTGAGCGACGAACAGGAGGCGATCCGCGAGGGCGTCGGCCGCGTCATGAGCAACTACAAGGACGACTACTGGCTGAAGACCGACGACACCGGCATCTTTCCCGAGGATTTCGTGCGCGACATGGCCGCCGGCGGCTGGTTGGGCGTCGCCATGCCGGAGAGCGTCGGCGGCGCGGGCCTGGGCCTGACCGAGGCGGCGATCGTCATGCAGACCGTGGCCCAATCGGGGGCGGGTTTTTCCGGCGCCTCGTCGATCCACCTGAACATTTTCGGGCCCATGCCGCTGGTCAAGTTCGGCACCGACGCCCAGCGCAAGACCCTGCTGCCACGGATCATCGCCGGCGAGGACAAGATGTGTTTCGCGGTCACCGAGCCCAATTCCGGCCTGGACACCTCGAGCCTGGAGACCAAGGCCGAGCGGACCAATGACGGCTATCTGATCAACGGCCGCAAGATCTGGACCACCGGCGCCCAGCGGGCCAACAAGATCCTGATCATCGCGCGCACGACGCCGAAGGCTGAGGTCGCCAAACCCACGCAAGGACTCAGCCTCTTCTACACCGACCTCAACCGCGACCATATCGACGCCAAGCCGATCCCGAAGATGGGCCGCCGCGCGGTCGAGTGTAACACCCTCTTCATCGACAACCTGCCGGTGCCGGCCGACGACCTGATCGGCGAGGAGGGAAGGGGGTTCGAATATCTGCTGCAGGGACTAAACCCCGAACGCGTGCTGTTCGCCGTCGAGGCGGTGGGCCTGGGCCGCGCCGCCATCGCGCGGGCCGCCACCTATGCCAACGAGCGCGTCGTGTTCGGCCGCCCGATCGGCCAGAACCAGGGGGTGCAGCACCCGCTGGCCCGCTCATGGGCCGAGCTGGAGGCCGCCAACCTGTTGGCGATGAAGGCCGCGGCGCTCTACGACGCCGGCAAGGACTGCGGCGCCGAAGCCAACGCCGCCAAGTACCTCGGCGCCGAGGCGGGTTTCACGGCCTGCGAGAACGCCGTCCTCGCCCATGGCGGCATGGGCTACGCCAAGGAGTTCTACGTCGAGCGCTACTTCCGCGAAGCCATGATCGCCCGCATCGCTCCGGTGAGCCGCGAGATGATCCTCAACTTCATCGCCGAACGCGTCCTGCACCTGCCGAAGAGCTACTGAGCGGTCGGCTTGACGGGCCGTGGAGCGGTCACTCTACACCACCGTGTTCAGCTACCGCACGACCGCAAACGTATTCAATGCTGACACCGCACGCGCGGAGCCCTGTCTCGTGATTAGGCCAGTCAGAGTCTACAGCGGTTGCCACAGGTGCTCGCGCTACGGCTGCCGCGAGCGCAAAAACGCGATCATCGTTGTGAAACTGCGCTAAGCCACCGGCCACAAATGCATCCTTGAACGGCCGCGCTCTATCGCTGTTTGTGCTCACGGACAGCACGGATCGTCGATTTCCCTGGTTGTCCAGAACGTGTCTGAAGAACAGATCACCCACGCCGGGTTGTCCTTCGGGGTGCAGCCGTTTGGCATATTCGGCGAGGATTTCGCCGTTCTGGTCAACTATGGCTCGACCCCGATCGCGCAACGCTGTCACCCTATAGCAGGCCGGCCTCAGACGCTGATATCCTTGGCCCCAGCCTGAAGAATATATCGCTTTTGGCTAAAGATCGCGCCTCGTTCGCGGTCCTCAATTAACCCCCTCTTAACCATAAAACTTCAACTCTTGGTCATGGCCGTGGAGTCGATCAGAAGCGTCGTCGAGGCCGCCATCCAACGGGCGTCGTCAGCGACCGGAGTCGATTTCAGCTTCCTGTTAGGCACGGCCAGGCGCGAGAGCGCCTTCAACCCCGGGGCCCACGCCAAGACCTCGTCCGCCGCCGGCCTTTTCCAGTTCCTCGACCAGACCTGGCTCTCCACCTTGAAGCAGCACGGAGCCAAATACGGCTATGCGCGCTATGCCGGGCTGATCCAGCAGGGTTCCGACGGGCGGTTCCGCGTCGACGGCGCCGAGGCCCGCCGCACGGTGATGGACTTGCGGCTGGACCCGCACGCGGCCTCGCTGATGGCCGGCGAGCTGGCCTCCGACCACGCCTCCTATCTGCGCGGCCGGATGGGGCGCGATCCGACCTCGGGCGAACTCTACGCCGCCCACGTGCTCGGCCCGCAAGGCTCGGCCAAGCTGATCGAGGCGGTGCGCGCCAACCCATCGGTGACGGCGGCCTCGTTGTTTCCGGAAGCCGCGGGCTCCAACCACGGCCTGTTCTACCGCGGCGAGCGCGCCGTTTCGGCCGGCGAACTCTATGCCAATCTGACCAGCGCCTCGTTTGGGGCCGGGCCCATCATGTCCCGCGCGGCGCCGGCGCCCGTGGTCCCGCCGCGCGACGACCCCACCTTCATGCAATACGCGTCGGCGCGGCGGATCGACCGGCAGGAGCAGGAGCAGGCGATGATCGACATGGTGCTGCGCGGCCCCGAGCAGAGCGAAGACGCCGGCAGCCGCTCGCTCACCAGTTCGCTGTTCTCCGCCGAGATGCTGCGAGCGCTGTCGGACGCGCACCACCAGCCCTAAGAATTCAAGCGACGGCCAGGGTCTCGCTCACGACCGCCGTCCCGCGGTCCACGGCGGCCAGCACGCGGGCGGCGCTTGAGACGCTGACCGGCTTGCGCAGCACCTGGTCGGCGCCGGCCTCGAGCACGGCGCGAGCCTCTTCGCCATCGCCGTCGATCACCGCGACCACCGGGATGCGGCTGGCCGGGCCGGCCAGGGCGCGAATGGCGCGGATGGTGTCGGCACCGCCCATCTCGGCCATGCGCCCGTCGAGCATGATCAGGTCGACCTGGCAGATCTGCGCCAGCTCGAAGGCGCGGCGGCTGTCGCGGGCGTGCAGCACGTGGTGGCCAAGCTGTTCCAGCACGCCGCGCAGCATGGCCGCGCCCAGGGCGTCGTCCTCGGCCACCAGCACCTTCAGGGAACGCGCCCGCGGCTGGCCCTGGTCCATCGCCGCCCCGTCGAGGCGGGTCGGGTGAGCCGTCGGATCGTATGGCAGGTCGAGCCAGAAGCAGCTGCCGACCCCAGGCGCGCTCTCGGCATGGACCTCGCCGCCCATCAACAGCGCCAGCTGGCTGGCCAGCGACAGGCCCAGCCCCGCGCCGGGCACCCCGGTCGAGGTGCGTTCGATGCGGCTGAAGGCGTCGAAGGCGTGGATCAGTTCGTCAGGCGTCAGGCCGGGACCGGTGTCGGCCACCTCGATGCGCAACCGGTCGGGCTCGGCGCGTTCGACCCGCACCTCGACCCGGCCGCGCAGGGTGTATTTGACCGCATTGCCGACCAGGCTAGACAGGATTTGCCGCGTGCGCACGGCGTCTCCCACCACCCCGCCGGCGCCGTCGCGCACCAGCTGCTCGTCGATATGGACGGAAAGCTCGATAGTCTTGGCGGCCGCTTGCGGGCGATGCATCAGGACGACGTCGCGCGCCAGCCGGGCCGGATCGAACGGCAGCCGGGCCAGCAGCAGTTCACCGGCCTCGGCGACCTCCGTGTCCAGGGTGGCGTCCAGCACGGCGATGAGGTCTTCGGCCGCCTCCAGCGCCGCGGAGAGCTGGTCGCGGGAGGGTTGGCCGCGCCCGCCGCCGACGGCCGAGGCCAGGACGTGGGCGACGCCGGTCAGGCCGGTCTTGATCTCCTGCGACAGGGTGGCGATCAGGTCCGACTTGGACTTGGTCAGCCGCTTCGCTTCGGCCAGCGACTGGGCGCGTTGACCGATCAGGGTCTCGCGCTCGCCCGCGAAGGCGAACAGCCGCCGCAGCAGGCGGTTGAAAATCAGCGACAGCGCGAAGCCCAGGGCCGTTGCCGCCAGCGCGATGCGCGCCAGCGGTGTTTCGGCCGGGTTGGCGAAGAGGGCGATCAGCGGTCCGGCGCAGGCCGCGGGGCCGACGATCAACAGCGCCGGCAGGCTCGGACCCGAAAAAAAGACGCAGATCGCCGCCGCGCCAAGCGCCAGCAGCAGCAAGGGTTCGCTGACCGCGCCGGCGCCGGCGCCGATCGCGCTCATCTGCGCCACCGCGCCGGCCCAGAGCAGTCCACCCAGAATATGGACCCGGGTGCGCAGGCTCTCGTTGGCCAGCTGGTCCGGGCGACGCCGCGCCCAGTCCACCACCGCATAGAAGGCCGACCAGTTGATCGCGAAGATGGTGAAACTGCCCAGGATCCACAGGCGGTCTGGCGCGAAGGAGGCGGCCCAGGCGAAGATCGGCAGGCCGACCCCGAACAGAATCAAGGCATAGCGCAGCAGTGCGGCCTGGGCGTCCAGCGACTGCACGGCGACGGATCCCGAACGCGGGGCGCCCGCGTCGAGGGCGGAAAGGCCGGGGTGATTGCTGGAGGCTTTGGGGCCGCTCAAGGTCCGCTCCTGGAGTGGAATTGACCAAGCCTAGCCGGCGCAGGTTGAGTTGCGGTGAACCAAAGCGGTTAACGAGAGGCGCCGAACAAGCAATCGTTAAGTTTAACAAGGCATTGTCCGTGAGGTTGGGCGTGCGCGATTCGATGCCTTGGATGGGGGTCCATAAAGACCATGACGATGACCCGGACTGCGCTGACGGATGACGATATCCGCGCGCTGGTGAAGGGCCAGTCCGCCGACGATCGCGCCATCGCGGCGCACAAGATCTGCCGGCATATCGAGGGCGGCGGGACCGACCTGACGCCGGAAGAGCGCGAACAGGCCTATGACATCCTGCGCATCATGGCCGCCGACGCCGCCGAACTGGTGCGCCGCGCGCTGGCGGTGACGCTGAAGAGTTCGCCCATGGTGCCGCACGACGTGGCGATCCGGCTGGCCAAGGACGTCGACAGCGTCTCGCTGCCGATCCTGAACTTCTCGCCGGTGTTCACCGACCAGGACCTCTGCGAGATCGTCCGGGTCGGCGGCCCGATCCGCCAGGTGGCGATCGCCAGCCGGCCGATGCTGTCCGAGCAGGTGACCACCACCATCGTCGAGCACGGCATCGAGAAGGCGGTGCAGACGGCCTGCGCCAACGACAATGCCAACTTCGCCGAGCGCACCCTGCAGACGGTGGTCGAGCGGTTCGCGCGTTCGGAAGCGGTGCTGTCTGCGGTCGCTTACCGCCAGGCGCTGCCCCTGGCGGTCACCGAAAAGCTGATCACCGTGGTCAGCGACCAGCTGCGCGACCACCTGATCAACCACCATGCGGTGACCCCGCAGGTCGCCCTGCAGATCGCCATGGGCAGCCGCGAGCGAGCCACCATCGACCTGGTCGACCAGGCCGGCCGCACCCCGGACGTGAAGAGCTTCGTCGGTCATCTGCATAAGGCCGAGCGGCTGTCCGCCTCGCTGTTGCTGCGCGCCCTGGCGCACGGGCACATGACCTTTTTCGAGTGGGGCATGGCCGAACTGGCCGGCGTGCCGCACCACCGCACCTGGCTGATGATCCACGACGCCGGGCCGCTGGGCCTGAAGGCGATCTACGACCGGGCCGGCATGCCGCCCAGGCTGTTCGCGGCCTTCCGCGTCGGGATCGACACCTTCCACACGCTGGAACAGGAAGGCGGCGCCTTCAACGCCGCGCAGTTCCAGGAACGCATGCTGCAGCGCTTCCTGACCCAGCCCAGCACCGCCACCCGCGAAGACATGGACTACCTGGTCGACAAGCTCGACCGCGTCCGCCGCGAAGTCAGGCTCGAAGCCCGCCTGGCATAGACCGAGCGCAACCGCGCGGGCCTGGCGTTCCGTCGGGCCGATGAGCGGCGGACCGCCACGCTCATTGACACGCCAAAACCAGATCACGGACTTGATGCAGATCGCCCGCAACAAGGACGCACAGAGCACGAAGATCTTCGGTTGGTTCAAGCAGATCGGGCACCAACACGGTCATCATGCCAGCCGCCGACGCCGATCTTACGCCGACATGAGAATCCTCCAACGCCAGGCATAGCCGAGGCTCGACCCGCAGCCGTTCGGCCGCCTTCAGAAATGGATCCGGCGCGGGTTTGCCGTTTTCGTAGTCGCCACGGCAGATGATCCGGTCGAAACGGTCCATCAGCCCGTGCGAGGTCAGGTGACGCTCGACGGTCGCACGAGACGACGAGGTGGCGATTGCCCGCGGCAGCCTGAACTGGTCCAGGGTTTCCAGCAGCTCAGGCGCCCCTGGCTTTAAGGCCGGCCTATTTTCGGCGATCCGCCAGAAATGGCGTCTCCAATTCGCGTGGAAATCGTCAAAGCGGAAATCCTCGCCGAAATGCGACAGGAATAAATCCCTGCATTGCGACCGGCGCACGCCGATCGACCTATTGTAGACCTCGTCCGGAATTTCGCGCCCACCTTCGGCGGCGGCGGACAGAAGAGCCTCTTGCCAGAGCGCTTCGGTATCGAACAGCAGGCCGTCCATATCGAAGATCACCGCGCTGGGGCGAAACGGCAATGTCATGTTGTGTGGCGTCAGTTCGGCAGCCGGAGATTCGTCCGCAGACGCTCGACGCTGCTCAAGCCTGCATCCGGCCAATCAAGCTCTTCGCCGGTGATCTGCTCCAATGCCCGCCCATAGGCCTGCGCCACATCAAGCAGGATTTCGTCCGGGACAACGGGTATCGGATCGACATTTGGGTCGCACTTAGAGTTCAGCCAATTTCTAAGAATGTCTTTGTCGAGGCGATTCGGAGGCAGACCGTCTCTGAAGCGTTCTTCGTAACTATCGGCCATCCAAAACCGGCTGCTGTCCGGGGTATGGACCTCATCTGCAAGAACGAGCCGCCCGTCAGCGTCCAACCCGAACTCATACTTGGTGTCGACGAGCAGAATGCCCCTCCGCGCGGCCAGATCCCTGCCACGCGCGAAAACGGCGAGTGCGGCGGCGCATGCCTCTTCCCAAAGAGACTTGGACAGCAGCCCCCGGCCGACGACTTCCGCGCCGGTGAGCGGCTCATCGTGGGCCCCCTTCGCGGCCGGCGTTATCACGGTTTCAGGCAGCTGCTGGTTCTCCCGCAAGCCCTCCGGCAAAGCGATTCCATAGGGGGACCGGTCACCGGAGCGATACATTGTCCAGATGGACGTCGAGGTTGACCCCGTAAGATAGTCTCTGACGACAAACTCGACGGGCAGCATTTCAAGTGGCTTGCAGACTATGGCGTTCGGGTCAGGAGCCTCTATCAGGTGGTTCGGGATAATGTCCGACGTCGCGGCGAACCAATACCTTGAGAGCTGGGTTAAGATCTGGCCCTTGAGGGGGACTGACGCAACAACACGATCAAACGCGCTCACGCGGTCGGTTGTGACCATCAGCATATTGCCGTCCGGAAGTAAGTAGTTATCGCGAACCTTTGCCCTTCCCATGAGTTGAAGCGGGTGAAGGTCTGTCTCCCAAATGCGGTTGCGTAAATATGGCTCGAATTGACTGGCCTGAAGCATCTGCGACCCGCAATAGGAAGACGTCGCCCGCGCCGAAGCGGCATGGGAGTGCTCGTGCGATGGTGAATGAGTCTCCCAAGCAGAGTAATGCCGTGATCGTGATTGTCAAACGGGCTCAAGACTCCCCTCGATCGGCGTCCAACGCTAGGAGCGAGCGTTCTCACCCACGAAGGTCTTCAGCTTCACGCCGTTGTCGCTGGCGATCATTTCGGCGGCCTTCTCGCCGATCATGATCGAGGCGGCGTTGGTGTTGCCGCTGACGATCTCGGGCATGATGCTGGCGTCGGCGACGCGGAGGTTCGCGACCCCGAAGACCCGCAGGCGCGGGTCGACGACGCTGCCGATGCGGCAGGTGCAGGACAGGTGATAGACCGTCGTCGCATAGTGCAGCGCCATCGCCTCGAGCAGGGCGTCGCTGGGCCGCTCGCCAGGCTTGTAGCCGTGCTTTTTGGCCAAAAGCGGCGGCACGTTGAGCCCGCCGGGCTTGGTCGGTCCTGGCCAGTTCTCCACGACCTCGATGCAGCGGCGCATGACCGCGACCATCACCTTCAGATCGTACGGATCGGCGAAATAGTTCATGTGGATCGAGGGCGGTACGGCCGGATCAGCGCTCTCGATGACCAGTTCGCCCTCGCTGTGTGGCAGCACCGGGTTGGCCAGCATGATGATGCTTTCCTGGTCGGCCGCCAGGCTGGCGACCGGATCGGCGAAATAGGTCGAGGTGTCTATGTTCAGCCGCGTGCCGAACAGGTCTTCGTTATAGCCGGTGGGGATGAAGCCGATCTGGGCGTCGTGGCTGTGCGCGTCGCCAAGCCCGGTCGAATAGAAGGCGATGCCGTCATAGAGCGATGACGAAACCAGGCTGGAGCCGGTCTCCAGCCATTCGCCGACACGCCGCTCGGCCTCGGCCTTCAGCCCGGCCAGTTCGGGCGACAGGGCGTGGTCGTCGGCAGGATCGGCGGGCAGGGGGCCGGCGGGCGCCCGCAGCGCGTCGGGGCCGGCGGAGACGCCGATCTCGGCCATGGCGACGCCGACGCCCGGCGCCGGGAAGAACATGGCGCACTGGATGTGGTCCTTCAGATGCTTGCCGACGTCTGGCAGGTCGTGGCGGCAGGCGATGTCGACGGCTTCCAGCTCGCGCCTGGGTCCGATGCCCGACAGCATCAGAAGGTGCGGCGAGCCGACCGCGCCGGCGCTGAGGATGACCTCCCTGGCGGCGTGAAGCGCGCGGGTTTCGCCACCGGCGGTGCGGTACTCGATGCCCTTGGCGGTCAGGCCCGCGCCTTCGCCGTCGAGCAGCACGCGCGTCACATGCGCGCCGGTGACGATGGTCAGGTTGGGCCTGCCCTCGGCCTCGCCCTCCAGGAAGGCGTGATAGGTGCTCGATCGCTTGCCTTTGCGGGTGTTGGTCTGCACCAGCGAGGCGACGCCGGTCGGGCCGCCGCGGTCGCGGCCGTTATAGTCGCCGCGCGGGATGCCGGCCGCGCCCGCCGCCTCCACGAAGGCGCGCGAGGCGGGGATGACCGGCGAGCGCACGCCGACGCCGACCGGTCCGCCCTCGGCATGCGCCTCGCGGTCGATGCTGATCTCGTTGGAGGCGGCGAAGTCCTCGATCTTGCGGAAATAGGGCAGGGTCTCGGCATAGGTCCAGCCGCTCGCGCCGCGCCTGGCCCAGCCGTCGAAATCGCCCGGATGGCCGCGGACATAGACCATGTAGTTGATGCCGGACGAGCCGCCGAGCATCTTGCCGCGCGGCACCGGCATGCGCTTGCCGTGCAAGCCGCGCCCGGCCTTGCCCGGGTCGGCGGTGAACATCCAGTCGGTGGCGGGGTCCAGCTGCAGGCTGGCGCAGGCGGCCGGCATCTGTTCGCGTTCCGGCGGCCGCTCGCCAGCCTCGACCAGGGCGACACGGCAGGCCGGATCCTCGCTCAGCCGCGAGGCGATCGCAGCGCCCGCCGAGCCGCCGCCAACGACGATAAAGTCATAGGTGTCCGACATCGTTTCCCCCCCAATTCGTCTCGCGCGTCTTGGTGGGCCAGACTTAGCCGGTTCTGCGGGCGCCGTCGCCCCGCCCAATTCGATCGGTGCTTCTCGGCGGCGCGGCGGTTAATTGGCCGCGCCGACTAGGCGCCGGCGCAGCGGGCGCGCAGGTCGGAGTCCAAGCGCAGGAGGGTCTCAAGCGCCGGCTCGAAATCGCGCCGGCCAATTGCGCCCCAAATCGCATCGACGCGGCCGGACAGGTCGGCGAGCGTGCACGGGAACCCTTGCGCCTCCCCCAGCGCGGCCTTCTCGTTGATGAGATATCGGGCGTTCAACGCGAACAGGACCTGGGCGGCGCAGCAGAGCGCCCGGTAGGCGCAACCCGCGACATGGTTCGGGTCACCCCGGGCCGCGCCGAGCCGCGCGTTTTCAACGCTGAACCCGACTTCCCAAAGAAACGTGCCGATCAATGCCTGGGCCAGCGCCCGAGGATAGGGCTGCGTTCTCGCCTTTAGCTCGGCGACCGCGCCATCTGGATCGTGCAGCGGCCGGGAGAGCGCCACCTCCCCCATCCAGTGCGCGGAGCAGAAGCCGTGCGGATGACCTGGCTGGTAATGCATGGAGATTCGGCCTGCGGACGCATCGGCAATGACCTCGCCCACCGCTTCGATCTCACGGTAGAGGATGTCCACCTTCTTGCCGTCAATGCGCAGCCAGCCCCCGCCAACGATCCACGGACCCCACTCGCCGATGGGCGTGACCGCCGCCGTTTCGGGGTCGTCCACCAGAGGTCTCATGGCCTGAAGAAGCGCCTCGCTTTCGAGCGGACGCCCGCGGCGGAAATAGAGCCCGAGGTCGTAGTCGGAGGTCTCGGTCTCAGTTCCACGCGCACGCGAACCGCCGAGCACGACGGCCGCAACGCCCGGCACGCCGGCCAGGGCGGGCGTGATCCGGGCAAGCAGCTGGTCGTCGATGCGGATCATGACACAAGGATCGCTCAGGACGCCGGCCAGCGCATCCCCTTTCAGGTGTCTGCGACGGGAACGCCGCCGCGATTACCATGAGGGCTAGGCATTCGGGTTGATCAAGTACTTCTCGCCGGTGGCGCGGCGGTTGTAGGCGGCGATGGCGTCCGGCTGCAGCGCCCCGGCCAGCGACACGGTCTGGGTGTAGTGGCTGGCGAAGGTGGTCTTCAGTTCCGCCGCCACCCGCTCGCGCAGCTTCTGGCCCTCGGCCGCGCCGATCTTCATCAGGAAGGGCGTCAAGAGCCAGCCGCCCAGACCCCAGGCCATGCCGAAGGCGCGGTTCAGCTCGGTCGGCCCGGTGTCGAGGCCGCCGTAGATATAGACCTGCTTGTAGGTGGTCGATCCGTAGCGGCTGTAGGTGGTCATCCGGCGGTTGGCGGCGACCTCCATGGCGCCGAGGATCTGGCCGGCCAGCTTGCCGCCTCCGATGGCGTCGAAGGCTAGGGTCGCGCCGGTGGCCATCAGCGCCTCGGTCAGGTCGCTGACGAAGCTGGGCGCGGTCGAATTGCAGATGTGGGTCGCGCCGATGCCGCGCAGGATGGCTTCCTGCTCTTCGCTGCGCACGATGTTGACCAGTTCGATCTTCTCCTCGGCGCACAGCTTGCACAGCATCTGGCCGAGGTTGGAGGCGGCGGCGGTATGCACGAGCGCGGTGTGGCCTTCCAGGCGCATGGTGCCGATCATGCCCAGCGTGGTCAGCGGATTGACGAAGCAGGACGCACCTTCTTCCGGCGTCGTGCCTTCCAGCAGCAGCAGGCAATCGGCGGCCTTCACCGTCTTGTACTGCGCATAAGTCGCGCCGCCGAGGACGGCGACCGTCCGGCCCAGCAACGCCTGGGCGCCGGTGGATGAGCCGGCCTGGACCACCACGCCCGCGCCCTCGTTGCCCACCGGCATGGACTCGTCCAGCCGACCGGCCATGGCGCGCATGAAGCGCTCGGGGATGGTCGCCGTGACAACGGGACTGTCCTTGGTTCCCGCGACCTTGGCGGTGCGCATATCCGCCGCGCTCAGCAACAGGCCGAGGTCGGACGGGTTGATCGGCGCGGCTTCGATGCGCACCACCACCTCGTCCGCCGCCGGGTCGGGCACGGGCACGGAGACCAGCGACAGCTCCAGTTCGCCGCTCTTCTTGACCAGGGAGCGCAGTTGCAGGCCTTCGGTCGACATGATGGGTTTCCTTGTTGCTAGCGGCCGATGGTCTGGAGCACGGCGGCGTGAGCGGAGTCGAGATATTCATCCAGCCTGACGATCAGGCCGTCCTTGGCTCGCACCACCACGCAGGCCGGCATGGCCCAGGCGGTTCCGTCCGGCAGCGTCGCCTCAAGCACGTGCTGCTGCAAAAAGCCGTCCTTCAGCGCCTCGCGGCGCAGCACCCGATAGCGGCGGTCGGGTAGGGTGCGCGCCATCCAGCGCAGCGTGCGCATGTTCTCGTCGACCGTCTGCTCGACGTCATCGAAATTGTGCCAGATCCTGGCGTCCGGGGCGTAGCAGGCGCGCACCGCCTCCTGGTCGCCGGCCTGCACGCCGGTCAGGAAGCGGTCCGCCAGGTCCAGATGCTCTTGTTCGGTCATGCCTATCTCCCGGTTCTGACGGGCTCGCTGCTCAGCGAGCGCCGCATCTGCATTTCCAGCGTCTTCGGATCGCGCGCCAGGCTGGCGCGGACGTCGATGGCCATGAAGTCGGTGTCGACTTCGTCCGTGCCGCGCTCGATGGCCTTCAGGCCCACCTTGGCGATGGTCGCCGGCGCTTCCTTGAAGCCTTGGACGTGGCTGGCCATGCGCGTGTCCACCGAGCCGACGATCAGGGCGGTGACGTGGGTGTTCTGCGCCGCCAGTTCGGCGCGTACGCAGGTGGTCATGGCGCGGGCGGCGAACTTCGACGGGCTATAGCCGCCCATGCCGGGCACCGCGACCAGGCCTCCGGCCGAGAGCACGTTGGCGATAGCGCTCTCGCTGTGTTGGCCCAGGATCGGCGCGAAGGCCCGACACATGGCCAGCGGCGCGAAATAGTTGGTCTCCATCTCGGCCCGCGCGCCCGACATGTCCGACGCATCGATTAGCCGGCGCATGGTGAAGGCGCCGGCATTGTTGATCAGGATGCTGAGGTCGCCGCACTGGCCGGCGGCCGCGGCGACCCGCGCCGGATCGGTGACGTCGAGAGCGACAGCGACGACGCGGTCGGGCGCCTCGGCGACCAGATGTGCGGCGTTGGCGATCTCGCGCGTCCCGACATAGATTTTGGCGGCCCCGGCCCCGAGCAGGGCGCGCACGAAGGCCTCGCCAATGCCGCGGTTGCCGCCAGTGACCAGGGCGACGCTGTCTTTGATCTTCATTCTTGGCGCTCTGGCGATGCGGCAAAAGTGCTAAGTCGGATCAAGCCGCTAGGCAAGGCGCGCACGAGGAAACCACGGACATGACCCCGCGCATCCAGATTCTGCAGGCGATCATCGAGGCCTGGAAGGCGAAGGACATCGACGCCGTGCTGTCGCACATGGACGAGGAGATCGTCTGGCACTTCGCCGTCGCCGCCGAGCCGCCGCTGCGCGGCAAGGCTCAGGCGCGCAAGTTCCTGCTGCGGTTCGGGGCCGGCATGAACGACATCCGCTGGCGGGTCTTCGACTATCAGGAAACCGCCGAGCGGCTGTTCGTCGAGGGCGTCGACGAATTCGTCACCGACGACGGCCGGGTGGTGATGGCGCCCTATGCCGGGGTGCTCGAATTTCGCGGCGACCTGGTCGTGGGCTGGCGCGACTATGTCGATGTGGGCGTGATGGCGGCGCAGCGCGCCGGCGCGCCGCTGACCGATCAGGTGAAAGCCCTGAGCGACCGGCCGGCGGTTTTCTGACGCCTGCCCGTCGCCGTTCCGCTTCAGGGTTGATCTGGCCGGGCGTTGCGCCACGATGGGCGCGTCCCAGGAGTTTGCCGATGGCCGCCGAGCCCGTTCCGATCCGTCCCGCCGCGACCATCCTTTTGTTGCGCGACGAGCCCGAATTCCAGGTGCTGATGGTCAAGCGGCATCATCAGATCGATTTCGCCTCCGGCGCCCTGGTCTTTCCCGGCGGCAAGACCCACGCCGGCGACCATGACCCAGCCTGGGCCAACCACGCCATCGGCTGGTCGACTGAAGAGCCGGACCAACAGGCGCTGCGTGTCGCGGCGGTGCGGGAAGTCTATGAGGAAGCGGGGATCCTCATCGCCCGCGATCGGACCGGCGCGAGCTTCCCGGGCGACGAGCGGGCCCACGATGCGCGCGACGCCATCGCCAGGGACGAGCGCGCCTTCATCGACCTGGTGCGGGAGCTGGAGGTGTCGATCGACCTGACGGCGTTGGTGGTCTTCGCCCGCTGGATCACGCCCTCGATGATGCCCAAACGGTTCGACACCTGGTTCTACGCCGCGCGCGCCGATTCCGAGCAACTGGCCATCTGCGACGGTTGGGAGACGGTGGATGCGGAATGGATCGCGCCGGCCGAGGTCCTGCGGATGGCCGAGGCTGGCGAACGCAAGGTGATCTTCCCGACCCGGATGAACCTGCAGCTTCTCGCCGAGAGCGGGAGCGCGACGGAAGCGATGGAGCGCTCAGCGGCGCGGACGCTGGTGACGGTCGAGCCGAAGGTCACCAGGCGGCCCGGCGGTTCGGTGCTGGTCATCCCGCCCGACGCCGGCTACGGCGCGGTGGAAGAGCCGATGGAGAACGTCGGGAACTAGGCCTCGTATTCGCGGACGCGGCGGTCGAGTTCCGAAAGCAGGCTCTTGGCGACCGGATTGTCCGATTCGCGGATATTGCCGCGCACGGCAGCCTTGATGCCATCGATGTGGGCGTCGAGCAGGAAGAGCGGGGCGCGCAGGCGGGTGGCGGGATCGTCGATCAGCCGGCAGAGCGAGCCGGCGATCTCGGTGACCACCGGGTAGCCGTAGGTCGAGCCCAGGCCCTTCAGGTCGTGGGCGCGGAAATAGAGGTTCTCGCCGGTCTCGGCGGTGTAGCCTTCCGAGGCGATGCGCGCCCGGGCGGCGTCAAGCTTGGTCAGCTCGTCCTGCATCCACTGGTCGAAGTTGTCGGACAGGCCCTTGAGCGCGGCCTCGGCCTTGGCGAGCGCGGCCGGATCGATGCCGCCGAACCGGCTGCCGATCTTCAGCTTCAGGGTATTGGAGACAGGAATCATCTGCCCCTGCGTCTGCTGACTCAATGCCGCCTCCCGACTGGCAGAGACGTGAAAATACGCCGTCTCTAGAGGCCCGCAGCTTCGCACCTCTGTCTTAACAAGTGGTGAGACGGCCTTAACCGCGAAACTGCTCGGCCAACACGCGTTCCTCGAGGCTGCGCCCGGCGTCGAACAGCATGTGCAGCCGGGTCTCGCGGTCTTCGGCGACATTGACCTCGACCACGTCGCGCACCTCGAAATTGTCGGCGACGGCGCTGACCGGCCGCTTCTCCGGCTCGAGGATTTCGAAGCGGACCTTGGCGTCGTGCTTGAGCAGCGCGCCGCGCCAGAGGCGCGGCCGGAAGGCGCTGATCGGCGTGAGCGCCATCACGCGGCCGTCCAGGGGGATGATCGGTCCGTGTGCGGACAGATTGTACGCCGTCGAGCCGGCCGGGGTGGCCACCATGGCGCCGTCGCAGAACAGCTCGGCCAGGCGAACCTTGTTGTCGATGGAGATCCTCAGCTTGGCGGTCTGGCCGGTCTGGCGCAGCAGCGACACCTCGTTGATCGCCAGGGCCTCGCTGGGTTGGCCCTGGGCGTCGACCGCGGTCATCACCAGCGGATGGATCACCGACCGCTCGGCGGCGTTGATCCGCTCCAGCAGCCGGTCTTCGCTGTAGTCGTTCATCAGGAAGCCGACCGAGCCCTGGTTCATGCCGTAGATCGGGGTCTGGCGACCCAGATTGCGGTGCAGGGTCTCCAGCATGAAGCCGTCGCCGCCGAGGGCCACGATCACCTGGGCGTCGGCCTCGGCCGCGTCGCCGTAACGGGCGGCCAGGCGGGCCAGCACGGCTTGCGCGTCTGGCCGGCCGCTGGCGCGAAAGGCCAGCCGTTCGATGGGGAGGGCGGGTTTGGTCATGCGGCCCTGAGCAAGCCGCGCGGCGAGGGGCTTGTCAAACGGTCGCGGCCGCCGTGGCGAAGGCGGCCTTGGCCTTGGCCGTCTGTTCGGGTCCGAAGGCGTCGAAGACGCGCCGGGCCTGGTTGGCGTCGCCGCCGGGCCGGCCCTTGTTCAGTTCGCGCACCAGGGCCAGCAGGGTCGAGAAGGCGCCTCGGTCCAGCCCGACCGCGGCGCAGGCCAGGGCCAGCGCCTCCGGCCGGTCGGCAGCCAGCGCCTGGTTCACCTGGTCGGTCGAAAATCCGCCCAGGGTGGCGAGCGCCGAGGCGAACAGCGACAGCCGCTGTTCGCGCAAGGCCCGCAGCAGATAGCTCGGCCGCAGCTGGCCGGCGTCGTGCAGCTTGCTGATCAGCCGGCGCTCCATCTCCTCCTGCTCGGCGCCGGCGATGCCGCCGCGCGGCGCGGGATCGTGGAAGGGCGCATCGCGCGCCTCGTTGACCGACTCGGCCAGGGCGCGGTCCAGCGCCTCGACGTCGACGCGGAAGCGGGTGACGATGGCCGAGCGCAGCGATTGGCCCACCCAGGCATAGAGCCGCTCGGCCATCTCGCCGCTCAGCCGCGGGTGGCGCGCCAGCGGCGAGCGCATGCCGGCCACGTCGCGCGACGCCTCGACCATGCGCCGCATGGCCTCGGGCGAGACGTCGGCGGTGTCGTTGCCGGCCAGCGCGATCATCACCGCCGGCTGGGCCTGGTCCAATATGGTTTCCACCACCGGCAGCCCGATCAACGGCCGCTTGGCCACCTCGATCTGATGGTCGATGGCCCCCTCGACCAGGAGCCGCACCAGATCGGCGTCGCGCAGCACCGGGCTGCGGGCGATCACCGAACGGGCGATCTCGATCTCGTCGGTGGCCAGCAGATTGACCAGGGCCGGCGGCGGCCAGTCGGCGATGGACAGTTTCTCGGCCAGGATGCGGCGGATGTCCTGCTCGGCGTCGTTGACCAGGTCGGTGAAGATCGAGCCCAGCAGAGCCTGGATCGCCGGCGAGCCTATGGCGTCGTTCGGCTGGCCGCACAGATCGACGATGGCCAGCATCAGCCGCTCGCGATCGGCGGGCGACCGGCTCCGGGCGAGCTCCTCCAGCTCCTTAGCCGTTTGAACGGCGCTCACGCTTCACCTCCGGCCATGGCTGCCCAAACTGGGGTATGGTCGTGAAAACATAGCTAACATAGGCGCGCAGCGGCGGAATGCTTGACGTAGAGGCCGCCGGGCGCGACTCTTAACCTCTGGAACAGTTCGGGAAGGAGACCGCCGTGGCGGATGGATCGATCGCTGGCGTCAGCTCGCTCAAAGGCAAGGTCAGCGAGGAAGAATGGCAGGTCCGCGTCGACCTCGCGGCCCTCTATCGGCTGGTGGCGCGCGAGGGGTGGGACGACCTGATCTACACCCACATTTCCGCCAGGATTCCAGGGCCTGAGCACCAGTTCCTGATCAATCCCTACGGCTATTTCTTCGAGGAGATCACCGCCTCGTCGCTGGTCAAGATCGACCTGGACGGCAACATTCTCCAGGACACGCCCTATTTCATCAATCCGGCCGGCTTCACCATCCACTCGGCCATCCACGCCGCGCGCGAAGACGCCCAGTACGTGATCCACGTGCACACCGACCAGGGCGTCGCCGTCTCCGCCCAGGCTGAGGGGCTGTTGCCGCTCACCCAGCACGCGCTCGTCACCCTGCCCAGGCTCGCCTATCACGACTATGAGGGCATCGCGCTCGACCTGGATGAGCGCGAGCGCCTGGTCCACGACCTCGGCGACAAGTCGGTCATGCTGCTGCGCAACCACGGCACCCTGGCCGTCGGCCGCACCGCCGCGGCGGCCTGGAACGCCATGTTCTTCCTGGAGCGCGCCTGCGCCCAGCAGGTGATGGCGCTCTCGGTCGGCCGCGACAAGGTGCTGATCGCGCCGGAAGCGGCGCAGCAAAAGGTCGCCGGCCAGGGCGGCGCCCGGCCCGCGCCGAGCGAAGACCGCGTCAATACCGGCATGGGCAATCTGCTCTGGCCGGCCTGCCTCCGCCGCCTCGACCGCGAGCTACCGGGCTACGACGCCTAGTTACAGTCCGCTCATCCCCGCGGAAGCGGGGACCCAGGTTTTTACCGCCAAGGACGCCAAGTTCGCCAAGACTCTGCTCTCTTGGCGTCCTTGGCGCACTTGGCGGTTCATCTTTGCGTTAGTTCGGAAGCGGGCTGGTCGCGGTTTTCAGGTAGGCGATCACGTCGGTGCGGTCTTTCGGGTCCTTTATGCCGACGAAGGACATCTTGGTGGTCGCCAGCACCGCGTGCGGATTGGTGATCCAGGCGTCGATGCGGGCGGCGTCCCAGGTCCAACCGGCGGTCTTCAGCGCGTCGGAATAGGCGAAGCCGTCCAGGCTGCCGGCCTTGCGGCCGAAGACGCCATAGAGATTGGGGCCGGTCAGGTTCGGGCCGCCCTGAACGGTGGTGTGGCAGGCGGCGCACTGGGTGAACTTCGACTTGCCGTTGACGATATCGCCGGTGTTGTACGGGGCGGGCAGGGCGGTCAGCAGCGTCTTGACCTGGTCCGGCGTCGGCTGGACCGGGGCGGCTGGCGCGCTCGCCTGACCCGACGACGACGAATTCTGGCCGCAGCCGGCCAGCGCCAGGGTCGCCGCCGCAAGGGCCAGGACCGAAATCTTCATCGCAAACGCCCTCCCAAATCCGCCCTTTATCAGGCGTCGCGAAGCTAACGGCGGCCGGGCAAGATGGCTAGTGCGCCCGATTTGAAGTTCGCGCGCCGAACTGACAATCTGCCCGCGTGAGCAACCTCATGCGCTTCCCTGCCGCCGTCAGGCGAGACCCCGGCGTCGATGGCTGGTTCCACAAGCCCGACGCCGAGCTGCGCCGGATCGCCCAGCCATGGTTCGATCAGATGCGCGACCGTGGCGGCGACGTGCGCGAGCTGCTGGCCGATGGGCATCCTACGGCCTGCGTCGGCGACGCGGCGTTCGGCTATGTCGACGCCTTCAGCGCGCACGCCAATGTCGGTTTCTTCTTCGGGGCCGACCTCGACGACCCGGCCGGCCTGCTGGAGGGCGCCGGCAAACGCATGCGGCACGTGAAGCTGCGCTGGGGCCAGCCGGTGGACGCCGCCGCGCTCGGTGAGCTGATATCGGCGGCCTACCGCGACATCCGCTCGCGCCTCGAAGACGACGCCTGAACTGGCCTAGCTAGTCGTGCACGCCGGGCTTGCCGCGCCGGCTTTTGACCTCGCCGCGGCGGGTCTTTGAATCCAGCCGCTGCAGCTTCGAGGCATAGGTCGGCTTGGTGCGTTTGCGCATCACCGGGCGCACGGTCGCCTTCTGGATCAGCTCCACCAGCCGCTCGCGGGCGTCGGCGCGGTTGCGCTCCTGGCTGGAGAAGCGCGCGGCGGTGATGACGATGACCCCGTCGCCGGTCAGTCGGCTGCCGGCCAGCCGCTGCAGCCGGGTGCTGACATCGTTCGGCAGGCTGGGCGAGCCGCGGGCGTCGAACCGCAGCTGCACCGCGCTGGAGGTCTTGTTGACGTTCTGGCCGCCGGGTCCCGAGGCCAGGATGAACCGCTCTTCCAGTTCGCGGTCCTCCAGCGCGATGTCGTCGGTGACGACGATCACGGCGCCAATGTCACCACCGTGGTCTGGCCGGGCTGCACGTTGACCGGCTGCAGCAGCACATAGTCGTCATGGCCGATCTGCGCCGGTCTGACCTTGACGTGCATGATTAGGAAATAGCGATCCGACACCACGCTCGGAAAGGCGAACTCGCCGCGGGCGTCGCAGGAGGCCGAGGCGATCGGGGCGGTGTCGGGGCTGGCGGGCAGCCTGGCCGAGCGCGCCTTGACCTCGGCGACCGGCTCCATCACCCGTCCGGCCGAGCCGTAGAGCGCCTGGAAGCGGGCGCGGTAGCGCGGCCGATCGGGCATCAGGGCGACGGAGAAGCCGGCGCAGCTGGCCCGTCCGTCGGCCAGCCGAAAGGCGCCGTGACCCTCGATGGCGCCGGGCGCGGGCGGCGGCGGCGGCTCGGCGATCGGCGGCGGCGCCGGATAGCTCGGGCCGCGCATGGTTCCGCAGGCGGCCAGGATCAGGGCGGATAGGACGATAAGGGCGGCGCGGCGCGACATGGTCTCGGTAATCTCCCACTCAACTTCGCCGGAGAATAGCGGCGCTCTGATGGCGCGTCACCTTCGCGCAGACCCCGGCGGGCTTTGCCCCTAGACTGGCCGGCCTCGTCCAGGGATTCGCCGATGACCGCGCCGTTCGACAGCGTCCTGCTCGCCACGCGCCACGGGCCGATGTGGGGCTTGCGGACCGACGCCTACATCACCCGCGGTCTGGAGGTCTATGGCGAGTACTGCGAGGCCGAGGCGGATGTGTTCCGCCAGCTGGTCAGGCCGGGCATGACGGTGGTCGAGGCCGGGGCCAATATCGGCGCCCACACGGTGATGATGGCCAGGGCCTGTGCGCCGGGCCGGCTGATCGCCTTCGAGCCGCAGCAGCGCGCCTTCCAGCTGCTCTGCGCCAACCTGACCATGAACGAGATCGCCAACGTCGCCGCCTATCCCGAGGCGCTGGGGCCGGCCGTCGGCGTGGTCGAAATGCCGGAGGTCGACTACGGCGCGGCGGGCAATTTCGGCTCGGTCACGCCGCGCCAGGCAAACGGCGCCGACGAGCCCTGGCGCGAAGGCCGCATGGTGCGCCAGCGGCCGCTGGACGCGCTTGACCTGCCCGACTGCGGCATGCTGAAGGTGGATGTGGAGGGTTGGGAGGTCGGCGTCCTGCGCGGCGCCATGGCCACCATCGCGCGGTGCCGGCCGCTGATCTATGTCGAGAACGACCGGGCGGCGCAGCAGGCGGAACTGATCGGGCTGATCGACGCCCTTGGCTACGTCCAGTACTGGCACGTCGCGCCGCTGTTCAGCCCGCGCAACTTCAACGCGGTGGCTGAGGACATCTTCAATAATGTCTCGTCGCTGAACATGCTGTGCGTGCCGGCCGAGCGGGACCTGACGGTCATCGACATGGAGCGGATCGACCCGCGGAACTGGCGCTCCCCAATGAAGCCTATCGGTTGAAGCGCCCGGTCGCCGTCAATCGAGTTTGGACGAGATGACCTTGGCTGGTCTAGACGGCTTGCTTGAGGAGCATCGCCATGGATGAGACCGGCCAGAGCTTTCCGGAGGTGCGCGAGGGGGTGCGCAAGCTGGTTGCGCGCTTTCCCGGCCCCTATTGGCAGGCGCTGGATCGCGAACGGAAATACCCGACCGAATTCGTCACCGCCCTGACCGAGGCGGGCTGGTTGTCGGTGCTGATCCCCGAAGAATACGGCGGCTCGGGCCTGGGCCTGACCGCGGCGGCGGCGGTGCTGGAGGAGATCCACCGATCCGG
Source organism: Caulobacteraceae bacterium (assembly GCA_041691315.1). Taxonomy (GTDB): domain Bacteria; phylum Pseudomonadota; class Alphaproteobacteria; order Caulobacterales; family Caulobacteraceae; genus Poindextera. The sequence continues at coordinate 50,386 of JBEPUW010000016.1, read as the reverse complement.
CTGCAACGGCGGCGCCTGTCACGCCCAGATGTACACCATGGGCACCGTCCTGAACCACGGCAGCGCGGCGCAGAAGGCCGAATACCTGCCGAAGATCGCCACGGGCGAGCTGCGCCTGCAGGCCTTTGGCGTTACCGAGCCGGACGCCGGCACCGACACCACCCGCATCACCACCTTCGCCCGCCGCGACGGCGACCAATACGTGGTCTCCGGCCAGAAGCTGTGGATCAGTCGCGCCGAACACTCCGACCTGATGGTGCTGCTCTGCCGCACCACGGCCCGTGATCAGGCGGCCAGGCCCTCCGACGGCATGAGCGTGCTCTTGATCGACATGCGCCAGGCGGTGGGCAATGGCCTGACCATCCGGCCGGTGCGCACCATGATCAACCACGCCACCACCGAGCTCTTCTTCGAGGACCTGACGGTCCCGGCGGCGAACCTGATCGGCGAAGAGGGCCGGGGCTTCCGCTATATCCTCGACGGCATGAACGCCGAGCGCATCCTGATCGCGGCCGAATGCATCGGCGACGCCAAATTCTTCATCGACCGCGCCTCGGCCTATGCCCGTGATCGCAACGTCTTCGGCCGCGCCATCGGCGAGAACCAGGGCGTCCAGTTTCCGATCGCGCGGGCCTATGTGCAGATGACCGCCGCCTCGCTGATGGTCGATCGGGCCGCTGCCCTGTTCGAGGCCGGCCAGCCGTGCGGCACCGAGGCGAACATGGCCAAGCTCACCGCCTCGGAAGCCTCCTGGTACGCCGCCGACATGGCGCTGCAGACCCATGGCGGCTTCGGCTTCGCCGAGGCCTACGACATCGAGCGCAAGTTCCGCGAGACCCGGCTCTACCAGGTGGCCCCGATCTCGACCAACCTGATCCTGTCGCACGTGGCCACCCACGTCCTGGACCTGCCGAAGTCGTTTTAGGGTGCGGCGGCGCCGAAACGCGAACGGCCCTGCACCTGGGGAATTCGAGTGCAGGGCCAACACGCGCCCACCGGCTACAGCCGGGGCTGTTGGGCGTAATTGATCAGTTGGGGTTGAGTCGCGCCCGCCGACAAATCGCGGTCGCCGGGCGGCGGTCGCGCGCTGGTCCCTATGGACAAGCCGCGCCCGGCGCTCCAATCGTCCTGGCGGATGATCGGCGACGCCGGCCGGCCTGACTTGGAGAGCCTCGAACCCATGACCAGCACCCTTCGCCGCGCCGCCATCGTCAGTCCGCTCCGCACGCCGGTCGGCAAGTACCTCGGGGCCCTGTCCTCGGTCACCGCCGGCGACCTCGGCGCGGTGATCCTCAAGGCCCTGGTGGAGCGGACCGCCATCGATCCGGAGCGGATCGACGACGTGATCTTCGCCCAGGGTTACGGCAGCGGCGAGGCGCCCTGCATCGCCCGCTGGTCGGCCATGGCCGCCGGGCTGCCGATCAGCGTTCCGGGCTACCAGCTGGATCGGCGCTGCGGCTCGGGCCTGCAGGCGGTGATCGATGCGGCGATGATGGTGCAGACCGGCGCGGCCGACGTCGTCGTGGCCGGCGGCGTCGAGAGCATGAGCAACGCCGAATACTACACCACCGACATGCGCAAAGGCGCCCGCGCCGGCTCGGTGACCCTGCACGACCGGCTGGCGCGCGGCCGGGTCATGTCGCAGCCGGTCGAGCGGTTCGGCGTCATCACCGGCATGATCGAGACCGCCGACAACCTGGCCCGCGACTATCAGATCAGCCGCGAAGACGCCGACGCCTATGCCGTCTCCAGCCACCAGCGCGCCGCCGCGGCCTGGAAGGCCGGCAAGTTCGACGACGAGACCGTACCGGTCTCGATCGCCCAGCGCCGCGGCGATCCGATCGTCTTTTCCCAGGACGAAGGCGTGCGCGAGGACGCGACGGTCGAGAGCCTGGGCAAGCTGGCCCCGATCGAGAAGGGCGGGGTGGTCACGGCCGGGAATGCGTCACAGCAGAACGACGCCGCCGCCGCCTGCCTGGTGGTGGCCGAGGACAAGCTGGAGGAACTGGGCCTGGAGCCCATGGGCTGGTTCGTCTCCTGGGCGGCGGCCGGCTGCGAGCCGTCGCGCATGGGCATCGGCCCGGTGCCGGCGGTCGAGCGGCTGTTCGCCCGCAGCGGCCTCGGCTGGGGCGACATCGACCTGGTGGAGCTGAACGAGGCCTTCGCGCCGCAGGTGCTGGCGGTGCTGAAGGGCTGGGGCTGGGACGACCGCGACCGGCTTAACGTCAACGGCTCCGGCATCTCGCTCGGCCACCCGATCGGCGCGACCGGCGGCCGGATCCTGGCCAACCTGCTGCGCGAACTGCAGCGCCGCGACGGCCGCTATGGCCTGGAGACCATGTGCATCGGCGGCGGCCAGGGCATCGCCGCCATCTTCGAGCGCGCCGCCTGAGGGACAGGAGCCCGCCGCGATGAGCCTGCCCGTCATCGACATGGCGCCGCTGTTCGGCGGCGATGAACGGGCCGGCGCTGGCGTCGCGGCGGCGATCGCGCGGGCCTGCGAGGACGACGGGTTCTTCTATGTCGTCGGCCACGGTGTCGGCGTCGCCATGCTGGCGCGGCTGGAAGCGGAGGCGCGCGGCTTCTTCGCCTTGCCGGCGGCGGAGAAGGAGACCGTCTCGATGGCGCGCGGCGGGGCGGCCTGGCGCGGCTGGTTTCCGTTTCGGGGCGAGCTGACCTCGGCGCGGCCCGACGACAAGGAAGGCTTCTATTTCGGCGAGGCGTTGGGCGCGGACGATCCGCGTGTCCAGGCGCAGTGGCCGTTGCACGGCGCCAACCTGTGGCCCGCCGCCGCACCGGGACTTAAGGCCGCCGTGAACGATTTCATGGCGGAGGCGGAGAGGGCGGCCTCGACCTTGATGCGCGGCGTCTCCATGGCGCTGGGTCTCGCGCCCGACCATTTCGCCAAGGCCTATCTGCAGCATCCGACGCTGCTCTTTCGCATATTCAGATATCCGCCGACGGCGCCGGACGCCTGGGGCGTCGGCGAGCACACCGACTATGGATTGCTGACGCTGTTGGCCCAGGACGACGCCGGTGGGCTGGAGGTGAAGTCGCGCAGGGGCTGGGTGGATGTGCCGCCGCTGGCTGGCGGCCTGGTCTGCAACATCGGCGACATGCTGGAGCGGCTGACCGGCGGCCGGTTCGTGTCCACGCCGCACCGGGTGGTCAATCGCAGTGGCCGCGACCGGCTGTCCTTCCCCTTCTTCTATGATCCGGACTTTTCCGCGGTCATGACCCCAATCCCGGGCGCCTATGCCTCCGGGCCGGAGGCGCCGCGATGGGACGGCGCCAGCGTGCACGCCTTCTCGGGGACCTATGGCGAATACCTGCTGGCCAAGGTCGGCAAGGTCTTTCCCGACCTGAAGGCGGCGGCGCTGGCCGAGCGCTGAGGCTATAGGTCGAAGGCCTCGCGGATGGTCTCGGCCGCCTCGGCGGGTGTCAGCCGCGACGTGTCGATCTCCAGGTCGTAGCGAACGCCTTCGTGGACGCGGTGGTACTGCCAGCGGGCCAGGCCAAGGTCGCGGTCGCCGCGCGCCTTCTCGCGTTGCTCCAGGACCTCCAGCGGCGCGAACAAGCCGACCAGGTGAAAATCGAACATCCCCAGCAGGCGCCGATAGTACTCGGCCTCGCCGCCGCCGAAGAACACGTCGTCGACGACGATGTTGTTGCCCTGCTCGGCCATGGCGGCGATGGCGGAGCGCATGCCGTCCATCAGTCGCGCCAGCACCGGACCGCTGTGGATCACTACCGAGGGCTTGCCGTCGGCGTCGGTGGTGGTTTCGAAGATGTATCCGTCCGGGTGGCCGAACATCCGCGCTGGCAACATCTCCAGGAAGGCATCCATCGACACATGCAGCAGCGGCTCGCGCGCAACGCGCTGCAGCGCCTTGACCGTGGAGGTCTTGCCCGCGCTGCCGACGCCATTCAGGACGATCACAATGGGCTTCGCCACACGCATCTCCCGATGGGTTTAGACGCCGCCGGTGACCGGGATCAGGGCGCTGGTGATCGGGCCGGCCGCCGGCGAAGCGAGGAAGACAATGATCTCGGCCAGGGCGGCGGGCGCGACCCAGGTGGCGAAATCAGCCTTGGGCATGTCGGCGCGGTTCGTCGGCGTGTCCAGGATCGAGGGCAGCACGGCGTTGACCGCGACCTTGCCCTTGAGCTCCTCGGCCAGGGCCTCTGTCAGGCGGTGGACGCCGGACTTGGACGCCGCATAGGCGCCCATGCCGGCCGCGGCCTTCAGCGCCCCGTTGGCGCCGATGTTGACGATGCGGCCGCCCGAGGCCAGCAGGTGCGGAACCGCCGCCCGGCACATGTTGGCGCAGGTCTTGACGTTGATGGCGTAGAGCCGGTCCCAGGTGGCGGGCGATCCATCGGCCAGCGTCTCCCAGACAAAGCCGCCGGCGACGTTGATCAGCGCGTCGACCGCGCCGAAACGCGCCACGATCTGTTCGATGGCCGCCTCGGCCGCGTCCGAATCGGTGAGATCGCACCCGCCGATCTCGAGGCCTTCGTCGCCGAGCGCGTTTGGCGCTTCGCTCGCGTGATCAACGCCGGCGATGCGGCAGCCCGCCTTGGCGAAGGCGGCGACGACCGCTTGGCCCAGCACGCCGAAGGCGCCCGTAACAACGACGACTTTGTTTTCCACCGGACCCTGCTGATCGATCTGCGCCGCCACGTCAAACGCGCGCCGTCAGTCTCCCGGTCGTCCGGCAGCTGCGCAAGCCTCGTCTCGGCGGCTCACTGGTCCTGCCACTTGGCCCAGAGCGCGGCCTCGCTGGCCTTGGCGGTCTTGGCGGCCGCCTCCCTGACGAACCCGTACCCGCGGATGGCGTCCGGGACCGAGGCGATTTGCACGGCCAGGGGCAGGCGCGCCGCGCTGAGGCCTTCGAGCAGGCGGTCCATACCGGCTTCGTAGTCGGCCAGCAACGCGCGCTCCATGCGCCGCTCGGGGCTGGCGCCGAACAGGTCGAACGGTCCGCCGCGCAGGCCCTTCAGCCGGCTGAGGAGCGGAAAGCCCAGCTTCAGCATCCAGCCGCCGAAGGCGATCTTCTTCGGCCGTCCGTTCTTGTCCTTCATCGCGATCAGCGGCGGCGCGAGCCAGACCTTGGCCTTGCCGCCGGTGAAGGTTTCGCCGAGGGCCGCCTTGAATCGGCCGTCGGTATAGAGGCGGGCGACCTCGTACTCGTCCTTCATCGCCATCAGCTTGTAGAGGTTGGTTGCGACAGCCCGGGTCAGGGCCTCGCCGCCCAGAGGCGCCTCGGCGGCCTGCACCGCCGCGACCCGCCGGTGATAGCGCTGCGCGTAAGCCGCGTTCTGGTAGGCGGTCAGGTCGGCTGTGCGATGGGCGATGAGTTCGGCCAGCGGCATGGTCTCGGGCGTCGGCGCATCGTTCTCGGCGGCGCCGCGCGAGGCGGGGTCGTGGGCGGCCATGCGGCCGACCTCGAAGGCCTGCAGATTGGCCTCGGCGTCGACGCCGTTCAGCCGGATGGCGCGATAGAGGGCGCGGCTGGAGACCGGCACCAGGCCCTTCTGCCAGGCGAAGCCGAGCATGATCATGTTGGCGTAGATGGCGTCGCCCAGCCTGTGCTCGGCGAGGTTCACCGCCGGACAGGCGTCATAGCTCTTGCAGGCCCCGGCCAGTCGCCGCGCCATGGCCTGGGAGTCGAAGTGCGCGTCGCGCTGGGTGACGAAGTCGGCGGTCGGCTGGAAGTCGCCATTGCCCAGCGCCACCGTCCGGTCCTTGGCGTAGAGGGCGAGCGCCGCCGGGCTCGCCGCCACCAGCACGTCGCAGGCGATCAGCACGTGGACGCTGGCGGCGGGAACGACGCCGCCGACAGGGGTCTCCTCGTCCTCGCCGATGCGGATATGCGAGAAGACCGCGCCGCCCTTCTGCGCCAGGCCGGTCATGTCCACCGCCGAGGCGGAGCGGCCGTCGATGTGCGCGGCCATGGCCAGGATCGAAGCGGTGGTGGTCACGCCGGTGCCGCCGATGCCGGTGAAGACGATGTTGCGCACGCCTTCCAGGGGTTCGAAGTCCGGCGACGGGGTCGACTCGGCGGTCAGCGCCGGCAGCGCCTGAACCTGGGCGTTGGCCGCGCCCTCCAGGGTGACGAACGAGGGGCAGAATCCGTCGACGCAGGAATAGTCCTGATTACAGGTCGACTGGTCGATCTTGCGCTTGCGGCCGAACTCGGTGGGCAGCGGCTCGATGGAGACGCAGTTGGAGGTCTTCGAACAGTCGCCGCAACCTTCGCAGACCAGCGGGTTGATGAAGACCCGCTTCGGGGCCTGGTCCATCGTACCGCGCTTGCGGCGACGGCGCTTTTCGTTGGCGCAGACCTGGTCGTAGATCAGCACGCTGACGCCGGGGACCTCGCGCAGTTCCTTCTGCACGCTCATCAGCTCGGCGCGCGGCCGGACCGTCACGCCTGGGGCCAAGTCGGTGACATTGGCGTAGCGGTCGGTATCCTCGGCCACGACGACGATGCGGCTGACGCCCTCGGCGGCCAGCTGGCGGGTGATCTGGGCGACGGAGAAGCCGCTTTCGGGGTGCTGGCCGCCGGTCATCGCCACCGCGTCATTGAACAGCAGCTTGTAGGTGATGTGCGAGCCCATCGCGATCGAGGCGCGGATGGCCAGCGAGCCGGAGTGGTTGTAGGTGCCGTCGCCCAGATTGGCGAAGACGTGCTGTTCGCTGGTGAAGGGCGAGGCGCCGGCCCAGGTCAGGCCCTCGGCGCCCATGTGGCTGGTGAGGTCGGTGTTCGGGTCGGAAAAGCTCGCCATGTAGTGGCAGCCGATGCCGGCCAGCGCGCGGGAACCCTCGGGAAGTCGGGTCGAGGTGTTGTGCGGGCAGCCCGAGCAGAAGAAGGGCTTGCGGATCTGGTCGGCGCCGAGGCTCACCGCCGCCATGCCGGCGGCCGAGACCCGGTCGAGATAGGCGTGCACGCGTTCCATGTGCGGGCCCGGCGGCAGGCGGTCGGCGATGGCCAGCGCCACTTCCGCCACCGACAGCGCGCCGACCTGTGAGAGGAGCGGATGGCCCTGTTCATCCAGCTTGCCGATCACCCGGGGATGGGCGTGGGAGGGCAGGTCGTACAGGGCGGCGCGGGCCTGACCCTCCAGTAGCGGGCGCTTGTGCTCCACCACCATCAGCGTCTCCAGCCCGCCGGCGAAGGCGCGCAGGCCGGTCGGTTCGAGCGGCCACGGCATGCCGACCTTGTAGAGGGCGAGGCCCAGCGAGGCGGCCTCCTCCAGGCTGATGCCCATGGCGGCGAGCGCCTCGATCACGTCCTTATAGGCCTGGCCGTGGGCGGCGATCCCCAGGCGCGCGCGCGACGAGGTGAAGACCGTGCGGTCGAAGCCGTTGGCCTTGGCGAAGGCGATGGCGGCGGGGACCTTGTGCAATCGCAGGCGCCGTTCCTTTTCCATCGGCTCGTCCTTCAGCCGGATGCCGAGGCCGCCGGCGGGCATGGCGAAGCCCTCGGGCAGGACGAAGCGGTGGCGATCCAGGCCGATGTCGATGGTCGCGCCGGAATCCATGGTGTCGGCCAGCGCGATGAGGCCGGTCCAAAGCCCGGAAAACCGCGACAGGGCGTAGCCCATGAGGCCGAAGTCCAGCACCTCCTGCACGTCGGAGGGGGCAAGGACCGGCATTTCGCAGTCCTGGAAGGCGAATTCCGACTGCGACGGCAGGGTCGAGGACTTGCAGGCATGGTCGTCGCCCGCCACCGCCACGACGCCGCCCTTTGCCCAGGTTCCGGCAAAATTGGCGTGCTTGAAGGCGTCGCCGGTCCGGTCGACGCCCGGGGCCTTGCCGTACCACATGCCGAAGACGCCGTCGTAAAGCGCGCCCGGGAACAGGTTCGCCTGCTGGCTGCCCCAGACAGCGGTCGCCGCGAGGTCCTCGTTCAGGCCTTCCTTGAAGACGATCTGGCCGTCGGCGAGCATCTTGCCGGCCCGGTGCGCCTGCTGGTCCAGCCCGCCCAGCGGCGAGCCGCGATAGCCGGACAGGAAGCCGGCGGTGTTGAGCCCAGCGCGAAGGTCGAGCCGTCGCTGGTCGAGCAGGATGCGCAACAACGCCTGGACGCCGGTGATGAACACGCGCCCGGATTCGAGCTGGTATTTGTCATCCAAGGTCACATCGGTGTGGAGCACAGCGGAATCCTCAGTCTGATGACGGCTCGGCCCCGCTCGGCGGATCGCCGACCAGGACTTCGCGGTAAAGCGGGCGCAGGCGGCGGCGGATGGTTCGATCCTCGGCGATCCCCATCGCGTACTGGCCGACCTGGTGGAAATAGGTGATGCGGGCGCGGATGAAGGCGCGTTCGGGGTCGTAGCCGAAGCCGAGGAAGATATCCTTCAGGAGGTCGATGCGCAGATCGTCGACAGCGTGGACCGCCGCCTCGGCCGCGGGCGAGACGCGAGCCCAGTCGCGCACCGCGGAGTCATAGGCCGGGTCGTAGTCGCTCTCATCGATCCAGGCGTCGAACAGGGCGTCGAGCTGGGCGTCGGGATCGGGCCCTGCCGCTTGCACGGCGCGGAAGAGCGGGGCGGTGTTCTCGCTCCGCCAATGCTCGAGCACCGCGTCCAGCAGGTCCTGCCGCCGCTTGAAGTGATGATAGAAGCTGCCGGTGGTGACCCCGAGCACCCCAGCCAGCGGCTCGACCTTGACCTTGCCGACGCCGCCCTCGATCAGCGCGAGGCGGGCGGCCTCGACCCAATCGGTCCGGTCGCGGCGGGGTGTCCTGGCAATGCTGGCAAGCGCCTGTGTCACGGCCGTTCAAGTCTCCTCGAGTCGAAACATAGAGTGGTCTATGTTTCGTATCAATAGACTGCTCTATGTTTCGATGCGAGAACCGTTAGCGGAAGCGGGCCGGGCTGAGCGCCTCGGCCGATACACCAAGCCCCGATACCGTCTCCGAGATGCGGCCTTCGAGGATCAGCTGCGCCGCCACGGCGCCGAGCGATGGGGAGGTCATGATGCCGTAGCCGCCCTGGCCGGCGAGCCAGAAGAAGCCGGGCGCCCCCGGGTCCATGCCGACAACCGGGACCTTGTCGCTGGCGAAGGTGCGAAGCCCGGCCCAGCGCGCGACGATGCGGCGAACCGACAGCGTGGTGGCGGCCTCGACACGGTCGACGGTGACGGCGATGTCGAGTTCTTCCGGCTGGGCATCGCAAGGATGGCTCGGCGTCTCGTCGGCGGGAGAGGCCAGGATGCGGCCGGCGTCGACCTTGAAATAGAAGGTCTCATCGACGTCGAGGACGCAGGGCCAATCGGCGACCGCCGCGCCGGCGGGCGGATCGAAGGTGATCGCGGTGCGGCGTTTTGGCGTCAGCCCGACGGGCGCGACACCCGCCAGGCCAGCGACCTCATCGGCCCAGGCGCCGGCGGCGTTGACCACCACCGCGCAGGCGTAGGTTTCATCGCCGGTCGACACCTCCCAACCCGCGGCCTTGGCCCGGATGGACCGGGCGCGCGCGCCCGTCACGACCTCGCCGCCGGCGCGCCGGAAGGCGCTCAGATAGCCCTGGTGCAGGGCGTGGACGTCGATGTCATAGCCCTCGGGCTCCAGAATGGCGCCGGCGACATAGGCTGGATCGAGCACGGGGCAGAGCTTCAACGCTTCGGCGATGCTGCAGACCCCGGCGTTGGGGTCGGCGATCTTGGCCTCGCCCAGGGCGCGTTCGAGGCTGGCGGACTGATCCTCACGGCCGATCCAGAGCACCCGCCTGGGGCGCATCAGCGGCGCGTCGGAAAATCCGGCGGGCGGCGACAGCAGGAAGTTGCGGGCCGTCACCGTCAGCCTGCGAATGATCGCGTGGCCGTAGGTGGCCGTGTAGAGGGCGGCCGAGCGCCCGGTGGAATGGTAGCCGGGCTGCGCCTCGGCCTCCAGCAGCACCACCTTGCGATGCCCCGCCAGCCGGTAGCTCAGCGAGGCGCCGGCAATGCCGCCGCCTATGATAACCACGTCGGTGACGACCATCGGAAATCCTTGGCGACGCTGGTGCTGATTGGCCCCGACTGTAGAGGCGATCCGGCCCCGGCGACCAGAGCGGGTCTACCGAAAAGTGCGCGCCGACTGGGTCGGGCTTCGGGCATCGGAGAGCGGCGCCGACGCGCATTCGTCTAACGCAGCTGACTGTCCTTGCTGCCACGGCGGTTGATTCCGCCGACGACGATGCGACTGTCGCGGCCGGATTGGCATTGGATGCAGGTGCGGGCGCCCGGGTGAACCTGGCGCCGGGCCCGCGGTATCGCCTCACCGCACTCGACGCAGTGCATCGTGCCCCCAACCCGCGGACATCCGCGCGCGAGCGCTAAGCACGCCATCGGTGACGGTGTCGTCGATCTGATCCGAAACCGCCCCATCGCGCGTCCAGCCGCCAGCCATATCGTGTCCGATCTCGTTCGGACCTTAGATGAGCATCCCGGCGATCGTTTCAACGTTTGGGGCGCAGGCTCACCAAAGCCATACTCTTAAGCCGGCTCATCAGACCCTAGGCTGAGCTGCGCTCGATAAAGCAGGCCTTGGGGATCAGGCTGGCCGCCGGGGGTGAGGCTGGCTTGTTTTACATCGTGGAGTCCCAGGATGTGAAAGACCGCCGCCCCGTCCTCGAGCAGGTAGTCGGCGATGATCCGCCGGTGGCACCGCCACCACAGAACTTCCGCGCACATGATCGCGCAGGTGCGCTCGCGTCCCTGGAAGATCAGTTCCTCAAGCCCTTCCTTGAAAGGCGGCGTCAGCGCGTAGTCGGCGTAGTTCCGGAAACTCTTGTTTCGCCAGAGCGTATTCGGCGAGACCTCGCCGCCGGGAACGCGCCCACGCAACCCGCCCAGGGCCGCAATGTGGCGATAGCCGATTTGCCGTCCGGCGAGACTGTCCGGGAGGACGTCGCTGTTGAACTGAGGATTGGCTCGAGACCGCGGCATCTTGCGGACATCGACGATCATGTCGGCTCCGACCGCTTGAAGAAGATCGGCGACTTCGTCGACGGACCGTGTGGAATGACCAATCGTGAAGAACGGTCGCTCCGGGACCACGAACGTCATGCCGGTGCGCCAGCGCGGAGTCCCGTCGTCCGGTGAATCCAGCAAGCCGTCGCGTCGGGCCAGAGGTTAGCCGTAAAACTCATGGTCTTCGTTATAGCCGCCTTGCCCGGCGCCCAAATGGGCGAAGTCCGCCACGAACTCTATGGCCGCGATCCATTTGACCATCTTGTAGCCAAGCTGGTTCTCACAGCGCAGCCTCAGCGGCGCGCCGTGGAGGATGTTCAGCGGCTCGCCGTTCATGTCGTAGGCCAGGAGGGTGAGGTCGTGGCGCATGTTGGCGAGATCATGGACGTCGTAGTAGCGGCCGCCGTCAGCTCCATCGGCGAGGGAATAGAAGACGACATGGCGGGCCTGGGGCAGCGGGCGGACGAGGTCGAGGATATGGCGCATCGGCACGCCGCCCCACTTGGCGACCCCAGACCAGCCTTGGATGCAGAAATGGTCCGTGATCTGCGCCTGCCTGGGCATGGCTTGCAGCTCGGCCAATGACAGTTCCTGGGGCGCCTCGACCAGGCCGCTGATCCGCAATCGGTAGTCGGCGAAGGCGCCTTCGGCCATTTTGTCGAAGGCTGGCGAATTCGGCATGGTGCCGTTCGGCCAGAAGTACGGCGATATGTCGGCTTCTGCGAACTGGGTCGTCGGATCCCTTCGCGTGGCCAATGGCCTCAACCAGCCGACCATGAACCTGCCGGTGCGCTGCACAAGTCGCGCGTGCCGCCTCGTGAAAGGCGAAGCCAGCAACCAGCCCGTCGCCATCACGCCCATGGCCAGCAGGAACAGCGGCAGGCCCGCCCAGGCGTCACTCTCGACGCCTGCGAACATGTGGTTGGTGTTTTGCCGCAGGCCGGTGATGAGCGCCATGACGCCATGCATCGCGATGAACGTCACGAACCAGGCGAATGAGAGGAAATGGATCGACCGCATCGCCTGCCGATTGAGCAGCCTTCCGAACCACCCCAGGGAGTTGGCGATCGCGGGGCTCTGCATCAGGCCGGTGGCAATCGAAACCGGGGCGGCCACGAACACGGTCACGAAATAGCTGAGCTGCTGCAGACCGTTATAGCGCGTCCAACTGTGGTCCACCGGGAAGTTCAGCGAGGCGTACTGAATGGCCGTGGAGAGGGCGGCCGGAAAGACCTCCCAGGTGAGCGGCACCAGCCGCCGCCATTGGTCGGTGGCGAACAGCAGTCCGTAGAAGACAACGCCGTTGATCACCCACAGCAGGTTGACCGAGAAGTGCCACCAGCGCGCGAGGCCCAAGGTATGGCGCAGGCCGGGAATGCCGAGCCACGCCGGAAGGGTCACGGAGTCATCCTTGGCGGTCCAGATCCGGTCCTTCGGAACCGGACGCTGGAAGCGAAACCAGTCGGTTCCGGGCGTGCAGTCGCGCGCCCAGTAAAGCCGTGGATGGTCGGCGAGGATCTGCAGCCCGGCCCGGATGATGAACAACATGAAGACCATGTTCAGGAAGTGCTGAACCTGCAGCCACCACGGAAAGCCGGAATCCACCGATGGCGCGGCCTGGGCGATTCCAGGGTGCCGAGCGATGAATACCTTGACCTCGGGCCGTTCGCGAAGAGCTTGGGCCACGGCGATCAACACGGTGAGCGCCACGGTCCCGATCGGCAGCGCCCAGAGCACGCTGATCCAGCGTTGACCGATGCGCACGCGCGGCACAATGCCGGCTTGCGGCGCCATCCAGTGATCCGCCAGCAGATGATCGTCGGCGCTGGAAAGGGCCGCTTCCAGCGGCTCCGGCATCGCAGCCCTGTCGCTCATGCCTTCAGCCGAGTGAGAGCCGCGCCCAGATGCATGGCGATGTGATCGGTCTTGCCGCTCTTGATCTCGTACTGCGGAGCCTCAGGGCTCGCGTGGTGGGTATGGCCCTTGTAGTCGACGTCCCGAGTATGGACGCGGATGATCGCGCCACTGACCCGGCCGGCTTCGGAGTTCCAGCTGACCTGATCGCCGACACTGAATCGCTTAGGCATCGGGCTCTGCCGGAAGCTTTGCGGTCGGCTCGTCGACGCCGGCGGCGCGGAAATGAAGAGCGCGCCCGACCAGATCGATCATGTGAGCCGCGGCATGCGTTGTCAGCGGGTGCTGCGTAGAGCCTGGCCGCGGCGAGATGTAGCCCGCCATCTCGCGGGCCAACACATTCTGCCGTTCAGCGCCCCCGGCAAGCAGGGCGATCACCAGATTCTCCAGCGCGATGACGCGAACCCGAAGCTGCACCAACTCGGCATTGGTCAACTGGGGCTCGCGATCGGGACCCGCGCCCGCCGCCGCCAAACCTTCTTGAGGCCCGTAGCGGCTGGCCCCGCCTTCATCATCCCACCTAGACAGCGCCTTCTCGCGTAGCGTCGCACGGTCAGAGGCGCCGGTCGTTTTGTCAGGCATGAACGCCCCATTCTGAACATCGGGGGTTGAGCCCCAGTTCGACGCTGGAACTCGCCGCTTACGGAACAGGTGGGACTGGCACACGTTCCCAACCGGGAGCCGAAACGTCAGGTATTTCACCGGAACCAAGGGCTCCCGCGTATTATTATATCGTATACCGATGCAATTACGTCGCTCGGCCGCTTTTCGGTCACGCCGCCTCATCGAGCGGCGCGCCCGGCCTGGGGCGCGACCCTGTTTGGAGCAGACTGCACATGACCCTGAGAATCGCGCAGGTCGCTCCGCTCGCCGAGTCGGTTCCTCCCCGCACCTATGGCGGCACCGAGCGGGTATGCTCCTGGCTCACCGAAGAACTCGTTCGACAGGGTCACGATGTGACCTTGTTCGCCAGCGCCGACTCATCGACCTCGGCCAGGCTCGCGCCGTGCTGTCCAACGGCCTTGCGGCGCGCCGGCGTGCACAATCACGCGCCCTCGCTACTGCTGATGCTCGATCGGGTGCGCAAGCTGGCCGACCGCTTCGACGTGATCCATTTCCATGTGGACCTGTTTCAGTTTCCGCTTTTCCAGGACCTCGCCTGGAAATCCTTGACCACGCTCCACGGGCGGCTGGATCTGCCGGATATGCATCCGGTGTATCGCACCTTCAACGGCATGCCGTTGGTATCGATTTCCGAGGCGCAACGTCGGCCAATTCCCGACGCAAACTGGCTTGCGACCGTTCACCACGGCATGCCCGGCTCGCTCATTCCCTATTCGGGCGGCGCCGGCGGATACCTCGCCTTCCTGGGCCGTATCTCGCCCGAGAAGCGGCCAGATCGGGCGATCGAAATCGCGCTCCGCGCTGGCATTCCACTCAAGCTCGCCGCCAAGGTCGACGCGGTCGATCAGGCGTACTTCGACGCGGTGATCAAGCCCTGGCTCGACCATCCATTGATCGAATTTCTCGGGGAGATCGATGACGCCAAGAAGCGAGGGTTTCTGGGCGAGGCCCTGGCCCTGCTCTTTCCCATAGACTGGCCCGAACCCTTCGGGCTGGCGATGATCGAGGCCATGGCCGCCGGCACGCCGGTGATCGCCTGGCGCAACGGCTCGGTCCCGGAAGTCGTCGACCCGGGCGTCACCGGCTTCATCGTCCAGAGCATCGATCAGGCGGTCGAAGCCTTGAACGGAATAGTCCGGTTGGACCGTCTGAAGGTCCGCAAACGTTTCGAGCAGCGTTTCGGGATTGAGCGCATGGCGCGCGACTATGTGGCGCTCTACCAACGCCTCGCGGACGACGCTGATGGTCGCTGGACGGCGCCTGCGGGCCGCCAAGACAGTGATAGCGCGCGCTTTGTCTAAGTCTCAGCCTAGTGGAGCCTTGCGGGTGCGGCCGCGGCGCCGGCCGTCAGACTGGCGCGAGAGAACGTCGCCGGTTTCGACGCGTTACCCGAGGACGGCGCCGCCGAGCCTCGACGTTGAATCGGTCGCCAGCGGCCTCCGCGGAAAAAATTGATGGCCCTCGAAATAACCGTCGGACCGCCGCGGCTGGCGATCAACCAGGGCTATGGCGTCCTCATAACCGACCAGGACGGTCAGATCCCGTGGCCGACCGACAAGGGATTTTACCACTCGGACACGCGGCTCGTCTCCTCCTGGCAGATCTTCGCCGACGGCCAGCCGTGGACGCTGTTGAACAGTGGAAACATCGCCTACTACGCCAACCGCGTTTTTCTGACCAATCCGATCCTCCACACCGAGATCGGCGATGTGCCCGAACACACGCTCGGCCTGTCGATCAGCCGTTCCATCAGCGGCGGGATCCACGAGGATCTCGATCTGATCAATCATGGCATGGACAAGGTCCAGTTCAACCTGGAGATTGTGGTTCGCAGCGACTTCGCTGACATCTTCGAGGTAAAGTCCGGCCACATCGTCCGGCGCGGCCGGATCACGACCGCGTGGTCGCAGAGCGATGCGCGCCTGGCCATCACCTATGTCCACAAGGACTTCGAACGCCGGCTGACGGTCACGGCGCACAGGTGCGACTCCAAGCCGGTCTACGCCAACGGCCGGATCAGTTTCGAACTCAAGCTCAAGCCCGGCGAAGCGTGGCACGCCTGTCTGCTTTATGCGATCGGCGACGGGGAAACCATCGATCACGCGCCGGATCATTGCGTCGCTCAGACCGAAGACGCCGGCGCACACCTCAGGCTGGCCCAGTGGCGTGCCGCGGCGCTCAAGGTCGAGACGAGCAATGAGGAGTTCTACCGCTTCTACCATCAGTCGATCGAGGATATGGCCGCGCTGCGACTGCCGATCGAGGGCGCCGAGCGCCTGGAGTTCGTGCCCGCCGCGGGGATTCCCTGGTTCCTGGCGCTGTTCGGGCGCGACAGCCTGACGGTCTCGCTGCAGAACGCCATGGTCTATCCCAGGTTGGCGCACGGCGCGCTCGAGGTGCTGAGCCGCCACCAGGCCAAGAAACGCGACGACTATCGCGACGCCGAGCCGGGAAAGATCATGCATGAGCTGCGCCGCGGCGAGCTAGCGCATTTCAAGCTCATTCCGCACACGCCCTATTACGGGACCGCGGACGCGACCATCCTCTACCTGATCGTGCTGCACAACGCCTGGCGTTGCACGGGCAATGCCGATCTGTTGACGCAATACATGCCCACGGCCGAGAAGTGCCTGGCCTGGATCGACAAGTACGGCGACCGGGACGGCGACGGCTTCCAAGAATACCAGACCCGCTCCAAGGCCGGCGCCTACAACCAGGGTTGGAAGGATTCGGGCCAGGCCCTGGTCAATACCGACGGCTCGATCGTCAAGACGCCCATCGCCTTGGTGGAGATCCAGGGCTACGTCTATGACGCGTGGCTGCGCATGGCGCAGATCTATGACGCCCTGGGAAAGTCCGCGCGCGCCCGGTCCTTGCGCCGAAAGGCCAAGAGCCTGTTCGACCGCTTCAACGAGGTCTTCTGGGACGAGGCGTCGGGCTTCTACGCCTTCGCGCTCGATGGCGACAAGAAACCGGTCCTGAGCGTCGCCTCCAACCCGGGCCAGTGCCTGTGGTCGGGCATCGTACCGCCCGACCGCGCCGCCAAGGTGGTCAAGCGGCTGATGCGGCCGGACATGTGGAGCGGCTGGGGCATCCGCACGCTCTCGACCGGCAATCCCTCATTCAACCCCAACTCCTACCAGAACGGCGCGGTTTGGCCGCACGACAACGGCATCATCGCGGCGGGCTTCCGTCGCTACGGCTTCGCCGATGAGGCGTCACAGATCGCCAGAGACGTCAGCGGCGCGGCCGGATATTTCGTCCAGCATCAGATGCCGGAACTCTATGCCGGAACCCATCGCGAGCCGACCAATTTTCCGGTCCAATACCTCGGCGCCAACGTCCCGCAAGCCTGGGCAGCGGGGTCGTGCTTCGCCATACTGGAGACGATCATAGGCTTTCAGCCGGACGCCCCGGCCGGCAGGCTGGACATCGATCCGGCGCTGCCCGACTGGCTGCCCGAACTCACCTTGCGAGACCTCCGCGTCGGCGAGGCCGTCTTCGACCTGCGTTTCTGGCGCGACGGCGCGGCGACGCGGTTCGAGACCCTGAAGGGCGACCCGGCCGCGGTTGGCCAGAAGAGCTACGTCACCGCCACCGACCGGTGGCTCTAGCGGACCGTGTCACCCACCCCGTCATTGCGAGCGTCAACATGAACAAGATTGTCGTTATCACCGGCGCCGGCGCCGGCGTCGGCCGCGCCACCGCCACCGAGTTCGCCCGCAACGGCTGCGATGTGGCGCTGCTGTCCCGCGACCAGGGTCGGTTGGAGCGGGCGGCTTCGGAGCTGCGCCAATTCGGCGTGCGCGCCCTGCCCATACCGACCGATGTGGCGGACGCCGAGGCGGTGGAGGCGGCGGCTGACCAGGTCGAGCGCGAACTCGGGCCAATCGACGTCTGGGTCAACGTCGCGATGGCGACCGTCTTCGCGCCGGTCAGCAAGCTGACGGCGGCCGAGTTCCAGCGCGGAACCGCCGTGACCTATCTCGGCCAGGTGCACGGGACCATGGCGGCGCTGAAGCGGATGCGGCTTCGCAACCGGGGCTCGATCGTCAATGTCGGATCGGCCCTCGCCTACCGATCGGTGCCGCTGCAGTCGATCTATTGCGGCGCCAAGTTCGCGATCCGCGGCTTCACCGACTCGCTTCGCTCGGAGATCATCCACGACAAGGTCGATGTGACCCTGACCATGGTCGATCTGCCGGCGGTCAACACGCCGCAATTCGATTGGGCCCGCAACAAGATGGGCTGGAAGGCGCAGCCGGTGCCGCCGATCTTCCAGCCGGAGGTGCCGGCGCGGGCGATCTATTTCGGCGCGATGCATCCGCGGCGGCAGATATGGGTGGGGTTTCCGACCTTAAAGGCAATTCTCGCCAACCTGATCGCGCCGGGACTGATCGACCGGTATCTGGCCAAGGCGGGGTACAGCGGCCAGCTCACGGATATCCCCGAACCGGCGGACGCGCCCGACAACCTGTTCGAGCCGGTCCCGGGTCCTTACGGCGCGCACGGCCGGTTCGACAGCCGCAACCCGCGCACCTTCGCCTGGGAGATGGTCGTGAGCCGCCACCGCGCCGTGTTCTGGGCGACCGTCGCCATAGCGGGGATCGGCGGACTGCATCTGCTGGCGAAGCGGTTGAAGGTCTGACCCAGCGGCGCAGCCCTGGTCGGTTGCGTGCTAAAGTTCGCCCCGGGCGGCCAGGCCGCGGATGCGGTCGGCGGTGCGCATGGCGATGGCGGTGATGGTCAGCGACGGGTTGACGCCGCCGGTGGTGGGAAAGACCGACCCGTCGCAGACCCACAGGTTGGGAATGTCCCAGCTTCGGCAATCGGCGTCGACGACGCTGGTCTCGCGATCGGAGCCCATGCGCGCGGTGCCGGCCAGATGGCAGGTGTCGTCCTCCTGGCGGAAGATGTCGCGCGCCCCGACCGCCTCCAGGCTGGTCTGCATCTGGCCAAGGGCGTGCTGGATCATCGCCTTGTCGTTGTCGCTCCAACCGTAGGTGATGTGGGCGACCTTCAGGCCGTATTGGTCGGTCTCATCGTCGAGGGTGACGCGATTGCGCTCGTTGGGCAGCATCTCGCCGACCATCTTCACGCCGATCTGGTGATTGTACTTGGCCATCTCGTCGCGCAGCGGCTGGCCCCATAGCCCGCGCGAGCCGGTCTGGATCGACGCCCACTCGATCGGCAGGGGCCCCTGCGCCATCCAGCAGTAGCCTCCGGCGAAATCCTTCTTGTCGTCGTAGTTCCAGTGCTCGGTGAGGGAGAGTGACGGCGGCCCCTTATACCAGCGCACCTCCTCCTGCATCGTCCCGAACACCGCCTGATTGGACTGGGCCATCAGGTTCTTGCCGACCAACCCGGAACTGTTGGCGAGGCCGTCCGGATAGCGGGTGGTGGCCGAGGCGAGCAGAAGCCGCGGGGTCTCGATCGCATAGCCGGCCACGACCACATTGCGCGCCCGCTGAAACCGCCAGTGTCCTTCGCGGATATAGTGGACGCCGGTCGCGCGTCCGGCGGCATCGGTCTCGATGCGGCCGACCATGGCCAGGTCGCGGATCTCCGCGCCGGCCTTCAGGGCGCGCGGGATGAAGGTGACCAGCTGGCTCTGCTTGGCGTTGGTCGAACAGCCGAACCGGCAGAATCCGCGATAGACGCAAGGCGGCGATGCGCCGTGCGGCGCCGACACCGTGGCCAGCGGCGTCGGCGTCCAGGCGATCCCCATCGCCTCGCAGCCGCGCGCGAGCAGCACCGCCGCGCCGTTCAACTCGTGAGCGCGATAGGGATAGGCCGGCCGCTTCGGGCCCCAAGGATAGTGCATCGGGCCGGAGATGCTGAGCGCCCGCTCGGCCCTGGTGTAGTAGCGCCACATGTCGCGCCAATCGAGCGGCCAGTCGGCGCCGTAACCCAGAACGCTGCGCGACTTGAACCATTCGGGCCGGAAACGCAGCGAGACCATGGCGAAATGCACGGTGCTGCCGCCGACCGACTTGCCGCTGTTCTTGCCGCCCATGGTCAGCGGGTTGGGGCCATCGACCACGCGCGGGTCGGTCCAATAGAGCTTGTTCTGCTCCATCTCGTCGGAGGCGAAATCCTCCAGCGGCCGGAAATAGGGTCCGGCGTCGAAGCCGACGACGCTAAATCCGCCCTCGGCCAGCCCCGCGATCAGCGGCGCGCCGCCGGCGCCGGTCCCCACCACGACGAAATCGACCACCTCATCTTCGGAAAACTGGCGCATCTGCACCCAGCCGCCCGGCTTGAACACATCCGGCGCGCGACCGCCCGCCGCGCGTGGGCCTGCGAAGGGATCAGCCGACACGGTCGTTGTCACGCCGCGCGCGCGCCTCTTCGCCAGGTTTGGCCTCGGCCGCCTCCCAGGGGTCGCGGCGGTCGAGCGCCATGCGGACATAGCCGCGCGGACTGGCCGGGCCGCCAAAGCCGATCTCGTTCCAGGCGACCGGGTGGGCGTAGTAGGCGTGGGTGATGTCGGGGATGACCCTATGGGCGAAGAAAAGGCCACAGGGCATGGCGCCCCAGGCGTCGCCGGTCAGCTCACCGTTCTGCATGTGGCGCAGCAGCGTATCCTGGCGCTCGCCGAGAAGTTCGTGAAAGGGCGCGCCAAACCTCTGCTTAGCGTCGTCGTCCAAGGCCGCCAGGCCTCGACGCCAGGCCTCGCCCTGCGGCGGCAAGGCGGCATCGCGATAACCGTCGAGCAGCCCCTCATGCATCTTGAGGTCGACGTAGGCGGGCAGGGGAACGGCGGGGCGGTCGCCCGGCTGCGGCATGATCCGCTCGCACACCGCGCCAAGGGTGGTCCACTCGGCGGCGCTGAAGAAGCGGGGTTGGCGCGGCGTGGCCAGGCGGGCGTCGATCACCTCGCGCGTCTGCTCATTCCACGATTGCGTCCAGCGCTTGGCGAGCACGTCGTAGCCTGGGTAGCGATCGGTCATCCGTCTTGATCCTCCAGCAGGCCGAGCGCCGCCAGGCCCGCCAGCGCCAGTCCGGTGAACGAGGGCGGCGCCGGAATCGGCGGACCGTTCAGGACGTTCTGCCGCCAGTTCTTCCAGCCGCCCATGTTGCGCGCGACCCCCAGACTGTGGAATCCGACGCCCGCGAAGCCGAGCAGCGTCGTCAGGCGCAGCCACCAGCGCGCCAGACCGTGGCTCTGCCTGGCGTCGCCGATGGCGGCAGCGGCCACCAGCGCAGCGGCCACCGGCGGGACGGTGACGGGCAAGACCATGAACGGGTCGTGATAGGCGCCGCGCAGGTGCAGCAGCCCGGCTTCTCCCACCGTGCCAATGAGCCCGATGGCCGTCCCGGCCGCGACCACCCGCCCGGCCGGCAGGCCCAGGATGGTGGGATCGGTTCCGGGCTCATTGTCCCTGACCCGCTCGGCCAGGAACCCGAGCATGCCGGACAGGATCAGCGCGGCGGGCGCGCCGATGGGGGCGGAATAGAACAGGTTCTGCAGCCGGAAACCGCCAGGCTTCTTGCTGACGTTGTAGATGTGAAACCCCGTTCCGATCAGGCCGATCAGCGCCGCCGCGGCATAGACCGTGTCGCGCGCCAGGTGGGGGGCGGCGCGGCGGTCTCGGGCGCCGTGCAGGCCGGCCAGGAGCGACAGGGCGGAGCTCACCAGCGGCGCGAACATGGCCTTGTTGTGAAAGGACCCGCGGTAATGTTCGACGGCGCTGTCCAGCAGCACGGAGGCGGCGATCGTCCCCGAGGCGCGATTCAGCCGCCGCCCGGCGCGCACCGCGACGGCCGGGTCCCAGGGCGTGGGGCTCAATGGATGAGCTGTTTTGCGCCGGGGCTGCGGACGCACGAACGACCGCCGGCGCGACGGTGCGCCGATGGCGAGCCCCGCCGTGGCCGCGCCAACTGCGCCAAGGCCGGCGGCGATCGGGTCTGCTCGGCGCACTCGCCTAGCCCTTATGCGGCAGTACGGTTTCCAGGACTTCCTTGACGCTGTTCTTCAGCACGCTGCCGAGTTCCGGCTCGGTGGGCATCATGGTCATGAAGTGTTCGGCGTCCTTCAGCGTTATGTGCGGCGGCAGGGGCGGCACATTGGGGTCGGTGTAGGCTTCCAGGATCACCGGGCGGTCGGCGGCCAGCGCCTCGTCCCAGGCCGCGCCGATCTTGTCCGGATCGTCGACGAAAATGCCCTTCAGCCCGATCAGCTCGGCATATCTGGCATAGGGGAAATCGGGGATCGACTGGGTCAGTTCGGTCTTCCCCTCGCCCAGCTGCACGCGTTCCTCCCAGGTCACCTGGTTGAGGTCGCGATTGTTCAGGACCAGGACGATCAGCGTCGGGTTCGACCACAGTTTCCAGTACTTGCCGATGGTGATCATGACGTTGAGGCCGTTCATCTGCATGGCGCCGTCGCCCATGCAGGCGATCACCGTCCGCTCGGGAAAGGCCATCTTGGCCGCCACCGCGTAGGGCGTTCCGGCGCCCAGGGAGGCCAGGCCGCCGGAGAGCGACGCCTTCATGCCGCGCCGCATCTTCAGGTCGCGCGCGAACCAGTTGGCGGACGAGCCGGAGTCGGCGGTGATGATCGCGTTGTCCGGCAAGCGGGGCGACAGTTCCCAGAAGACGCGCTGCGGGTTGATCGGGTCGGCGCCGCTCATCGCGCGGGCCTTCAGCACCTTCCACCAGTCCTCCAGGCCATCGGCGATCTTGTCGCGCCAGGCCGTGTCGGTCTTCTGCGTCACCAACGGCAGCAGCGCGCGCAGCGTCGCGGCGGCATCGCCGACCAGGTTCACCTCCATCGGATAGCGCAGCGACAGGTGCGCTCCGTTGATATCGACCTGTATGCCGCGGGCCTTGCCGGGTTCGGGGAGGAATTCGCTATAGGGGAACGAGGAGCCGACCATCAGGAAGGTGTCGCAGCCCTTCATCAGGTCCCAGCTCGGCTTGGTTCCCAGAAGGCCGAGGGAGCCGGTGACCCAGGGCAGATCGTCGGGCAGCGCCGCCTTGCCGAGCAGCGCCTTGGCCGCGCCCGCACCCAGCTTGTCGGCGATGGCGATCACCTCGTCCGTCGCTTCGAGGGCGCCGGCGCCGACCAGGATGGCGACCTTTTTCCCGGCGTTCAGCACCTCGGCGGCGGCGCGCAATCCGGCCGCTTCCGGGACCTTTGACTCCACCGCGAAGCCCACCCCGGTATGGGTGTAGCCGTGCTCGGTCGGCGCCTCTTCGTACTTCATCAGCTGCAGATCGTTGGGCAGGATGATGCAGGTGACCGATCGTTTGGCCTGGGCGATCCGCACCGCCCGATCGACGATGACCCGCACCTGGCTCGGGATCGTGCCTGTGGCGACATATTCACTGGCCACGTCCTTGAACAGGTTCTGCAAATCGACCTCTTGCTGAAACGACGAGCCGAGCGAGGCCCGCGCCTGCTGGCCGACGATGGCGACCACCGGCACATGGTCCATCTTGGCGTCGTACAGGCCATTCAGCAGGTGGATGGCGCCCGGGCCGGACGTGGCGTAGCAGAGCCCGACACCACCAGTGAACTTGGCATGCGCGCTGGCCATGAAGGCCGCCATCTCCTCATGGCGCACCTGCACGTATTCCATGGCGTTCTTGCCGCGCTCGAGCGCCACGTCCAGGCCGCCGACCCCGTCGCCGGGATAGCCGTACACGCGCGTGAGGCCCCACTCATTCAGCCTGTGCCAAACGAATTCGCTGACGTTCATGGCGGTCTCCGAACGGGGTGGCGCGGCGCGCGGCGAGGCCGTGCTTGCCACCTCAGAAGAGTACGTGTCAGGCCCTCCGATTGTTCCCCAAAGCCGGGCATTTGTTGGCTTCCGACCCGCAGCATCACCGTGTCGGAACCGGGCTGGCGCCCCGGAGTTCGAAGAAGCATGGCAGAGCGGGCGCATGGGGGAATCGAGGTCGTCCTGAAGGCCCAGGCGACGATAGGTGAGGCGCCGACCTGGTCGGTCGAGGAACAGGCGCTCTATTGGGTCGACATCAAGAAGCCGGCGCTCTACCGGCTTGATCCACGCACGGGTGCGGAGAGGTGTTGGCCGTTGTCGAGCGATATCGGCGGCTTTGCCCTGACGTCCGGTCCGCCCGGAGCGGTCGTGGCTCTGCGCGAGGGCCTGTTTTCCCTGGATCTTGCATCCGGTGCGCTGGAACGACTGGCGCCGCCGCCGTTCGATCCAGCCCTCTTTCGCTTCAACGAAGGCGCCTGCGATGTCAGCGGACGGTTTTGGATCGGCGTCATGTTCGACCCGCTTAAGCCGGGCCTCAAGCCGCAGAAGGGCGCCCTGCACAGCTTTCGCCTTGGCGAGAGCCTCCGCGCCGAGCCGGACATCGCCGAGCTGCACAACGGCATGGCCTGGAGCCCGGATGGGCGGACCTTCTATATCTCGCACAGTCAGAGCGGTGAGATCCTCAGCTATGGGTTCGATGCGGCGAGCGGAAGCATTGGCTCGCCCCGGCTGTTCGCCAGGCTTGAGCGGGCCGACGGGATTCCCGACGGGGCGGCCGTTGACACCGAGGGGGGCTATTGGAGCGCGTGCCATGGCGGCGGCCGGCTGCGACGCTACCACCCAGACGGCGCCGTCGACCGCGACATCGCCTTGCCGGTCAGTCAGCCGACGATGTGCGCCTTTGGCGGCGAACGCCTCGACGAGCTCTACATCACCAGCGCCCGGGACGGTCTAAGCCCGGAGCAATTGGCGCGCGAACCCTTGGCGGGATCGATCCTTCGCCTGCGACCCGGCGAACGCGGCGCGCCGCGGGCGTCGAGACTCAACTGAGTATCCGCACACGCGGGCACGGCGGGCGCGGGTCTATTCAACCAGATTGCCGGGCGAGACACCGATGTCGCTCGGGGGCTCGGCACCCCGGTCCGGGATGCTCCGCGCCGCCGGGGCCGCCTGGGCGCGTGCGGCCTCGACCGCTCTCATCTGCGCATAGGCTTGCGGCGTGATGTAGGGAAGCGCCTCCAGGAAGGCCACCAGGTTCCAGATGTCGGTGTCGGAGCGGGTCAGCTTCCACGCCGGCATGGCGGTCATCTTCACCCCGTCGCCGACGATCAGATAGAGTTCGGCCGCGCTCCAGCGGCGCTGGGCGTCGAGCAGGTACGGCGGCGATGGATTGATTCCGCTGACCCACGCCGCGCGGGAAACTCCCGGCCCGCCGTGACAGGCGGCGCAATCGACGTCGTATTCGCGAAATCCCGCCTCGACCTGGGCCGCCGTAAATCCCGCCGGCGCCTGGACGCTGGCCGCCCTGTGCTGGGTGGCGTGGATCATGGTCGCGTGGGTGGCCCAGGAGACCAGCGGACCGTGCGGCGTGCTCGCCCTGACGTCGAAGGCGCCGGTCTCCACCACGGCGAGTCCGCCCAGCCCCATTACGATGAAGGCGGCGACACCGCCCAATATAAAAGCCACGGCGATCTTGAACATCCGCGTCCTCGCTCAACGCAGCGTGTACAGATAGGCGGCGACGTCGCGAGCCTGCTGGTCGTTCAGTTCGGTGCTCGGCATCGCGTTGCCCGGGGTCACCGATTGAGGATCGCGCAGCCAGTGCACCAGGTGGTCGGGCGTGTTCGGCAACATGCCCGCAACCACGGTTCGGCGCGCAAAATGGTTCAACGGCGGTCCGACCAGACCGATCGCGTGGTCGATGCCGGGGATCTGGTGGCAGGCCCCGCATTGGACGCGGCCGATCTCGACGGCGCCGCGCGCCGGGTCGCCACCGAAGCCGGCCTGGGTGGGCTGGTCGTTGGGACCGCAACCCGAGAGCGCGAGAACAGCGGTAAGCGACACGGCCCAGACCAGGAGCGACGGGCGGCTTATCGACGGCGAGAAGAGGGTCACGACGCTATGCTCCAGCAGGATGGCACGCCGAGGATAGCCGCCGTGTCGAACAGGATGGCGATTGAGAAACCGAGCCCGGCGAGCAGCCCGCAGGACGCCAGGAACCGCGTCCGCCCCTCGCCGACATTCACGACAGCGCCAGCCTCTTCGGCGGAAACCGGCCGCCAGTAGAGGAAGGAGACCAGCACACCCGCAAGCGCGACCAACAGGCAGACCAGGTTGATCGCCAAGAGGATGCCGTGCTCGCTCCCCCAGCCCGGCGGCGGCGACTGCATGGACGGCGTGTCGTGAGGAAAACAGGCCAGGCTGGACAGGCCATAGCCGGCGATCAGCTGGAAGGCCCAGGCCGCCGGCCCCGCCGCGAGCGCCGACAGCAGCAGGATCAGACCGGCCGAGCCGCCGGGCGGCGATGGGTGATTGGATGAGTGGCTCGCCTCTGTGCTCATCGCTTCACCACATCAGATACGGGCTGAGGTAGAAGGTGAAGAAGACGCAGAGCCAGACCGCGTCGACGAAGTGCCAGTAGATCGCCGCGATCGACACCCGGGCGTGGTGGCGCGGATTGAAATAGCCCATCAGCGACCAGATCAGCACCACGCTCAGCATCAGCACGCCGACGATCACGTGGAGCATGTGGAAGCCGGTGATGGTGAAATAGAGCGAGCCGTAGGAGCCGCTGGTCAGGCTGAAGGTCTTGGTCTTCCATTCGAAGGCCTGGACCACCAGAAAGACGACGCCGAGCAGGATGCCGATCGCCATGCCGGCCAGGTGTTGACCCCGGCGGCCGCGTTTCACCCCTTCCTCGCCCCACCAGACCGCGACGCTGCTGACCAGCAGGATGATGGTGTCCGGCAGGGCGAGGGTCAGCGGCGGGTGAGGCGAGGGCAGCCACGACTGACCGCGTTGAACCGCCATGTAGTAGTAGCTGAACAGCAGGTAGGCGAAGAGCGAACTCTCCGTGGCGATGAGGCAGAGGACGCCCCACCAGCCGACGCTGTTGCGGCCGGCCGCGCCGATCGGCAGGGGCGCCTCGGTCTGGACCGCGCTAACCATCGGCGGGCTCATCGGCAACCGGATCGGCGCGGTGCGGCCAGAACCAGATGGTGAGCGCCAGTGCGCAGAGCGCCGCCGCCAGCGCCGCGAGCCACCATAGGTGGCCGAGCCCGGCGGCGAACAGCAGGCCCATGCCCAGCGCCAGGCAGACCGGAGCGAGGGTGTCGCCCGGCATCTCCAGGATCAGCTCAGGCTCGCCATCGAGCGGCGCGGTGCCGACGGTCTCCCGGCCATGGTCGAGCAGCAGGCCTTCGCGAAGATGCGACCGCTCGGGGCTGACGTTCAGTTGCCCTTCCCAAAGCGGGTGGCGGCTGGCGACCGAGGGGATGACCGCGAAGTTGTAAGGCGGCGGCGGGGACGGGACCGACCATTCCAGGGTCGGCGCGTCCCATGGGTTGTCGCCGGCCGGCCGGCCGCGCCGCAGGCTCAAGGCCAGATTGATCAGCAACAGCAGGACACCGGCGGCGAACAGCAGCGCCCCGGCCGATACGATCAGATTGCTCACGTCCCAGCCCATCCCGGTCGGATAGGTGTAGATGCGCCGCGGCATGCCCTGCAGGCCGAGGAGATGCATCGGGAAGAAGCAGAGGTTGAAGCCGATGAACATGGTCCAGAAATTCCAGTATCCGAGCCGCTCGTTCAGCAGCCGCCCGGTGAATTTCGGAAACCAGTAGTAAAGGCCGCCGACGACCGGGAAGAGGTTGATCCCGATCAGCACATAATGGATGTGCGCGACGACGAAGTAGGTGTCGGTGAGCTGCCAATCGACGGGCACCGAACCGGTCATGAAACCGGAGACGCCGCCGATCACGAACAGCACGATCATGCTGGAGAAGAACAGCGACGCGGTGTTGATCACCAGCCGGCCGGTCCAGATGGTCGCCGTCCAGGCGAAAACGGCCACGGCGCTCGGGACGGTTATGATGATCGAGGCGCCGCTGAAAAAGCCGAGCGCCAGGTTGGGCAGGCCGGTCGCGAACATGTGGTGCACCCAGACCCCGAATCCGAGCGCCATGGTGGCGACCGTCGAAAGGGCGACGGCGGTGTAGCCGACCAGCGGGCGGCGGCAGAAGGTGGGCAGGCCATCGGAGACCATGCCCATGGCCGGGAGCACGATGGCATAGACCCACGGATGGCCGAACATCCAGAACAGATGCTGCCAGAGCAGCGGCTGGCCCTGGCCGGCGTCGAAGAAGTGAGTCCCGAACTGGCGATCCATCCAGAGCAGAAAGAAGGCCAGGCTGACGGCCGGCACCGCCAGCAGGTTGGCGACCGAGGCGGTGAGGGTGCCCCAGATCAGGATCGGCACGCGGTTGATCGACATGCCGGGCGCGCGCAGGCGCAGGAAGGTGACGACGAAGTTCGCCGCGCCGACCGTCGTCGAAATGCCCAGCAGGATCAGGCCAAGCGCATAGATGTCGATATTGACGCCCGGGTTGTAGGCCTTGGCGGCATAGGGGACGTAGTTGAACCAGCCGGCGTCCGGGCCGGCCCCGACCACGAAACCGGCATAGATGAAAAGGCCGGCGACCAGATAGATCCAGTAGGACAGGGCGTTCAGGCGCGGAAACGCCATGTCCCGCGAACCGAGCAGGAGCGGCCACAGATAGTTGCTGAATCCGGTCAGCACCGGGCCCGCATAGAGAAAGATCATGCTGACGCCGTGCATGGTGAACAGCTGATCGTACTGCTCCGGCGTCAGCAGCTGCTGGTCGGGCCTGGCCAGCTGGGCCCGCATGACCAGGGCCTCGACCCCGCCCAGGATCAGAAAGGTGAAGGCCGTGACGATGTAGCGAAGGCCGATCTCCTTGTGGTCGACACTGGAGAACCAACCCCTTAGCCCCGGCTCGGTCTCCCAGATCTTCTGCAGGCGCGGTCCCGGGAAACCCTCGCTGACGCGGGCGATCTTGGGGTTTCGGACCTCATCGACGGCGGCCACGGACGCTCCTCTCACTTCAGGGTCTGGAGGTAGGCGGTGACCGCGGCGAGTTGGGGCCCGGAGAGGTTGGTCGCTGGCATCTTCGAGCCCGGCTTCAGGGCCTGCGGGTCGGAGATCCATCCCGACAAGGCCGCTGTGTTGTTCGGCAACAGCCCCGAGGCGATGGTCTGGCGGCTCATGAGGTGGGTGAGGTCGGGACCCACGAGCCCACCCGCCGCCGTGCCGCGCACGGCGTGGCAGGACGAGCAACGCGCTTCGAACACCGCAGCCCCATTGGCCGCCTCGGGCGCCGCCGGCGTGGACGCTGCGGCGACCTGGCCCTCGCGCCAGGCCTCGAACGCGGCTTGCGTCTGGGCGACGATGAAGAGCGCCATGTGCGCATGTTCCTGGCCGCAGTATTCGGTGCACTGGCCGCGATAGACGCCGGCCCTGTCCGCCTGCAGCCAGGTCAGATTGGTGCGGCCGGGGATGGTGTCGGTCTTTCCGGTCAGGGCGGGCGCCCAGAACGAATGGATCACGTCGGCGCTGGTGAGCTTGATCAGCACCGGCTGGCCGACCGGCACGTGAATCTCATCGGCGGTGATGAAGGTCTGGTCGGGTCGATCCGCCAGGTATCGCACCTCCCACCACCATTCGTGGCCGGTGACTTCGAGCGTCAGGGCCGGTTTGCCGGGGGGTGAGTTGATCTGCGCCAACACCTCGACCGTCCAGACCAGCGAGACGAACAAAGTCACCAGGGTCAGGGCGAGGCCGACATAGATCCAGGCGAGCCCGCTGGCGCCCGGCTCGGCCGCGGGCGCGGCCGACGCCGGCGCCCGCACCCGCCTGACCAGGACGCCGATGACCACCAGCGCGGTGACGATGACCACGACCGCGACGGAGATCTCCATCAGGCCCCAGGTCAGGGCGGTCGCCGGGTCGGCGCGCGGCCCATAGGTCTTCAGGTAGCCGAGCGGCGACGACGGGGTGAAGGGGTCGGCCATGGCGTCAATCGCCACCCTGCCGTTGATTGCCGCTCACCAGGGCGGCGTGGGCGGTGTCGGTCTGGCTCTGCCCCGAGACCTGGGGTCCCGTCGTCGAGGGCGGCACGCCGCCCAGGGTCGACATCTGCGCCGTCGCCGGCGGCGCGGCGCCGCCGAGGCTCTCGATGTAGGACACTAGCTGCCAGATCTGCTCGGGCGGAAGCCGGCCGCCCCAGGCCGGCATCCCCTTGGGTCGCCCGTCGTGGATGGAGTTGTAGATCTGCGCCGGCGCGCCGCCGTAGCGCCAGCCCCTGGAGTCCAGCGCCGGCCCCATCAGGCCGGAGCCCTGGGCGCCGTGGCAATAGACGCAATTCATTTGCGAGAACAGCGCCTTGCCCTGGACGATGGAGGCGGCGTCCCCCTCAAACGGGTTTTGCACCGACGCGGCGATCGAGATCGGCTGACCTGGCGGGGCGCCCAGGGGAATCCGGTGCAAGGCTTCGTCGCCCGGGGGCGGAGCCGCCTCGCGCGCCGAGGTCGCGCCGCTGGTGGGTTTGCACCCGACGAGCGCCAGGCCCGCCAGTCCCGCCAACACCACCCCAGCCGTATAGGACCTCGGGTTCATGCCAGGGCCTCAATCCGGCGTGTCATAGTGGCCCGCCGGCGCGCCGGCTCCCTGGGTGTTCAGCAGGCCCGGACCGCTCGCGGAAGACGCGCCGTCGATGGAAAAGACGTAGAGCGTGCCGCCGCGCGCCGGAAAGCCGTTCTTCTGACCCATCACCTGGCTGGCGACGCCGCCAACGCCGGCGACCACCGCGACATACTGGCGGCCGTCGGGGCCGAGGAAGGTCATCGGCTGCGAGGTGATGCCGGAACTGAGCTTCTGCGACCACAGCACCTTGCCGGTGCGCGCATCGACGGCGCGGAACCAGCCGTCGGTGGTGCCGTAGAAGACCACGTCGCCGGCGGTCGCCAGAACGCCGCTCATGGTCATGAAGTTTTCCGGGATCGACCAGGCCCGCTCACCGGTCAGCGGGTTCCAGGCGATGAACTCGCCCCACTTGTCGGTATGGCCGGCGGAGTGGGTCTGCAGATCCATGCCGTCATAGGGCGTGCCGGGGATGTAGCCGACCTTGTGGTCGGTGAGGTCCATGCAGATGTTGAATATGTCGGCGTAGATCAGGCCGGTGCGCGGCGAGAAGGCCGCCGGCTGCCAGTCCTTGCTGCCGATGTGGGTCGGGCAGATATCCTGGACCTTCTCCCCGACCTTCGCCTCCTTGGCCGGATCGACGATCGGACGGCCGGTGGCGGGATCGATGCCTTTGGCCCAGTTCAACGGTGCGAACGGTTTGACCACCACGATCCGGCCCGTCGTGCGGTCCATGGTGTAGCCGTATCCATTGCGGTCGAGGTGGACCATCAGCTTGCGCATCTGGCCGCCGATGGGACCGTCGATCAGGATATTTTCGTTGACCCCGTCATAGTCCCACTCGTCGTGCGGGGTGAACTGGAAGGCCCATTTGGCCATGCCGGTGTTCGGATCGCGGGCGAAAACCGCGCTGCCCCAGAGATTGTCGCCGGGGCGTTGCGCCGGCACGCGCGGGCTCGGATTGCTGGTGCCATAATAGATGAGGTTCAGGTCCGGGTCGTAGGAGATCCAGCCCCATACCGTTCCCCCGCCGTGCATCCAGGCGCCGGCCGGCCAGCTCGAAACGCCCAGATCCTTGCCGCCGAGCCATGGATAGGGGGGCCGGTAGTCGGCGCCGATCTTCACATCCGCGTCCGGACCGGTGCTGTAGGCGCGCCACAACTCCTTGCCGCTGTTGAGATCCAGCGCCGTCAGCTGACCGCGCACGCCCATCTCGCCGCCGCTGTTGCCGACCAGCACGGCGTTTCCAACCACCAGCGGCGACATGGTTATGGTCATGCCATTGGCCGGTTCGCCCAGGCGGGTCCGCCACAACGGCTTGCCGGTATTGGCGTCGAGCGCCACGGCCTCCCCGTCCAGCAGGGTGAACACCAGTTTTCCGTCGGCGTAGGTCGGGCCGCGGTTGACGGCGTCGCAACAGGCCTTGCCGATCGCGATCGGGTCGGGGTGCGGCTCATAGGTCCACTTGATCGGCGCGCCCGGCTTCGAAAGGTCGAGCGCGTAGGCGATGTTGGGATAGGGGGTGACCAGATACATGGTGGCGCCGACCACCAGCGGCGCCGCCTCGTGGCCGTAAGGCACGCCGTCGGCGAACGACCAGGCGACTTTCAGGTGCGCCACGTTGGCGGTGTTGATCTCGTTCAGCGGGCTGTAGCGCGTGTTGGCGTAGTCGCGCGCCTGCCGGCGCCATTCGCCCGGCGGATCGTTCGGCGCGAAGTTGGCCTGTGCGCCGGTCGCCCCGGCCAGCGGCGTGTTGGCGCTGGCATTGCCGGCCTGTTGCGGCGCGGAGGGCGCGTGGTGGCAGGCCGCGACCGCCAGGCTCAGCACCAGGCCGAAGCCGGAGGCCCGGATGCGTCCAAGGGCTGCACCGGCCACGTCAGCCTCGCTGCGCCGAAAAACGCGCGGCGTTGCGCGTCTCGGCGCGCCGCATCGCCTGAACAAAGGCGAAGACAAGCGCGATCGTGAAGATCGCGCCGGCCGGGATCCACATCACCACGCCGCCGAGCTGTTGATCCTCCAACGGCGTCAGCCCCCAGGCCGCCGTCGTCAGCTGATGTGGCGCGTAAAGGGCGTGGCCGGCGAAGGTGATGACGGCGCCCAGCAGGCCCATCTGAACCGCTATCAGGAAGGTCGCGCCGGCGAATTCGGCCAGGCGGTCGTTGCGTCGATCGAGCAGCGCCGACCAGAACCACAGCGCCGATGCAAACAGCGTCACCTGCATCGTCCAATAGGCAAGGTCGCTCCTGAACGTGAGCGCGTAGGGGATCGGCGCGTGCCAGAACCACAGGGCCAGGGTGAAGGTGGCGGCCGCGAGCAGGGTCCGCGGCCGCGCGGCCCGCTCTGGCCTTTTCTGATGCGAAAATCGGCGGGCGAGGCTAGCCAATTTCGCGCCCGGTTCTCCAAGCGCGATCAACGGCGCCGCGGCCGCGACCAGGATCATGTGCTCGGACACCCTGGCCGAGAACAGCGAGACGGACAGCGGACACAAGGGAGATACCAGAGCCATCAGGCCGATCAGCCAGCCGCTGAAAAAGCACAGTGACCGCCAACCTGGCGGCTCGCTTCGATGGCCGTCACCCGCCCCGGCCAGGACGTAGATGGCCAGCGCCGCCGCCAGCACCGACAGCAGCGCCGGGTCCAGGTTCCATCGGTGAAGCAGATCGGCCGGAGACGGCGCCGCGCCGCAGTACGGCGTGAAGGGCCTTGCCGCCGTGATCGAGCCGAAAACCTGGCTCATGATGCCCCTCCGCCTGCCCTGGCGAGAACAGTCAACGTATCGCGCCCCGATATTCTCCTAACCGGCGATGCCGCGAATTGGTTCCGCCGAAAGGAAGCGCCTGAACACCTCGCCCAAACCCTACAATCGCTGGTGGATGTTGTCGGCGACGCGAAGCGCGTTGGCGATGATGGTCAATGTCGGGTTTACCGCCCCGATCGATGGAAAGAAGCTCGCATCGGCGACATAGAGATTGTCGAGTTCGTGCGCCTTGCAGTCGATATCGAGCACCGAGGTCGCCGGGTCGGTACCAAATCGCGCGGTTCCGGCCTGGTGGGCGGTTCCGCCGATCGGAATGTCCTTGCCCAGATAAAGGCTCCGCTCCAGCAGCACCGGGTGCGCGCCGGCGCGCCCGAGCATCTGTTCCAGCTTCTTCTTCAGCCGATGGTGTGCCTCCATGTCGCCCTCGGTGAGATCCAGGACCACGCGATCCTGGTCATAGAAGATGCGATTTTCCGCGCGCGGCAGGTCTTCGCTGGAGAGCCAGAAATCCATCGAATGGCGCGCCATTTGCTTGAACGGCATCTTCGGCGCCCATTCCAGCCAGCTCGGCAGGGCCTCGCCGCGAATCTGCGCGCCGTGCGAGGTCGCGCACATCTGGATCAGGCCCAGCGGGTAGTCCCAATCGTCTGCCCCGAAATAGTAGTCGCTGAGCGCCAGGGTCTTTTGGAACACCGTGTCGTTCGGCTCGCGTGTCAGCGCCATCAGGATCGATTGATTGTGCCGCATATAGTTGCGTCCGACCTGATCGGAGCCATTGCCGAGGCCGTTCGGATGCTTGTCGTTCGCCGATCTCAAGAGCAGCAGGGCTGAAGACAGAGCGCCGCAGGCGACGACGACGATGTCGGCGGTATAGCGCTCCTCACGCCCTTCCCGGGTCACTTGAACCCCCGTCACGCTGCGGCCAGCCGCGTCGGTCTCCAGTCTGGAGACGTAGGCGCCGGTCAGCAGCGTAAGGTTGGGATGCGCCCGCAGGGCCGGATCGACACAGATGACCTGGGCGTCGGCCTTGCCGTTCAGCGGACAGGGAAAGCCGTCGAAGGCGTCGCAGCGGATGCAGATGCTGGTCGGCGTCGCCTTGCCGTCCTTCTCGTCGAGCAGGATGCCAAGCGGAAGGTGAAATGGATGCAGGCCGTCCCGGGTCAGGCTAGCGCTGAGGGCTTCGATCTGGGGTTCGTGGGAGACGGCCGGATAGGGGTAGGGGCCCCTTGCCGGCGGCTCGGTCGGATCCTCGCCGCGCTGGCCATGCACGTGAAACAGATGCTCGGCCTCGGTGTAATAGGGTTCGAGCACGTCGTATCTTATCGGCCAGGCGGGGGAGATCCCGTCCTTGTGCACGATCTCGCCGAAGTCCCGCTCGCGCAGGCGAAAGAGCGCCGCGCCATAGACCTTCGAGTTTCCGCCGACATAGTAGTGCAGCCCTGGGTGAAAACCGTGGCCGTCCTTGTCATGCCAGAGTTCAGTGGCCTGATAGGCGCCATCGACAAAAACGGTCTGGGAATCCCAGTTCGAGGGCGACCGTTGCAGGTAGCCGCCGCGTTCAAGCAGCAGGATCCGCTTGCCAGTGGGCGCGAGCCGGTGCGCCACCGAGGCGCCGCCAGGCCCGCTGCCGATCACGATAACGTCGTAGTGGTTTTCCGGCATGTCGCCGCCCGAAACGTGCCGGCCGAACCGCCGTTCCGCCCCGGGCGGACATTGGAGGGGTTCGCTTCGCTCGTGCCATCACCAGAAAAAGTTAGGAAATGCCGGTGTCGATCGCCAGGCGAACCAAATCGGCCGTACGGGCGACGCCCAGCTTCGACTTGATCAGGCTCAGCGTATTGGCGATTGTCTTGTAACCGACACCCAGTGCCGCGGCGATCTCCGCCAAGCTGGCGCCGCCGGCCAGCAGGCGCATGATTTCCAGCTCGCGCAGGTTCAGGGCGTCGACCGACTCGGGCGTCGCGCCGAGCGCCAGGGCCTGGGCGATCTCGGCCTCGACATAGCGCCGGCCCGCCGCCACCCGACGCACGGCGTCCAGCAACTCGTCGGGCGCGGCGTTCTTGCTCATATAGCCGACCGCGCCAGCCTCAAGCGCCCGGCGGGCGTAAAGCGGCTCAGCGTGCATGGAGAGGACCAGGATCTTTCCCGCACCGGTCTGGACCAGCCGGCGCAGCAGCTCCAGCCCACCGAGTCCGGGCAGGTTCAGGTCGAGGATGATGAGGTCCGGGCGCAGCGTTCGCGACAGGCTGAGCGCCTCGCGCCCGTCCGCCCCCTGGATCACCTGATGGCCGCCATCGGAGTCCAGGAGGCGGGTCAGCCCGTCGCGAACGATCGCGTGATCGTCGACGACCAGGATCTTCACGCCGCTTCGTCCTGCGCCTCAACGGTGAGCGGCAGGCGGGCCGTCACGCGCCAGCCGCTGCCTTCAACCGGTCCGGCCTCCAAGGCGCCGCCGGCCGCCGCCACCCGTTCGGCCATGCCGGTCAAGCCGAATCCGGGCTGCGCCGCGGGCGCCGGCGGGCCGTCATTCAGCACCTCGACCCGCAGTTCGCCCGCGGCCCGCGCGACGCTCAAGCTGATCCTGGACGGCGCGGCATGGCGTACAGCGTTGCTCAGACTCTCCTGAACCAGGCGATAGGCCGCCTCCTGCACCGGCCCTGAAAGCCCGTCTTCATCCTCGAGCAGCTCGGCGGCGAATTCGACGTCCGGTCGCCGCGCGCGCCAGAACTCGATCAGATCGCGCACGGCGGCGGCCAGGCCCAGCTCGACCAACCGCGTCGGCCTCAGGCGGCCCAGAAGGTCGCGCACCAGCCGCTGCATGTGGGCGATAGCGGCCTGGATCGAGCCGACCTGGGCCAGGGCCGCGTCGGACCGGCCGGCGGCGATCAGGTTGGCGGCCATCGCCGCATCGACATTGGCGGCGAACAGCTGCGGGCCCATCTCGTCGTGCAGGGTCGCGAGCGATGTCGGCCCTTTCCTCGTCCTGGAGGGTCAATATCTGCTCTTCAAGCGCCCGGTTGTGGGCGCGCATAGCGGCGAGCCGGCCGGCCATCTCGTTGACGCCGCGCGCCAGGCGCACCAGCTCCGGCGGCCCATGTTCGGCGGCCCGGGCGGCATAGTCGCCGGCGCCGATGCGCGGCAGAAGCTGCCCGATGACCCGCATCGGCTTCAGCGCCTGGCCCACAAGAACCCAGATCAGCGCCGCACCGGCGAAACTTGAGAGGGCCAGGACCAGGGCCAGGTCGAGAAATTCCGGCCACACCGCGGCGGTGTCGCTGGTTGTGACCGGACTGAGCTCCACCGCTTCGCCGCGGCCCGTGGGGCTGGGCAGGCGGACCGAGGCGATCGGCTGGCGCAGCAAGGCCCCGAACCAGGCCGGCGGGGCCGTCGCCCGCTCCAGCCGGGAGGTGGCGAGCACGCGGCCGCCCGGACCCAGCAGCCGCGCCTGCATGTGCCGGTCGCCGTCGAAGCTCGCGATCAGAGCCCCGAGATCGCGATCCGGCGCGTCGGATCGCTTCAGGTCGGCATAGGCCCGGGTGACGGCGAGTTCGCCGCTGACCTGGGCGCTCACCATCTCGCCGCGCAGCCACTGGCGCGCCTGCCAGCCGGCCAGCGCCAGGCCGAGCCCGGAGCCCAGGACCAGCACAAGGACAATCGCGGCCACGATGCGGAAGCGAAGCGACATGACAAAGTCCTGTACCCCCGCGGCCACGCGGCCAAGGGGAAAAACGGATCGGGAAAATTTCCCGGTGAAGTCGGGAATCGACGCCATGGGCGCCGCCCGCCGCCGCCCATAAGGATCGCCTTCCGCTAGGGGGCAGTATGGCGTTCCGGTCACTGAAGAGCCTCTCGACCCCGACCGTTTTCCTTACCCTCGGCGTGGCCGGCCTCGGCGTGTTGATCGCGGGTCTAGCCGCCGCCCAGACCGACCCGCCGCGGCCGGCCGACGGCGACAATGAGGTGATCGTCACGGCCAAGCGGCTAAGCGCGGCGCGCGCCTCGATCCAGCCTCGGGTCGGCGCCTCGACCTATACGATCGACGCGGCGGCCATCGAGGCCCTGCCCGGAGGCCAGAATGCGCCGTTGAACCAAGTGGTGCTGCAGGCGCCAGGCGCCGTGCAGGACAGTTTCGGCCAGCTGCACATTCGCGGCGAACACAACGGCCTGCAGTTCCGTCTCAATGGCGTCATCCTGCCCGAGGGCCTGAGCGTCTTCAGCCAGGCGCTGAGCCCGCGGCTGGCGGGCCAGGTTGAGCTGATCACCGGCGCCCTGCCGGCGGAGTATGGCCTGCGCACCGCCGGCATTGTCGACATCGCCACCAAGAGCGGGGCGAAGGATGGCGGCGAGGTCTCGATCTATGGCGGCAGTCAAGGCGAGATCGAGCCGTCGTTCGAATATGGCGGCCGCGCCGGCGACAGCAACCTCTTCGTCTCCGGCAGCTATCTGCAGAGCGACCTGGGCATCGAGGCGCCGGACACGCGGTCCGACCCGATCCACGATCACACCCAGCAGTACCAGGGCTTCGTCTACCTCGACCACATCATCGATCCGCAAAGTCAGGTCTCGGTCATCCTGGGCGCATCCAACCAGCGCTTCCAGATCCCGGATGCCTCGGGCCAGCTCAACGGCGGCCTCGGCCTGGCGGTCGACGGCCGGAGCGACTTCCCAAGCCAGACCATCAACGAAAGCCAGACCGAAGCCACCGAATATGGGGTGCTGAGCTACCTGCACACGGCCGACCGCTTCACCGGCCAGGTGTCGCTGTTCGCGCGCTATTCGATCCTGAAATTCAACCCCGACGATGTCCCAGAGATCCTCTACAACGGCATCAGCCAGTCGGCGGATAAGTCGGATCTGGCCGGCGGCCTGCAGGCGGAAGGCTCCTACGCGCTGAACGACCGGCATACCGTGCGGGCCGGGCTGATCGCGCAGGTCGACCGCTCGGCCAGCCGGACCGCCTCGCAGGTGCTGCTGGTGGACGACGACCCGGCCAGCGCCAATTTCGGCGGCCAAATCGGCGACCAGCCGTTCACCATCGTCGACAACGCCGCCCGCACCGCCGAGACCTACAGCGCCTATGTCCAGGACGAGTGGAAGCTCGCCAGCAACCTGATCCTGAACTACGGCCTGCGTTTCGACCAGTTCAACGGCTTTCGTGCCGAGAACCAGATCAGTCCGCGCGTCAATCTGGTCTGGACGCCGACCCCGTCGACCACCGTCCACGCCGGCTACGCCCGCTATTTCTCGCCGCCGCCGTTCGAGCTGGTCGCCGGCGAAACCCTGTCGAAATTCGTCGCCCCAACCGGCAACCCGCTGGTCACCTCGACGGCCGCGCCGGCGACCACCGCCGACACCACCCCCTATGCCGAGCGGGCCCACTATTTCGATGTCGGCGTCGCGCAAAAGATCACCGGGGCGCTGACCGTGACCGTCGACAGCTACTACAAGCTATCAACGCATCTGGTCGACGAGGGCCAGTTCGGCGCGCCGATTATTCTGACCCCGTTCAACTACGAAAACGGCCGCCAGTACGGTGTCGAGTTCACTGCCGCCTATAACCAGGGGCCGGTCTCAGCCTACGCCAATTTCGCCTACGAGAAGGCGCAAGGACGCGACTGGATCTCCAGCCAATTCAACTTCAGCCAGGCCGAGCTCGACTATGTGCGGATGCACTACATCTCGCTGGACCATGACCAGACCTACTCGGCCTCCGCCGGGGCCTCCTATTTTTGGATGGGCACGCGAGTCGGCTTGGACATGATCTATGGCAGCGGCCTGCGGGCGGGTTTGCCCCTCTCCGACGCGATCACCTATCCGGACGGCTCGGTGCTGACCGAAATCCCCAACGGCGCCCACGTGCCCGGCTATGTGCAGGTCAACCTGGCATTGTCGCATCGTTTCGCCACCGCGCCGGGCGGACCCTACGAGGTCCGCCTGGACGTGATCAACCTGTTCGACCGGGTCTACCAGATCCGCGACGGGTCCGGCGTCGGCGTGTTTGCGCCGCAGTTCGGGCCACGGCGAGGCCGTTTCGTCGGCCTCAGCAAGTCATTCTGAGGAGCCCGCCCGTGCAAGCCATGCCAGCATCCGGCGCCAGAACAGCATGGGTCGCAGCGCTGCCGGCGGTTCTGTTTTTTGCGTCCTGCGCCACCGCGGAAGCGGGCGAGACAATCCGGACCCAGGCGCACGGCACGACCTATTTCGAACTCGAGGCCCCGGCGGTCTACACCGATCCCGGCGGATTTCGGATCGTCGGCCGCGCCTGCCGGCTGGGACAGACCGTCCTGATGTCGCCTGAATTCGTCCGCATTGAACACCTCTCGGCGACGGGCGAGGTCGTCCACCACGCCCAGGCCTATCTCCCGGAGATGCTGCTGCGTTCATATCAGCGGTGTTCGCACTACAGCGCCACCGTGGCCTGGAAATTTCAGGCCGACGAGAACGTGAACGTCTGCTTCGAGCGCGGAAAGGCCTGCCCGCCGTCCAGTCTGGCGCAGCCTGCGGCGGCCGCGCCGTGAGCGGGATCGGCTAGTCTTCGGTATCGGTGGACCCGGCCGGGTATTGGCCGGTGAGCGTGAGACGCAGGCCGATCACCAGCGCGTTCCGTAGATGCGGCGCCGACGCGGGGTGGACGATGTATTGCAGGTCGGGTTGCAAGGATAGCTGGTCGTTGGCCTGGAACAGGTACGTCGCCTCTATCGAGGTTTCCGCGTCGGGGAGGCCTTCCACGCGACGAGCCGCGTCGGAAATTCCGGCTCGGGCGATGGCGAGTCCGGCCTGGTCGCTTTTGCGCGATGGGAATGGCGCGTTCCACACCACGCCGGCGCCGTAGAAGTTCGACACCAGGTCAACCGGCGGGTTGGCGTCGCCGTCCAGATTCTCCAGCAGATTCAGCTTCAGCTCCGGCGGCGGCTTGTCGGCGCGGCGTCGTCGGCGCGAGCGGCGCTGGATAGTGCGAGCGCGCCCATGAGCGCGGCCACTGCGCCTCGCAATCCCGTCCTCAACTGCGCTCCGTGCTGCCGTGGACCGCGCTCCCCGGTCCTCGGGAGCTTTGCGGGCAGTATTGAGGAAGAATCAGCAGCGTAGCTATGGGTGAACCTTGCTCATATCCGCTTTGCACCCTAGTCGCGCCCGAGCGGATGAAACCGGCAGGCAACACTCCGGGCCATGGGCGCGTTGAGGTGAGCGGGCGGTGTACGGTGTGCGGCGCGCCGGGCCGGCGCTCGGGCCGCCGTCCGGCGTGGTCAATGGACTGAACCTCGATGGTCTTGCTCAGCCTTGCTTTGGTCTTCGGGGTTCGCCTGCTGCTGGTAATGTTGTTCTTGCCGTTCAGCGCGCTCGACAAGGTCCTCAACCGCCAGGCGTCGCTCGAACAGGCGCGGGCCGCCGTTTCGGCGCCGTGGCTGGCGGCCATCCTGATCTTCGCCGGCTTCTGCGTGGAGGTGGTGATGTCGCTGGCCGTGCTGACCGGCGTGGCCGATCGCCTCGCCGCGTTCATTCTGGCCGGCTATTGCCTGGTCACCGCGCTGCTCTGGAAGCAGTTCTGGGCCACGCCCGACTTTCGCCTGAAGGGGCCGAGCCAGGGCCGGGAGGTCTTCTGGGACTTCCTGAAGAACGTCGCGCTGGCGGGCGGCTTTCTTCTGCT
This sequence comes from Caulobacteraceae bacterium, assembly GCA_041691315.1. Taxonomy (GTDB): domain Bacteria; phylum Pseudomonadota; class Alphaproteobacteria; order Caulobacterales; family Caulobacteraceae; genus Poindextera. The sequence goes on along the minus strand of JBEPUW010000016.1, from coordinate 10,036 downwards.
CACCTTCGGAACCGGCGCCTCGGGGGTCGGCCGGTTCCTGGACCACCCGCTTGCCTCATCGCAACCCTATACGATCACAGCTCAAGGCTATGCCCAATGACCGACAAACCGACCGCGCCCTACTGGCATCTGTGGACCGACGAGACCGGCGTCAGCCACCAGACGGAGTGCGCCATGACCCATTTCGAACTGAAATCGGCGCAGGCGCCGGCGTCGCCGCAGTGGCAGGGCGACAAGACCAGTGGCGCGATGACGGCGATGGTCACCGTGCTGCCGGTCGGCTGGATCGGCGAGTGGCACGTCAACCCCAAGCCGCAGTGGATCATCCCGTTGTCGGGCCGTTGGTTCGTCGAGTCGATGGATGGGACGCGCGTCGAAATGGGCGCGGGCCAGGCCTCGTTCGGCGGCGATCAGGCCGCTGTCGAACGGGAGGGACGCCAGGGGCACCGGTCGGGCACGGTCGGCGATGTCCCGGCTGTGCTGATGCTTGTCCAGTTCGACGATGCGCCCGCGCCGGCGTCGCCCTGCGCTTTCGGCTGAGCCGATGGACGGGTTCGAAATCATCGACCCGCGGTTTGCTCATTACGTGCTCGCCAACGCGCCGCTGGAGGAACTCGCAACCGGCTTTCGCTGGGTCGAGGGTCTGGTCTGGATGGGCGACGCCGGATGCCTGTTGTTCCAGGATCTGCCGCGCGACCGCACCATGCGCTGGATCGACGGCGCGGGCCTATCGGTCTATCGCGCACCGTCGGGCTTCGCCAACGGCCAGACCCGCGACCGGCAAGGGCGGCTGATCGCCTGCTCGCACCGCGAGCGCTGCCTTTTTCGCACCGAGATCGACGGCGCCGTCACCCGGCTGGTCGATCGTCACAACGGCCTGAGGCTCAACGCGCCCAACGATGTGGTGGTCAAGTCGGATGGGACCATCTGGTTCACCGATCCGCTCTACGGCATCCAGACCGACTATGAGGGCGGTCGCCAGGTCTCCGAGCAGCCGCCGGCCCTCTATCGCTTCGACCCCGAAAGCGGCGCCATCACGGTGGCGGCCGGAGACTTCGACGGACCCAATGGGCTGGCCTTCTCGCCCGACGAAAGCCGCCTCTATGTGGCGGAGACCGGCAAGCTGACCAGCGACGACCCGAAGCGCTATATCCGTGCCTTCGACGTCAGCCCCGATGGCCGGCTGACCGGCGGCGATGTGTTCCACAAAACCGAGCCTGGCTACACCGACGGCCTGCGCGTCGACGAGGAGGGCAATCTTTGGGCGAGCGCCGCCGACGGCGTGCATTGCATCGATCCGGACGGACGGCTGCTCGGCAAGGTGCTGGTCCCGCACCGGGTGTCGAACCTGACCTTTGGCGGCGAGATGAAGAACAGGCTGTTCATCGGCGGCTCGCATACGCTCTACGCCATCTTCCTCAACCGGCGCGGGGCGGAATGGCCGTGAGCGCCGCCGCCGGCGCCGGCAAGATCGAACGGCTGGCGCGATTTGGCCTGACCACCAACGACACCGACCGGCTGGCTCTGTTTTACGAGCGCGCGTTCGGCTTCCGGCGGCTTGAGAGCCGACGCCGTAGCGGCGGCGACTTCGAGCGGCTGATGGACGTGCAAGGCGGGGCCTTGAACCTTGGACTGGCCCTCGGCGACGAGGTTGTCGAACTGCTTCAATTCGATCGCCCTGGCCGACCGTATCCGACCGAGTCATCGTCTGCGGACCGGATCTTTCAGCACTTCGCGATCGTCGTCACGGACATGCCGAGCGCCTATCAGAAGCTGTTGTCGGCGCCCGATTGGACCGCCATCTCAAGCGCCGGCCCCGAACGGCTGCCCGATCGGTCCGGCGGCGTCACCGCCTTCAAGTTCCGCGACCCCGAAGGCCATCCGCTCGAGCTGCTGGCCTTCCCCGATGGCAAGGCGCCGCAACGCTGGCGGAGCCGTCCCGCTCACAACGGCTGCATCGGCATCGACCATTCCGCCATCAGCGTCGCCGACAGCGCCCGCAGCGCCGCCTTCTATCAGGGGCTAGGTCTTCAGGTCGCGGCGCGGTCGCTGAACTGGGGGCAGGAGCAGGCGAGGCTCGATGGGCTGGACGATCCGCGCGTCGAGGTCACCGCGCTCCAGCCCTTGCAACCGACGCCGCACGTCGAACTGCTCGGCTACGCGCCCGCGGCCGTCGACCGTGGCGCCGCGCTCCGCAGCAACGACATCGCCGCCACGCGTCTCATATTCGAGACCTCCAGCCGATCGGCGCCGGACCAGGACAGCACCGCCCGCCGCCTTCTCGACCCCGACGGGCATCACCTATTGGTCCTCGATCCCATCGCGCTGGCCTAACCCAACGAGCCGGACCAGCGGCGCGGACGTGTCGGTGTTTATCGATGGTGGCGCCGGATGCCGGAGCCTCACCCGGTCCGTAGCACCCTAAAACTATATGACAATTCCAATTTTGACTCTGCCGCGTACCCCCAACTGTACCCCCAAATTCTCCAGATAGATCTCAAATGCGCCATATCTTCGCGGAGCGGCGAGGGAGCGTCCGCTTATGGCTCATGGCGGACCTTGGGAAGGTCTGCTTGTCGGCATGATTGCCAATGGCCGCCTTCGAAAATGCGCGTTCCCGGTTCTGACGGCCGAGTTACGGCGGCAAGTGATGCCTCTCCAATGAGACATCGGGAGCTTAGGTTTCATCTCGGACGATCCAAATATCCGGCCTCAACAGCTAAGCTAACTCGAGACTTTTCTTGCGGATATTTCCAACCAGAATTGACCGATAATAGTATTATGCGGAAATTCTGGAACCTATCCTAGAGCGATGACTTCCCTCTCAGGTGGGAACCCTTAGTGCTCTCCCCCTCCGAGATCGAAAGCCAAAATCATGAAGGTCCAATCTTGACCGCCGCGGAATCGGCGCTGGCCGCCGCCAAGGTGCGGCCGGCCGTTGTCGTGACCGAGCCGGCGCGCCAGTCGGGGACAATGAAAGCCCTCGTTTATCAGGGCCCCGGCAAGATGGCGTGGGAGGACCACGCGAAACCGCAGATTACCGCGCCGACGGACGCGATCGTCAAGGTCGCCAAGACGACCATCTGCGGCACCGACCTGCACATCCTGAAGGGCGACCTGCCGGACTGCGAGCCGGGCCGCATTCTCGGGCACGAAGGCGTTGGCGTTGTCGAGACGGTCGGAACCGCGGTCACCGCCTTCAAGGCGGGCGACAAGGTGCTGATCTCCTGCATCAGTTCTTGCGGAAAGTGCGTCTATTGCCGCAGGGGCATGTTCTCGCACTGCACCACCGGCGGCTGGATCCTGGGTCACACCATCGACGGGGTCCAGGCTGAATTCGTCCGCATTCCGCATGCCGACACGAGCCTGTATCCGATCCCCGAGGGCGCCGACGAAGAGGCGCTGGTGATGCTGAGCGACATCCTGCCGACCGGCTTCGAATGCGGCGTGCTCAACGGCAAGGTCCAGCCCGGGAACACCGTGGCGATCGTCGGCGCGGGGCCGGTCGGGCTGGCCGCGCTGCTGACCGCCCAGTTCTATTCTCCGGCCGAGATCATCGTGATCGATCTCGACGACAATCGCCTTGAGGCGGCCAAGCGTTTCGGAGCCACGGCGACCATCAACAATACGAACGGCAACGCGCTGGAGGCGGTCATGAAACTGACCGGCAAGCGCGGCGTCGACACCGCCATCGAGGCGGTCGGCGTTCCCGCCAGCTTCGAGCTCTGCGAGCAGATCATCGCGCCCGGGGGCGTCATCGCCAATATCGGCGTGCACGGCGTCAAGGCGGCCCTGCACCTGGAGCGGCTGTGGGACCGAAACATCAGCATCACCACCCGATTGGTCGACACCGTCAGCACGCCGATGCTGCTCAACGTCCTGAAAGCTCACAAGGTCGACCCGAAGCTCCTGATAACTCACCGCTTCAAGCTCGACGACATTCTGAAGGCCTACGAGACCTTCGGGAACGCCGTGAAGACGCATGCGCTCAAAGTGATCATCGAGGCCTAGCGCCAACCGCTCGGGAGAGCTTCCAAAATGCAAAGCCAGGAAAGCCAACTCCTGCCGCGCCAGGACCGACAAGCCGCGGCCCGGCCATCGGTCGTCGAGGCTGTAGCGGCCGAGACCCTGTCACCCGATCTGCTTCGCAAGATGCACGCCTATTGGCGCGCGGCGAACTACCTCTCGGTCGGTCAGGTCTATCTGCAATCCAATCCGTTGCTGGAGACCCCGCTCAAACTCGAAGACATCAAGCCTCGCTTGCTAGGGCACTGGGGCACGGTGCCGGGGCTGAACCTTCTCTATGTCCACCTCAACCGGCTGATCACCGAGAACGACCTGAACATGATGTACGTCATCGGTCCGGGCCATGGCGGCCCCGGGATCGTCGCGAACAGCTACCTGGAAGGGTCGTACACGGAACACTTTCCGGCGATTGAGCGCAGTCGAAACGGACTGCACAGGCTGTTTCGCCAGTTCTCCTGGCCGTATGGAATTCCCAGCCATGTGTCGCCGGAAACGCCGGGCTCGATCCACGAAGGTGGCGAACTGGGCTATTCGCTGGTCCACGCCTATGGCGCCGCCTTTGACAATCCCGATCTGATCGTCGCTTGCGTCATCGGCGACGGCGAGGCGGAAACCGGGCCGCTGGCGACCAGCTGGCACTCCAACAAGTTTCTCAACCCCGCGCGCGACGGCGCAGTGCTGCCGATCCTGCATCTGAACGGATACAAGATCGCCAATCCCACGGTGCTGGCGCGGATCAGCCGCGAGGAACTGACGGACCTGATGCGCGGCTTCGGCTACGATCCGTATTTCGTCGAGGGCGACGATCCGCAACTCGTGCATCAATGCCTCGCCGGCACGCTCGATACGATCCTTGCGCGAATCCGCCAGATCCAGGCCGCGGCGCGATCGCTCGGCGAGGGCCAGACCCCCGAGCGGCCGCGCTGGCCAATGATCGTCTTGCGCACGCCCAAGGGTTGGACCGGGCCGAAATTCGTCGACGGCCTGCCGGTCGAGGGCACGTGGCGCGCGCACCAGGTGCCGATCGCGGATTTCAAGAACCCCGAGCATCTGAAGCAGCTGGAAGAGTGGATGCGGAGCTACCGGCCGCAGGACCTGTTCGACGCAGACGGCAAGTTTCTCGAGGAGTTCGCCGCGCTCGCGCCGACCGGCCATCGCCGCATGGGCTCCAACCCGCACGCCAACGGCGGCGAGGTGTTGCAGCCCCTGTCGATGCCCCACTTCCACGACCATGCCGTGGTCGTCGTCAAGCCCGGCAGCGTCAAGGCGGAGGCCACGCGGGTTCTCGGACATTTTCTGCGAGACGTCATGAAGCTCAATCTCGGGAGAGGGATTTTCCGACTGTTCGGTCCAGACGAGACCGCGTCGAACAGGCTGGAGGCCGTCTACGAAGTCTCCGGCAAGGAATGGATGGCCGCGGTCGAAGAGGTTGATATCAACCTCAGCCCCGATGGCCGCGTCGTTGAGGTGTTGAGCGAGCACCTGTGCGAAGGCTGGCTCGAAGGCTACCTGCTCACCGGACGGCATGGCCTGTTTTCCTGCTACGAGGCCTTCATCCACGTCATCGATTCGATGTTCAATCAGCACGCGAAGTGGCTGAAGGTCAGTCGGAACATCCCGTGGCGCAAGCCGATCGCATCGCTGAATTACCTGCTCACCTCACATGTCTGGCGCCAGGATCACAACGGGTTTTCCCACCAGGACCCCGGCTTCATCGATCACGTCGCCAACAAGAAGTCGGATGTCGTGCGCATCTATCTGCCGCCGGACGCGAACTGCCTGCTGTCGGTCACCGATCACTGTCTGCGCAGCCGCAACTACATCAACCTGATCATCGCCGGCAAACAGCCCGAGTGGCAGTGGCTCGACATCGATTCTGCCGTCCGCCATTGCACCGCCGGCGTGAGCACCTGGGCATGGGCCAGCAACGATCTGGGCGACCCCGACGTGGTCATGGCCTGCGCGGGCGATGTGCCGACGCTTGAGACCCTGGCGGCCGTAACCCTGTTGCGCGCGTACGTCCCCGACATCCGCATCCGCGTCGTCAACGTGGTGGACCTGATGGTTCTGGAGCCTGAATCCAAGCATCCCCACGGCATGGAAGATCAGGATTTCGACGAGCTGTTCACGACGGACAAGCCGGTGATCTTCGCCTTCCATGGCTATCCGGCGATGATTCACAAGCTGACCTACCGCCGGCGCAACCATGACAATTTTCATGTGCGCGGCTACAGGGAGGAGGGCACGACGACGACCCCCTTCGATATGGTGGTGTTGAACAATCTCGACCGCTACCAGCTTGCGCTGGACGCCATCGGACGCATTCCCCGATTCAGCGATCAGGTCGAAATAGCGACGGCGCGCTACTGGACGGCGATGGAGCGTCACAAGCTCTATATCAGCGAGCACGGCAAGGACATGCCGGAGGTCGAGGACTGGCGTTGGAGTTTGTGAGCGCCATCTTGGCGCTCGGGGTTTGTCGTGACGACCCGTGATGATACGCGCACGGTGCTGGCGCTGAACAGCGGCTCTTCCTCGTTGAAATTCGGCCTGTACCGCGTCAGCTCCACACGAACCGAAACCCTGCTCTCAGGCGAGGCGGAGTCGATCGGCGACAAGGAGTCCAGGTTCAGCGCGCGGGATTGGCGCGGAAAGACCTTGCTGTCCGAGACCTTGGCCATCCCTGGCCAGCACGAAGCGATTGTCCGTATCGGCAGGCTCCTCGCCGACGCCAAATTGGCCGCGCCGGCCGCCATCGGACATCGAATCGTGCATGGCGGGCCAGAACTCCGCCAACATTGCCTCATCGATGAGGCGGTTCTGCGACGGCTCGAGGCCGCGACCGCCTTCGCGCCGGTGCATATGCCCGCGGCTCTGTCGGTTATCGGCTTCGCGCAAACCCACTTTCCCGGGCTTCCGCAGGTCGCCTGTTTCGACACCGCGTTTCACGCCGGCCTGCCGGACGTCGCGCGGGTGCTTCCGATCGCCAGGGAACTGCAGTCGCAAGGCATTCAGCGCTACGGGTTTCACGGCCTGTCGTGCGAGTCGATCATGGGGCAGCTGAGCAATGACGCGCCGGAACGGCTGGTGATCGCCCATCTCGGCGCCGGCGCCAGCATCACTGCGGTCAAGGCCGGCAAGTCGATCGACACCAGCATGGGATTGACCCCGACCGGCGGCGTGATCATGGGCACGCGCAGCGGCGATCTCGATCCAGGCGTTCTCGTCTATCTGATGCGCGAGAAGGCGTTCGATGCGACCACGCTCGAGGACCTGGTCGATCGCCGATCGGGCCTTCTGGGGATTTCAGGCGTTGGCGGCGACATGCGCCGTCTGCAGGAAGCTGCGTCGTCCAACGCCGACGCCCGGCTCGCCATCCAGATGTTCTGCTATTCCGCGCGCAAGCAGGTGGCCGCGATGATCGCCGCGCTCGATGGCGCCGACATGGTCGTTTTCACCGGCGGGATCGGCGAAAACGACGCGGCGGTGCGCGCGGCGATCTGCGGCGGCCTGTCCTGGATCGGCGTTAGCCTCGACGAGGCTCGGAACCGATCCGCCGACAATCCGATCAGCGATCTCACCTCGCGCTGTCGGGTTCTCGTCCTCCCCTCGCTGGAAGACGAACAGATCGCCCGCCACACCTGGGCGCTGTCCTCGCCGCGGAGGCCCTGATCCCTACCTCTTGGCTCATCATGCCACTTGCAGCGTCAAGGCCGGCTGCTTCGCCGTCCTGGCGTTGACGGCATCGAGAAGCCGATAGGCGAGCAGCTTCACGCGGTCGTTCACCAGGAACCAAGCCAGGGCGTAGCCCCATACGAAGGCCGCCCAACCCCATCCCAGCGGGGTCATGAACAACCCGTAGACCGCGATCAGAGTGGCTACGGCCTGAGTGCCGAACACTGCGATCAACAGAATTCGCGCCGGGCGTATCGACCAGAACGGGCCTCGGGTGCGGGTCAGGAAGATCGTCAGATGCCCGGCGACCGAGAGCTTCAAATACATCAGCGTCTGGATATGCGCGCGATCCAGGTGAAACACGCGATCGGCCAGATAGAACAGCCCGAAGGCGGCGGCGACGCCGACCACGCCCAACACGGTGGAGACCCCCAGAACCACGCGCATGTTCCAGGCTTCCGGCTGGTTCCGGTAATGGACGTTGTCATAGGCGATCGAAAGGATCGCGCCGTCGTTGAGCAGCGCCAGCATGACGATCATCACCGCCGTCACGGGATAGAAGTTGAACACCAGGATCGCCAGCGTCATGAAGAGCAGCACCCGCAGCGTCTCGGTGATGCGGTAGATGGCGTAGCTGTTCATCCGCTGGAAGATCTTCCGACTCTCCTTGATCGCATCGATGATGACCGACAGGCCGGGCGTCATCAGCACGATGGCCGCCGCCGCGCGCGCCGCGTCGGTGGCGCCGGAGACGGCGATCCCGCAATCGGCCTTCTTCAGCGCCGGGGCGTCGTTCACCCCATCGCCGGTCATGCCGACGATGTGGCCGGCCTGTTGCAGGACATCGACGATGTGAAACTTGTGCTCCGGGAAGACCTGGGCGAAGCCGTCCGCCTTCTCGATCGACGCCGACAGGGCCGCCGTCTCGCGGCGCTCCGAATCGCCGAAGCCGCTGGCGTCGAGAATGTTCGCGCCCATCCCGAGTTTCTTGGCGGTCTCCTGGGCGATGGCGATGGCGTCGCCGGTCACCATCTTGACGCTGATGCCCATCGTCCGGGCTGTCGCGACCGTCGCCTTGGCGTCGTCCCGCGGCGGATCGAAGAGGGGCAGAACGCCAAGAATGCGCCACTTGCCGTCCCCATCGGCCCGCGCCACCCCCAGGGCCCGAAATCCCCGCGCCGCGAAATCGCCAACGGCCTTGTCGACGGCGGCCTTCACCGTCCTGGCGTTGGTCGCCAACGCCAGGATCACCTGCGGCGCCCCCTTGGCGACCTTGAATTCCTTGCCGTCCGCGCCCTTCACGGTGGCCTCGGTGCGTTTTTGGACCGCGTCGAACGGCTGGAAATGCACGACCTGGTAGCCCTTCAGGGCCTGATCGTTCTCCAGGCCGGCAATGACGGCCAGGTCGATGACGTCCTTGTTGTCCGTTCGCGACGCCAGCGCGGCGTTGAGGATCACCTGATCGGCCGGCATGCCGTCAAGGCAGAACGGATCGCCCAGCGTCAGCTTGTTCTGCGTGAGGGTGCCGGTCTTGTCCGAACACAAGATGTCGACGCCGGCCAATTCCTCGATCGCTGACAGGCGGGTGACGATCGCCTCCTTCTTGGCCAGGAGGCGTGCACCCACCGCCATGGTCACCGACAGCACAGTCGGCATCGCCACTGGGATCGCCGCGACGGTCAGCACGAGGGCGAACTGCAAGGTGGTGAGGAGCGGGTCGCCCCTGAAGAGCGCGACGGCGATGATAACCGCGACTAGGGCCACGGCGAGGATGATCAGATAGTTGCCGATCTTCAGCACAGCGCGCCGGAAGTGGCTGACCGTGTGGGCCTCCTGCACCAGTTCCGCGGTCTTGCCGAAGTAGGTGTGAGCTCCCGTGGCGTAGACCAAGGCGCCGATCTCGCCCTGGCGAACGATCGATCCGGAAAAGATGGTCTCCCCCGGCTTGCGGGTGGCGGGCAGGGACTCTCCGGTCAGGGCGGACTGGTCCACCTCGATCGGGTCGCCCTCAAGCAGGCGTGCGTCGGCCGGGACGATGTCGCCCAGCCGCAAGCGGATCTCTGCCCTGATCGCGAGTCGCGGCGCTGACTTGCTCGTGGTGAGCAGCGATGCAAAGGCTTGGCAAAGCAAGATCGCCTTCATTTTTGAAGAGCAGCGATTTCTGGCCGTCGACGACAAGCACGTGTGCATTGCGCGGAATATCCATGAATCATTCCCAATGATTGAGCGCAGGCCCCCGGGCCCCCCCCCGGGGGGGGGGGGGGGGGGCGCGGGGGGGGGGGGGGGGGGGGGGGGCCCGGGGTGGGGGGCGGCCCCCCCCCCCCCCCGGGGGAGG
>JBEPUW010000015.1:0-80633 GCA_041691315.1 Caulobacteraceae bacterium | reverse complement strand
TTGAACTGCTGCGGCGCCTGCGGCAGGGCGTAGAACTTGCCGGGATGCAGGCGCGACGGCACCAGGAAGTCGCGCGCTCCCTCTGGCGAGGAGGCGGTCAGGATCGGGGTCTGGAACTCCAGGAATCCCTGGTCGATCATGCGCCGGCGCACGGAATCGATCACCCGCGAGCGCAGCACGATGCTGCGGTGCAGGCTTTCGCGGCGCAGGTCGAGATAGCGGTATTTCAGCCTGAGCTCTTCCGGATAGTCGGGCTCGCCGAACACCGGTACCGGCAGTTCCGCGGCCTCGGACAGCACTTCGATCGCGGAAACGCGCACCTCGACCGCGCCGGTGGGCAGGTTGGCGTTCAGCGTCTCGGCGCTGCGGGCGACCACCTGGCCGTCGATGCGGATGACGCTCTCGGCGCGCAGCCGCTCGGCGACGTCGAAGCCGGGGGTGTCGGGGCTCAGCACCAGCTGGGTCAGGCCATAGTGGTCGCGCAGGTCGATGAACATCAACCCGCCGTGGTCGCGCTTGCGGTGGATCCAGCCGGACAGCCGCACCCCCTCACCCGCGTCGCCTTGGCGAAGCTCGCCACAGGTGTGGGTACGATAGGCGTGCAGGGTGGTCACGAGGCGGGCCTGGGCTTGATTTGGAAAGGCGCGGAAGGGCGCATGGCGGCGCGGCCATGTCAAGATTGGGCGTCTCGCAGACTCCCAAAGGAGAAGGAGGGGCCGCGCCCTTATGACTTCTCCCGTGGCGAGAAGGAGGGCCCCACAGCGCCTCGCGCTGTGGGAGGGTCGAGAGCGGCGGCGCGAGCCTTCTCGCGACGATGTGTTCGCCAACGATTTGGCGAACACCGCTCTCGACGGGCATACGCCGTTTCAGGATAATCCGAGAGCTCGTAACCCCTCACCTTCCCGCTGCGCTGCGCGCGCGGGCCCCTCCCTCTCCCTTTGGGAGAGGTCTTTGGCTACCCGCCCTGGACCGGGATATTGACCGCACAGGGGTTGAAGTCGTCGCGCTGGGCGGCGTGGGCGGCCTCGACCCGGGCCTTGAAATAGGCGGTCGATGTGTCCAGCAGGCGCGGATTGGGGCGGCCGGCGGGCGGCAGGTCGGCCAGGACGCGGACGGTCAGCATGCGGTCTCGCGGTTCGGCCACCGGCTCGCCGGTCTTGATGGCGCGCACAATCTGTTCGCCCATGACGACGCGGCCGAAGGCGGTGTATTTCTGGTCGAGTTCGAAATGGTCGCCGCGCATCAGGAAGAACTGGCTGTTGGCGGAATCGTTGGATTCCGCCCGCGCCATGCCGATGGTTCCGGCGCAGAACAGGCCAAAGCCGTTCACCTTGCCGTCGACGGTGATGGCGGCCATGGCGCCGGGCTGGCTCACCTCCGGCAGCGCGCCGACAAAGCCGACCTCGCCACCTGGAATCTGCGCGACGTCGGTCTCGCCGGCGCCGGGCGCGTGCCGGAAGACGAACTCCGCCTTGACGTTGGGCAGGGTCGAGCCGCCGGCGCCGTTGTTCTGCGGATCGCCGGTCTGGTCCATGAAGCCGTCGATGACCCGGAAGAAGGTCAGGCCGTCATAGACGTGCTGGCGCGCCAGGGTCTCGACCTGGGCGACCGTGGCCGGGGCCATCTGCGGATAGAGTTCGACAAGGACGCGGCCCTGGTTGGTGTCGATGACCAGGGTGTTGGCGGCGTCGATCGGCCGCCAGTCGCCGGGTCCGGGCGGCGGCGCCGTCACGGCCGGCGCGGCGGGGACCGCCGGCGTCTGGGCAAGCGCCGGCGCCATGGCCAGCAAGCTTGCCGCCAAGCCCAGAACGACACGGCTCATGCGGGCTTCACCTTCTTCATCAGGTCCTTGACGACCGACGGGGTCACGAACGGGGTAACGTCGCCACCCATGCGCGCGATCACCTTCACCAGGTTCGACGACACCGCCATGTGATGCGGGTCGGCCATCAGGAAGACGGTCTCGATCGAACGGTCGAGTTGCTGGTTCATCGCCATCAACTGGAACTCGTAGTCGTAGTCGGTGACCGCACGAAGGCCGCGCAACAGCATCGAAGCGCCGACCTCGCGAGCGAAGTGGATGGTCAGGCTTTCGTACGGAATGACCTCGATCTCGGTGATGCGCTTCAGCGGCTCAGTCTCGCGCCGGGTCATCGCAATCCGCTCATCGAGCGAGAACATCGGGCCCTTTTCGTTGTTGATGGCGACCCCGATGACCAGCTTGTCGACCAGCGTCGCCGCACGGGCCAAGATGTCGATGTGCCCGTTGTGGATCGGGTCGAAAGTGCCGGGATAGAGGCCGACACGCGTCATACTGTTATCCCCCGGTCAAGATTACCGCGCCCGCCGATGGACTTGGAAATCGCCGCGCTGTCAATCGGCTTGCGAGTCCGGGTCGCCGTCATCGTCGGGTGCGCCGTCTTCGCCGGCGTCGTCGTCTTCGTCCGACTCGGCCTCGCCGCCGTCGCCTTCCAGCCGCTCGACCCCGACCACGTGCTCGTTCTCGGCGGTGCGGAAGATGGTGACCCCGGAGGTGTTGCGGCCGGCGATGCGGATGTCGTCCACCGGCACGCGGATCAGCTGGCCCTGGTCGGTGACCAGCAGGATGCCGTCGCTGTCCTCGACCGGGAAGGAGGCGACCAGGCGGCCGCCTTTCTTCGACAGGTCGTGGGCGATGAGCCCCTGCCCGCCCCGCCCCGTGCGGCGATACTCGTAGGCCGAGGTGCGCTTGCCGAAGCCCTCGGTGGAGACGGTGAGGATGAATTCCTCGGCCGCACCCAGTTCGGCGATGCGTTCGAGCGACAGGCTGATCTGATCGTCGGCGGCCTCGTCGTCGTCCTCGATCGTCGTGGGCGTCTCGTCGCCGTCGTCCAGCGCCGCGGCGCGCATGGCATTGTTGTGCTTCAGATAGGCCCCGCGCTCGGCGGGCGTGGCGTCGACGCCGTGCAGGATGGCCATGGAGATGACCGTGTCGGCCTCGGCCAGGCGCACGCCACGCACGCCGGTGGATTCGCGGCCGGCGAAGACCCGCACCTCGTCGACCGGGAAGCGGATGCACCGGCCCGCGCCGGTGGTCAGCAGCACGTCGTTGGCGGTGGTGCACAGGCCCACCCCGATGATCGAGTCGCCCTCGTCCAGCTTCATGGCGATCTTGCCGGCGCGGTTCACCTGCACGAAGTCCGACAGCTTGTTGCGGCGCACGCCGCCGGAGCGGGTGGCGAACATCACGTCCAGCCGCTCCCAGCTGGCCTCGTCCTCGGGCAGCGGCAGGATGGAGGTGATGGTCTCGCCCTGTTCGATCGGCAACAGGTTGACGAAGGCCTTGCCGCGCGAGGTCGGCGAGCCGAGCGGCAGGCGCCAGACCTTGAGCTTGTAGACCTTGCCGCCGGAGGAGAAAAACAGCACCGGCGCGTGGGTGGAGGCGGAAAAGACGCGGGTGACGGCGTCCTCTTCCTTGGTCGCCATGCCGGCGCGGCCCTTGCCGCCGCGGCGCTGGGTCCGGTAGGTGGCGAGCGCCGTGCGTTTGACATAGCCGCCGTGGGTGACGGTGATGACCATGTCCTCGCGGGCGATCAGGTCCTCGTCCTCGACGTCGGCGTCGCCGTCGATGATGGCGGTGCGGCGCGGCACGGCGAAGGCCTCGCGCACCTCGACCAGCTCCTCGCGCACGATGGCCATGATCCGCTCTTGCGAACTCAGGATGTCGAGATAGCCGCGGATGTCGGCGGCGAGCGCATTGGCTTCTGCGAAGATCTCGTCGCGGCCGAGACCGGTCAGACGCGACAGGGTCAGGGCCAGGATGGCGCGGGTCTGTTCGTCGGTGAGCCTGATCTCCAGCCCGCCGTTGACCAGCACGCTGCGCGGGTCGGCGATCAGCTCGATCAGCGGCGCCATGTCGCCGATCGGCCAGTTACGCTCGACCAGCCGCTCGCGCGCCTCGGCCGGGTCCTTCGACGAGCGGATGATGCGGATCACCTCGTCGATATTGGCCACCGCGATGCCGAGACCGACCAGCACGTGGCCGCGATCGCGCGCCTTGTTCAGTTCGAACTTGGTGCGGCGGATCACCACTTCCTCGCGGAACTGAATGAAGTGGGTCAGCATCTCGCGCAGACCCATCTGCTCTGGCCGGCCGTGGTTCAGCGCCAGCATGTTGGCGGGGAACGAACTCTGCAGCGTGGTGAAGCGGTGCAGCTGGTTCAGCACCACGTCGGCCGAGGCGTCGCGCTTGATTTCGATGACCACGCGCAGACCCTGGCGGTCGCTTTCGTCGCGCAGGTCGGCGATGCCCTCGATGCGCTTCTCGCGCACCAGCTCGGCGATGCGCTCGACCATGGCCCACTTGTTCACCTGATAGGGCACCGAGGTGATGACGATGGCCTCGCGGTCCTTGCGGACCTCCTCGATGGTCGAGGTGCCGCGCATGATCACCGAGCCGCGGCCGGTCAACAACGCCTGGCGCGCGCCGGAGCGGCCGACAATCTCGGCCCCGGTCGGAAAGTCGGGGCCCGGCACGATGTCCAGCAGCGCGTCGGTGCTGATCTCCGGGTCGTCGATCAGAGCCAGGCAGGCGTCGACCACCTCGCCCAGATTGTGCGGCGGGATGTTGGTGGCCATGCCGACGGCGATGCCGCTGGAGCCGTTGACCAGCAGATTCGGGATGCGCGACGGCAGGACGGTCGGCTCGCTCTCCGAGCCGTCATAGTTTTCCTTGAAGTCGACGGTGTCCTTGTCGAGGTCGGCCAGGATCGCGATCGCCGCCTTGGTCAGACGGCACTCGGTATAACGCATCTGCGCCGGCGGATCGTTGTCGATGGAGCCGAAATTGCCCTGGCCGTCGATCAGCATCAGCCCCATGGAAAAGGGCTGGGCCATGCGCACCAGGGCGTCGTAGATCGCGACGTCGCCGTGCGGGTGATACTTGCCCATCACGTCACCGACCACGCGGGCGCATTTGACGTATGAACGTTCTGGCGTATGGCCTTGTTCGTTCATGGAATGCAGGATGCGGCGGTGCACAGGTTTCAGCCCGTCGCGCACGTCGGGCAGCGCGCGGCTGACGATGACGCTCATGGCGTAGTCGAGGTACGAGCGCTTCAGCTCGTCCTCGAGGCCCCTGGACGCAACGGCGCCGCGCCGGCTGTCTTCCGGCGGTTTGGTCTGGTCGTCGCTCAACGGGGGATCAGACGCGAGAATCGGGCGCGAAGTTCATGAAACTCTTTAGCATCCGGTGCGCTGCGGTGCAAAAAAACTTGTCCGTTCGCCGCCTTTTCGACTGGCCGGCGGATTGGCCTGGCGAAGGCCCCGCCCTGGTTGCAAAGCTTACAGCTTCGTAGTGTCTCCGGGGTCTGAGGCGTGTATGCTTGAGATACCCGATCGTAGATTGGCAGGGGGGTCATGTCGTCAGTTTCGGGGCCTGTCCGGGCTCGTCCAGGCGCGATTTCGGCGGCGCGCCGCCGATGACCAATGACGCGCTGCTGCACCAGCTTCGCATCGACCGGACCGAGAAACCCAGGCGCCCGCCCGGCGGCGGAAGGCCATGGCTCCTTATCGTCATCATCGCCCTGGTGGTGCTGGCCGCGGTCGCCCTGGCCTGGTTCCTCATCGCCCAGCCGGATCGCATACCGGTGCGGTCCGCGACCGCGACGGCCTTGGGATCCACCGGCGCGGCCCAGGGCGGCACGGCGTTGCTCGACGCCTCCGGCTATGTGGTGGCGCGCCGGCAGGCGACCGTCTCATCGAAGATCACCGGCATGGTGCAGGCCGTGCTGATCGAGGAAGGCGACCATGTGCAGGCCGGCCAGGTCATCGCCAGGCTGGATCCGTCCAACGCCAACGCCAGCGCCGCGCAGAGCCAGGCCCAGGTCGCCCAGGCCCAGGCCAACGTACAGCTGGCCCAGGCCAATCTCGCCAATGCCGACATCAAGTATCGGCGCTATCGCGGCGCCGCCGGCCAGGGGATCATCGCCACCCAGGCCATCGACGACACCCGCACGGCCTATGATAGCGCCCGCGCCAGCCTGGCGGTGTCGCGCGGCCAGCTGGCCGTGTCGCAGGCCGAACTGCTGGTGGCGCGGCGCGCGCTCGACGACACCATCGTGCGTGCGCCGTTTTCCGGGGTGGTGACGGTCAAGGCCGCCCAGCCGGGTGAGATCGTCTCGCCGATCTCCGCCGGCGGCGGCTTCACCCGCACCGGCATCTGCACCATCGTCGACATGGACTCGCTCGAGGTCGAGGTCGATGTGGCCGAGAGCTTCATCAACCGGGTGCATCAGGGCATGCCGGCGGTGGTCAAACTGAACGCCTATCCGGACTGGGAGATTCCCGCCGAGGTGATCGCGGTGATCCCGACCGCCGACCGCTCCAAGGCGACGGTGACCGTACGGGTCGAGCTGAAGGCCAAGGACGCCCGCATCGTGCCGGAGATGGGGGCGCGGGTGACCTTTCTCAGCCCCGCCCCGGCCGGCGCCAGGCCCGGCCCGGTCGCCGGGCGCGGCGTGATCGTGCCCGCCGATGCGGTGAAGACCGAGGACGGCGGCCAGTCGGTGGTGTTCGTGATCACCGACGGCCGGCTCGAGCGCCGCGCCGTGGGCCTGGGTCCGCAGGAGAGTACAGGCCAGGTCGTACTGGCGGGCGTACAGCCGGGCGAGGTGGTGGCGATCAGCGACAAGCCGCTGCGCGACGGCGCCAAGGTCAAGCTGGTCAAGGCCGACGCTGCAGCCGGCGACAAAGACCAATAGGGGGTGACGGCATGGAACCGCTGGTGGTCCTGAAGCAGGTGGTCAAGCGCTATCGGCGCGGCCGCCAGGTGCTGGAGGTGCTGCACAATCTCGACCTGGAGGTGGCGGCGGGCGAGTTCCTGGCCCTGATGGGCCCGTCCGGCTCGGGCAAGACCACCCTGCTCAACCTGATCGGCGGGCTGGACCGGCCGACCGAGGGTGAGGTCGACGTCGCCGGCGAGCGGATCGACCAGCTGTCCGGCGGCCAGCTAGCGGCCTGGCGCGCCCGCCATGTCGGCTTCGTCTTCCAGTTCTACAATCTGATGCCGACGCTTTCGGCGGAGCGCAACGTCGAACTGCCGCTGCTGCTGACCCCGCTCTCGGGCGCCCAGCGCAAGAAAAACGTCGAGGCGGCCCTGACCCTGGTCGGGCTGCTGGACTGGCGCAAGCACAAGCCGAACGAACTCTCCGGCGGCCAGCAGCAGCGTGTCGCCATCGCCCGCGCCATCGTCGCCGACCCGACCCTGCTGGTCTGCGACGAGCCCACCGGCGACCTCGACCGCGAGACCGCCGAGGAGGTGCTTGGCCTGCTGCAACAGCTGAACAAAGGCCATGGCAAGACCGTCATCATGGTCACCCACGACCCGAAGGCGGCCTCATTCGCCTCGCGCATCGTCAACCTGGACAAGGGCGCACTTGTGCCCGCGCCGGCCATGGTTGTCGTATGAAATTCTTACCGCTCGTCTGGGCCGGCATCTGGCGCAAGCCCGGGCGGGCGGTGCTGACCCTGCTCTCGGTGGTCAACGCCTTCCTGCTGTTCGGCGTGCTGCAAGGCTTCGCCAGCGGCCTGAACCACGCCGTCGCCGAGACCCATGCCGACGTGCTCCTCAGCCTCAGCCGGATCAGCACCGAGCCCCTGCCCGTCGGCCAGATCGCCCAGATCCGGATGGTGCAAGGCGTTCGCGCTGCGACGCCGATGGTGCCGTTCATCTCGACCTATCGCACGCCGACCTCGATCGTCCCCGCCGACGCGGTCGACGCCAGCCAGATCCTCGCCGTCGATCCCGGCCTGACCATTCCACCCAACATGATCGCGGCGCTGCAGCGCGACCGCACCGGCGCCATCGTCAGCCGCCTGCTGGCCAGCCGCTTCGGCTGGAAGGTCGGCGACCGCGTGCCGCTGCGGGCGCTGACAGTGACCAACCGGGACGGCTCGCCGACCTGGCCGGTCGACATCGTCGGCATCTTCTCATCCAGCGGCGGCACGCTGTTCAAGAACGCCATGCTGATCAATTTCGACTATGTCGACCAGGGCCGCACCACAGGCGCCGGCACCGCCCCGGTGTTCATCGTCCGCATCGACGATCCCAACCACGCCGGCACGATCGCCGCCGCCATCGACAAGCTGTTCGTCAATTCGGCCCACGAGACCAAGACCGCCACCGTGCGCCAGATCGCCCAGAACAACCTGAAACAGATCGGCGACATCGGTCTGGTCATCAACGCCATCGTCGCCGCGGTGTTCTTCGCCCTGTTGTTCTCGGTCGGGGCGCTGATGATGCAGTCGGTGCGCGAACGGACCCCGGAACTGGCGGTATTGAAGACCCTCGGCTTCACCGACGCCGGCCTGATGGCGCTGATCCTGGCGGAATCCCTGACCTTCTGCCTGGTTTCAGCGGCCATCGGCCTTGGCCTGGCGGCCATGCTTTTCCCGGTGGCGCGACAGCTGATCGGCTTCAACATCCAGGCCGGGCCGCTGATGCTGGTCGGGTTCGCCCTGGCCGTGGCGCTGGCCCTGATCAGCGGCCTGCCGCCGGCGATCCGCGCCATGCGGCTGCAGGTGGTCGACGCTCTGGCCGGGCGTTGAGGGAGGACGAAGAATGAGCCTCTTCAAACAGATCTGGGCGGTGACGGCGATGAACGTCCGCGCCCTGCCGCAGCGCGCAGGAACCTCGGCTGTGACGGTGATCGGCGTCGCCACGGTAATCGCGGTGATGGTCTCGCTGCTGGCCATCGGGGTCGGGCTTTTGCAGAGCATCAATAAGAACGTCCGCCCCGACGACGCCATCGTGCTCACCTCGGGGACCGCGGCCAGCTATATGGGCGCGATCTCGCGCACGGCGGCTGGGATCATCGCCGACGCGCCGGGGGTGAAGAAGGACGCCGCCGGCCGGCCGATGGTCGCGCCCGAGGCCCTGGTCATCGTCGAGGTGACCAAGAAGAACGGCGATTCCGCCAATATCGGCTTCGCGGGCGCGAGCCCCGAGGCCCGGTTGATGGAACCGAGCCTGCATCTCATCGCTGGCCGGCGATTTCTGCCCGCCGTGCGCGAACTGATCGCCGGCCGCTCGGCCAGCGCCCAGTACAAGAACCTGGCCGTCGGCGATCACATCGTCCTGCGCGGGACCGAATGGAGCGTGGTCGGCGTCTTCGAGGACAATGGCGGCCAGACCGAAAACGCCCTGATCGGCGATGACGAGACGGTGATGAGCGCCTTCCAGCGCAACAGTTTTCAGATGGTCAATGTGCGGCTGCAATCGCCCGCCGCCTTCACTCGCTTCAAGGATGCCCTGACCAGCAATCCGCAGCTCTCGGTCGATGTGAAGCGCACGGCCGACTACACCCGGGACCAGCTGAAGCCGCTGACCTCGATCCTCAACTTCGTCGGCTATTTCATCGGCGGCGTGATGGCGGTCGGCGCGGTGTTCGGCGCGGTCAACACCATGTATTCGGCCGTTGACGCCCGCGCCCGCGAGATCGCCACCCTGCGCGCCATCGGCTTCGGCGGCACGGCGGTGGTGATCTCGGTGATGGTGGAATCCCTGTTGCTGGCCATTCCCGGCGCTCTGATCGGGGTGGCGATCGCCTGGCTGCTGTTCAACGGCCGCGCCGTCTCCTCGCTCGGCCTGACCTTCCCGCTGGCGGTGACCCCCGGCCTGCTCGAACTGGCCGTGGTCTGGGCGCTGGTCATCGGCCTGATCGGCGGCCTGGCCCCCTCCATCCGCGCCGCCAACCTGCCGGTGGCGACGGCGCTGCGGGCGACCTAGCGGCGCGGCGCTGACGTTGACATGTACGTTTCGGATCGCCAATCTGTACATATGAAGACCGTCACCCTCACGGAATTCCGCAAGAACATCTTCCGCATGGTCGATGAGGCCGTGGCGACCGGTGAGCCGATCGTCATCGACCGCAACGGCGCGCGCGTGGTCATCCGCGGCGAACAGCGGCCCAAGGAAACCGAAGAGGAACGCGCCGAACGCTGGCGGAAGTTCTGGGCCAGCCCGCCGGAGGTCGATGGAGACCTCTCGCTCGACGAAATCGAGGAAGCGGGCGAGGCGTATTGGCGCTGGGATGGTGAGTCCGAGTTGGATCGTTGATCCATCTCGACACTCACGTCGTTATCTGGACCGCAGGCAAGCAGATAGGTCGGCTGAGCCCAGCCATCCGTCGATTGCTTGAGCGCGAGACGCTACAGATTTCGCCCATGGTCGCCATGGAGTTGGAAACCCTGTTCGAGGCGCGAAAACTCAAGCCCGAGCCCGAACAGCTGTTGGATATCATGGAGCGCGAGCATGACCTCAGCCGCTCGGAAGCTCGATTTGACGCGATTATCGAGGCCGCACGCTCGTTCGCCTGGACACGCGATCCTTTCGATCGATTGATCGTGGCCAACGCTATCACTGACGGCGTGCGTCTCGTAACCGCCGACGAAACGATCCGGGCGAACTTCAAGGATGCTGTTTGGTGACCAACCCTAGAACGGGATTTCGTCGTCCAGGTCGGCCGTGAAGCTTTCCTTTTCGCCTTGCGGCTGGACGCGACCGCCGGCCGGTTGGAAGCCGCCGCCGGAATAGCCCTCTTCCCGCTCGGCGTCGCCGCCGCGGCCGTCGAGCATGGTCAGTTCACCGCGGAACTTCTGCAGCACGATTTCAGTGGAGAACTTCTCGACGCCGGAATTGTCGGTCCATTTGCGCGTCTGGATCGCGCCCTCGATATAGACCTTCGAGCCCTTTTTCACATAGCTCTCGACCACCTTGACCAGGTTGTCGTTGAAGATCACCACCCGGTGCCACTCGGTGCGCTCCTTGCGCTCGCCGGACTGCCGGTCGCGCCAGGTCTCCGAGGTAGCGATTCGCAGATTCGCCACCCGATCGCCCGAATTGAGCGTGCGGATTTCCGGGTCCGCGCCCAGATTGCCGATCAAGATCACCTTGTTGACGCTGCCCGCCATGTCTTCCTCGCCTTGTCCGTAGCTCACCAATGAGGCGCGACCCTAGCCGAGGTCGCGGCCCTGCACAATGCAAAATGTTCTGGTTATGTTCACGGCTGTTGTGAAAGCGCCGCGGCCGTCGCCAGCCGTCCATCGGCGGTGCGCCCGAGCGCGAAATACCGATTGCCCTTGAAGGTCTGCGACATGAAGATTCCGTTCGGCTCCAGGAACAGATAGTTTCCCTGATAAGCCCCGATAACTTCTTGCTTATTGCCGCCCATGCTGAGGAAGCGCAGCCGCATGCCTTCGAGCGCCGCGGCGCAGGTTTCCATCGACGGCTCGTGCTCGCTGACCTTGTTGAATTTGATGTCGCCGTTCTTCAGCGGGATGGCCTGCCAGCAGACGCCGGTGGTGGTCGGCGCGGCGATCTGTCTGGCGCAGCCATTGAGGGTGAGCACGGCTGCCAGGCCGGCGAGGGCGAGCGGCAGAATGCGGTTCATGGCGAACGGGTCTCCTGAAAGTCCGGAATGGCGCAGGAGGCGGGCTGTTCCACCAGGAGCCGGAAATTGCGGTTGTCGCTCGAGACCTCGACCGCGCCCGGCACCAGGCGCAGCGTCAGCGCCATCCACCGGCCATAGGCCGCGCCGGTCTTGATGCACTGGCCGTCGAACAGCAGCTTGACGCAACCCGGCAGCGACATCCCCGCCCCGGCCTTGTGCCAGGTCGCGGCCGCGTAGCGCAGACAGTCGCCCTCTTGAACGCTGGCCGCGGCCGGCGCGGCATCGGCTGCCACGGCGGGCGCGGCCGACGGCGGCAAGGGCGTCAGGTTGGTCCCGGCGGAATCGGCGGCGGCCAGCTGGCCGCTCTGGTCGACGCCGACATCGAGCGCGTCGGTGGCCACGCCGTTGCGGCGCGCGCAGTCGGCCAGGGTCTGCTCGCCGACCAGCTGGCCGTTGACGAAGCAGCGCAGCGGCTTCTGCGGATCCAGCTTGACGTCCGGACCGGCCTGGGTCTGCACCACCAGCCCACCGACCGCGGCCGGCGGCGGCGCGGCGGCGCGGCCGCCATGCAGCAGGATCAGAAAGGCCGCGCCCAGCGCTATGACGAGCACCGCTACGCCGCCGCCCAAAGTCAGCCACAGCCTGCGGGTTTGGGCTTGATCCATCCGCTCTCAGCTACGCCCCGCGGGCGATGGTTTCAAGCCGGCCGAATGCGCTGCATTTCCTACGGCCAAGTTAAACAAGTCGCAGTGATATCAAGGGAAACTCAGGGTCGTCCGGGACCCTGCATGACCATCTCGATCGATTCCAGTCTGCTGCTGAACTACTACAACCTGAGAGCCGGCGTCCCGCTGACGTCGAGCGGCTCGGGCGGCGTCTCGACGACCACGACCAAGCCGACCACGCCCTGGGCCAAGGCGCCGACGACGGCGCAGACCAATTCGCTGGTCCAGTCGCTGCTGAACGGCCAGTCGCTGATCAACCCGAACGCCGCCAAGCTCAGCGTCCTGGCCGGAACCCCGAACTACACCAACTACAAGAATTTGTTCGGCCTTTACCAGGGCCTCACCGCGCTGCAGGACCTGGCTGCCCAGGCGAACGCCACGGAGACATCGGCCTACCAGCTCAACCAGCTACAGATCGCCTTCAAAAGCGGCATGAAGCAGGTGCAGACCTATCTGAACACCTCGCCGTTCGTCGGCTTCAACGTCGCCGAAGGCACGGTGGCGGCCAACGCGCAGACGTCGGCCGGTGTGCCGACCGAGACCGACACCTACAACACCGGCGTGCTGTGGAGCGGCGACGCCAACACCGCCGTCCCCGCCTTCGCCGGCAATGTGCAGTTTTCGCTGTCGATCAGCCAGACGCCGCTGGCGACGCTGAACGCCAACATCACCCAGACGCCGGGCCCGCCGACGGTGGTCAATTTCAATCTGAACGACATGGGCTCGACGCCGCGAACGATGAGCAACGTCGTCAGCTATCTGAACACCCAGCTTCAGGCGGCGGGCGTCTTCACCCGCTTCGCCGACGTGCGTACGCCGGGCACGTCGTCCACCTACCAGGTCGGCGGCGTCACCAAGACCACCCCGGTCAGCGCCGACCAGTATTCGATGCAGATCGTCGGCAATTCGGTCGAGACCCTCAGCTTTTCAGCCGCCGCCACCGCGCCGGCGGTCTACATCACCCAGCAGGCGGGCGCGGTTCCCACAGCGCCCGGCTTCACAACCGCCGCGGTGACGATCCCCGGCGCAGCGGTCGCAGGCAACACCACCGGCAACACCACCTCCGACGTCACCCAGCAGTTGCTCAAGCTGACCACCGATCCGGCCGCGGCCAATCCGCGGGCGTTCACCGACACCTTCGGCAACAGCGTCAAGAACGCCATCGCCACGGCGGCCGGACCGAACGGCTCGGTCTACGTGCTGGCCAACATCACCGGCGCCACCAAGACCGGCCAGGTCGATTCCGCCCACGCCATCTCCGGCGCCCAGGACGTGGCGCTGATGAAGTACGACTCGGCGGGCAACCTGATCTTCACCCAGACGCTCGGTTCCACCGCCAGCGCCACGGGCATGGGTCTGGCGGTCTCGGCCGACGGCAGCCAGGTCGCGGTGGTCGGCCAGGCCACCGGGCTGCTGGACGACAATGGCGGCCCGCCGCCCGACGTCACCGACCAGACCGGCTTCGTCACGGTGTTCAACAGCACGGGCGGGCAGATCTGGAGCCAGGCTGTGAACGCCTGGACCGGCGGCCAGGTCAACAACGTCGCCTTCGGCGCCGACCACTCCGTCTATGTCGCCGGATCGATGGCGCTCACCGACACGCTCTCCGACGGCTTTATTTCCGGCTTTTCGTCGACCGGCGCGCAGACCTTCAACACCTATCTCGGCGCGACCAGCGGCAGGCGCGTGAACAGCATCGCCGTCGATGGCTCGTCGCTGATCACCGCGGGCGTGCAGAACGGCGACGCGGTGATGCAGAGCTATGCCCTGCAACCCACCGGCGCGCCGGTGCTCTCGGCGACCCGGGACCTCGGCCCGCTGAACGGCGGCAACGTCACCGGCGTCGCGGTGAACGGCAACGGCTCGATCATTGTCGCCGGCTCGACCCAGAACGGCGCGCTCAACGCGGGCGCGATCGGCAGCGCCTACGGCGGCGGCGAGGAAGCCTTCGTGGCCAGTCTGTCGGCAAATCTGACGGCCTCGAGCTCCGACACCCTTGCCTATTTCGCCGGGGCCAGCGACACCACGGCCACCGCCCTGACCGTCGCAGGCGGCCAGGTCTATATCGCCGGCCAGATCGCCACCCCGCCGACGCCCGGTTCCGGCGACCTGACGGCCTTCGACGGCTATGCCGCGCGGATCGATCCGACCACCGGCGCAGTGACCTGGTCCAGCACCTTCAACGGAACCGACCACCAGGCCGCGCCGCACTCCATCGCCGTCGACCCCGCGGGCGCCTCGTCGCTCGATTCGCTGGGCCTGCCGACCGGGACCATCTCGTTCACCCCATCACAGAACCTGATGACCAACTCCTCGCTGCAGGTCGGCGAGCAGTTCCTGGTCAAGTCCAACTTCAACGCCTTGCCGCAGACCGTGACCATCGCGGCCAACGACACGCTGCAGACCCTGGCGCAGAAGATCACCCAGGCCTCCGGCTATGGGGCGAGCGTGCAGGTGGTGACCGGAACCGGCGGAGTCCGGCAGCTCAAGATCAGCCCGACCGGGGCCGCCTCGCAGATCACCCTGGAGGCCGGGCCGGCCGGTCGCAACGCGCTGCCGGCGCTCGGCCTGTCCGAGGGTCTGGTCACCACCAACGCGACGGCCAAGGCCAAAGGCGCCTCGACCGGCGGCGGGGCCATCGCCACCACCTCGCTGAAGGCCAACTATGCGCTCGGCCTGGAGTCGAGCATCAGCCTGAGCACGCCCGGCGGCATAAAGAACGCCCTGGCCCAGCTGGGCGGCGCAATCACCACGGTCAAGCAGATCTATACCGACATGACCACCAAGCCCTCGAAAACGACGGCGGGCTACCAGGGCGCCGTGCCGGCCTACCTGACGACGGAAATCTCCAACTATCAGGCGGCCCTGGCCCGGCTCACCAGCTCGTCGAGCTAAAAAGCTCGATCAATAAGAGTTGGAGCGGGTTGCGGGCGGAAAACCGCTTCGCACTTTTACTCAACCCGCTCAGGCGGCGATCAGGTGCGCCACGCTGAGCGAGCGGCGCAGCGGTTCGCGGCGCGCGCGCCATTCGTCGGCGAGAATGCCCAACAACACCACGTCGCGGCGGACGCCGTCCTTGATCACGTGCTCGCGCAGATAGCCCTCGCGGCGAAAGCCGGCGGCGGCCTGGGCCTTCAGGGCCACGTCGTTGTCGGCCAGCACCTCTGCGGACACCTTTTCCAGGCCGATCCCGTCGAAGGCCAGGTCGAGGCCCAGCGCCTGGGCGGCGCGGCCGGCGCCGCGGCCGCGCGCCTCGGGCTCGCCGATGTACCAGCCCCAGGCGGCGCGGCGATGGCGGCCGGCGATGCCGGTCAGGGTGAGAAAGCCGGCGGGTGCGGCGTCATCGGTGATGATCCAGCCGCGCCGGTCCGGATCGGCGCGGAACTCGTCGAACCAGAAGCGGTGCTGATCGAGGCTCGCCGCCGGCAGATCGCTCATCCAGCGATCGACCTCCGGCTCGCGCCGCCAGCGGAACAGCCGTTCGCTGTCCTCTTCCAGCAATGGGCGCAGATCGATCATGCCCTCATCCTAGCCCGGCTTGGGCAACGTACGATGAACAACAGACTACCTGAACAGTGACAACACAAGCTGCGGCGACTGGTTGGCGATAGGCTGCGACTGGCCGCTGAGCTGCTGCTGGATCTGCAGCGCCAGCAGCCGCGCGCCATCGGCGCCGCTGTCGGCATTGGCCGCCGCGCCCGCCTGTAGCACGCCGGTCAACTGATTGAGGATCGAACTGTGCGCCGAAACCTGACTGGCCTGGCGGCTCAGGGCGCCGAGCGCCGTCTCGATATTGTCCAGCGAATTGGTGATGTCGGCCAGCGCCGCGGAGGCGGCGGCCGGCGTGCCCAGGCTGGAGGTGGAGGCCAGGGTCACCACCGGACCGCCAAGGGTCAGGTTTTGCGCCGAGAGGCTCAGCGCCGCGCCGCCGCCGGCGCCGGCCGGCAGGTTCAGGCCCGCCGGGGCCTGGCCGTCGAGAAGATTGACCCCGTCGAAGCTCGCCTGGTTCACCGTCGAGGCGATCTGGCCCAACACTGCCTTGAAGTCGGTATTCAGGGCCTGGCGGGCGCCCGGGTCCAGCGAGGGGTTCTGTGCGGCGGTCGCCTGGTCCTTCAGGGTCGCCAGCAGGTTGGCCACCGATTGGCCGGCGCCAACGGCCAGGTCGGCGATCGAGGCCGCCCGATTGAGGCTCATAGCGTCGGCGTCCACCGCGCTCAGGTCCAGGCTGCCGTTCTGCCCCAGCGTCACCGCGGCGGTGCTCGAGGTCGCCGGCGCGCCGCGGCCGCCGGCCAGGCTGGCGTCCGCCGCCGACTGGCCCGGGGTGTTCAGGTCCTGCAGCGCGGCCAGGACCGGGCTGGCGGGGTTGAGGGTGATGGACAAGGCGGCCTCCTTCGAAAGCCAGCGAACCCGCCTTCTCGACACGCTGGCGCGGGTCGCGGAGATTCGACTGTTGAGCGAAGGCTAGGCGGCCGATCTCTATGTATAGTTAACGGAAACCGAACGGGGTCGGTTCAGGCCCGCGTCTTGATCAGGGCGCCGGCGGTGTAGTCGGCGGCCTCGCCCAGCTTCAGCAGACCGTCGCGCGGCAGCTGGCGGAGCACCGCCCCGGTGCGATGATCGACGGTGGTGTAGACGAAACCGCCGCCGGCGGCGTCGTCCTCGATGATCAGCCGCACATCGGCCGCCTCCGGCGCGGCCTGGGGAGCGGCCGGCGCCGCCTCGGCATGCGGCGTCGGCGGTTCGGGTTCGCGGTGAAACGGGCCTTGGTTGTGGTCGCCGACACCGCTGGCGCTGTTGATGATCTGGGTCATATCGCTGCCCGGCGCGGGGAAGACGACGGGCCACGAGGGCCCGCCGCCTCACGCGTTAGGTCTACCGGAACAGGCTCAGGAGCACCGAGCTCGACTGGTTGGCGATCGACAGCGCCTGGATGCCAAGCTGTTGCTTGGTCTGCAGAGCGGTCAGCTGAGCGCTTTCCTTGCCGAGGTTGGCGTTGACCAGGTTGCCGATGCCGGTGTCCAGGGTGTCCTGCAGGTTCTGAACGAAGGTCAGTTGGTTCTGCAGGGCCGTGGCCCCGGTGCCGAGTTGGCCCAGCGAGCTGTTGGTCTTGGTGATCGCGGTCTGCACCACGGTCACATAGGCCGCGGCCTGGGCGACCGAACCGATCGACGAAGCCGCGGTCAGGCCCGCCAGGTTGGCGCCGCCAAGCGACAGGTCCTGCGCCGCGACCGTGATCGTGCCGCCGGAGGCCGTGGCCAGGGCGTTGATGGTCGTGCCGAGGTGCTTGATCATGTTCACGCCGTTGAAATCGGAGTTGGACACGATCTGAGTGATCTGGCCGAGCACCGACTTGAACTGGGTGTTGGTGGCCGCCAGGCTGGTGGCGTCGAGCGAGGTGTCCGACGCCGTCAGGGCCAGGGTCTTCAGCTGGTTGAGCAGGTTGGAGACGCTGGTGCCGGCCGAGGTGGCGACCTGAATGGTCGACTGGCCCCGTTGCAGCGACTGGATGACCGCATCCAGCGAACCGGAGGTGCCACGTTCGTTCTGGGCGATGGCCCAGACCGCGCCGTTGTCCTGCGGGGCCGAAACCGCAAGGCCGGTGGAGACTTCGTTTTGGGTCTTACCCAGAGCCATGGCGGTCGCGGTCAGGTTTTGCAGTGCGACCAGAGCGCCGGGATTCGAGTTCACGCTTAGCATGATGGGATAGTCCTTGTTCTCAGGTGTCCGGCGTCATTTTGACGGCCGAGGGCATTTTGCCCGGTTTCCTGCAACGCAAGGCGCGGACCACGCCCGGCTGGGCCGTGGCGGCGTCTAGACCTCTGAGAAGACGGAACTAAATCGTCCAACCCGCGACGCACGCGGCGGCCCTAGGCAAGTTTGACTCGGCAAAATTTACCCTTCGCTAGCCAAACCTTGCCGGGCATCCTTAGTTTTTAGTTGGCCCCGAAAAAACACGAACATCCAGGCTACCCACCCAACCGTCATGGCCCGGCTTGTCCGGGCCATCCATGATCACCGCCTAGGATCGGTGTTCATGGATCCCCCGCATTCCGCGGCTAAAGCCGCTCCAGCGGGGGATGACGGGAAGGAGTAGGGTCGCGTCTTTCGTGGTTCAACCTTCGGCGCGCATGGCTGCGACAGCCGGCTTAGCCGAGGGAGCGGACGCCCAGGCCCTGCATCATGATGCGGTTGATCTCGATCAGCGGCTCGAAGGCCTCCTCCTGGCGCACGACGGCGCTGGTGTGCCGGCCGACCCACATGCTGAGCGAGATGATCTGGGCGCGCAGGTCGGCGGCCAGGGCGTTGTTGGGCCGTGCGCAGTCGGCGGCCAGGGTCATCCACAGCCGCCGGTTCCAGTCGAGCGCCTTGATGCGGGTCTTGAAGTCGTCGGCCGGCGTCTCGGCCGCCGACATCAGCGCCCGGGTCACCTCACCGAACAGGCGGTACTCGGAGTCGCGCGGCTGTTCGGACCGCTCAGCCGCTTGTTGATAGGCTTGAAGCGACATGGCCCAACCTTTCGTCTTCGTACTCGATCAGCTTCCGGCACAAGACCAGGGCCTTGTAATATTCGCGCTGCAGAACGTGTTTCGAAACGTTGACACATTCGGCCAGCACCTGCGGGTTGCTGATCGCCCCCATGAACTCCTGTAGCCGGCGCACGAACTCTTCGTGCCAGGCGCCGGCGTTCTGCTCATCCAGGTACATCATCATGACCGGGAAATAGATCCGCCGCGAGGGCGTGTTCGCCTCCTCGGCCTGCATGATGTCCTTCTCGCGCAGCACCGAAGCCTTGTTCTGCAACAGCAGCACGCCGCGCCGGTCGCCGTTCTGCACCACGGCCCCGTTCAGAACGAACTTCTCCCCGGGCTTGAGTGACAGCTTCAGCGGCATGACGGCCAGACCTCCGACGGCGCAGGCGCGAGAATGAGTATAGCCCCTCGCCGATGCTTCACCCCCCGGTTCAGCACGACGATGCGGTCACGCTTAGGCCGGTTCAGTTAATGGCAAGTTGCGGCGACCGGCTGCCTCGCCGCGTGAACTTAGCACTCCCTTAAGCCCGGGGGAGCACTCATTAACCCTGTTCAACGCCCCGCCGATCACCTGGACCCCCGATTTTGACGCCTGCTGGAAGCACGACAAGACAACGGCTTGGCGCCGAAACCGCCGCGATCAGCGACGGTCCGCCGCGGCCGGCGGGCCTGGGCCTGATCGACGCCAGCGCCGGTGATTCCGCCTCGGAGGCGGCTCTGGCCAGGCTGAACCAGGCGATTGCGGACTTAAAGAGCCTGAGCGTCGCCCCCCTGCTGCAGGACGCGGTCGCGGCGATTCGGGTCGGCGACAGCGCGCGCGCCTCGGAACTGGCGGTCCAGGCCCTGCAGGTCGACGAACGCAATGGCCATGGCTGGCACGTGCTGGCCATCGCCCGCGAGCAATGCGGCGACTTCAAAAGCTCGATCGCGGCTTACGAATCGGCGCTGGCGGTGTTGGCCGACCATGCCGATGTGGCCAACGACCTTGGTCGGCTGGCCTTTCGCATGGGAATGACCGGGCTCGCGGTGCAGCTGTTCAGGGCCTATCTGGAAAAACGCCCCGACTGTCCGCAAGGCGCCAACAACCTGGCCTGCGCGCTGCGCGACCAGCACGACTATCAGGGCGCCATCGACGTACTGACACCGGTGATCCAGGCCAATCCGGACGAGGCCATGTTGTGGAACACCCTGGCCACGGTACTGATCGCCCGCGGCGACACCGCCGCGGCCCTGCCCTTTCTCGAAGAGGCGCTCAGGCTCGATCCCCGGTTCGCCAAGGCGCGCTATACCCGCAGCTCCGCCCGGCTGGAGTCCGGTGATGTCGATGGGGCGCTGGCCGATGTCGATCTGGCCATCGAACAGGTCAAGCTGGAGAGCGAGCGGTCGATGATGCGCTTCGCCCGCTCGCAGATCCTGCTGGTCGGCGGTCGGGTCGCCGAGGGTTGGGAAGCTTACGAGTCCCGCTTCGACTCCCAGTTCGCCAGCGCCCTGCACATGGTGGTCGACCGGCCGCGCTGGACGCCGGAGAGCGAGATCGAGGGCCGCTCCATGCTGCTGATCGGCGAGCAGGGCCTGGGCGACGAAGTGATGTTCGCCAACTACCTGCCGGACCTGCTGGCGGCGCTTGGACCGAAGGGGCGCCTGTCCGTAGCTCTGGAGGCGCGGCTGAGCCCGCTGTTCCAGCGCTCCTTTCCGGGCATCGCCTTCAGCGGTCACGCCTCGTTCAAGCTCGATGGCCACCACCTGCGCACTGCGCCGGGCGTCGATTTGGCGGCAATCGACCTATGGGCGCCGCTGGCCTCGCCGCTGCAACGCTTTCGCCCCAGCGTGGCGTCGTTCCCCGATCGCGGGTCCTTCATGAGCCCTGATCCGGTGCGGGTGGCGCATTGGCGCGCCACCCTGGCCGAGCTGCCGGGCCGCAAGGTCGGCATCCTGTGGAAGAGCCTGAAGCTGGACGGCGCCCGGCTGCGCGAGTTCTCGCCGTTCGAGCGCTGGCGCGGCGTTTTGGCCACGCCGGGCGTGACCTTCGTCAATCTTCAGTACGGCGACTGCGAGGCCGAGATCGAGCAGGCGCGCGCGATGTTCGGCGTCAATATCTGGCGGCCGCCCGGCATCGATCTGAAGATGGACCTGGACGACCTGGCCGCCCTTTGCGTGGCGCTCGACCTGGTGCTCGGCCCCGCCAACGCCACCAGCAACATCGCCGGGGCCTGCGGCGCGCCGGTCTGGCTGATCTCGACCCCGGTCGCCTGGCCCAGGCTGGGAACCGACCGCTATCCCTGGTACCCGGCGACCCGGGTCTTCTCCACCAAGGCGTTCGGCCAGTGGGACGGGGTGATGGAAGAGATCGCCGCCGCGCTGGCGGAACTGTAGTTCGTCGTTCGACCCTGTTTTTTCCGTCGTGGCCCGACTTGTTCGGGCCACCTATGAACACGGTAATTGGGGACACGTACGACTTTCCACGGCTGCGCAAGCACGAGCACGGTTTTTGGAAGTCGTACGTGTCCCCAATTACCGGCCCCCCAGCGGGGGATGACGGATGGTGTTGGAACGCCCGCCATCGCTCCGGGTTTTAGTCTCAGCAGGGCCGCAAGGCGGCGGCGCCTGAGGAGTCTGCCATGGCCCGGCCCGATCTCGATCTCGACCAGGACGCTGTCGATCCGCAGGACAAGGCGGAGACGGCGGATGAAACCCACCTGAACGAAGACGCAGACGAGTTCACCACCCTGGAAGAGGCGCCCAGCGCCTATGACGACACCGCGGCCGATGACGACGATGTCGAACTGACCCCGCTCGACGAGAGCGAGTTCGTCGACGGGGACGAAGACGATGACGACACCGACGCCAATGACGAGCTCGACGACACGCCGGACGAATTCCAGCCCGAGGTCGAATGGGCCGAGGCCACCGAACGCGACGGCGACCAGGCCGAGGCCGCCGCCGACGACGCGCTGGAAGGCGACGAGATCGAGGGTCTGGACCAGGTTGGCGACGCCGACACGGTCGAGGGCGGCGAGGACGACTTCACCAACTTCCAGTCGCGCAAGCTCAGCGATGGGCAGCTCGACGAGCTTGGCTATGACGGCCAGCGTTCGGGGCAGACCCGGTCAGACTGACGCGCCGAAGCTATTGGCGCTTTGCAAAGCCGCAGCCCTCCCCTTAGTGTGCGCTGAATCGAACAGTTGTTAGAGGCGGCTTTCGACCGCCCGAAGGGGACGAATGAGCAAGCAGCGCTTTGAAGGCACGCAGGACTATGTGGCGACCGACGACCTGAAGGTCGCCGTCAACGCCGCCATCGCGCTCGAGCGCCCCTTGCTGGTCAAGGGCGAGCCCGGCACCGGCAAGACCGTCCTGGCCTACGAAGTTGCCAAGGCGCTGAATTCGCCGCTGATCACCTGGCACATCAAGTCCACCACCAAGGCCCAGCAAGGCCTCTACGAATACGACGCGGTGACCCGGTTGCGGGATTCGCAGCTCGGCGACGAGCGGGTCAAGGACGTCAACAACTACATCCGCCACGGCAAGCTGTGGGAGGCTTTCGACGCCCCCGAGCGTCCGGTGCTGCTGATCGACGAGATCGACAAGGCCGATATCGAATTCCCCAACGACCTCCTGCAGGAGCTCGATCGGATGGAATTCTATGTCTACGAAACCAATGAGACGATCTCGGCCAAGATCCGCCCGCTGGTGCTGATCACCTCGAACAATGAGAAGGAGCTGCCCGACGCCTTCCTGCGCCGCTGCTTCTTCCATTATATCCGCTTCCCCGACCCCGACACCATGAACGCCATCGTCGACGTGCACTTCCCGGGCATCAAGAAGAAGCTGGTCGCCGAGGCGCTGCGCATCTTCTACGACATGCGCAAGGTGCCGGGCCTGAAGAAGAAGCCGTCGACCTCCGAACTGCTCGACTGGCTGAAGCTGCTGCTGGTCGAGGACATCGACGACGAGGCCCTGCGCGAACGAGATCCGACCAAGCTGATCCCGCCGCTGCACGGCGCCCTGCTGAAGAACGAGCAGGACGTGCACCTGTTCGAACGGCTGGCCTTCCTCGCCCGCCGCGAAGGCACGGGAAACCGCCCCGGCCAGTAGCGGCGCCGGCTCGATAGATTGACGAAAGATTAACCGCGCTTACTAACGCTTGATTCAACCTGGGCATGTGAGCGTAAATGTCGTGGGGCGTCGCAAAGCCGAGGAGGGCTATGCATGACGACCGACGACTCCGCCGCCAGCGCCCATGGCCAGACACCCGACGCCTTTCATCTGATGAAGGCCGTGCGCCGCTCGCGCCCGCACGTGCTGATCGTCGATGACCATCCGGCCTGCCGCGCCATCTGCACCGCCTTCTGCGACCTGTTCGACTTCAGCTCCGAGACCGTGAATGACGGCGCCGAGGCCGTCCAGGCGGTCACCTTCCAACGCTTCGACGTCATCCTGATGGACATCCACATGCCCGGCATGGGCGGCATCGAGGCGGCCCGCGCCATCCGCGCCCTGGACAGCCCGGCGGCGCGCACGCCGATCATCGCGGTGAGCACGGCCGACGACCCGAACGACGAGGCGCACTATCGCGACCACGGCCTCTATGCCGTCGTCGGTAAGCCGATCACCGCCTCGCGCCTGTTCGCGGCGATGAACGAGGCCCTGGCCGCCGCGCCGCACGAACCGCGCAGCTGGACCGCGCAGGTCTGACGCGCCGGCGGCTCGACGCTGTCGCGGCCATGGCCTAGCTTCGCGGCCCAAACCTGAACACTTCGCGAGCCCAGCGCCATGAGCAGCCTGCCGACCCTGATGCCGACCAAGGCCAATGCGGAGACCTTCGGCGGCGTCACCTATCATATCGACGGCGAGCTGGTGCCGGCGCTGTCGGTCGATGTAACCAACATGACGGTCTATTTCGAGCACCACATCCTGCTCTGGAAAAACACCACCATCCGCATCCAGCTGAAGGCGCTGAAAGGCATGCTGAAGCGGATGATCGCCGGCATGCAGATCTTCGTCACCGAGGCGTCCGGCCAGGGCATCATCGCCTTCAGCCGCGACGGGCCTGGCCACATCGTGCCCATCCACCTGAAGCACGGCGAAGAGCTGCACGTGCGCGAGCATCAGTTCCTCGCCGCCACCGGCAACATCGACTACAGCTTCGAACGCGTGCGCGGCCTGGCCACCATGATGTTCGGCCAGAGCGGCTTCTTCATCGACAAGTTCCACGGCCATACCGGCGACGGCGTGCTCTGGCTGCACGGCTACGGCAACGTGTTCGAGAAGGTGCTTGGCCCCGGCGAACAGATCGACATCGAACCCGGCGGCTGGCTCTACAAGGACCCGACCGTACGCATGGACACCGTGGTCGACCGCCTGACCAGCGGCCTGTTCGGCGCGACGGTGAACTTCGTCGTCAACCGCTTCACCGGCCCCGGCCGAGTCGGCATACAGTCGATGTACCTGCACATGCCGAGCGAAGAGTGAGCCTAGACTTGCGTCTTAGCCAGGGTTAGCTAATATATTCGTCATGCGTTCGGTCAACATGCTTGAAGCAAAGTCCTCCCTGTCCCGCCTCGTCGAGGCTGTCGAGAGCGGTCGAGAGACGGAAATCATCATTGCTCGCAACGGCAAGCCGGCGGCGAAGCTTACGAAGGTCGACGCCGCGCCAGTTGGGCAGCGGCTTGGGGTCGGCAGGGGTCGGTTCACGATTCCCGATGACATCGACGCCGACAACGCGGAGATCGCCGAACTCTTCAACGGCCGCCGCGAGTGAGGTTGCTGCTCGACACCCACGTTGCCCTCTGGGCGGTCACGACCTCCGAAAAGCTGCCGAGCGCTATCCAGGACATGATCGCGGCGCGTGACAACGATATCGTGGTCAGCGCGGCCAGCATCTGGGAAATATCCATCAAGCACGCGCTGGCGCAGCGCGGCCGATCCGGCTTGCCGATTTCGGGGGAAGAAGCGGTCGATCTCTTCCAACAAGCCGGATATCAGCTGCTTCCGATCATGCCGAACCATGCGGTCGCCGTCGAAGATCTACCCAATCACCACGGCGACCCATTCGATCGTATGCTGGTGGCGCAGGCTCTGGTTGAGCCCCTTCGCCTTGTGAGCCATGATCCGATGATTGCAAGGTACAGCGACACCGTGATCGGATTTTGATCACATCGACCGCCCAAAATGGCGGCTGGTAAGCCGGATCGAAATCAGAGGACTGCATCCATGAAATCCGCCCTGATCCTGGCTCTGTTTGCCTGCGTCGCCCTTCCCGCTGCTGCGGCGACCCTGTCCGGCCAGGCGGCCTATGGCGACTGGCGCTCGGATGCGCCGGGCGTGGTGCGCCACATCACGCCGGCGGACATTCCGGACCGAGGCGCCTCGCCGATCGGGGTGGCGCCGCCCAGCCTGGCGCCACGACCGGCCGGGGCCGAGATCAAGACCCTGCCCGGCTTTACCGTCAGCGCCTTCGCCACCAAGCTTGAGGGCCCGCGCCTGCTGCGCCTGGCCCCGAACGGCGACATGTTCGTTTCCGAGAGCGAGACCGGCAAGGTGCTGGTGCTGCGCGCGCCCGACGGCGCCGATAAGGCGGCCCAGGTCGAGACCTTCGCCGAGGGGCTGGACCGGCCGTTCGGCATCGCCTTCTATCCGCTCGGCCCCAATCCGCAGTGGGTCTATGTCGCCAACACCAATTCGGTCATCCGCTACCCCTATCGCAACGGTGATACGAAGCCGCGCGGACCGTCCGAGACCCTCATTCCGCAGCTGACGGTGAGCAAGTCCGACCACTTCACCCGCGACATCGTCTTCTCGCCCGATGGCCACCGGATGTTCGTCTCGGTCGGATCGAGCTCGAACGTCGCTGAAAACATGCCGAAGAAGACGCCGGAAGAGACGCGCGCCTGGCAGGCCGGCCACGCCCTGGGCGCGGCCTGGGACAAGGAGGTCGGCCGCGCCGACGTGATGGTCGGCGATCCCGACGGCAAGAACCTGCACGTCTATGCCGCCGGCATCCGCAACTGCGTCGGCATGGCCATCCATCCGGTCACCCACGACCTGTGGTGTTCGACCAACGAGCGCGACCTATCGGGCGACGACCTGCCGCCGGATTATGTCACGCGCGTGCATGAGGGCGGCTTCTATGGCTGGCCCTGGTATTATATCGGCGACCATCAGGACTATCGCCACGCGGGCGAGCGCCCGGACCTGGCCGGCAAGATCACCGTGCCCGACGTGCTGATCCAGCCGCACTCGGCGCCGTTGCAGATGACCTTCTACAACGGCCACGGGCCGGCGGCCTTCCCGGCCGAGTATCGAGGCGACGCCTTCGTCGCCCTGCACGGCTCATGGAACCGCGGCAAGCGCACCGGCTACAAGGTGGTGCGCGTGATGCTCAGAAACGGGGTTCCAACCGGCGAATACGAGGACTTCATGACCGGCTTCGCGATCGACGGCCGCAGCGTCTGGGGCCGCCCGGTCGGGGTCGCCGCCGCCCACGACGGCGCCCTGCTGGTCGCCGACGACGGCGGCGACGTCATCTGGAGAATCGCCTATGCGCCGCACTGAATTGACGGCCAGTCCTTCCCGATCCTGCCACCTTCTCCCGCGAGGGGAGAAGGGACGCGAGTCTCCGAGTCAGTTCGGTTTGCTCATCGGGTGCGTCGTTTTGATCGCCTTCACGACGTCAGCCCAGGCTCAGGACGTCGCCAAGGGGGCCGACGTCTATCAGGACCGCTGTTCAGCCTGCCATGTCCTGAATGGCATAGGTCAAGGCCCCAGCCTGGTCGGGGTGGTGGGGCGCAAGGCCGGGTCCGTTCCCGGCTTCAACTATTCCGACGCCATGAAGGCCTCGGGTCTCACCTGGACACCGGCCAATCTCGACCGTTTCGTTAGCGGCCCGACCAAGATGGTGCCCGGCACGGCCATGCGCGCCATCGTCTCAGACCCGGCCGAGCGCCGCGACCTGATCGCCTATCTAGGCTCGCTCAAGCGCTAGGCCCGCTGCACCTCGGTGACCTTGTAGGTCAGTAGCCGGCCGTCCTCGTCGGTGATGCTGACATATTCGCCGAGGCCGAAGCTGTGCTCGCCGATGCGGTAGAGCGGTTCTTCGGCGTCGCCCTGGTCGCCATAGTCGAAGAACCAGCGGCTGTTGCGATGCACCAGCTTGCCTTCCTGCGGATCCTCGTCGGAGGCGAAGCGGCGCACGACGCAGGAGCCGCGCGCGGCCTTGAAGGCGGCGGCGTCCAGCTTGCCGTCCGGCGTCAGCGGCGCGACCAGCGAATAGCCGCGGTGATCGTCGCCGTCGGCGAATTCGGTGCCGGGGTTACGGGCAAGGCGCATGACGATGCGGCTGAGAGCCATGGCGGTTACTTTCTTTTGCGTAAGGGTCAATGCGACAGGAAGAGCGAAGGTCCGTCGGTCGCGTTCAAAAAGGCGCGGGTGGTGCCGCCGAAGATATATTCCTGCAGGCGCGGGTGGCCAAAGGCGCCGGCGATGAGAAGGTTGGCCTCAACGGCCTTGGCGGCTTTCATCAGGCACGGACCCGGATCGCCGGATTCGGTCACGATCTGGACCTCCGACTTGATGTCCCGCTGGCTGAAGAACTGCTGCAGCCGGGCCGGGTCGAAGTAGCGCGCCGAGGAGGCCGGCGCGGCCAGGATCACCACACGCCCAGCCTTTTGCAGCAAGGGCAGCGCCGTGCGCGCCGCGCGACTGGCCTCCTTGCCGCCGTCCCAGGCCACCGCGACTGTGCCGCCGACGCTCAAGCCCGGCCTGGCGACGATGGTCGGGCGCTGCTCGTCGGCGACGATCTGCTGGAAGCTTTCGGCCAGCGGCCCCTTTCCTCTGGCGGTGGCGTCGTCGAACACCACCACATCGGACAGCCGCCCCTCCATCGACAGCGCCGACCAGACCGGCGACGACAGCGCGCTGAACGTCTTGGCGCCATAGCCGAGCGCTGCGCAGGCGGCGCTCGCCGCCTTTTCACCTTCGGCCGCGGCGTCCTTCAGGCTTTGCACGGCGGTCACCTGCACCCCGCCCATGAAGCCCTCGCCCATCCAGGGCATCAGGTCGGCGACGTCGGCGGGGGCATAGACGCACGCCAGTTCGGCCTGGAAGGGCTCGGCCAGGGCGGCGGCGAAGGCGAGGACCGCCTTGTCGGCCTCGCCGCCGGCGACCGGGGCCATGATCCGCGCCCAACTCATGCTTAAGCCCGCCATTGTCACGCTCCCGGCTTATTCCTTGGCGCTGCCGGCGCCGTCCGAATTACGATAGATCAATTGACGCCGCGTCCACAGCAAAGGAACGAACGGGTGGCGAAAGGGCTGCAAAGCGCCGCTCGGACAAGGGCGCCTCCCCGCGCCTGGCAGCGCATGCTGTCCGGCCGCCGGCTGGACCTGCTCGACCCCTCGCCGCTGGACATCGAGATCGAGGACATCGCCCATGGCCTGGCGCGGGTGGCGCGCTGGAACGGCCAGACCTTCGGCGAGCACGGCTTCTCGGTCGCCCAGCACTCGCTGGTGGTCGAGGAGATCGCCGCCCATATCGACCCCGACCTGGAGCCGCGCTGGCGGCTGACCGCCCTGCTGCACGACGCCCCGGAATACGTGATCGGCGACATGATCTCGCCGTTCAAGGCGGCGCTTGGCCTCAATTACAAGAGTTTCGAGGACCGGCTGGAAGCGGCCATCCATCATCGCTTCGGCCTGCCGGCCCGGCCGCCGGCGGCGGTCAAGGCGCTGATCAAGCTCGCGGACCAGGCCAGCGCCTTCTTCGAAGCCACCCAACTGGCCGGTTTCACCACCACCGAGGCGCTGGGCTTCTTTGGCCGCCCGCCAAAGGGCTATCACCTCGAAATCCACCCAGTCGCAGCGTCGGAAGCCCAGGCGGCGTACGTGCGTCGCTTTCATCTGCTGTCGGAGGCGGCGGGATTTGCGCCGGCGGCGCAGGCGGCCGATACGGAATAGCCCATGACCCTGATCGTCTGTTCCTTGAGCGACATGCCCGGCGTCGTGCGCCGGCGGCGGGCTTCGCACCTGGTGACGCTGATCGATCCCGGCACCCCGGTCGAGCGGCCGCTGGACGTGCCGGAAAGCCGGCACCTGCGCCTGGACGTCGATGATATCGCAACACCCATGGACGGCTATCACGCGCCGGATGTGGACTCGGTGGTGCAACTGCTGGACTTCAGCCGCACCTGGGACGCCAGCGCGCCGATGGTGGTCCATTGTTTCGCCGGTATCAGCCGCTCGACCGCCAGCGCCTTCGCCATCGCCTGCGACCGCAATCCGGAGGTCGCGGAAGCGCGGATCGCGCTGGTGCTGCGCCAGGCGGCCAGCCACGCCTACCCCAACCGCCGCATCGTCGCGCTGGCCGACGATCTGCTCGGCCGGCGCGGACGCATGGTCGATGCGATCGAGGCCATCGGCGGCAACAACTTCGTGCCCACCGGCGTGCCCTTCGACCTGCCGGTGCGGTTTTGACCACCGCCGTCGTCATCGGCCTTTCCGCTGTGGTCGTCGCTGTGCGCGACCGCGACGCTGTAGCGCTGACGGTGCGCACCCACGATCCGCGCACCGGCGAGCCCTCCAGCCTGCTCGGCCTGCCGTTCGGGCCGTTCGATCCCGACGGCCACCGCACCTTCGAGCTGGCGCTTCGCGCCTTCGTGACCGAGCAGACCCGGTTCGAACTTGGCTATGTCGAGCAGCTCTATACCTTCGGCGACCGCGGCCGGGACGCGCCGCGCGCCGATGTCGGCGCGGGTGCGGCGCGGGTGATCTCGGTGGGCTATCTGGCCCTGACCCCGCAGGCGGTGCAGGCGCTAGGCCCCGACACGGTCTGGACGCCGCTGACCCGTTTCTTCCCCTGGGAGGACTGGCGCGGCGGTCGCCCGGCCCTGATCGACGAGGCGATTGCGCCGGGGCTGGCCAGCTGGGCGTCGACCGACGAGCGGCGCGCGCGCATGCTACTGCTGTTTGCGCTCGACGGCGCGCCCTGGAACGAGGAGCGGGTGCTGGAGCGCTATGAGCTGCTTTATGAGGCAGGCCTTGCGCCCGAGGCGGGCCGCGACCGTGAGCGCGCCCGCGGCCTGGCCGGGGCCGAGCCCAAGGCCCTGTCGCCGGCGCTGGGCGAGCCGATGCTGTCGGACCACCGCCGCATCCTGGCCACGGGATTGGGCCGCCTGCGCGGCAAGCTGAAATACCGCCCGGTCGCCTTCGAACTGACCCCGGCCGAATTCACCCTGTCGCAGCTGCAGCGCACGGTCGAGGCGGTGGCGGGCGTCTCGCTGCACAAGCAGAACTTCCGCCGCGGCCTGGAGCGCACCGACTTGGTCGAGGGCCTTGGCCGCCTGCAGCCGGAAACCGGCGGCCGCCCGGCCGAGCTGTTCCGCTTCCGCCGCGAACGCCTGAACGCCGGCCCCGCCCCCGGCATGGCGTTGCCGCTGCTCAGAGAGGTGTGAACTAAAGCAGGTAGGTGATCGCCGCGATCACGGCGCCCAGGCCGCCGAGGGCGCCGGCGGTGTACCAGGGCCAGCGCTTCTTGGTGACGATGGCGATGGTCGAGAGCGCGATGCCCATTTCCAGCAGCGTCGCCCCGATGGTCAGGCGGTGGTGGCGGTTCTCGTGGGTCTCGCTGAGCTTGATCTGCTCTTCGCGCTGGTTTTCGAGCTTCTTGGCGTCGGCCTGGGCGACGTCGCCGTCGGCGCCCTCGGCCTTGGACTTCTTCAGATAGTCCTGAGCGCGCGCGGCGCTGCCGTCGGCGGCGATGGCGTAGATGTTCTTCTTGATGCTCTTGGCTTCGTAGAAGCTCCACTGGTCGGTGGCCTGGTCCTGGAACAAGACCGCCT
Organism: Caulobacteraceae bacterium; assembly: GCA_041691315.1. Classification (GTDB taxonomy): domain Bacteria; phylum Pseudomonadota; class Alphaproteobacteria; order Caulobacterales; family Caulobacteraceae; genus Poindextera. The sequence goes on along the minus strand of JBEPUW010000015.1, from coordinate 50,119 downwards.
TGTTCGCCGCGATGATGGCGCCGGCGCTTTCGAACGTCTCCAGGCTGGAGGTCAAGGCCGCCAGCACGGCCAGGATGGCGATGGTGATCGACACCAGGGCGATGAACGGGTCGTTGGCGTGCGCCGCGTGTTCGGCGTGTTCCAGGTGTTCGTGGGCGTCCAGGGCCATGTTATCGCTCACCGCTTTCCCGCCAGGTCCTTACGGCTGAGCGCGGCTTTCGCCGCCGCCAGCCGGGCGATGGGGGTGCGGTAGGGCGAGCAGGAGACATAGTCCAGCCCGATCTCCTCGCAGAAGTCGATCGAGGCCGGGTCGCCGCCGTGCTCGCCGCAGATGCCCAGCTTGACGTCCGGCCGCACGGCCCGACCGCGCTCGGCGGCGATGCGGATCAGGGCCCCGACGCCGTCGATGTCGAGGCTGACGAACGGGTCCTTCTCGAAAATGCCTTTGTCCATATAGGCGCCGAGGAAACGGGCGGAGTCGTCGCGGCTGATGCCGAAGGTGGTCTGGGTCAGGTCGTTGGTGCCGAACGAGAAGAACTCGGCGTTGTCGGCCAGTTCGCCGGCCAGCAGGGCCGCGCGCGGCAGCTCGATCATGGTCCCGACGCTGTAGGGGACCTCGCAGCCCTTTTCGGCCATCACCTGGCGCGCGATCCGATCCGTCAGTTCACGGAGGAACTTCATTTCCTCGGCCTTGGAGACCAACGGGTGCATGATCTCGGCCTGCGGCGCGGGCTTGCCGGCCAGGACGATCTCGCAGGCCGCCTCGATGATGGCGCGCACCTGCATCTCGTAGATTTCCGGATACGAGATGCCGAGGCGACAGCCGCGATGGCCGAGCATCGGGTTGGTCTCGGCCAGATCCCTCGCCCGCCGCATCAGCTTGCCGGCGTCAAGCCCGGTGGCCTTGGCCACCGCCTCGACGTCCTCGCGCGTGTGCGGCAGGAACTCGTGCAGCGGCGGGTCGAGCAGCCGGATGGTCACCGGCAGGCCCTCCATGATGGTGAAGAGCTCGATCAGGTCGGCGCGCTGCATCTCCAGCATCTTGGCCAAGGGCGGGCGGCGGCCGGCCTCGTCATCGGCCAGGATCATCTCGCGCACGGAGGCGATGCGGTTGGCGTCGAAGAACATGTGCTCGGTGCGGACCAGGCCGATACCCTCGGCGCCGAACTGGCGCGCGGTGCGGGCGTCGAGCGGGGTCTCGGCATTGGCGCGCACCTTCAGCCGCCTGGCCTTGTCGGCCCAGGCCATCAGGGTGGCGAAGTCGCCGGTCAGTTCCGGCTCGATCATGTTGACCGCGCCCAGCAGGATCTCGCCCTTGGAGCCGTCGATGGTGATCACCTCGCCGGCCCGGATGGTGCGGCCACGCGCCGAGAAGGTCCCGGCCTTGGCGTCGATCTGCATCTCGCCGGCGCCGGAGACGCACGGCCGGCCCATGCCGCGCGCCACCACCGCGGCGTGGCTGGTCATGCCGCCGCGCGCGGTGACGATGCCCCTGGCCGCATGCATGCCGTGGATGTCTTCCGGCGAAGTCTCGTCGCGGACCAGGATCACCGCCTCGCCGCCCTGCCCCAGCCGTTCGGCCTCGCCGGAATCGAACACCACCTTGCCGGTGGCCGCGCCCGGCGACGCCGGCAGGCCCTTGGCGATGATCTCGCGCTCGGCGTTCGGATCCAGCGTCGGGTGCAGCAGCTGGTCGAGCGAGGCCGGATCGATGCGCATCACCGCCTCGTCCTGGCTGATCAAGCCGTCGGCGGCCATCTCGACGGCGATCTTCAGGGCGGCCTTGGCGGTGCGCTTGCCGCTGCGGGTCTGCAGCATATAGAGCCGGCCCTGTTCGACCGTGAACTCGATGTCCTGCATGTCGCGATAGTGGCGTTCCAGCCGCTCGACCACGTCGCGGAACTGGCCGAACACCTCCGGCAGCGCCTCCTCCATCGACGGCGCCTTCTCGCCCATCTCCTCGCGGGTCAGTTTGGTCAGGGCCTGGGGCGTGCGGATGCCGGCGACCACGTCCTCGCCCTGGGCGTTGACCAGGAACTCGCCATAGAGCCTGGCCTCGCCGGTCGAGGGATTGCGGGTGAAGGCGACGCCGGTGGCCGAGGTGTCGCCCATATTGCCGAACACCATCGACTGGACGTTGACCGCCGTGCCCCAGCTCTCCGGGATGTCGTGCATGCGGCGATAGAACTTGGCCCGGTCGTTCATCCAGCTGGAGAACACCGCGCCGATCGCGCCCCAGAGCTGGTCCTGCGGGTCCTGCGGAAAGCCCTTGCCCAGGTCGCGCTCGACGGCGGCCTTGTACTCTTCGATGACGCTGGACCAGTTGTCCGGGCTGAGCGCCGTGTCGATGGTGACGCCGAGTCTGTCCTTATGGTCGTCGAGGATCTCCTCGAACATGTGGTGGTCCAGGCCCAGCACCACGTTGGAATACATCTGGATGAAGCGGCGGTAGCTATCCAGCGCAAAGCGCAGGTCGCCGGACAGCTTGGCCAGTCCTTCGACCGTTTCGTCGTTCAGGCCGAGGTTCAGCACCGTGTCCATCATGCCGGGCATCGACGCCTGCGCGCCCGAGCGCACCGAAACCAGCAGCGGATTGGACGAATCGCCGAACTTGCGCCCGGTCAGCTCCTCGACCCGCGCCAGGCCGGCGGCCACCTCGGCCTTCAGCGTCGCGGGATAGGCGCGGCTGTTGGCGTAATAGTGGGTGCAAGCCTCGGTGGTGATGGTGAAGCCGGGGGGCACCGGCAGGCCCAGCGCGCTCATCTCGGCCAGGTTGGCGCCCTTGCCGCCCAGCAGCGCCTTCATCGACGCGTCGCCGTCGGCGCTGCCGCCGCCGAACGCATAGACCCAACTTGCAGCCGTCGATCCGTCAGCCGCCATCAGAGCCTCATCCCGCCACCAATGAAAAGTCCGCCACCCGACCCATCAGGTCGCGCACCTGGATCAGCAACCGCAACCGATTGGCCCGCGTCGCGGCATCCGGATCGTTCACTAGCACATGCTCGAAAAACCCGTCGACCGGCGCGCGCAGGGCCGCGAGGGCTCGCATGGCGGCGGTGAAGTCTTCCGCCGCCAGATCGGCCTCGACACGCGGCGCGACCGAGGCCAGGGCGTTGACCAGCACATTCCCGTCCGGGGGCGCATTCGGCAGGCGCTCGGCGGGACCGGACGGCAGGGCGCCCTTCTTCTCCTCGGCCTTGAGGATATTGGTCGCGCGCTTGTAGCCAGCGAGCAGATTTGTGCCGTCATCGGTGGTCAGGAAACCATCCAAGGCATCAACCCTTTCAACGACCCGAACTAGGTCGTCGTCACCGAGCGCAAGGACTGAGTCGACTAGATCGGAGCGCCTGTTCTGGTCGCGCAGGAACACTCGAAATCGATCCCGAATAAAGTCGTAAAGCGCCGTTCGCTTGGCCTCGATATGTTGAACGTCGTCCAAATCAAAAGTCGCTCGATCCTCTTTCGAAAGGACTATCCAATTGTTCTCACTGAGCATCGCGAATACCGGCGCAGAGTTGCCAGATACACTCGCGAAACCTTGAGTCGCCGCAACGACCACCTTTCGCCTCAACGGTGGGAGCACGAACGCATCCGCGAGAGGGCTTCGTATGAGTTCCTTGATTGAGAGTCTCAGGCGATTTTCCACGGTGATACGGATCATTCCGAGAGCGGCCCGTCTTAGTCCATACTGATCGCTTGAGCCGGTCGGCCGGTCTTCGATCTCACCTCGAAGTTCCCACTTCGAAAAAGCCCCAAAGAACGAGGCGAGCGTGTCTAGCTTGTCAGCCAACGCCACCGTGATGGAAATCGGTGCGGAGGGAACCACATCGCTCGGTCCCTGCGGCCGGTAGTGGTCGCGGATGGCGTCGGCGATCTCGGGCGCCATCCCCTCTTCGATCGCGTAGTAACGCCCCATCACGCCCTGCAGCTCGGGGAACTCACCGACCATGCCGGTGGCGAGGTCGGCCTTGGCCAGGCGCGCGGCCCTGGCGGCGGTCTCCACATCGGCGCCGACCAGCGGGGCGATCTCGCAGGCCAGGGCTTCGATGCGTTCGACGCGCTCGTACATCGTGCCGAGCTTGGCGTGGAAGGTGACGCCCTTCAGGCGCTCCAGGCGGTCGGCGAGCGGGACCTTGCGGTCCTCGTCCCAGAAGAAGCGGGCGTCGTTCAGGCGGGCGGAGAGGACGCGGGCGTTGCCGGCGGCGATCAGGCTCCCGCCGTCCTTGGCCTCGATATTGGCCACGGCGATGAAGTGCGGCGCGAGCGCCCCGGTCGCCGGATCGCGCACTGTGAAATACTTCTGGTGCGTGCGCATGGAGGTGCGGATCACCTCGGCCGGCAGGTCGAGGAAGTCGGGATCCATGTCGCCCAACAGCGGGACCGGCCACTCGGCCAGGCCGGCGACCTCGTCCAGCAGGCCCTCGTCCTCGACCAACTCGAGTCCTCTGGCCTCAGCGACTGTCCTCGCGCCGGCCAGGATGCGCGCCTTGCGTTCGGCCGGGTCCAGCACGACGAAGTCGGCGGCGAGCTTCTGGGCGTAGTCGTCGAAGTCGCTCACCGTGAACGGCTGCTTCGAGCCCATGAAACGGTGGCCCTCGGTGAAATTCTCCGCCTCGATGCCGTGGATGTTGAAGGGAACGATCTGGCCGTCGAAGACGCAGAGGATGCGTTGCAGGGGCCGCACCCAGCGCAGCGACCCGTTCGCCCACGTCATCGATTTCGGCCAGGGGAACTGGCGCACGATGTCGGGCACGATTTCCGCGATGACGTCGGCGGTAGCGCGGCCGGCCTTGGCGATCTGGGCGAAATAGACCCCGTCCCGCTCGACCAGCTGGTCGCGGGTCAGGCCCGTCGAACGCAGGAAGCCCTCGATCGCCGCATCCGGCGCGCCGACGCGCGGACCCTTACGCTCATCGCTGCTGGCCGCCTGTGCGGCGGGCAGGTTGTCGATCACCAGGGTCAGGCGCCGTGGGCCCGCGAAGCTCCGCATCGCTTCGACGGCGAAACCGGCCGCCTTCAGCCGCTCGCGCGCCATGCGCTCGAGGTCGCGCGCGGCGTCGGCCTGCATGCGCGCGGGTATCTCTTCGGAGAACAGTTCGAGCAGAAGCTGGGGCATCAGGGCGTCACGCCGTCGGCGTCCAGCTTCACCCAGGCCTCGGCGCAGGCTTTGCAAAGGTCGCGAATGCGGCCGATGTAGCTCTGCCGCTCGGCCACCGCGATGGCCCCGCGCGCGTCCATCAGGTTGAACATGTGTGAGGCCTTCAGCACATAGTCATAGGCCGGCAGCACCAGCGCCTGGTCCTGGCGCCCGCGGGCGGCCAGCAGGCGCGGCACCTCCTTCTCGATGTCCTCGAAGTGCCGCTTCAGCATGTCGACATTGGCCGCCTCGAAGTCGAACGAGGAGAACTCCCGCTCGCTTTCAAGGAAGACCTCGCCATAGGTCTTGAAGTCGGGACTCTGCGGGCTGTTGAAGGCCAGGTCGTAGACGTTCTCGACGCCCTGGACGTACATGGCCAGCCGCTCCAGCCCATAGGTCAGCTCGCCGGCCACCGGATCGACGTCCAGGCCGCCGACCTGCTGGAAATAGGTGTACTGGCTGATCTCCATGCCGTCGCACCAGACCTCCCAGCCCAGGCCCCAGGCGCCGACGGTGGGGTTTTCCCAGTCGTCCTCGACGAAGCGCACGTCGTGCAGGCCAAGATCGATGCCTATCGCCTCAAGCGAGCCCAGATAGAGCGCCTGCATGTCGGGCGGGTTGGGCTTCAGCATCACCTGGTACTGGTAATAGTGCTGCAGCCGGTTGGGGTTTTCGCCATAGCGGGCGTCCGCCGGACGTCGCGACGGCTGCACATAGGCGATGCGCCAGGGCTTCGGGCCAAGCGCCCGCAATACCGTCATCGGGTGCAAGGTGCCCGCGCCCACCTCGACGTCATAGGGCTGCAGGATCACGCAGCCCTGACGGCTCCAATAGGCGTGCAGCGTCAGGATCAGGTCCTGGAAGGAAAGCGGTTTGTCGCTGGTCATTTGGGCGGCTTCGCGGGCGCGAAAAAGGCCGGCGGACCATAGGGTCCGCCGGGTTTCGCATCAAGCGTTCGAAGCTGAGCGGTCGATCAGGGCGCGGGCGCCGGGGCCGGCGCCGCTGCCGCGGCCCCGCCGGAGGTCAGCACCTTGTCGATCGCATAGATATCGCCATTCGACACCGCCACATGGCCGACCACGCTGGCGTCATTGACCATGATGGTCGCGCCGGTGCCGTCGATCTGCACGGGCTTGCCGGCGACGGTGGTGATCGGGCCCTTGGAGCCCTGGATCTTGCTGGTCGGCACGCCGGCATTGATCAGGTGATAGGTCAGCATCGACTGCAGCTGGGTCGCGTTCTCGATCTTCAGCAGGTTGGCCAGCTGGCCGGGCGGCAGGGCGTTGAATGCCGCATCGGTGGGCGCGAGGATGGTCAGCGGTCCGGCGGTCTTCAGCACACTGGTCAGGTTTGAGGCGTCCAGCGCCTTGACCAGGATGGTGAACTGACCCGAAGCCTTCAGCGTGGCGGCGATATCGCCGGCCGGCGCGATGGTCATGCTCATGGTCGGCGCCGCGGGTGCGGCGGCGGCCGGTGGGGCGGCGGGCGCGGCGGCCGGCTGGGCCAGGGCGGGGCCGGCGAGCGCGAGCGCCGCGGCGGCCGTCATCAACAGTCGGTGCAGAGTCATAGGAAGAGGACCTCGTTCGGTTTGAGCACCCACGCCCCTGCGCCGTTCACGCCATAAGGGCGGGATCGGTCGCGAATAAGGCGGCTGGGCCAGCGAAAAGCCGGCGGACCATAGGGTCCGCCGGCTGACGCATCAAGCCAAGCTCGATTGCGTCCTGGCGGAATTCGCCAGGCTGATCGTCAGTTGCCCGCGGCGGCCGTATGCTTGCCGGCGTTGCTCATCGGCCTGCCGTACCGGGCGCGATTGGCCGGGGTGTCCGGCACCGGCCCATTGGAGATCACATTTGGATCGCCGGCCTTAAGCGTATAGGCGCTGGCGACGGGCGTCGGCGAAGACGTCACGGGACCGCCCATGCTGGCCGAGGCCGGCATGCCGGCCTGGCCGGCAGAAGGCGCCATGGCGTCGGGGTCGGTGGCGCCGGAGTTCATCGGTGCGCCTTGATCTGAATTCATCGGCGCGGCGCTTTGGTCCGAACCACTCGACATGGACGATTGGGCGGCCGCCGCACCGGCGGTCAGAACGGTGATCGCGGCGGCGGCAAGAAGGGTGTTGAGTCGCATTTTGAAACCTCTTGGTTAGGCGATGACCATCCATGGGTCGGCCGCCAGTGGGACAGAATACGCATGGCAAGGCTTTGGGTTGCCAGTCACCTATCACGGAACCGTGATCGGCCGACGATCCGCCATCCTCCTCCGGCGCCGTTAACCGCCGCGGCCGCGCGCCGCGCGCCGGTTCCGCCTAGTTTGCGGGCGCCAGTCCCCTCGCCTGCTCAAATCCTGGGCGGCCAGCCCAAATTTGAGGCTCACGCCGGCTCAGTCCCCCGCAGGCCCGATCCGCACACCTTAAGCCTGCCCAGGTCGCGAGGGGGGCGGAGGCTCATTGGCCTCTCCTAGGCGCGGCGAGGTGACAACACCGGGTGCGCGGCGATCCGCCGACGCGGGAGCGAGCGAATGAAACTGATCATGGCGATCGTCAAACCCTTCAAGCTCGACGAGGTGCGTGAAGCCCTCGGCAATGCGGGCGTGGAGGGTCTGACCATATCGGAAGTCAAGGGTTACGGCCGGCAAAAGGGCCAGACGGAAATCTATCGCGGCGCCGAATACACGGTGAACTTCGTGCCCAAGGCCCAACTCGAGGTGGTCGTTGACGACGCAGGCGTCGCCAAGGCCATCGAGGCGATCAAGGCCGCCGCCGGCACCGGCAAGATCGGCGACGGCAAGATCTTCGTCCTCAATGTCGAAGACGCCGTGCGCATCCGGACCGGTGAGACCGGCTCGGCCGCGATCTAACCGCCCGCATCATCAGGACAAGGGGACTTGAAGCTTATGAAACTCTTTGGAATTCAACGGTTGGCGGGCCTCATCCTCGCCGCCACGATCGCAGGGGCCTCGTTCGCGGCCCCGGCGCTCGCGCAGGACTCGGGAGCGGCGCCGGCGTCAGCCGCCGCGGCTGCATCCTCCGCAACCAGCGGCGCCCCCGCAGACTCCACGGCGCCTGCCGCTTCAGCGACCTCGGCCGCCGCCTCGGCCGCACCGGTCCCGGTGTTCGCCACCTCGCCGTACAAGGCCGACTCGGTGAATTCGGGCGACACCGCCTGGATGCTCACCTCGTCGGTCCTGGTCCTGATGATGACCATTCCGGGCCTGGCGCTGTTCTACGCCGGCATGGTGCGCAAGAAGAACATCCTGGCCACCCTGGCCCAGAGCTTCGGCGCAACCGCCGTCATCACCGTGCTCTGGGTGGTGATCGGTTACTCGATCGCTTTTACCGGCTCCGGAAAATTCATCGGTGATTTCAAGTATATAATGCTTGCGCCGATGGGGATCGCCACGACCACGGCCTTGGCGCCGACCATTCCAGAGTCGGTCTACATGTTCTTCCAGATGACCTTCGCGATCATCACCCCGGCCTTGATCGCCGGCGCGCTGGCCGACCGCATGAAGTACTCCGCCTTCCTGCTGTTCATGGGCGCCTGGCTGCTTTTGGTCTACTGCCCCATCGCCCACTGGGTCTGGGGTGGCGGCTGGCTGGGCGCGGCGGGCGCGCTCGACTTCGCCGGCGGCACCGTCGTTCACCTGAACGCCGGCACTGCGGGCCTGGTCGCGGCCCTGATGCTCGGCAAGCGCAAGGGCCTCGGCACCGAGAACATGGCGCCGCACAACCTGGCCTACAGCGTCATCGGCGCCTCCCTGCTCTGGGTGGGCTGGTTCGGGTTCAACGCCGGGTCGGCGGTTGAATCCCACGACGGTCAGGCCGGCATGGCGGCGGTTGCGACGCAAGTCGCCACCGCGGCGGCGGCCCTGGCCTGGATGGCCTGCGAGTGGATCATCGCCAAGAAGCCTTCGGTTCTGGGCATGGTCTCCGGCGCGGTCGCCGGCCTGGTGGCCATCACCCCGGCCTCGGGCTTCGTCGACACCACCGGCGCGCTGATCATCGGCGTCGGCGTCGGCGTCGTCTGCTACGTCGCCTCGGTGCACGTGAAGCATTGGCTCGGCTGGTACGACGACGCCCTCGACTGCTGGGGCGTGCACGGGATCGGTGGGGCTTTCGGCGCCATCATGACCGGCCTGTTGGCGAAGAACTCGATCAACAGCCTCGCCCACGGCGCCATCTACGACCACAACTGGCACCAGATGACCCTCCAGCTCGAGGACGTCGGAGCCACCTTCTTCTACTGCGGCGCCATGACCTTCGTGATCCTGCTGGTGCTGAAATACACCATCGGCATCCGGGTGTCGGAAGAGGTCGAGGTCGAGGGTCTCGACATCAACCTCCACGGCGAAGTGGTGCAAGCCTAAGCCTAGCGTACCGGGGTTCGCCCATGGGCGGGCCCCGTCCTCCTCCTCGATTAAGATGCAAGCTGGCGGGGTCCCTAGGGGCTCCGCCTTTTTTGCGCGTCCCTAACTGAGGCGACAGGCTCGCACCCACCAAGCCGGGTGCGCAAACGCCAGGCGCGTCGCAAGGGTCTCAGCCGCCGGCGCATCTTCACACAGCGCGAAGCTGGTCGCGCCGGAGCCGGACATGCGGGCGGCCAGGGCCTCGGGGGCGGCGCGGAGGGCTTGCAGGACGTCTCCGATGGCCGGCGTCAGGTCGAGGGCTGGGGCCTCCAGGTCGTTGCGGGTGCGGGCAATCAGGTCGGCGACGTCGCCCGGCGTCTTGAACGCGTCGGGCATCGGCGGGCAGGTGGCGGCCTGGGCCAAGCCGGCGTCGTAGGCGCGGAAGACCGGGCCGGTGGGCGACTCCACGCCGGGATTGGCCAGCACGGCGTGCAGTTCGGGAAGGTCCGGGGCCGGCGACAGCTGTTCGCCGCGGCCGGTGGCGATCACCGCGCGGCTCTGCAGGCAGGCGGCGACGTCGGCGCCCAGGGCCGCGGCGATGGCCAGCAGCTCAGCGTCCGAGCGAGGTCGCGGCAGCAGCGGGTTGAGCAGCCGCAGGGTCGCCGCCGCGTCGGCCGAGCCGCCGCCGATCCCCGCAGCCAGCGGCAGGCCCTTCTCCAGCACCAGGTCTGTCGCCAGGCCCGGCGACAGCGCCGCGCGGGCGCGGGCGACCAGGTTGTCGGAGCCTGTGGAAAGCCCGGCCCCGAACGGCCCTTCGATGCTCAGCCGGGCGTCCGCCCCCTCCCCCAGCCGCAAGCTGTCGCCGATGTTGGCGAAGACGAACAGGCTGGCGATCGGGTGGTAGCCGTCGGCGCCCAGCGGCCCGACGTGCAGGAAGAGATTGACCTTGGCCGCGGCGAAGGCCCTGGCCTCCGGCGCGGGCCCGCTCATCGCTCGGCGACGGACGGGTGCAGGGTGTTGTCGAGACCGGACTTGAGCTTGGCCTCGACCTGGGCGCGCAGCTTGTCGCTGGGCTGCATGATCAAGACCTGGCTCCACTGGAAGTGCGCCTCGGTGCGCCGGCCGGCGCGCCAATAGGCGTCGCCCAGATGGTCGTTGATGTCCGGATCGGCCGGCTCGAGCTCGGCCGCGCGTTCCAGCTGCTCGACGGCCTGCGGATACTGGCCCATCCGATAATAGGCCCAGCCGAGCGAATCGACGATGGCCCCGGAGTCGGGCTTGGCCGCCACCGCGCGTTCGATCATCGCCTTGGCCCCGCTCAGGTCGACGCCGCGGTCGACCCAGGAATAGCCGAGATAGTTCAGCACCTCGGGCTCGTCCGGGCTGAGCGCCAGCGCCTGTTTCAGGTCGCGTTCGGCGCCGTCCCAGTCGCCAGACTGATCGCGCGCCACGCCACGCATGTAATAGAGGTTCCAGCTCGCCTTCGGCCCTGCCTCGATGATCAGCTTGTCCAGCACCTGGGCGGATTCGGCGTAGCGGTCGTTCAGCCGCAAGGCGTCGGCGAGCAGCGACATGGCGTCGGGGTCGTCCGGCGCGGCCAGGGCGGTCTCCTGCGCCAGCTTCAGCTCGATCGGCGCGTCGCTGGGTTCGTCATAGCTGCCGATCAGCCGCTCGCGGGCGCTGACATAACTGGGCGAGCCCGGCCGCGGCTGAGCGTAGGCGTCGCGGGCGGCCTCGATCTGACCGCCGGCGGTCAGGGTGTCACCGACCAAAAGCCAGGCCTCGTCGCGCGTCGGATCGAGTCTGAGCACCAGGCGAAGATAGACCAGGCCGAGCTGCGGCTGCTTCTCCGCCAGCAACAGCGCCGCCGGGGCCAGCAGCGCGCGGCCGGCGCCCTCGGCGAAGGTCGGCGCGGGCGGCGGCGCGTGGCCGGCCTTGGCGCGAGCCAGCGACTGCTGGACCAGAGCGTTGTTGGCGTCGCCCTTCAGCGCCGCCTGATAGAGGTTGATCGCGGTGGGCGTGCGGCCATGGCGCTCAAGGAACTCGCCATAGGCGGTGGTGTAGAGCCCCGCCCCATCGCTCTGCGCCAAGAGCTTGCCGAAGACCTGACTGGCCTGGCCGATCTGGTCGCGATGTTCGTAGAGCAGCGCCTGGTCGAGCAGCGACACCTGGGCGACCAGGTGGTCGTCGCCGGCGGCCGGATCGGCCAGGGCGGTCTTCCAGTCGCCGGCCGCCGCGGCGGCCCAGGGCAGCAGAAGCCGGGTCGCCGCGTCGTCGGGCGGCGACAGTGGCGGGGTGCTGAGCAGGGTCTGCGCCTCGCGGCCGTGGTTTTCGGCCAGGGCCTCGACGACCCGGGTCAGCCGACCCAGCCGCTGTTCGCTGACCGAACCGTCGTCGGGACCCGGCGCCAGCGTGGCGGCGCGCCGGATGTCGCCGGCCACCAGGGCGGCGACAAAGGCGTGGATCTTGATGGAGCTGGTGTCGGTGTCCTGTTGCGCGGCCTGGGCGAAGAAGCCCGCCGCCTCGTCGCCATGGCCCTGGTCCAGCGCCGCCTGGCCGGCGAGGTAGAGGCCGAAGGTCGAGGCCGGGACGGCAGGGGTCTCGACCGGCTGGCTGGCGCGCAGTCCGACCGATGTCGTGTCGGTGGTCGTGGTGCAGGCGCCGAGCGCGGCGAGCGAGAGGAGAACAGCGAGGCTGCGAACAGGAGGCATAGCTCAACCCTTGGCTCCGAAATGCGGCGTCGGCAAGGGCGCAAGGCCCCGACCGCTACATGTTCGGATAGTTCGGCCCGCCGCCGCCCTCCGGCGTGGTCCAGACGATATTCTGCGATGGATCCTTAATGTCGCATGTCTTGCAGTGAACGCAGTTCTGCGCGTTGATCTGGAAGCGCGGATTGGCTCCCGCGTCGTCGTAAAGCACCTCATAGACCCCCGCCGGGCAATACAGCCTGGCCGGCTCGCCGAATTCCGGCAGATTGACGGCGATCGGGACGCCCGGGTCCTTCAGTTTCAGGTGCGCCGGCTGGTCTTCCTCGTGATTGGTCGCCGACATGAAGACCGAGGACAGCTTGTCGAAGCTGACCACGCCGTCGGGCTTCGGATAGCTGATCGGCTGGTAGTCCTTGGCCAGGCCCAGCGAGGCGGCGTCGGTCTTGCCGTGCTTCAGCGTGCCCAGGAAGGAAAAGCCGCCGAGCAGGGTCGTGCACCACATGTCCACCCCGCTGAGCGCGACGCCCAGGAGCGTGCCGAAGCGGCTGAGCAGCGGCTTGGCGTTGCGCACCCGCTTCAGATCCCTGGCGATCCAGGACGAGCGCAAGGCTTCCTCGTACTCGACCAGTTCGTCGCCGGTGCGCTCGGCGGCGATCGCCGCGGCCGCCGCCTCGGCCGCCAGCATGCCGGACTTCATGGCGTTGTGGCTGCCCTTGATGCGCGGCACGTTCATGAAGCCGGCCGAACAGCCGATCAGCACGCCGCCCGGGAAGGTCAGTTTCGGGATCGACTGCCAGCCGCCCTCGGTGACCCCACGCGCGCCGTAGGCGATGCGCTTGCCGCCTTCCAGATAGGGCCGCACCGACGGGTGGGTCTTGAAGCGCTGGAACTCGTCGAAAGGCGAAAGCCACGGGTTCTTGTAGTTCAGGTGCAGCACGAACCCGATGGACACGTAGTTGTCGCCGAAATGGTACATGAAGCTGCCGCCGCCGGTCTTGTCATCCAGCGGCCAGCCGACCGTGTGCTGCACCAGTCCGGGGCGGAAGACCGCGTCCGGCACCTGCCAGATCTCCTTCAGGCCGATGCCGAACTTCTGTGGTTCGACCCCGTCGCCGAGGTTGAATTTCGCCATCAGCGACTTGGCCAGCGAGCCGCGTACGCCCTCGCCCATGAAGACGTACTTGCCGCGCAACTCGAGGCCCGGCTGATAGTCCGGCTTCTTCTCGCCGTCCTTGCCGATGCCGAAGACGCCGGCGACGACGCCGACCACCTGGCCGGCATCGCCGAACACCAGCTCCGAGGCGGCCATGCCGGGATAGACTTCGACGCCCAACTCCTCGGCCTGGGTCCCCAGCCAGCGGCAGACATTGGCCAGCGAGGCGATGTAATTGCCGTGGTTGTGCATCAGCGGCGGCATGGCGAAGACCGGCAGCGGCAGTTCGCCCTGCGGCCCGAGCATCAGGAACCGGTCGTCGGTGACCCGCGTCTCCAGCGGGGCGCCCTTTTCCTTCCAGTCCGGGAAGAGCTCGCTGATCGCCTTGGGATCGAGCACCGCGCCGGAGAGGATGTGCGCCCCGACTTCCGAGCCCTTTTCCAGCACCGCGACGGTGAGGTCGGGCGAAATTTGCTTCAGGCGAATGGCCGCGGCCAGGCCGGACGGGCCGGCGCCGACGATGACGACGTCGTACTCCATCGCTTCGCGTTCGATGTCGTCAGTCATTGGCCTGGTTCCTCGCGCCCGCGTCCGCGGCGTTGTAAGCTTCGATGAGACTTATCCGAAGCTGACCTATGGACGGTCAAGGGAGATCCGATTTTGCAAACCCCCGAGACAGGAACCCGCGCGCTGGAAAGCCTGCTCGGATTCTGGGCCGAGGCCGGGGTCGACACCGCCTTCGCCGATGAGCCGGTCGACCGCACCGCCGAACGGGTCAGGCCGCCGCCAACGGTCGCCCAAGCCTCCGCCAAGCTGGCCGCTACGCCCGGCCCCGATGTTTCCGGGGCGATCGACGCGGCGCGCCGGATGGCGGCCGAAGCCAATGACCTCGACGCCCTGGCCGCCGCCATTACCGCCTTCGACGGCTGCGGGCTGAAGTTCGAGGGCGCCCGCCACGCGGTGTTTTCGCGCGGGATCGCCGATGCGCCGGTCATGGTCATCGGCGAGGCGCCGGGCGCCGACGAAGACGCCCTGGGCCAGCCCTTCGTCGGCCGCGCCGGCAAGCTGCTCGACAAGATGCTGGGCGCCGCGGGCCTGGCCGAGCGGGTCTTCATCACCAACACCGTCTTCTGGCGACCATCCGGCAACCGCAATCCGACCGCCCAGGAACAGCTGGTCTGCGCGCCGTTCCTCGAGCGCGCCATCGCCCTGGTGCAGCCGCGTTTCCTGCTGCTGGCCGGCGGCGCCTCGGCCAAGGCCATGCTGCAGCGGCCGGAGGGCATCCTGTCGCTGCGCGGCCGCTGGTTCGACTGGACCTCGCCGGACGGCGCGCTGGCCCTGCCGGCGCTCCCCACCCTGCACCCCGCCTTCCTGCTGCGCCAACCCGCCGCCAAGAAGCGCGCCTGGGCCGACCTCTTGATGCTAAGCGAACGCCTGGACAGGCCGGAACGGCCTGCTGGCGACCCGTCTGGATAATTGTGCTCAACTCACCGCGACGATGGCGGCAAGACCATCGGGGTTGCGGACGGGAGTGGAACGATGGGCGAAATCATCAGCGGTGAGCGGCGTATCGACATCGGCGCCTTGGCCGAGCGCGCGGCGCGCGCGGCGTCCGGCTTGGCGTCGCTGGGCGTGGGGCGCGGCGACACGGTCGCGGTCTATCTGCGGAACGACCTGCCGTTCTTCGAGGCCAGCTATGCCGCGGGCCTGCTCGGCGCCTATCCGACGCCGGTGAACTGGCACTATACCGAGGACGAGGCGCGCTATCTGTTCGAGAACTCCGGCGCCCGGGCCATCGTCATCCACGCCGACCTGATCGAGCCCGTGCGAACGGCCTTGCCGCCGGGCGTGCCGGTGCTGGTGGTGGAGACCCCGTCCGAGGTGGCCGAGGCCTATGGCGTGGAGCCCGCCAACCGTCGCGTTCCCGAGGGGATGATCGACTGGAGTCGCTGGCTGGAGGGCTTCGCGCCCTATGCCGGCAGCGACGCGGCGGCTCCGGGCACCATCATCTACACCTCCGGCACCACCGGCCGGCCGAAGGGCGTGCGGCGGCATCCGCCGACCCCCGAGCAGACGGCCGTCGGCGGCCGGATCCTGGGCCGCGGGTTCGGCTTCCTGGGCTTCGATCCGACCTCGATCGTCACCGTCGTGACCGGCCCGATGTATCACTCGGCGCCCAACGCCTACGGCATGGCGTCGGGGCGACTGGGCGGCACGGTGATTCTGCAGGCGCGGTTCGATGCGGAGGAGCTGCTGCAGTTGATCGACCAGCACAAGGTCACGCACCTGCACATGGTGCCGATCATGTTCAACCGGTTGCTCAAGCTGCCGGACGAGGTGAAGGCGAGATACGACCTGTCGTCGCTGAAGTTCGTGGTCCACGCCGCCGCGCCCTGCCCCGCCCCGACCAAGCGGGCGATGATCGAATGGTGGGGGCCGGTGATCAACGAGTACTACGGCGCCACGGAGACCGGTATCGTGGTGTTCTGCGATTCCGAACAGTGGCTCGCCCACCCCGGAACGGTCGGCAAGGCGTTGCCGGAAAGCGATGTCCGGGTCATTGATGCGGACGGAAACAGCCTGCCGCCGCGCGAGGTCGGCGAGGTGGTCGCGCGCACCAAGGCGCTGGCCGATTTCACCTATCATGGCGACGATCAGAAGCGCCGCGAAAGCGAGAAGGCCGGCCTGATCGCGCCGGGCGACATCGGCTATTTCGACGAGGACGGGTTCCTGTATCTGTGCGACCGGGCCAAGGACATGATCATTTCCGGCGGGGTGAACATCTATCCGGCCGAGATCGAGGCCGAGCTGATGAAGATGCCGGGGGTCGCTGACTGCGGCGTGTTCGGCATTCCGGACGAGGAATATGGCGAGGCCGTCTGTGCCGCGGTGCAGACCTCGCCGGGAGTCGAGCTTTCGCAGAGTGATGTGCGCGCCTTCCTGCGCGGGCATATGGCCGGCTACAAGGTCCCCAAGCAGGTCGACTTCCATGCCGAACTGCCGCGCGAGGATTCCGGCAAGATCTTCAAGCGCAAGCTGCGCGAACCGTTCTGGGCCGGCCTCGATCGGCGCATCTGAGGCCATGAGCATGAGCGAAACGGTTGCGACGACGGACGTGCTCGTGGTCGAGCGCCTTGGCGAGATCGAGCGGGTCACCCTGAACCGGCCGGATCGGCTGAACGCCCTGAACCAGCCGCTGACCGAGGCGCTGCTGGACTATTTCGAGGGCCTGCGCCGCAAGCGCGAGACCCGCGTGGTGATCCTGCGCGGCGCCGGCCGGGCCTTCTGCGCCGGCGCCGACCTCAAGGCCGCCGGCACGCCAGAGGCGCTGCAGGACGGCCCGAACGGCGACTGGACCTTGCGCGACATGCAAAAGGCCATGCGCGCCTGCCCGCAGCCGATCATCGCCCTGGTGCGCGGCGCCGCGGCCGGCGGCGGCCTGACCATCGCGCTTTCCGCCGACATCGTGGTCGCCAGCGAAAGCGCCGCCTTCCACCCGGCCTTCCTCGCCATCGGCCTTTCGGGCGCCGAGCTGGGCGTGAGCTGGCGCCTGCAGCGCGCCATTGGCGTTTCGCGCGCCCGCGAGATGCTGCTGGCGGGCCGGCCCTTGCGCGCCGAGGCCGGCCTCGCCGCCGGCCTGGTCGCGGCGGTGACCTCCGAGGCGGACCTGGACGCCTATGGCGAGGCGCTCGCCGCCGACATGCTGAAGGCTCAGCCTGACGCCCTGCGGCTGACCAAACGCAGCCTCGACGCGGCCCTGGAAAGCCCAAGCCTCGAGATCGCCTACGAACTGGAAGAACGCGCCCAGATGCTGATGATCGCCCGGCGGGGCGGTTAGCCGGACGAGGGCTCAGCGCTTGAGGAACCCGTCGATGCCGGCCTGGGCGCTTTCGAACTCCAGATTCTCGGCCATGGCCTTCGACGCCACGACGTAGCCTTCGTCCAGCGGCAGCTCGATCTGGCGCTGAAAGACCCGCTTGCCGAGCGCGATGGCATCGGGCGCCTTGGCGGCGATGGCCAGCGTCGCCTCGTCCACGACGGCGTCGAGGTCGCCGGTGGGTACGGCGCGGTTGATCAGCCCCATTTCGGCGGCCTCGGCCGCGCCGACGAAGCGGCCGGTCAGCAGCATCTCAAGCGCAGCCTTGCGGCTGACGGCGCGCGCCAGCGCCACGCCGGGCGTCGAGCAGAAGAGCCCCAGATTGATGCCGGAGACCGCGAACCGGGCGGTATCGGCGCTAAACGCCAGGTCGCAGCTCGCGACCAGCTGGCAGCCGGCCGCCACCGCGGCGCCCTGGACGCGGGCGATGACCGGCTTGGGACAGGCGACGATCGCCTGCATCAGGGCGGAGCATTGGGCGAAGAGGTCTTCGTGGGCGGCCGTGTCCCGGCCGTCCCTCAGCTCGACCAGGTCGTGGCCGGCGCAGAACAGCCGTCCGCTGGCGCCAAGGACAATCACGCGGACGGCCGGGTCAGCGCCGAGGTCGGCGAGCGCGCCTGAGAGTGCTGCGATCATCGCCTCGGAGAGCGCGTTGGCGCGGCCGGGATCGTTGAGCGTCAGGCGCGCAATCGGGCCGTCAATCTCGATCAGCAGGATGGGCTCGGACATGCGGTGTCGCTCCTGTGCTGCACGAGGCCACGGTTTGCCGCAATCGGCCCGCGGTCAAGCACGCTAGGCCAGGATCCGCGCCCCCAGCGGTCGCAGCACCCGGCGACCGGTTCGCAGCGGCAGGCTGACGGGTCCGGATCGTCGTTCCAGCGTCTCCTCGAACAGTCGCCGGGGGATCAGCAACCCGTGTTCGGGGCGTAGGCGGCCGAGCAGGCGGGCGGCGAGATTGGCCCTGGCCTCTTCCAGCCGCGCGCCTGGGCCGCCAGCCTTGAGCGACAGCTGAAACCAGCCGGCGGCGCCCGAATGGTCGTTGACGTGCCGCCAGGCCGCCTGTTCCCACCCGGCCTGCGGCCGGGTCCCGGCCTTCAGCAACAGGAACCAGGGCTGGCGCGCCGCCGTGCAGCCTTCAACGAGCGCCGTGTCGACCTTAGCCTGGACGATCCGGGCGCCGGCCTCCTCGGCGATGGCCAGGGTCGTGTCGGTGGACCCGGCGTCGGCGACGATCACCTCGCGCACGAAGCCGTCGATGGCCGGCGCGGTCAGAGCGGCCAGGGTCGCCTCCAGCCGGGCCTCGTCGTTCAGGGTCGCGATCACCGCCGAGATCATGTCCGGCATCAAGCCGCGCCACGTCGGCGCGTCAATAGATGTTCTTGATATGTTCTTATGATGGGTTCAGGGTAAAGCCATGCCCACCCTGCCCGTCAACGCCCGCGGGCGCGCCTCGCGCTCCAACCATAGCAGCCGCTTCGACGCCTTCACGCGCGGGACATTCGACGACGGCTGGACCGAGGAAGACGGCGAGCCGGCGCAGCTGGAGACGACGCTGACGGCGGAAAAGGCGCGGACGATCGTCAGCCGCAACGACAGCCCGGACATCGGTTTCGACCGCTCGATCAATCCCTATCGCGGCTGCGAACACGGCTGCATCTATTGCTACGCTCGGCCGAGCCACGCCTATCTCGGCCTGTCGCCCGGCCTGGATTTCGAGACCCAACTGTTCTTCAAGCCGGAGGCGGCGCAGCTGCTGGAGCGCGAACTGGCCAAGCGCAGCTACCAGCCGGCGCGCATCCAGCTGGGCGCCAATACCGACCCCTACCAGCCGATCGAGCGCAAGCTGCAGATCACCCGCGAGATCCTAAAGGTGCTGGCGCGCTACAAGCACCCGGTCGGCATCACCACCAAGAACGCCCTGGTCATCCGCGACATCGACATCCTGGCGCCGATGGCCGCCCAGGGACTGGCCGCCGTCGCCGTCTCCGTGACCTCCCTCGACCGCAAGCTGGCGCGGGCCATGGAGCCGAGGGCCTCGACGCCCGAGCGCCGTATCGACGCCATCCGACAGTTGTCCGCCGCGGGGATTCCGACCTTCATCGGTTTTGCGCCGGTGATTCCAGGCCTGAACGACCATGAGATGGAGGCGGTGCTGGAGCGCGGCGCCGAGGTCGGCGCGGCGCGCGCCTATTACACGATGCTCAGGCTCCCGCGCGAGATCAAGGACCTGTTCCGCGAGTGGCTGGAAGCCGAACGGCCGGACCGCGCCAGGCGGGTGATGTCGCTCGTGCGCCAGACCCACCGCGGCAAGGAGTACGATCCGGAATGGGGCAAGCGCATGCGCGGCGAAGGCCCGGTGGCCGATCTGGTCGCCACCCGCTTTCGCCTGGCGGCGCGCAAGCACGGCCTCGACCGCCCCCTCCCACCGATGGAACTCGGCCTGTTCCAGCGCCCCTCGGCCGATCCGAACCAGATGGAGCTGTTCGGCTAGGCCGTCAGCCGATTTGCCTGCATGATCGCCGCATGGCCAGCCTCGACGACGTCCGCCGCCTCGCGCTCAGCCTTCCGGAAGTGACCGAGTCCGACCATTTCAACGCGCCGTCGTTTCGGGTGAACAAGAAGATCTTCGCGGTGCTGCGCGAGCCCGGCCGGGTGACGATCAAGCTCGATCCCGAGGACCAGCACAACCTGGTCGAAGGCCGCCCAGGCGTCGTCGAACCCGTGTCGGGCAAGGGCAATCGCGCCGTCACCGCCGCGCGCATGGGCTGGACTTTCGTATTCCACGAGCTTTGCGACGAGGACGAAATGACCAACCTCCTGCGCCTGGCCTGGTCCGGCGTCGCGCCCAAGCGGCTGGTTGGGCGTTAACGACATCAGTTCAATTTTCGACCAGTGACGCGCTCGCGGGGTTCCCCTCCCCCTTGCGGGGAGGGGTTAGGGGTGGGGGTGCGCTGCTGAAGGCGGCGACGGATGTCCGGGGATTGTCTCCAGACCGTAAGCGCGGCGCTGACACCCCTATCCCCAACCCCTTCCCCGCAAGGGGGAAGGGGCTTGGTGGGATTGCCTGCCCAATTGGATAAGGCTGCAGCGGTTAAGCCCCATGATCGCGCATGTGGTCGGCGGCGCCGCCGAGCATGCGGAGGAACATTTCGTCGCCGCGCTCGGTCTGGGTGACGACCATGGCGGCGAAGAAGGCGGTGACGAAGAGCAGGTAGGCGCCCTGGCCGTAGTGGCGCTTCAGATCGTCCATGCCGTAGCCGGTGACGCCCAGCCCGGTGAGCGTCGTCAGGTATAGGTCGAGGAACTCTGGCTCGTGGGCACGGCGCACTTCCGGCGACACCGCGCCGGCCAGGAAATAGGCCAGGTCGGTCGGGCCGGCGCCATAGGCGAAGGACTGCCAGTCGAGCACGGTCAGCGGATGGCCGCCCCTGGCGCTGGCGAACATCATGTTGTCGGGCCGATAGTCGTTGTGGGTCAGGCAGCGCGGGCCGTCGTGCTGGGTGGCCAGTTCGCCGAAGCGCGACGACAGCCGCTCTCCCGCCTCGATCCAGTGCGGTTGTAGCTGCGGCCCATAGCGTTGCCGGAACCCCTGCCAGAGCGCCGCGACCATGCCGTCGGAGGCGACGCTGGGCGCCGCGGCCTTGGAGCCCGACACCCACGGCAACTCGTCCAGACTGTCGTCGCCCCAGTGCGAGGCGTGCAATTTGGCCGCCTCGATCACCGCCAGCCGGGCCTGGTCCAGGCTGACGCCGGCCAGCTGGTCGCCCTGCTCGGCCGGCGACAGGTCCTCCATCATCAGCACGAACTCGCTGGTCGCCTCGTCGACGTCGGTGAAATAGCAGCGCGGCGTGTGGATCAGCGCGGTGGGCGCGAGCTCTTGATAGAAGCGCACCTCGCGGATGTAGTTGCCAAGCGCCACGCCGGTGCTGCGGCTCTGCTCGCCGGACGAAGGGAACTTGCCGACCAGCGAGGCCGGCGCCTCGTCGCCGCCGCGCGCATAGTCGAGGGCGAAACGGACACTCTCGCCGATCTGGCCGGTGCCGACATTGGCGGCGGTGAAGTCCCGCACCACAGCGTCGACGCCGGCCTGCTGCAGGACCGCGGTCAACCAGTCGGCATCGACCGCGGCCGGCCGCCGGATGTCGGGAGCCGCTGGCGCGCTCATGCGCCGAGGACGCGGGCGCGGTGGTCGTCGGTGAAGATCTCGGCCGGCAGCATTTCCGGCCCGGCCAGGACCGCGAAGCCGTGCGCGCCAAGGCTCGGATCGGTGGCGGAGCGTTCGAACAGGCTGCGCCGCCGCGCCTTGGCGACGTCGCCGAACTCCATGTCGATGGTGGCCTGGAGCTTGGCCACGAAGCGCAGCCGGCGCATCCGCTCGGCGCGCTCCTCGGCATAGCTGGCGAAGGACATGTTCGCCCAGTCGTCGCTGGCCTTGAGCAGGTCGCTGACGATGCGCACGTCGCGGTAGGTGATCGACAGGCCAAGGCCCAGGATCGGGTCGTTCCAGCCGGCCGCGTCGCCGATCAGCACCACACCCTTGGCGAAGGGCTCGTCGGTCCAGGAATCGTTGTTGAAATAGCTGAACAAGGGCCCAGCCGGTTCGCCGGCGACCAAATGCTTATTGGCCGGGCTGCAGGCCATGGCGAATGCATCCAGAAACCGCCGCGGCCCGTCCGGACCCTTGAAGCGCTGGCTTTGCTCCAGCGGGTAGCCGCCATAGATGCGCACCCGGCCGCCGCCTTGCGGAAAGGCCAGGAAGCCGAAGTCGCCCTCGGTGCCGATGGCCTGCAGATCCGCGTCCCAACCCTCGGCCCCGTCGACAAGCAAGCCGGCGAACCAGTGGTGCGGCTGGTCCTGGTGCAGGACGATGCGGCCGGCCTCGCGCACCTGCGAGGTGCGGCCGTCGGCGCCGACCAGCAGCCGTCCGGTCGCCTCCACGGTGCGACCGTCGATCTCGTAGGTCACTCGCGGGTGCGCGCCGGTGACCACATCGATCAGGTTGATGCCGCGCAGCGCCTCGGCGCCGGCGCGGGTCGCCTCGTCGAACAGGGTCTGGCAGTGGTGCGGGTGGCGCAGGCAGAGCGGCCCTGGCACGCCAGGTTTGAACATGTTCAGCGGCATCCCGACCGCCTCGGCCTCCGCCGGTTCGCGGCTCTCGTCATAGGTGACGTGGCGGCCGATGTGGTGGCCGCCGGCCCCCATCAGCAGATCGTACAGGCCCAACTGCTGCACCTCGGCGACGCCCCAGGGCGCGATCCACTCGCCGCGGACCCGGTCCTGATAGACCGTCGAAGGTTCTAAAAGCAGCACCGATTTCCCGGCCCGCGCCATCACGGTGGCCAAGGCCGAGCCGCCGATGCCGCCGCCGACGACGATAAGATCGTACACTTCAGCCCCCTAAGCCTACTGGTCTCGTCACCCCTGCCCCGGAGTGCTGCCCTCACCGGTATCCATCATCGCGGACAGCGCCGCAATCAGCGCTTCGGCGTTCCCGTGCGGCAGCAGGACCAACCCGAGTTGGCGGTCGAGGCCGCACGCGTCGGTGGCGATCACCGGCATGCCGGCGGCAGGGCCGCGAGCAGCTGGCGCGGCTGGTCCTCGACCAGGGCCGGCTGCACCATGACATCGGCCGTGGTCCAGTCCCCCGGCGGCGCGATGCGGACGCCGCGCCAGAAGTCGTCGCCCTCCAGCTCGGCGCCCAGCGGCATGACCTCGAGGTCCAGCGCCAGCGCCGCCTCGCGCAGGGCGTATGCGCCTTTGCGGGCGACCGTCGGGCCGGGGAAGGCGATGCGGCGCACGGGGGTCGCGACCCTCGCGCGCCGTGGTCCGGTCTGCCAGGGCAGGCGCACGGCGCGCGCGCCGAACAGGGCGGCGATCTCGGCATGCGGCGTGACGATGGCGACGGCGTCGGCCAGGGCTTCGGCCTCGGCCGTCGCCAGCCAGGTCGGCGCGCGGAAATCCGCCAGGGTGGCCTGGAGCGGGTTGTCGTGCGCCGCCGCGTCCAACCGCGCCTGCAACACCGTCATCGGCAGCCGGGTCATCAGCACCGTGACGTCGCGCCCGCCCAGCACGCCATCGCGCCAGAGGAAGGGCAGATAGGACTGGGCGACGGTCACCGAGGCGATTTCGGGCGGCAGCGTCCTGGCCAGGCGGGCGGCGATGCGCTGTGCGGCGTCAAGCTCGGCGTTCCGCCGCAAGGCGCCCTGCCCGCCGGCGCGCCTCAGCGCCAGGCTGCGGCGCAGCGCCTCGACCGGGGCGCTGGACACCTTCGCGAAGCCGCTCGTCGGCCAGGCGTAGCGGGCGAAATGCAGCGCCGCACCGTCCAGCGGCAGGCCCAGGCGGTCGCCGGGTCGGGCCGTTTCGCGGACGTAGGCCTTGAACTCCGGCCAGGCCTCATCGACCAGGAAGGCTTGGCGACGGATATCCGCTGTTGGCGCGTCGCCTTCATGCATGAAGCACTCGGTCTCGCCGCACGAGGCGCAGCTGCGCGCCAGGATGAGCGGGACGCCGATCGCTCTTGGCGCCGGCCGCATGCGCGCGACGGGCTCCTCCGCGCCTAATAGGCGAACGGTCAGCGTGTCCCGATCCAGCCGCACCGACAGGCGCAGGTCGCGCTCCGCGGCAAAGCGGAGATCGACATAGTTCCAGGCCACCGTGGCGTCGCGCCCCTCGGCGGCGAGCGAGCCCGGGACGATGCGCGAATGGGTGTGGCGTTCGACGATGCGGCAGCCGGCCTGCAGCGCGACCTCGTAGAGCGCATTGGACAGCTGGCAGAGGCCGCCGCCGGTCGAGGCGACCATGCAGCCCTGCTGCAGCATGCGGCCGGTGGCGTAGCCGCGCGCCGCCGACGGCAGGCCCACCTGACGCCAGAAGCTGAACACCGCGCCGGCGGGGATGAACAGGTCATCGAGCGCCCGCGCCGCAACACGCAGGTTCTGCACCTTGCCGAGCTGCAGCGCCCGCTCGGCGAGGGTCTCGTCGGACCAAAGCGGCGAGCGGGAGGCGCCGGCGGCCCGCGCCAGGTCGGCGCCGCCCGTCGCAAGCCGCGGCGGCGGCGCGCGCAGATCGTCGGCCAACCGGCCCAGTCTGAAGACCATCGCCTTGGCGGCGAAAACCACGGACGAGAGCCACGTGGGATGGGTGGTTGAGACCAGGCGCGGCGGCGCGCGCTCGGCGATCGAAGCCGGCTCCAGGTCGCCGTCGTCAGGCCGTGTCTCGGCTCGGATGGCTTCAAGCATCACGTCTGAGGCGTTCCAAAGCCGTAAGGGCGGCCCAAAGCTTAGCCTATCCGCAAATCGCCGTCAGCGGGTGAACACGCCGATCAACTCGACGTGCGGCGACCACAGGAACTGATCGACCGGCAGCACCCGGCGCAGGGTGAAGCCGCCATCAGTCAGGATGCGGGCGTCGCGGGCGAAGGTGGCGGGATCGCAGGAGACGCCGATTGCGACTGGGACCTTGGAGGCGGCGATCTCGCGCGCCTGTTCGGCCGCGCCGGCGCGGGGCGGATCGAACAGCACCGCGTCCAGCCGCTTCATCTCCGCCGCCAGCATCGGGCGGCGGGCCAGGTCGCGGGCCTCGGCGGTGATCGCCTTCAGGCCGGGCGCGCCGCTGGCGGCGATCAGCGCCTTGATCGAGGCGGCCGAGACGTCGGCCGCCATTACCGAGGCGACTTCGGCCAGCCGGACGCTGAAGGTCCCGACGCCGCAGAACAGGTCGGCGACACGCGAGGCGCCGGTGATCGCCTGCACCGCGAAGGCGGCCATGGCCGCCTCGGCCTCGGGCACGGCCTGCAGGAAGCCGCCGGGTGGCAGCGTAACGACGACCCGGCCCAGCCGGACCATCGGCTGGCGCGCCTGGTAGACGATCTCGCCGGCCAGGGTGACGCGGGCGAAGTCGCCGGCCGCGGCGCGTTCGGCCGCCTGCACCCGGGCGTCGGCGGAAAGGCCGCCGCTGCGCCGCTCGATGCCGGTGACGTCGACGTCGAGGCCGGTCTCGGTCAGGGTGACGTGCAGGGTGGGCGCGGACTTGGGGTGTTCCAGGAAGGGCTTGGCCAGCGCCGCCAGGGCCGGAAACGCCGCCTCCAGCCTCGGATGGGCGATGGTGCAGCTGCCGATCTCGACCAGCCGCCAGGAGCGGCGCGCCTTGAAGCCCAGCGCGACGCCCTTGCCCACCGCGCGCGCGTGCAGGGCCAGCCGGCGGCGGCTGTGCGCCGGGGCGGCGAAGGTGGGCAAGATCTCCGCCTCGATCCGCTCGCGGACCAGGGCCTGACGCAGCTGATCGGCCTTCCAGGCCAGGTAAGGTTCGTGCGCCCAATGCTGCAGCGCGCAGCCGCCGCAGTCACCGAAATAGGGGCAAGGCGGCGCCACGCGGTCGGGGCTGGGCTGAAGGATGGCCTCCACCTCGACGCGGTCGCCCTGGCGCTCGCCGCGCACCCGTTCGCCCGGCAGGGTCAGTGCGGCATAGAGCGGCCCGTCGGCCACGCCGTCGCCCTTGGCGCCCATGCTGTCGATCAGGAAGTCCTGCATGCTGCTCGTCCATGAACGAAGATGAACGGCCCGCTCAAGCGGTGTTCAGGCTCGTCGGGAGATCATCTAGCCGGATGGTGGAACAAGCGTGTAACATCAATTCTTGGCCAATCGTGGCCCCAAGGGGGAAAGCCTCAATGACCTTTCGTTCAACACTCGCCAGCGGCGCAATGCTCGCGGCGACCGCGGCGGTGGTGCTGACCAGCGCCATGGCCGTTCCGGGCGTCTCTTTGGCCCAGCCCTATGAGAGTCCAGAGCAGGCCTGCCAACAGCAGCAGAACAACCGGGCCGTCACCGGCGCCGTCCTCGGCGGCATCGCCGGCGCGGTGATCGGCAACGGCGTCACGCATGGCGGCGCCCGCCCGGGCGGCACCATTGTCGGCGGTGTCGCGGGCGCGGCGGTCGGCGCCGGCGTCGGCGCGGGCACGACCAACTGCCAGGCCGACTATCCGCCGCCGCCCGGCTATGACGGCGGCCCCGGCCCCTACGACAATGGTCCGCCGCCTCCGGGCTATGACGACGGCTACCGCGGCCGGGACTGCGGCATGGCCACCCGGGAGATCACCTACCCCGACGGCGCCTCGACCCGCGATTCGCTGCGCGCCTGCCGAGACGAAGACGGCCGCTGGCGTCTGACTCAGTAACGGCGCCGGTGTAGCCCGCGAAGGCGGGATCCAGGTCTTAACTGGTCGGCGCGGCGCCTTCCGGCCAGGCGGCCAGATTGACGCCAAGGACGCCAAGATCGCCACGGGGGCGCGACAGCATTGACCCGTCGCGTCCTTGGCGCACTTGGCGTCAAAAAAGTCTGGATCCCCTCAAAGGATCCTTCTCCCCCTTGCGGGAGAAGGTGGCCCCGAAGGGGTCGGATGAGGGGTCGAAAGCCCTATCCGGCACGTGCCGACGCTACCCGGCCATTTCAGCGCGACCCCTCATCCGTCAGCTTCGCTGACACCTTCTCCCGCAAGGGGAGAAGGGACGTCGGGGGCTGGTTTCAAAAGACGCGTCGGTCGCGCCTCGGTCATTTCGCCGACGGCCACAAAGATAGGTCCGAGCCAGTCATACGCGCTCTGACCTCAATATCGGTACGCCACTTCCGCCGAAGCTTGACGAGACTGGTTATGGATCGCCCCTAGCTCCCTTCGGCGAACAGCTTCTTCAGTTCGTTCTTCAGGATCTTGCCGTTGGCGTTGCGCGGCAGGGTCTCGTGCCAAAAGATCACCTTTACCGGCACCTTGAAGGCGGCCAGGTGTTCGGCGACGAAGGCGCGCAAGTCCTGCTCGGTGGCGGTGGCGCCCTCTTTCAGGGTGACCACCGCGCCGGGTTCTTCGCCCAGCTGCTTGTGCGGGATGCCGACCAGAGCGGCGTCCATCACCGCCGGGTGGTCGTAGAGGACGTTCTCGACCTCGATACAGTAGATGTTCTCGCCGCCGCGGATCAGCATGTCCTTGGCCCGGTCGATGATGAAGCAGAAGCCTTCCTCGTCCAGCCGCGCCAGGTCGCCGGTCTTCACCCAGCCGTCGACGAAAGTCTGGGCCGTGGCCTCGGGCTTGTTCCAATAGGCGCGGACCACCTGCGGACCGCGGCACCACAGCTCGCCGACCTCGCCGATCGGCAGTTCGCGGTCGCCCTCGACGGTCATGATCTTCAGGTCGGTCACCGGCACGGCGGGACCGCAGGAGTCCGGCCGGTTCTGATAGTCCTCGGCCGAGTTGCCGGTGGCGGTGGCCGACGTCTCGGTCATGCCCCAGCCGTTGCCGGCGGCTGAATTGGGGAAGGTCTCCTTGATCTTGCGCACCAGTTCCGGCGCCGAGGGCGCGCCGCCATAGGCGACCGACTGCAGCGACGACAGGTCGTACTTCTCGCGCAACGGATGCTCGATCAGCTGCCAGGCGATGGTCGGCACGCCGCCGGCCGCCGTCACCTTTTCGCGCTCGATCAGCTCGAAGGCGCGCACCGGGTCCCAGCGGTGCATCATCACCAGTTTGGCGCCGCCGGCCAGCATCGGGTTGAGGATCGCGAAGCAGCCGGTGGCGTGAAAGAAGGGCACTGACAGCAGCATGGTGGCCTGGGGGGCGTCCGGATCCGGCGCCGGCGGCGCCTCGCCCCGGCGCAGGAAGGTGCGCGCGCCACCGACGGCGGCGGCCATCAGGTTGGAGGTGACGTTGCGGTTGGTGGCCAGCGCCCCCTTCGGCTTTCCGGTGGTGCCGGAGGTGTAGAAGATGGTGGCGTAGTCCTCAGGCCCCACCTCGGCGTCCGGCAGCGGCCGATCGGGCAGGTCCTTCCAGGTTTCCGGCGCGCCGACGACCGATTCCAGCGCCACCACCTGCGGCAGCGCCTCGTCCTCGTTCAGGCGGCTGACATAGAGGGTCTTCAGGTCCGGACAGTTGTGCAGGTGCTCGCGCAATCGCTCCAGCCGCTCGGCGTCGAGGATGGCGACCTTTGCGCCGGAATCGGTCAGGCCGTATTCCAGCTCAGGGCCGGTCCACCAGGCGTTCAGCGGCGTCAGGATCGCGCCAAGCACCTCGCCGGCATAGAAGGCCACTGGCCACTCCGGCAGGTTGCGCATGACGATGGCAATGCGGTCGCCCTTTTTGACGCCCTTGGACCGCAGTTCGTGGGCGAAGGCCGAGACGGCGCGGAAGAAAGCCTCGAAGCTGATCCGCTCGTCCTCATAGACCAGGAAGATCTTCTCGCCGTGGGCGCGGCCAGCCAGCAGGATGGCGCGCA
Source organism: Caulobacteraceae bacterium (assembly GCA_041691315.1). Lineage (GTDB taxonomy): Bacteria > Pseudomonadota > Alphaproteobacteria > Caulobacterales > Caulobacteraceae > Poindextera. Next base: position 21,645 of record JBEPUW010000015.1, on the reverse strand, counting down.
AGGACGGTGGCGCGTTCTTCCAGGTGCGGATGCGCACGCCCATGATGTCCAGCTCCTCCATCTCGAAGGGCATGCCCGGCGCGGTCAGCATGGCGTGCGCCTGGGCGATGGACATGGCCGGCCAGGTCTTGGCGGTCGGCTCGGCCGTGGCGGCGTCGGTCATCGGCGTCATTTCTCCCAACATCGTTGCAGGCCCTGGCTGGCCCGGTGTCTCAACTGATCAAGCATAACCTGGAAACGGACGCGAAGGCGACGGCCGCCCCGGCCGCTACTGCGCTTCCAGGTGGCCGTCCCTGAGCGCCAGCACGCGGTGCATGTGGCTGGCCAGCTCCATATTGTGGGTGGCGATCAGTACGCCGACGCCGGTGGCGCTGGCCAGATCGGACAGGCTCTGGAACACCGCCCGCGAGGTGGCCGGGTCGAGATTGCCGGTGGGCTCGTCGGCGAGCACCAGCCTGGGCTCGTTGGCCAGCGCGCGCGCGATGGCCACCCGCTGTTGTTCGCCGCCGGAGAGTTGGCCAGGCTGGTGGTTCAGCCGGTCGGCCAGGCCCAGATGCTCGAGGATCGCTCCGGCGCGGCGCCGCGCGGCGGGACGGGTGCGCCCGGCCATCATCTGCGGCAGGGCGACGTTGTCGAGCGCGCTGAACTCCGGCGACAGGTGATGGAACTGATAGATGAAGCCGATCAGGCCCAGCCGCACCCGGCTGCGCGCCGCGTCGGCCAGCTTGGAGCAGTCGCGGCCGTCGATGACGATCTGGCCCGCCGTCGGCCGTTCCAAGAGGCCCGCGGCGTGCAGCAGGCTGGACTTGCCGGAGCCGGACGGACCGATCAGGCCGACGATCTCGCCGGCCTGCACGTCCAGATCGACGCCCTTCAGCACCTGCAACAGGCGCTCGCCGGATGGATAGTCGCGGGTGACGCCGCGCAGCTTCAGGATCGGCTCACTCAAAGCGCAGCGCCTCGACCGGATCCAGCCGAGCCGCCTGGAAGGCCGGCGGCAGAGTGGCGACGAAGGAGGCGGTGAGCGAGAAGGCCGCCACGAACCCGACCTCGCGCCAGTCGATCCTGGCCGGGATGTGGGAGAGGAAATAGATCTCGGCGTTGAACACCTGCGTGCCCGTCGCCCATTCGACGATGCCCTGGATGTGCTGGATGTTGAGGCAGAACAGGATGCCCAGGGCTAGGCCCGCCAGGGTGCCCAGCGCCCCGATCGCCGACCCGGACAGGAAGAAGATGCGCAGGATCGCCCCCTGCCCCGCGCCCAGCGTGCGCAGCACCGCGATGTCGCGGCTCTTGTTCTTCACCAGCATGATCAGGCACGAAATGATGTTGGCCGCGGCGATCAGCACCAGGAGGCCCATGATCAGGGTCATGGTGGTGCGCTCGACCTCCAGCGCGTTGAAATAGGCCTGCTCCTGGTTGCGCCAGTCGGTGACCACGCCGTCCGGACCGACGGCCTTCTGCACCAGCGGCTGGATCTCGGCGGTGCGGTCGGGGTCGTCCAGCTTGATCTCGATCTGGTCGGCCGAACTGCCGCGCCCGAAGAACAGCTGCGCCTGGGCCAGCGGCATGTAGATAAAGCTCTCGTCGTACTGGCTCATGCCGACGCTGAAGGTGCCGGCGACGGTGAAGGCCTTGGAGACCGGCGCGGAGCCGAAGGCGGTCGCGGCCCCGGTCGGCGAGGTCAGGGTGAGCGTGTCGCCCGGCCCGACCCCCATGGAGGCGGCCAGCCGGTCGCCGACCAGGATCAGGTCGCCGCCATAGTCGCCGTCGCCGAAGCCCTGCAGCGAACCCGACTTGATGTTGTCGGCGACGAACTTGGTGGCGCGCACGTCTTCCGGTGTCATGCCGCGCACGATCGCGCCGGAGGTCTGCCCCCTGCCCTGCACCAGGGCCTGCGCCTCGACCAGGGGTGCGGCCTGGACCACGCCGGGAATGGCGCGGATGCGCTGCAGCACCAGGTCGCGCTCCGGCTCGATCAGCGCGGCGCCGGTCACGTGCATATGACCGTTGAAGCCCAGGATGCGGTCGAGCAGCTCGCTGCGGAAGCCGTTCATCACCGACATGACGATGATCAGGATCGCCACGGCCAGCATGATCAGGATGAAGGAGATGGTCGAGATCAGCGCCACGCCGCCGTTTCTGCGCTTGGCGCGCAGGTAGCGCATGGCCACCGAGCGTTCCCAGAAGCTGAACGGCGGGGCGGGCTTGATGTCGGCGGTCATGCGCCGGGCGCGCCGGCGCCGAGGTTCGGCAGGGTGATCAGGTGGAAATAGACCACCGCCCAGATCACCGCGAACGGAATGATCGCCACCCAGGTGGTGGTGATCAGCTTGCGTTTCATGTTCAGGGTCACCGGCGCGCCCGGATCGCCGCCGTCATGCTTGTCGATGCCGGCCTCGGCGTAGCTGGTCGAGCCGATCGGCAGGATGGCCAGAAAAACGATCCACCACAGGGTCAGATAGACCACGAAGGACAGGGCTGGACCCATCAGTGGGCGGACGGCGGGGTTTGCATCAGCTCGACCAATACCCCGCCCATGTCCTTCGGGTGAACGAAAATCACCGGCACGCCGTGGGCGCCGATGCGCGGCTCGCCGGTTCCGAGCACGGTGGCGCCCTTGGCGCGCAGCTCGTCGCGGGCGACCAGGATGTCGGCGACCTCGAAACAGACGTGGTGCTGGCCGCCGCGCGGGTTCTTTTCCAGGAATGCGTTGATCGGCGAGTCCGCGCCATAGGGCTCGATCAGCTCGACCTGAGCGTTGGGCAGGTTGACGAAACTGACCCAGACCCCCTGCTCCGGCAGCGCGCGCTTTTCGGTAATGTCGCTGACGCCGAGCACGTCGCGATAGAGCGTCCACGACTGCTCGATCGACGGCGTGGCGATCCCGACGTGATTCAGTTTGCCAATCATGAGCGCTTCATGGAGCCAGGGGTTTGCGTGCCGCGCTGGCTTACCCGTTGAGAGGCGCGCGCGAAAGGGCGATGGAAGGTTAGCGCGCCCGACGGCGCGATCATCTCAGCAGAGCGCGTTTCAGGGCCGCCATCGAGTCGCGCGCGAAGACCTTGGTCACGTCGGCGCTTTCGACCACCCGAGACGGCCTGACGGGACCCATCGTTCGCTGGCCGCCGGGCTTGCCAAGCGTCGGACAATCGGTTGTCCTCGCGGCAGTCAGATCAGCGCGGTCCCATGCCTGGGCGAAGCAACATCAATTTTCTCGACCTGGTCTATGACTCGGCGGTCGACCCGACCCTGTGGATTCCGCTGATGGAGCGCCTGGCGGACATGACCGGTGGCGCGGGCGGCTGGCTCTCGCAACTCAGCACCGAGGACGGCAGCGGCTGCGACGCGGACGATCCGATGTCGCGCGTCGATCCCAGCTGGCCAAGGCGCTACAACGAACACTTCGCCCAATGCAATCCGCTGCACCAGGTCGGCGACCCGCGCGAATACATGCGCCGCTGGTCGCCGTGCATCCTCACCGACGAAGACTTCATCGACAAGGACGAACTGGTCAGGACCGAGTTCTACAACGATTTCTGGCGGCCGCAGGACATCCACGCCGCGCTTGTGGTCCGGCTCGCCGCGCGCGGCGCCGAGACGGCGACGCTCAACATCAGCCGGCCGCAGCGGCGCGGCCAGTTCGACGGGCGGGATATCGAGGTGGTCCGGCGCTATCATCCGCACCTGATCCGCGCCTACGACCTGGGTCGACGCGTCGCCGAGACCCGTGACTTCGCCGGCGATCTGACCGGGGTGCTGGACCGTTCGCCGCATGGGCTGTTCGTGCTGGCCGACACCGGGCGGCTCCTGCATGTCAACCGGGCTGGCGCGGCCCTGGCCGACGAGGACGGCGGCCTCAGCATCGGCGGCGGGCGGCTCGGCGCATCGAGGCCGCAGGACGCGCGCCGGCTGCAGGCCCTGATCGCCGCGGCCGGAACGGCGGACGGCGAGCACAGGTCTGGCGGCTCGATGGCGTTGGCCACGCCATGCCGGCGACGGCCGCTTTCGGTGACGGTGGCGCCGATCCGCGCCGGGCGCCTCGGGCTGTTCCGCTCGGGTCATTCCATCCTGGTTTGCGTGACCGACCTGGAGGCCGGGGTCAGCCTTCCCGAGCACAGGCTCCGCGACCTCTTCGGCCTGACGCCTGCCGAGGCGCGCGTGGCGCTGGCGCTGTTCGAAGGCCTGACGCCGCGCGAGGCCGCGGCCCGCTTCGGTCTCAGCCCGCACACGATCAATGCGCAGCTCGCCCAGATCTTCGAGAAGACCGGAACCCGCCGGCAGTCCGAACTGGCGCGCCTGATGATGCGCGCCGCCGGCGTCGATCTCGGCTGAGCCGACCGTCGTTCTCCCTCTGCGAAACACGACGCTTGCAATCACCTTGCGATCACGCGTACTTTGCATTGCAAAGGAAGTGCGCGTGAGCAACCTCGACAGAGCCCTGGAAGAGATCAGCGCCATCCGCGGCCAGATGGCGCGCGCCAGCGAGTTTCGCGGCTATGGGCCGGCGACCTTCGCGGTGACCGGCATGCTGGCGGCGCTGGCCGCGGTCGGCCAGGCGATCTGGCTGAAGGACCCCGCCGCCAACGCCCCGGCCTATCTGGGCTTGTGGATCGCCACCGCCGCGGTCTCGGCCGCCATCATCGGGTTCGAGATGGTGACGCGCTCGCGGCGGATGCATTCCGACCTGGCCAGCGAGATGATCCGCGCCGCCGTCGAGCAGTTCCTGCCGGCCGCCGCCGCCGGCGCCCTGATCACCGCGACGCTTTGGCGGTTCGCGCCGCAGAGCCTTCCGCTTCTGCCTGGCCTCTGGCAGATCACCTTCGGGCTTGGCGTCTTCGCCTCCTGCCGCTTCCTGCCGCGCGCCATGGTGCTGGTCGGGGTCTGGTACCTGGCCGCCGGCCTGGTCTGCCTGGCCCATTCCAGCGGCGGCCAAGCCTTCTCGCCCTGGGCCATGGGCCTGGCCTTCGGGATCGGCCAGGGTCTGGTGGCCATCGTCCTGCAACGTGGCGTCGGAGGCGGCGATGCGCACGCCTGAGCGCGACGCCGGCCAGTTCGCCTATGAGGGCCTCGATCGGGTCATCCACGAACGCGCCCGGCTGGGCGTGCTCACCTCGCTGGTCGCCCACCCCAAGGGGCTCGCCTTCGCGGACCTGCGCCGCATGTGCCAGCTCACCGACGGCAATCTTAGCCGCCACCTGCAGGTGCTGACCGAGGCCGGCTTTGTCCAGGTCTCCAAGTCGTTCGAACAGAACCGGCCGCAGACCCTTTGCCGGATCACCGCGGAGGGGCGCGCCCGCTATCTCGACTATCTGTCGGTGCTGGAACAGGTCGTCCGCGACGCCGCCGCCGCGGTCAAGGCCGATGCCGCCACCCCCGGCCTCGCCGGTCTCGCTCCCGCCTGATCTCTCTTTTTTCGCTGGAAACTTTGCAATGCCAAGTCCTTGCTAATCCCAACCGAAACTGCACGTCGCCATCATCATGGACGGCAACGGCCGCTGGGCGACGCAGCGGGGCCTGCCGCGCACGCTGGGCCACCGCGCCGGCGCCGAGGCCATGCGGCGGATCTCCCAGGCCGCGCCCGACCTTGGGGTCACCACGCTGACCTTCTTCGCCTTCTCGGCCTACAACTGGCAGCGCGCGCCCGCCGAGGTCGACGGGCTGATGCGGCTCCTGAGCGACTATCTCCTCTCCGAGACCAAGGCCCTGATCGCCAGCGGCGCGCGCCTGACCCTGATCGGCCGTCGCGACCGGCTGCCAATCATCCACCGCGATCGGCTGACGCGCATCGAACAGGCGACGGCGGGCGGCACGCGGCTGCACATCCGCATCGCCGTCGACTATTCCGCCCGCGCCGCGATCGAGGCCGCGGCGTCGCGCTGGGCGGCGAATGCGGCCAACGACTTCGGCCGGCTGGTCGCCCAGGCCGCGCCCGGCGACCCCGACGAGGCCGCCAATGTCGACCTGGTCATCCGTACCGGCGGCGACAAGCGTCTCTCCGACTTCCTGCTCTGGGAAAGCGCCTTCGCCGAACTCTGGTTCACCGACCAGATGTGGCCGGACTTCGCGGGCGCCGACCTGGCCCGCGCCATCGCCGACTTCCGCCAGCGAGAACGCACTTCGATCCTCCCCGAGGGCCGCCGCCCGTGGGAAGCGACCGCGGCCTAGATCACGATGATTTTGGATTGAAACAATCCAAAATCATAAACGTGATCGATCACTAAGAGTTAGAGCGGGTTGCGGGCGGAAAACCGCTTCGCACTTTTCCGTAGGCCCGCTCTAGCGATCTAGCCGCTGATCGGAGGCCGTGCGGCCGAAGTACTCTTCCGCCAGCAGGGCGTAGAAATACTCGTCCCACCACACGCCGGGTTCGCGAGGGAGGTGTTGGCGGAAGTGGGCTTCACGGCGCATGCCCAACTTTTGCATCACACGCCAGGAGGCGTCGTTCTCCGGTTGGCAGGTCGCCACCACCCTGTGGCCGCGCCGTATCTCGAACGCATAGGCCAACAGCGCGCCAGCCGCCTCGGTGGCATAGCCCTGTCGCTGGTGTGGCCGGCCAATCGCCCAGCCGAGCTCGTACGTGCCGCGCCCAAGCCAGGGGTGGAAGTCCATGTGCCCCACGAGCTCGCCCGAAGCGCGTTCGACGACGGCCATCGCCCTTGGGCGCGGCCCGGCGTTCCTGTCGGCAAAGGTCTGCGCCCCGGCCTTGTCCAACCGCCCCCTCGGCAGCCAGCGCGTAACGAGGGGATCGCCCATGTAAAGATGGACGGCCGGCCCGTCGGACGTGGTGAACCGTCTCAACGTCAGCCGCTGGGTCTCAAGATGTTGAATCGTCCCCGCCAACGCCGGCCCTCCCATGCTTGACACTATACTTGCCACACGGCTGCCTGCGATTCCGAGGACTAGGCTCTCAAGGGTCTGACTGGGGACGAACGTCATGAAATTCGCATGGCCGGCGGGATTATGGTTCGCGCTTGTGGTTGGCGTCATACCCGCGTGGGGCGCAGACGATCCCCGGGTCGAGAACCTGGCGCTGTGCCGAGACTCCTGGCTGGATTGGAAGACCACCGACCAGGCCAAACTGAACAGCGTCGGCGCCTATCTTCGCTCCGCTCTCACGCACAACGACAACGATGCGTTTGGCGCGCCGAAGTCGCCCATGGCGATCGCCGGGCTGAAGGTGACGCAGGTAGTCCCGGAGAGCGTCGGCATGGGCGTGGGCTTCTCCGTGCTGGTCGATGCAAGGTTCGATGTTGCAAGGCGGGCGGTCGAGCAGAGGCTCGGCAAGCGGTTGCGCCATTGCGAGACCGGTGACGGCATGCGGACCTGCGGGCTGGCAATCGCAGCGCAGCGAACAGTGACGCTGATGTCCGGTGAGCCGCCGAACGACAAGACGACCCTGGTCGGTTGCTATTACCTCTACGAAAAGTGAGGGGGGAATTGGGGACACCTACGCATCGCTGACCCCGCGGGCGTTACTCGCAAGGTCGGGGGATGCGTACGTGTCCCCAATTTCCCTAGACCCGCAGCACCGTCGCGGTGACGATCGGGCGGCGTTCCCATAGCCGGAACGAGTTGCGCTTCAGGGTGCGGATCAGGGCCTGTTCGACGGCGTGGTCGTCTTCGCGGTCGTAGTCGTTCAGGCCGCGCACCGCGCCCTCGGCGGCGTTGGCCAGGTCGTCCAGCGCTTCTTCCAGCGGAGTGTTTTCATCGCCGGGCAGGCCGATGGACTGCACCTGCGGGCCGGAGACGATGCGGCCGCGCTCGTCCAGCACCACCGCCACGGTCAGCATGCCGGAGTGGGAGGCGTGGCGGCGTTCGCGCAGGGCCTCGCCGTTCTCGACGGTCAGGACGCCGCCATCGACATAGATGCGACCTGAGGGGACCTCGTCGATGATCTCGGCCTTGCCGGGGGCCAGGCGAACCATGTCGCCGTTGCGTGGGGCCACGGTCTGGCCGACCTGCAGGTCGTGGGCCAGGGCGGCGTGCTCCAGCAGGTGGCGGCGTTCGCCATGGGTGGGCACGGCGATCTTCGGCCTGGCCCAGGCGTACATCTCCTTCAGCTCGTCGCGGCACGGGTGGCCGGAGACGTGGATGCCGGGATGATCACGCTCCGTGTACAGACGAACCCCGCGATCGGCGAGCCGGTTCTGCAGGTTGCGGATCGGCACCTCGTTGCCGGGGATGATGCGCGAGGAAAAGATGCAGTGGTCGCCCTTGCCCAGCTTGACGTGCGGATGCGTACCTTCGGCGATGCGGAACAGCGCCGCCCTCGCCTCGCCCTGGCTGCCGGTGCAGAGATAGAGGATCTGGTCGTCCGGGAAGCGCCCGGCCTCGGCGTCGTTGACGAAGGGCTCCAGGCCTTTGAGCAGCCCGACTGAGCTGGCCGCCGCGGCCATGCGGAACATCGAGCGGCCGACCAGACAGACCTTGCGGCCATTGGCCTGGCCGGCGCGGATGATGGTGTCCATCCTCGCCACGTTGGAGGCGAAGCAGGCGCAGGCGATCTTGCCGCTCAACGAGCCGATCAGCCGATTCATCACCTCGCGCACCTCGGCCTCGGAGCCGGCTGTCCCGTCGACGAAGACGTTGGTGGAATCGCAAACCATGGCCAGCACGCCCTCGTCGCCCAACCGGCGGATGGCGTCGGCGTCGGTGACGCCGCCGAGCAGCGGGTCGGGGTCGATCTTCCAGTCGCCGGTGTGCAGCACCGTGCCCAGCGGCGTCTTGATCGACAGACCGTTCGGCTCGGGGATGGAGTGGGTCAGCGTGATCAGCCCGACCTCGAACGGGCCGAGCTTGATCGACCCGTTCAATGGGACCTCGGTGATCTTGGCCTTATCCAGGGCGCCGCGCTCGCGCATCTTCTCGCGCAGGAGGAAGGCGGTGAAGGGCGTCGCGTAGATCGGCGCCTTCAGCCTGGGCCAGAGCCAGCCCATGGCCCCGATATGGTCCTCGTGCGCATGGGTCAGCACAATGCCCAGGATGTCGTCGGCCAGTTCCTCGATATAGGTCGGGTCGGGCATGATGATCTCGACGCCCGGCGTGGTCTGGTCGCCGAAGGTGACGCCGACGTCGACGATGATCCATTTGCGGTCGTGCGCCGGGCCGTAACCGTAGCAGTTGAAGTTCATCCCGATCTCGTTCGAGCCGCCGAGCGGCAGGAAGACGAGTTCATCCTCGGGAGAAGGCTTCATGAAACGCTGCGTCCAAAATTGCGCCTGTGGATTTCCAGCAGGCCGCGGATGGTCAGGTCGTGGTCGAACTTGTCGATCGAGGCCGTCGCCCCCTCAAATAGGGAGGCGACACCGCCGGTGCCGATCACGGTCATGGGCTTGCCCCACTCTTCCTTGATCTGCCGCACCAGGCCCTCGATCATCGCCACATAGCCCCAGAAGACCCCGGCCTGCATGGATTCCACCGTGTCGCGGCCGATGACGTGGGCCGGCCGCTGGATGGCGATGCGCGGCAGGTTGGCGGCCGCCTCGTGCAGGGCCTGCATGGAAAGGTTGATGCCCGGCGCGATGGCGCAGCCTTCCAGCCCGCCGTCGGCGGCGACCACGTCGAAGACGGTGGCGGTGCCGCTGTCGATGACGATCAGGTCGCCGGGATAGGTGATGTGAGCGCCGATGGCGTCCACCAGCCGGTCGGCGCCGGCCTCGGACGGCTTGGTGATGCGCACCTCCATGCCGAGGTCGACATTGTCGCCGATCACCATGGGCTCGACGCTGAGATAGCGACGCGACAGGTTGCGCAGGTTGAACAGCGACTGCGGCACCACGCTGGATATGACGCAGCCGTCGATATCCTTCAACGAGAGGTCCGCGAGATTGAGCAGTTGGGAGAGCCAGACCGCGTATTCGTCCGCCGTGCGCGTCGATTCGGTCGCGGTCCGCCACTGGCGCAGCCAGTTTTCACCGTCATGTACGGCGAAAAGGGTGTTGGTATTGCCCTGGTCGATGGCCAGCAGCATGCTGTCATTGGCTCCCGAAAAAGACGTCGCCGGCGGTGATGCGCCTCAAAGCCCCGTCCGCCAAGCGCAGCCGCAGCGCACCGTCGTCGTCGAGCCCTTCGGCGATGCCCTCGATCGTCTCGCCGGGCAGGCGCACGCTGCAAATCTGCCCGATACCCTGGGCGCGCTCGGTCCAGGCCGCGGCGATGGCGGTGAAGCCTTCCGCGTCCCAGATCTCGAGCCAGTCGGCAAAGGCGGCGGCCAGGCCCTCAAGGGCGACCCTGGGCTCCGGCGGCGGCGTCATGGTGGCGGCGCTGAGCGTGATCGCCGGTCGCTCGGCATGTTCCGGCGCCTTCAGCAGATTGATCCCCGTCCCGATCGCCAGCCAGAGCCCGCCTCCCGGCCATTGGCCGGACTCGACCAGGATGCCGGCAAGCTTGCGGTTGTCGACCATGACGTCGTTCGGCCACTTCACCTTGACGCGATTGGCGGGGAGATAGGCGCGCGCGAAGTCGCTGACCGCGAGCGCGGCGATGAAGGACACCTGGGCTGCTTCGCGCGGCTCCCGATCGGTGAGCATCAGGAGGGTTGCGGCCAGGTTGCCCTGTCCGGTCTCCCAACTGCGGCCGCGGCGACCGCGCCCGTCGGTCTGGCGCAAGGCGGTGATCCAGAACGGCCCAGCCTCTCCGGCCTCGGCGCGGCGCCGGGCTTCGGAGTTGGTGGAGTCGAGTTCATCGAAAGCCAGGATGGGAACCGTAGTCCGCGTCGAAACCATCAAGGAGCCTTCAGCCCAGCCCGAAGGCGGAGGCGGCGATCCTTGCGAGAGGATCCAGGCCAATCAGGGCGATCAGCACAACCGGGAAGGAGAACAGCGCCGCGGCATAGGCCACGCCCTTGGCGTCGGCCGGGGCGGCGTCGACCTTGCCGGCGGGCGGGTCGAACCACATCACCTTGATCAGGCGCAGATAGTAGAAGGCCGCCACCACGCTGGAGACCAGGCCGACCACCGCGACCCAGCTATAGCCGGCGTCGATGATGGCGCGGAACACGTACAGCTTGGCCCAGAACCCCGAGAACGGCGGGAAGCCCAGGGCCGAGACCGAAAAGGCGGTCAAGGCCAGGGCCATGCCGGGCCGCTCGCGCATCAGGCCAGCCATGTCGTCCATGGTCTCCATCGGCTTACCGTCGCGGCTGAGCGCCATCAGGCAGGCGAAGAAGCCGGTGACGTCGATCATGTAGAGCACCATGAAGACCAGCATGGCCTGGACGCCCTCATGGGTGCCGGCCGACAGCCCGACCAGAGCGTAGCCGACGTTGGCGATCGAGGAATAGGCCCAAAGCCGCTTCAGGTTCTTCTGCACCAGGCCGGCGAAGGCGCCGAGCAGCATGGAGATGACCGCCACCACGATCAGCACCTCGCGCCACTGGTCGGCCGCGCCGGGGAAGGCGTCGGCGAGGGCGCGGGCGAACAGCACCATGGCGGCGAGCTTGGGGGCCGCGGCAATGAACGCCACGATCGGGGTCGGCGCGCCCTCGTAGACGTCCGGCGTCCACATGTGGAAGGGCGCAGCGGCGACCTTGAAGGCCAGGCCGCAGATCAGGAAGACCAGCCCGAACAGCACGCCATTGCCGGCGCCCGCATGCACCGCGGCGGCGATATCGGTAAACTTCACCGAGCCCGCGAAGCCGTAGATCAGCGAGGCGCCGTAGAGCAGCAGACCGGACGACAGCGCGCCGAGCACGAAATACTTCAGCCCGGCTTCCGAGGCCTTGGCGTCGTCGCGGCGGAAGGCGGTCAGGATGTAGAGGGCCAGCGATTGCAGCTCGACCCCGACATAGAGCGAGATCAGGTCGCCGGACGAAACCATGACCCCCATGCCGAGCGCCGCCAGCAAGACCAGGATCGGATACTCGAACTGGCGCGCCTGCAGGCGGCCTAGCCAGCCGGAGCCCAGGACGAGCGCCACCGCGCTCATCAGATAGATGGCGACCTTGGCGAAGACCGAGGCCTGGTCGGCGACGAAGCCGCCGGAAAAGGCGGTCCCAAGCGGCCCGATCGCCGCCAGCGCGGCGGAGATGGCCAGGGCCACGCCCGACAGCATCCAGACCAGCACGGCGTCCGACCTGGGCGTGATCGCGCCGACCAGCAGCAGGACCAGCGCCGAGATGGCCAGGAAGAGTTCCGGCAGGGCCAGGTGCAGGGCTGAGTAAATGTCCATCAGCCGCCGATCACATGATAGGCGGCGACCAGCTTTTCCGCCGAGGCCGCGGTCAGGTTGAACACCAGACCGGGCTGCAGGCCGAGCGCCAGGGTGCCGAGGATCAGCGGCGAGAAGATCACCACCTCGCGCCAGTCGAGGTCGGCGATGGCGGCGAGCTTCGGGTTGGTCATCGGGTCGAACATCATCCGGCGATAGAGGGTGAGCGCGTAGGTGGCCGAGAGGATGACGCCCGAGGCAGCGAAGATCGCCGTCCAGGTCGAGACCCGATAGACCCCGACCAGGCTCAACACCTCGCCGACGAAGCCCGAGGTGCCCGGCAGGCCGACATTGCCGAGCGTGAACAGCATGAAGACCGCCGCGTACCACGGCATGCGCGCGGTCAGCCCGCCATAGAAGGCGATCTCGCGGGTGTGCATGCGGTCATAGACGACGCCGACGCAGAGGAAGAGCGCGCCCGAGATCACCCCGTGGCTGAGCATCTGGAAGATGGCGCCCTGTTCGCCCTGCACGGTGCCGGAGAAGATGGCCATGGTCACGAAGCCCATATGGGCCACCGATGAGTAGGCTATCAGCTTCTTCACGTCGGTCTGCCGGAAGGCGACCAGCGAGGTGTAGATGATCGCGATCACCGACAGGGTGAAGATCAGCGGCGTGAAATAGTGCGAGGCGTCCGGGAACATCGGCACCGAGAAGCGCAGGAAGCCGTAGCCGCCCATCTTCAGAAGGATGCCGGCCAGGATCACCGAACCGGCCGTCGGCGCCTCGACGTGGGCGTCGGGCAGCCAGGTGTGCACCGGCCACATCGGCATCTTAACCGCGAACGAGGCGAAGAAGGCCAGCCAGAGCAAAAGCTGCACCTTCGGATCGAAATGGTAGGCCAGCAGCGCCGGGATCGAGGTGGTGTGGGCGATGCCGGCCATGGCCAGGATGGCCACCAGCATCAGGACCGAGCCCAGCAGCGTGTAGAGGAAGAATTTGTAGGCCGCGTAGACCCGATTCTGGCCGCCCCAGACCCCGATAATCAGGAACATCGGGACCAGCTGACCCTCGAAGAACAGATAGAAAAGGATCAGGTCGAGCGCGCAGAAGACCCCGATCATCAGCACTTCCAGGACCAGGAAGGCGATCATGTATTCGAGCACGCGCTCCTTGATCGAGGTCCAGCTGGCGGCGATGGCGAGCGGCATCAAAAACGCGGTCAGCAGCACGAACAGCACCGACAGCCCGTCGACGCCCATGCGGTAGCGGATGCCGGAGAACCAGGCGTGGTTCTCGACGAACTGGAAGCCGGCCTGGTGCGGATCGAACTGGACGACCAGCAGGATCGAGAGCGCGAAGGTGGCCAGCGTGGTGACCAGGGCGATCCAGCGGGCGGCGCGGTAGGAGGCTTCCTGCTGGTCCGGCTTGGCGAACAGCTTCAGCAGCAGGATGGCCGCTACCCCGATCAGGGGCGAGAAGGTGATGAGGCTGAGGAGACCGCTCATGTTACCTGGCCCACGCGTAGAGGGCGTAGCTGAGCAGGCCGGCCACCCCGAGCAGCATCACAAAGGCATAGTGGTAGACGTAGCCGCTTTGCAGCTTGCCGACGCGTCGGCCGAAGCGCGCCGACAGGAAGGCGACACCATTGGGGCCGAGGCCGTCGATGGTCCGCTGGTCGCCGATCTTCCAGAAGGCGTCGCCTAGAGCCTTTGCGCCGCGCACGAAGACCAGGTCGTAGAGCTCGTCGAAGAACCACTTGTTGTAAATGAACAGGTAGAGCGGCCCGCGCCGGGCGGCCAGCCGCGCGCCCAGGCCTTCGTTCTGGACGTACATCCAGAACGCGATCAGGAAGCCCAGCGCCGTGACGGCCAGCGGCGCCCAAGTCTCCCAGGTCGGCAGCGAACCGATCTCGTCGAGCACGTGGTTGGCCGGGCCGGTGAAGATAGCGCCGCGCCAGAAGCCCGCCCTGCCCTCGCCGATGAACATTTCGACGAAGAGATAGCCGGCGGCGGCCGCGCCGATGGCCAGCATGATCAGCGGCAAGCGGATCGACCAGCCGGGCTCGTGCGGCTCGAGGTCGTGGACGCCGTGACCGTGGCCGTGGTCGCCGTGCCCGTGATCGTCCAGCGGCTCGTCGTGGGTCTCGATCTGGGCCCCCGAGGCGTGATCTTCGTTGATCACCGCCGGAATGGCGTGCGGACCCCATTTCGGCTGGCCGTGGAAGGTCATGAAAATCAGCCGCCAGGAATAGAAGGAGGTCAGGCCGGCGGCCAGGACGCCGATGACGAAGGCGAACCCGGCCGCGCCGCCGCCATCGCGCATGGCCGCATAGGAGGCATTGATGATGGCGTCCTTCGAATAGAAGCCGGCGAAGCCGATATCGATGCCTGGGATGCCGACGCCGGTGATGGCGAGGGTGCCGATCAGCATCACGGCATAGGTCAGCGGAATCCGCCGCCACAGCCCGCCCATCTTCCGCATGTCCTGCTCGTGATGCATGGCGGTGATGACGCTGCCGGCGGCCAGGAACAGCAGCGCCTTGAAGAAGGCGTGGGTGAACAGGTGGAACATCGCCGCCTGATAGGCCCCGACGCCGGCGGCGATGAACATGTAGCCGAGCTGCGAGCAAGTCGAATAGGCGATCACCCGTTTGATGTCGTTCTGCGCCAGCCCGACCGTGGCGGCGAACAGGGCGGTGATCGCGCCGATGGCGATGACCAGGGTCCGCGCCACCGGCGCGAACTCGAACATCGGCGAGAGCAGGCAGACCATGTAGACGCCGGCCGTCACCATGGTCGCGGCATGGATCAGGGCCGAGACCGGGGTCGGGCCCTCCATGGCGTCGGGCAGCCAGGTGTGCAGCAGGAACTGCGCCGACTTGCCCATGGCCCCGACGAACAGCAGCGCGCAGGCCAGGTCGATGCCGACCCAGTTATAGCCGGCGAAGGCCCAGGTCTGGCTGGCATGGGCCGCGACCGCCGGGAAGACCACGGCGAAGCGGATCGAGCCGAACATCCAAAAGGTCGTGATGATGCCGAGGATAAAGCCGAAATCGCCCACCCGGTTGACGATGAAGGCCTTGATGGCGGCGGCCGAGGCGGTCGGTTTCTTGTACCAGAAGCCGATCAGCAGATAGCTGGCGACGCCGACGCCTTCCCAGCCGAAGAACATCTGCATGAAGTCGGCGGCGGTCACCAGGGCCAGCATGGCGAAGGTGAAGAAGGACAGATAGGCGAAGAAGCGGGGCTTGCTGTCGTCCTCCGCCATGTAGCCCCAGCTATAGATGTGCACGAGGGCCGAGACGGTGGTGACCACGACCAGCATGACCGCCGACAGCGTGTCGATCCGCACCGCCCAGTCGGACTGGAAGGCGCCCACCTGGATGAAGGGGGCGATCTCGGTGATGAAGGGATGGTTCCAGCCGCCCCAGACCACCTGGTAGAAGGTGAACCACGACAGCGCCAAGGCCAGCAGCAGAAGCCCGGTGGTGACGCTCTGCGACGCCACATCGCCGATCCGCCGCCCGGTCAGGCCAGCGATCAACGCGCCCAGCAGCGGGGCGAGGACGATGGTGGTGACAATCAGGCCGGGGCTCACAGCTGGATGCCCCGTTGGCCTAAAATTAATCCGCTCGTCCCCGCGAAAGCGGGGACCCAGGTTTTTTTCACCGCCAAGGACGCCAAGGGTTCAAGCTCATGCTCCGAGGCGCCACCTGCACTCTTGGCGTCCTTGGCCAACTTGGCGGTCGTATCTTGACGACACTGCAGTTCGCACAGCCGAACAAAAACGCCTGGGTCCCCGCTTTCGCGGGGATGAGCGGAAAAAGACAACGCAGCGCCCACGCCCATCAGCCCTTCATCACGTTGACGCCGTCGACGGCGATGTCGCCGCGATTGCGGAAATAGGTGACGAGGATGGCCAGGCCGACGGCGGCCTCGGCCGCGGCCACGGTCAGCACGAACATGGCGTAGATCTGGCCGGTGACCTGATGCAGGTAGACCGAGAACGACACCAGATTGATGTTCACGGCCAGCAGGATCAGCTCGATCGACATCAGGATGATGATGACGTTCTTGCGGTTGATGAAGATGCCCAGCACCCCGATGGTGAACAGGATGGCGGCGACCGACAGGTAGTGGGCGAGGCCGATGGTCATTGCAGGCCCTCGCCGCTCTTGATCTGCACGATGCGCATGCCGGCCGCCGGCGTGCGTGCGGTCTGGTCGACGACGCTCTGGCGGCGCACGCCGGCGCGGTGGCGCAGAGTCAGCACGATGGCGCCGATCATGGCGACCAGCAGGATCATGCCGGCCGCCTGGAAGAAATAGACGTAGTCGGTGTAGAGCACCCGCCCGATCGCCTCGGCATTGGTCACCGAGGTCGGGGCCAGCGGCACTGCCCCGGCGGCCGCGCCGCGCTGGGCGACGCCGACAGAGACCGCCACCATCTCGATCACCAGTATGGTCGCCACCACCGCGCCGACCGGCAGATAGCGGGAGAACCCGGCCCTGAGCGCGGAGAAGTCGATGTCCAACATCATGACAACGAACAGGAAGAGCACCGCCACCGCGCCGACATAAACGACCACCAGAATCATCGCCAGGAACTCGGCGCCAAGCAGCACGAACAGCCCAGCCGCCGCGAAGAAGGCGGCGATCAGGAACAGCACCGAATGCACGGGATTGCGGGCGGTGATCACCAGCAATCCGGCGCCCAGCGTCGCCGCCGCCAAGATGTAGAAGGCGATCGCCTGCAAGGCCATGAGCCGTCCACGCTCCCTAATTACTCAACGTCAGAAGGGACGCGCCGCGCCGCCTCGATCAGCTCGTCGTTCGAGTCGCGCCCCTCTTAACGATAGGGCGCATCCAGTTCCAGATTCTTCGCCAGCACCCGCTCCCAACGGTCGCCGTTATCCAGCAGGCGCTGCTTGTCGTAATAGAGTTCCTCGCGGGTTTCGACCGCGAAGTCGGTGTTCGGGCCCTCGACGATGGCGTCCACCGGGCAGGCCTCCTGGCAGAGGCCGCAATAGATGCATTTGACCATGTCGATGTCGTAGCGGGTCGTGCGCCTGGAGCCGTCCTCGCGTGGCTCGGCCTCGATATAGATAGCCTGGGCCGGGCAGATGGCCTCGCAGAGCTTGCAGGCGATGCAGCGTTCCTCGCCGTTCGGATAGCGGCGCAGGGCGTGTTCGCCGCGGAAGCGCGGCGACATCGGGTTACGCTCGAACGGGAACTGCACCGTCATCTTGGGTTCCCAGATGTGCTGCAGCGCCAGGCCCAGCGCGCCGGCGAAGTCCATCAGGGCCGCGCCCTTGACGGCCTGGCTGAAGCGGGCGGCGAAACTCATAGACTAAACCCTTCTCAGCCGGTCGGGCCGAAGACGCGCCAGGCGGCGACCAGCATGACGGCGGCCAGCGAGGTCGGCAGGAAGACCTTCCAGCCCAGCCGCATCAACTGGTCGTAGCGGTAGCGAGGCACGACCGCCTTGACCATCGCGAACACGAAGAAAAAAAAGCCGATCTTGAGGACGAACCAGGCCAGGCCGAACAGGCTGGCCAGGGTCGGCGCCCAGGAGGCCAGGAAGGGCGTCGGAAAGGGCGCCTGCCAGCCGCCGAAGAACAAGACGGTAATCAGGCCGCAGAGCAGGATGATGTTGATGTACTCGCCCATCATGAACAGCAGGTACGGGGTCGAGGAATATTCGACCTGGTAGCCGGCGACGAGCTCGGACTCGGCCTCGGAGAGGTCGAAGGGCGGCCGGTTGGTCTCGGCCAGCGCCGAGACGAAGAAGATCACCGACATCGGGATCATCACCAGGGCAATCGGCAGGTTCTTCCAGCCGCCGCCGCCCAGCACGTTCCAGTTCCAGAACCAGCCGGCCTGTTGCGCGACGATGGTCTGCAGGTTCATCGAGCCGGTCAGCACGATCACGGTGACGATCACGAAGCCGATCGAGACCTCATAGGAGACCATCTGCGCCGCCGAGCGCAACGCGCCCAGGAAGGGGTATTTCGAGTTGGACGCCCAGCCGCCCATGATGATGCCGTAGACGCCGAGCGAGGAGATGGCGAACAGGTAGAGCACGCCGACATTGATGTTCGAGACCACCCAGCCCGGCGCCAGCGGCAGGGCCGCCCAGGCCGACAGCCCGAGGGTGACGGTGAAGACCGGCGCGGCCAGGAAGATCAGCTTGTCGGCCCCGTCGGGGATGACGATTTCCTTGAGCAGGAATTTCCCGGCGTCGGCGAACAGTTGCAGCGTGCCGAACGGCCCGACCACGTTGGGACCTTTGCGCATCTGCACGCCGGCCCAGATCTTGCGGTCGGCATAGAGCACCACGACCACCGACAGCAGCACGCCGACCGCGACCAGCAGGATCTGGCCGGCGGTCAGCAGAGTCCAACCGCCCGGCGTGCCCCAGAATGTCCCGGCGTGTCCCATCGCCCTACTCCGCCGCGATCTTCTGGCCGCGCGCCGCGGCGACACTGGCGGAGCATTCCGCCATGGTCACGCTCGCCCGCGCGATCGGATTGGTGAAGTAGAAGTCCTTCACCGGACTGGCGAAAGCCGCGTCCGAGGCGTCGCCCTTGGCGCCGACGGCCGTGAGGTCGAGCGCGGCCCCGGTCGGCGCATGGTCGACCTGGCCAAAGGTCGGGTGGTCGGCATAGAGCTTCGTGCGTAGCTGTTCGAGCGTGTCGTAGGGCAAGGTCGCGCCCAGCCGCTCGGACAGCGCCCGCAGGATCGCCCAGTCCTCGCGCGCCTCGCCCTTGGGGAAGACCGCGCGTTCGCCGAACTGCGGCCTGCCCTCGGTATTTACATAGAGGCCGTCCTTCTCGGTATAGGCGGCCGCCGGCAGGATGACGTCGGCCCGGTGCGCCCCAGCGTCGCCGTGCGTGCCGAGATAGACGACGAAGGCGTCGCTGACCGAAAGGTCGATCTCGTCGGCGCCGAGCAACACCAGCACATCGAGCGCACCCGGCTTGACCATCTCCGGCGCCGAAAGACCGCCCTCGCCCGGCACAAAACCCAGGTCGAGGCCGCCGACCCGGCTGGCGGCGCTGTGCAGCACGTTGAAGCCGTTCCAGCCGTCCGCCGTGACGCCGATCTTGGCGCCAAGCTCGGCCGCCAGCGCCAGCACTGCCGCCCCGTCGTCGCGCGCCAGGGCGCCCGCGCCCAGGATGATGGCGGGCTTCGAAGCCTCTGCCAGCGTCTTGCCGAACCCGTCCTTGGCCTTCAGCAGGTCGCCCAGAGAACCAGGTCCCGCGCCCAGATGCGCACAGGGATAGGTCAGGTCGGCCAACTCGCCGACCACGCCGACCTTGAGGTCGCGCCACAGCCAGTTCTTGCGGATGCGGGCGTTGAGCACCGGCGCTTCCAGCCGCGGGTTGGTCCCGATCAGCAGAAGCGCGTCGCACTCGTCCAGCCCGGCGATAGTCGAATTGAACAGCCAGCTTTCGCGCGGGCCGGCACCGATCTTCGCGCCATCCTGCCGGCAATCGAGGCTTTTGACGCCCAGGCCGCCGAACAGGTCCAGCGCCGCCTTCATGGATTCGGCGTCCTGCAGGTCGCCGGCGATGACGCCGATGCGGTCGGGCGACGCCGCCTTGATCTTCGCCGCCACCACGGCGAAGGCCTCGGTCCAGCTGGCGGGGCGAAGCTTGCCGCCTTCGCGCACGTAGGGCCGGTCCAGACGCTGGCGCATCAGCCCGTCGCAGGCATAGCGGGTCTTGTCGGAGATCCACTCCTCGTTGACCTCGTCATTGGTGCGCGGCAGCACGCGCATGACCTCGTTGGCGCGCGCGTCGATGCGGATGGCGCAGCCCATGGCGTCCATCACGTCGATGCTCTCGGTCTTGGCCAGTTCCCAGGGCCTGGCCTCGAAGGCGTAGGGTTTGGAGGTCAAGGCGCCGACCGGGCAGAGGTCGATGACGTTGCCGGAAAGCTCGCTGGTCACCGCCTGTTCGAGATAGGTGGTGATCTCGACGTCCTCGCCGCGACCGATCAGGCCGATCTCCGACTGGCCGGCGACTTCGCTGATGAAGCGCACGCAGCGGGTGCACTGGATGCAGCGGGTCATCACCGTCTTGATCAGCGGGCCCATGAACTTCTCTTCGACGGCGCGCTTGTTCTCCCCGTAGCGGGTGGAGTCGCGCCCGAAGCCCATGGACTGGTCCTGCAGGTCGCACTCGCCGCCCTGGTCGCAGATCGGACAGTCCAACGGGTGGTTGATGAGCAGGAACTCCATCACCCCTTCGCGGGCCTTCTTGACCATCGGGGTGTTGGTGAAGATCTCCTGGTTGTCGGCGGCCGGCAGGGCGCAAGAGGCCTGCGGCTTCGGCGGCCCCGGCTTCACCTCGACCAGGCACATGCGGCAGTTACCGGCGATCGACAGCCGCTCATGGTAGCAGAAGCGCGGAATCTCCTCGCCCGCCAGTTCAGCCACCTGCAGCACCGTCATGCCCGGCTGGAACTCGACCGCGAACCCGTTGACCTTGGCCGTAGGCATTATTCGCGCACTCCGTCAGGCGGCGTATCGATCAATTCCAAACGCCGCTCGATGCGGTCGACTCGCATGTCCAGCCGATCGAGCCGGCGATGGACGCCAGCGAGGTTCTCTTCGACATGCGTCATGCGCACGCTCAGATCGCGAACGTCCGCGCTCAGACGATCCAGCTTGACGTCGAAGCCCTTCAACCGGACGTCGAAGCGCCTCAGATACTCAAGGACGAGGTTATCGGCGTCAGCCAAGGATCGCCCCCTCTCGCTCGTTCCGTTTCAGAACCACGCCCGGTCTCCCACCACATAGTCGTTGTAGAACTGCTGGTCCGACTTGCTCAGGTAGATGATCGCCTCGATCAGGGCGACCAGGCAGATCCCCAGCCCAGGCAGGATCAGCAGCCAGCCGATCGTTCCGCAGGCCATCATGATGAAACCTGCCCCGGTCTTGCCGAGATAGAATTTGTGGATGCCGAGCCAGCCGAGGAACCAGGCCAGCAACGCCGCGGCGATACGGTTCTGCGCGTTCGAGAGCGCCGGGGTGTAGGCGCTGACATAGACGTCGATCGCCTGGGCTCCGGCGATCTGGAAATCGACGTCGGCGCCGGCGACCACGGTCTTGAAGCCGGCCTGCAGGGCGTTGCGCGTGAAGGTGTAGCGCTGGCCATCGTCACCGCTGATGATGCCGGTTCCGTCGAATTCGTTGAAGGTCAGGACCTTGCCGCGCATGGCTATTCCGCCGCGATCAGGGTCGCGCCCTGAAAGTGCGGCCGCCGCGCGCGATAGCTGGCGATGCGGCCCTCGACCTCGTGACGGAAGTGGCGGAACAGGCCCTGGATCGGCCAGGCCGCGGCGTCGCCGAGCCCGCAGATGGTGTGGCCCTCGATGTCGGAGGCCACTTCGAGCAGAAGATCGATCTCGGCCGGATCGGCGTCGCCGACCGCCATCCGCTCCATCACCCGCCACATCCAGCCGGTGCCTTCGCGGCACGGCGTGCA
>JBEPUW010000014.1:0-85848 GCA_041691315.1 Caulobacteraceae bacterium | reverse complement strand
CGATCTGGTTGATCGGCCAGTTCCACGGCGTGATCATGCCGCAGACGCCGATCGGTTCTTTGACGATGCGGGTGGTGCCGCGGTCCTCGTCGAACTTGAAGTTCTTCAGGACCTCGATGCCGGTCGACAGGTGGCCGATGCCGATGGCGGCCTGGGCGCGTTGCGCCAGGCTGGCCGGCGCGCCCATTTCCTCGGTGATGGCGGTGGCGATCTCGCCGAAACGCTTCTGATATTCGGCCAGGATGCGCTGCAAGAGGTCGATGCGCTCTTCGCGGGTGGTCAGAGAATAGGTCTCGAACGCCTTGCGGGCGGCCTTCACCGCCTTATCGACATCGGCGGCGGAGCCCCCGGAAATATGGCCGGCGACTTCCTCGGTGGCCGGATTGATCACGTCGATGGACTTGGGCGTGATCGGATCGACCCACTTTCCATCGATGTAGAACTTCATGTACTCGCGCATGCGATCCTCCTGGGGTTTGTCCCACCGGCCATGAGCGTTTATCCGCCGGGCCTCTTCGGCCGGGCATATTAGTGATCGCGGTTCATTCTGGAAGGGGGAGAAGGAATTTCCCCGTTATTTCGACTCACCACAGCGGCCGGCGAACCGCCGAGCCCAGCGCCTCGGCGATGCGTCCGCGCGTACCGTCGGTGGCCCCGTCCGGCAGGGCGTCGGCGTCGAACCAGCCGATTTCGGCGATCTCGCCATGCGAGGTCGCGGCACAGGCCGCCCAGTCATCGACGCGATAGAACAGGATGTGGTCGCCCTTGAACTTGGCGTGGGCGCTGTGGACGGAGACCAGGATCGGTGGCCCCGTCAGCCGCACTCCGGCTTCCTCGACCAGTTCGCGAGCCAGCGCTTCCTCGGCGGTTTCGCCCCGCTCCACCCCGCCGCCGGGCATGTGCCAGCCCTTCACATAGGTGTGCCGCACCAAAAGCACCTTGCCCGCGCCGTCGAGCACCATGCCGCGCACCCCCAGCGTCATGCCGCGCCGGGTGCGCGCATAGAGGTGGAAGAACGGCCGGATCAGCGGCTCAAGGCGGGTGCGCAGCGACATCGGAACCGAGCCTAACCCGGCCCCCGCTTGCGGTCATCGGCGCAGATGGGTAAAGCGGCGCTTGAGCACCGGAGACCCGTCCCATGTCCGCGATCTACATGATCATCGTCTTCGTCGCCGTCATTGGCATCCTGAACCGCCTCGAGTTCGGCCGGGTCGACTGAGTTCGATGACCGGACGGGGCGGCGCGCTGGTCACCGGCGCGGCCCGGCGCATCGGCCGCTCGCTGGCGCTGCAGGCGGCGAAGGCCGGTTACAGCGTGCTTGTGCATCACCATCATTCCGCCGACGACGCCGAAGAGGTGTGCGCCGAGATCGAGTCCCTGGGCGGCCATGCCCATGCGCTGGCCGCCGATCTGGCCGACGCAGGGGCTCTGCCGGCGTTGATCGACGAGGCCAGGGCCGCCATCGGGCCTCTGTCGCTCCTGGTCAACAACGCCTCGCTGTTCGAGGACGACCGCATCGAGACGCTCACCCCGGTCTCCTGGGACACCCACATGTCGGCCAACTTCCGTGCGCCGGTGCTGCTCTCGCAGGCCTTTGCTCGCCAAGCGCCGGCCGGCTCGCTGATCGTCAACATCATCGACCAGCGGGTCCTGCGACCGACGCCGCAGTTCTTCAGCTACGCGCTGTCCAAGGCGGGCCTGTGGGACGCCACCCGCATGATGGCCCAGGCGCTCGCCCCCAACATCCGCGTCAATGGCATCGGGCCCGGTCCCACCCTGCCCTCGACCCACCAGAGCGCCGCCGATTTCGCGACCGAGGCCAGGAATATCCCGCTGCAGCAGCGCACCACGCCGGAAGAGATCGCCCAGGCCCTGACCTATCTGATCGAGGCGACCTCGGTGACCGGCCAGATGATCGCGGTCGACGGGGGTCAGCACCTGGCCTGGCGCACGCCCGACGTGATCGGCCCATGAGCGTCCAAGTCCTGAAGATCTTCGTCCGCGCCCTGACGCTCTCGGTCGAGGTCGGGGTCTACGACCACGAATACGGCCGCCGCCAGCCGCTGATCGCCGACATCGAGCTCGACCTCGAACCGGCCTCCTGTGAGCATATTGCCGACACGGTCAGCTATGCCACCGTCGCCGCCAAGGCCATGGCCCTGGCCGAGACCGGCCATTTCAAGCTGGTCGAGACCTTCGCCGAGCGCCTGGCCCGCGCGTGCCTCGAGGACCCCAAGGTGCGCAGCGCCCGCGTCCGCATCGAAAAGCCCGAGGCGCTGGCCCCCGACGCGGCCGCCGGCGGGGTCGAGATCGTGGTCGGACGCAGGGCCTAGCCGGACGTCGACAACTCGACAGAGTTCCGGGACAAAAGTGAAACACTCGACGGCGCGGCGCTGCGGCGCCAGTGTGGGGCGGTGAGCAGCGATTCGAACATGTCCAACCGGCGCCGTGGCTAGGTTCTACGAGTTCTTCGCCGGCGGCGGCATGGCCCGGGCGGGTCTGGGGTCTGACTGGACCTGCCTGTTCGCCAACGACTTCGACGGCAAGAAGGGCCTGACCTATCAGGACAACTGGGGCGCCGGCGGCGAGCTGACCATTGATGACGTGCGCAACGTCACCACCGCCCAGCTTCCGGGCCAGGCCGACTTGATCTGGGGTTCGTTCCCCTGCCAGGACCTGTCGCTGGCCGGCGACGGCGCCGGATTGAAGGGCGAGCGGTCGGGCACCTTCTATCCGTTCTGGGACATCGTGAAGGCGCTGATCGCCGAGGGCCGAGGGCCGCGGATGGTCGCCGTCGAGAACGTCTGCGGGACCCTGACCTCGCACAACGGCGTCGACTTCGACGCCATCTGCAGGACCTTCGCCGCGGCCGGCTATCGCTATGGCGCGCTGGTCATCAACGCCGCGCTGTTCGTGCCGCAGTCCCGGCCAAGGCTGTTTGTCATCGGCGTCCGCGCGGACGTCGCGATCGATCCCGCCTTGGTCTCAAGCGGCCCGATCGAGCCTTTCCATACCCCGGCGCTGCAGCGCGCCTTCGAGCGCGTCAGCCGGCCTGCGCTCAAGACCCTGGTCTGGTGGAACGTGCCGACGCCGCCGCGCCGCACCGAGTGCTTTGCCGATCTGATCGAAGAGACCCCGACCAGCGTCGCCTGGCATACCGAGGCCGAGACTCAGGCGCTGCTCGCGATGATGTCCCCCATCAACCTCGACAAGGTGAAGGCGGCCAAGCGCGCCGGCCGGCGGATGGTCGGCGGCGTCTACAAGCGGACCCGCGTCAACGCAAAGGGCGTGAAGGTCCAGCGGGCGGAAATCCGCTTCGACGACGTGGCAGGCTGCCTGCGCACGCCTGCCGGCGGGTCGAGCCGCCAGGTGATCGTGGTGGTCGACGGCGAGAAGGTCCGCAGCCGGCTGATCTCGGCGCGCGAGACCGCCAGCCTGATGGGGCTGGCGAAGACCTACAAACTGCCGAAGAACTATAACGAGGCCTATCATCTCACCGGCGACGGCGTGGCCGTCCCGGTCGTGCGCCATCTGGCCGAACATATCTTCGAGCCCCTGCTGGGCATGGGGGAGGCGGCCAAGACCCGGGCCGCGGTCGCGTGAGCGCCGGCCCTCTCCGCCATGCCTGAGCCGGAGGACCTGTTCGGTCGTAACCCCGACGCCACCAATGTTCCGCCGTTCGAGACCGAGGACTTGCGCGCCAATCTGCAGCGCTTCCTCGACACCCCCTTCGGCCCTATCCCAGTCGGCAACTACCGCTGGGGCGTCTATGCCTTCTTCGACTACGACGGCGAGCCGATCTATGTCGGCCAGACCAATGAGCGGCTGCGCACCCGCATCCGCCGCCATCTAACCAACCAGCGCACCGACGCGGTTGCCATGTCGGTGCTCGACCCCTTCGAGGTGTTCGAGATCGAGGTCTGGCCGATGCCCGAGCTGCAGGACGCGCCGCGCACCGACCTTGGCGCGCGGCAACGACTGGACGCCCTGGAACGACTCATCACGATGCAGGCGGTCGAGAATTCGCAGTTCAAGGCGATCCTCAACGAGAAAGACCCGCCGCCAGGCGCCTTGACTGTCGAGCGGCCAGGGTCGGTGCGGGGTCGGATCGTCTCCGAGCGCGTCTTCGACCTGCGCTCACACCCGGACTTTCGCCTGGCCCGCCGGGCGCTGATCCTGTCGCGGCTGGCCCAGGCAGTCGCCGAGCGGAAGGTGCAGGGCGGCCTGCGGAGGGTGCTGCTGACTCAGGCCAAACGCCTGCAATGGCTGGCCTCACGGCGCTATGAAGCCCTGGGCGGCGACGCCTTGGTCGCCGTCGAGACCGACGAGGACGCCGAAAACTGACAGGTCGTCTTAGGCTTTCGCCGGCACCGGGATGGCCGCCGCCGGCGCGGTGCGGGCCAGCGGGCTGAAGTCCTTCTCCGCAAGCGGGAAGAAGTCGGCGACGATGCCGTCGGCGTCCCAACCGCCATCGCGCGAATAGGTGTTGATCGGCCTGGGCTGCGAATAGACCGACAGGTTGTAGCCGCCGGAGCCGAATATCTGCCCGGAGATGTGTTTGGCCGCGTCCGACATCAGCGCCACGGTCAACTGGGCCGGCCGCACCGGGCTCTGCACCTCGCGCATGGCCTCGCGCCGCTTGGCGCCTTCCTCGTCGCGCGGCACGGAATCGGTCATCCGGGTGGCGGCTCCGGGCGCCACGGCGTTGGAGCGCACATTGTTGCGCGCGCCCTCCATGGCGATGATCCGCGAAAAGGCCGCTATGCCCATCTTGGCCGCGCCGTAATTGGCCTGGCCGACATTGCCGATCAGGCCGGAGCCCGAACTCCACATCACATAGACGCCATCCTGCTGGGTGCGGAAATGGTTGATGGTGGCGCGCACGATGTTGAAGTGACCGCGCAGGTGCACGGTCATGATCGCGTCCCACTCGTCCTCGGTCATGTTGTGCGCCATGCGATCGCGCAGGATGCCGGCCGGATTGGAGACCGCGTGCAGGGCGCCATAGGTGTCCATGGCCTGCTGCACCATGTGACCGACCGCATGCAGGTCGGTGACGCTCTCGGTATTGGCCACAGCCTCGCCGCCGGCGGCCTTGATGACGTTGACCACCTCCTGCGCCGGGCCCTCGTCGGCGCCTTCGCCGTTGATGGCGGCGCCGAGATCGTTGACGATCACCTTGGCGCCCTGCTGAGCGGCCAAGATCGCCGTCTCCCGGCCGATCCCGCGCCCGCCGCCGGTGACCAGCACAACCTTGCCATCGAGCAATCCCATGGTCGTTCCTCCAATGTCTTTTCGAATTTATGCCGGAAGCCTAGCGGCCAGCCGGCCTGTGGGGCAAGCGGGGGCGGCCTATTTGTGCGACCGCAGCGCCCGGGCGACGGCGGGCGCCAGGCGGGCGGCGATGATGTTCACGCCGGCCGCGTTCGGGTGCAGGCCGTCGGCCTGGCGAAAGCCCGGCCGGTCCTCGACACCGGCCAGCAGGTCGGGCGCCAGGGTGGCGCCGCCGGCGCGCGCCACGCTTGGGAAGACGGCGTCGAAGGCGCGGCCATAGGCGCCGGAGCCGGTGCGCGGCGCATTGCTGCCGGCCAGCACCACGGCGACGCCCCGGGTCTTCAGCCGGCGGACGATGGCGGTCAGGTTGGCTTGCATCAGCTTCGGTTCGACCGATTGCAGATAGTCGTTGGCGCCGAGCTCGATCACACAGACGCGGGTGTCCGGCTGGACGCTGAAGTCCAGCCGCGCCAGGCCGCCGGCGGTAGTGTCGCCGGAGACGCCGGCGCCGCGCACGGTCGCCGAGACGCCGATGGCCGCCAGTGCGGCTTGCAACCGGGCCGGCAGGGCGTCGCCGGCGGCCAGACCAAGGCCGGCGGTGATTGAGTCGCCGAGGATGGTCACCACCGGCGGCTTGGTCGGCGCGGCGGCCGCCGGAAAGGCGGCCAGGCCGGCAGCGGCGGCGATCAACAGGCGGCGGGTGAGCATGGGCAAGCTTCTCGGCGGTGGGAACACTATGTAGACCGCCTCTGCCGCCCCTCAAGCGTCGAAAGCCTGTCATGTCCAACGCTTCGGTGGTCGAACTTCAGGGCGTCGGCCTGACCCTGCCATCCGCGGCCGGCCCGGTAGTGATCCTGCGTGACGCCGATCTTCAGGTTCTGCCCGGCGAACGGGTGGCGATCATCGGCCCGTCTGGATCGGGCAAGTCGTCGCTGATCGCCGTGGCCGCTGGGCTGGAGAAGCCGACCACCGGCGTGGCGCGGCTGTTCGGCGATGACATGGCGGCTCTGAACGAGGACGGCCGGGCGCGACTGCGCCGGGGACGCGCGGCCCTGGTCTTCCAGTCCTTTCACCTGTTGCCGAACATGACGGCGGAAGAGAACGTCGCCGCGCCGCTGGAGATCGCGCGGAGGCGCAAGCCGAGAGCCACGGCGCGCGACTGGCTGGATCGGGTCGGCCTATCGACACGCCTGACCCACTATCCGCACCAGCTTTCCGGTGGCGAGCAGCAGCGCGTGGCCCTGGC
The DNA here is from genome assembly GCA_041691315.1 of Caulobacteraceae bacterium. Taxonomy (GTDB): domain Bacteria; phylum Pseudomonadota; class Alphaproteobacteria; order Caulobacterales; family Caulobacteraceae; genus Poindextera. The sequence goes on along the minus strand of JBEPUW010000014.1, from coordinate 79,328 downwards.
CCGGGCGCTGGCGGTCGAACCGGCGCTGCTGTTCGCCGACGAGCCCACCGGCAATCTCGACCAGGACACCGCCGCCCAGGTCGCCGATCTGATGTTCAAGCTGTTGGCCGAGACCCATGCCGCCCTGGTGCTGGTGACGCACGAACCCAGCCTGGCCGCGCGGGTGGATCGCCGCTGGCTCATGCAGGCCGGAAAGCTCGCCGCCGCGTGAGCCTGTCCCTGACCTTCGCGCGCCGCGAACTCCGATCGGGCGTCGCCGGTTTTCGCATCTTCCTGGCCTGCCTGGCGCTGGGCGTTGCGGCCCTGGCCGCCGCCGGCTCGACGGCGGAGGCGTTCAGGCAGGGCCTGGCCTCGCAGGCGCGCTCGATCCTGGGCGGCGATGTCGCGGTCTCGGTCGAGGGCCGGCGCTTCAACAAGGACGAGCAGGCCGCCTTCCGCCACCTCGGCCGGGTCACCGACGCCGTGGCGGTGCGGGCGATGGCGTCCGGCCCCGGCGGCGAAGGCGACCGGCACCTGGCCGAGGTGCGCGGCGTCGACTCCGCCTTTCCGCTCGCCGGCGCGGTGGTGCTGAACGGGGCGTCCAGCATCGCCGAGGCCACGGCCCCGGTCGGCCGCGTCCCTGGCGCGGCGGTCGAGGCCGAACTGCTCACCCGCCTGCACATCGCGCTCGGCCAGACCTTCCTGGTCGGCGACACCCCCTTTGTCGCCCGCGCCATCCTGGTCAGCCAGCCGGATCGGTTGGGGCGCGGCTTCGCGCTCGGGCCGGGCGTCATGGTCTCGCGCGCCGCTCTGGAGAAGTCAGGCCTGATCTCCAATGACGCCCTCTTCGGGGAGACCGTCCGCATCGCGCTGCCGCCGGGCGTCCAGCCGCGCGCGGCCGTGCGCGGGCTGAACCACACATTTCCGCATGCCGGCTTCCGCGCCCGCAGCCGCAACGATGCGGCGGCGGGGCTCGGGCGGCTGATCGATCAGCTGGAGTTTTTCCTGAGCTTCATCGGCCTGGCGGCCTTGCTGGCCGGCGGGCTGGGCGTCTCCAGCGCCGTCTCCACCTATCTGAGCGCGCGGCGGCCCTCGATCGCCGTCTTGAAGGCGCTGGGGGCCAGCGGCGGGCTGATCCGCAACGTCTATCTGATCCAGATCGGGCTCCTGGCCGCGCTCGGCGTCGGCATCGGCCTGGCCATCGGCGCCGCCTCGCCTTTCGCCCTTGGCTGGATCGCCAAGGACCGGCTGCCGGTGCCGGTGCTGTTCGCCCTCTACCCCGAGCCCTTGGTCCGCGCCGGCCTGTTCGGGGTGATGGCGGCGGCCGCCTTCAGCCTGGCGCCGTTGGCCCGCGCCCGCGCGACGCCGCCGGCCTCACTGTTCCGCAGCGATCTGGGCGGTCGGCTGGGATTCGGGCTGGAGGTCGTCGCCATGGTCCTGGCCGTGGTCGGGCTGATCGGCCTGACGGTGGTCACCGCACCCAGCTCGATGGTCGCCGGGATCATGATCGCCGGCGTGCTGGCCGGGTTTATCGTGCTCTGGCTGGTCGGTCAGGCGGCGATCTGGCTGGCGCGGCGGCTGCGCGGTCTGTTCTCAGGGGCGGTGCGCATCGGCCTGGCCAATCTGTCCGGTCCGGGCTCGGCCGCCCGCACCGCCTCGCCTTCGATCGGCTTTGGCGTCGCGCTCCTGACCACCGTGGTGCTGATCCAGTCCAGCCTGCTGTCGGAGGTAAAGGACGTGGCGCCCAACACCGCGCCCTCGCTGGTCTTCACCCAGATCGCGCCGGAGACCGGGGCGAAGTTCGACGCCGACATCGCCGCCGCGATGGGGCCACTCAGGCTTGATGACTATCGCCGCTATCCCTTCGCCACGGGCCGCATCACCAAGATCGGCGGCGCCCCGGTCGACAAGGACAAGATCGGCCGAACCCAGCGCTGGGCCTTCGACCAGGACATCAGCCTGACGGCCATCGACGCCGCCCCGCCCGACGCCAACGTGATCGCCGGCGCCTGGTGGTCGGCCGGCTATGCCGGGCCGCCGCAGGTCATGCTGGACTCCGACATCGCCCATGCGGCGGGACTGAAGCCGGGCGACATGGTCACCATCTCCTTGCTCGGCCGCGACCTGGACGTCCGCGTCGCCGGCCTGCGCAAGGTCGAGTTCAGCGGCTTTGGCGCGAGCTTCCCGATCGTGCTCGACGCGGCGGCGCTGAAGGGCGCCAACCTGCGCGAAGTGGCCATCGCCAAGGCCAGCAAGGCCCAAGAGACCGCGATCCTGGCCAATCTCGGCCGCGACTTCCCAAGCGTCGACGTGATCAGCGTGCGCGAGCAGCTCGAGGCGGCGACGAAGATCTTCGACCAACTGGCCTGGGCTGTGCGTGGCGCGGCTGCCGTGGCGGCGCTGGCCGGCCTGCTGGTGCTGATCGGGGCCATCGCCGCCACCGCCCAGGCCCGCGCACGCGAGGCGGCGGTGCTGAAGGTGCTGGGCTCGACCCGCGCCCAGATCCTCGCCGCCTATTGCGTGGAATACGGCGCGGTCGGCGCCATAGCCGGCGTCGCCGGCGTGCTGCTCGGCGCCGCTGCCGCCTGGCCGGTGATTACCTTGATCTTCAAGACCCACTGGGCCATCGACTGGAGCGGGATCGTCGTCGTGCTGGCCGCCGTGGCCGCCCTCGGCGTCTGCGCCGGCGCCGTCGGCGCCTTCACCGCCCTGGCGCGCCGCCCGGCGCCGGTGCTGAGGACGGAGTAGCCCGGCCCGGAGACCCGCGCTGGTCGCGCCTGAGCCACTACAAGGCCGCCCGTGACGAGCACGGATTGCCTTGCACCTTAGCGAGAAACACACCGTCTAAAGGACCCGTATTGGTTGCGAACGGGTCGCGATTTGTGAGACCGTCTAATATGCTTGCAATTGATGATCCACGTTGGTCTGACCTGAGCCATTGCTATGGCCCAGCGTCGGACATACCGCTGCTATTGCAGCAATTGGCGAAGTCGCCCGGACCAAAACACGACTACCTCGACGAGCCATGGCTCTCGCTGTGGTCAAGCCTGTGCCATCAGGAGGACGTCTTCACAGCCTCCTATGCTGCCGTACCCCACTTGGTGCAGATCGCGGCCGAAGCGCCCGGCCCTGTCGCCTTCGATTTCTTCCTGCTGCCGGCCGCGATCGAAGTTTCGCGAGTCAACGGCAAGGGGCCAGCGATTCCGTCGTTCTTGGCCAAGGCATACCAAGAGAGCCTCCAAGCATTGATGGAGTCCACCAGCGCCCACCGCGCTGACCCATGGGACCAGTCGATGGTCCTGTCGGTCGCGGCCGCGCAGGCGATAGCTAAAGGCCATCCACGCACGGCTGAAGCCTTGATAAACCTTGATGATGATTGGATCATGAGGATCAACGGTCCAGAAACACGAGAATAGTTCGGCTAGGGTCGCGGCGTTGTCACGGCCCGCGCGCCGGCCGCCCACGCCTCGTCGTACAGCTCGGGGATATCGCTGGTGTCGATTGACTCGTCAGGCAGCGCCGCTAGCGAGGCGAGGTGCTTGCGCTGAGCTTCCGTCAGTGGCGGCAGCGTTTCTGGGACCACACTCGTCTTCATAGCGCCGCCTCTCTATCGCCCCGTGAACACCGGGGCGCGCTTTTCGGTGAAGCTGCGGACGCCTTCGCGGTGATCCTCGGTGGCGAACAGCCGGTAGATGGTCTCGATGGCCCAGGACCCGATCTCGCGCGGGTCGCCGGGGCTGGTGCGGCGCAGGCCCGCCTTCATCGCCGTCAGCGCCAGCGGCGGATTGGCGGCGATGCGTCCCGCCAGTGCCATGGCGGCGTCCATCAGTTCGCCGTGCGGGACCATGCGGCCGACCAGGCCGATGCGCAGCGCCTCCGCGGCATCGATCGGGTCGCCGGTGAACAGCAGTTCGGCCGCCTTCTCGGACCCGACGATGGCCGGCAGCTTCCAGAAGCCGCCGACATCGCAGACCAGGCCGCGCTTGATGAACAGCTCGGCGAATACCGCCTTTTCCGAGGCGATGCGCATGTCGGCATAGAGCGCCAGCTCCATGCCCCAGCCGACCGCCGGCCCGTTCACCGCCGCGATCACCGGCTTGTCGCACTCGATCACGGCCATGGCCGCGGGCGTCGGCTCGAATCGCACGCGCGGCGTCGCCGGCTCTCGGGCCTCGCCGGTCATCATCTCCTTGATGTCTTCGCCGGAGCAGAAGGCCGGATCGGCGCCGGTGACCACCACGCAGCGCACCTCGATATCGGCGGAAGCGTGGCGGAAGGCCGCCTCGATCTCGGCATAGGCGCGCGGGTTGAGCGCATTGCGCCGCTCCGGCCGATTCAGAGTGATGCGGCAGATGTGGTCGCGCACCGCGTAGAGCACGTGCACGAAATCTTCGATGGCGATGGCGGGCATGGTTGTCTCCTCTTGCCCTGTCCCGTGGTCACCTTGCTAAGCAGGTCGCCGAGGTTCAAGGCCTTGCCATAGTGAGGCGACGGATGACGATGGGGAAGGCAATGGCCGAAGACTATCCGCCCGAAGTCGGCGACGTTCGCGACAACCACCGCTTCGACGAGGCCGGGCTCGAGGCCTGGCTGACGCAGAATGTCGAGGGCTTTCGCGGGCCGATGAGCGTGCGCCAGTTCCGCGGCGGCGCCTCCAACCCGACCTTCCTGATCGACGCCGGCGACCGGCGCTATGTGCTGCGCAAGAAGCCGCCGGGCCAGCTGCTGGCCAGCGCTCACCAGGTCGACCGCGAATACCGGGTGATGAAGGCGCTGGGCGACGCCAAATTTCCGGTGCCGGTCATGCGGGCGCTCTGCCTGGACCAGGCCATCATCGGCACGACCTTCTATGTGATGGACTTCCTGCAGGGCCGCATATTCCGCGACGCCCGCCTGCCGGGCTTGGCGCCCGCCGAGCGCACCGCGGTCTATGACGAGCTGAACGCGGTTCTGGCCCGGCTGCACGGGGTCGACTACGCGGCCATCGGGCTGGGCGACTACGGCCGGCCGGGCAACTATTTCACCCGCCAGATCGATCGCTGGACCAAACAGTACCGGGGCGCCGAGACCGAGACGATCGAGGCGATGGAAGAGCTGATCGCGCTTTTGCCCGAACGCGCGCCGAAGGAAGAGACCACCACCATCGCCCACGGCGACTACCGGCTGGAGAACGTCATGTTCCACCAGACCGAGCCCCGGATCATCGCCGTGCTCGACTGGGAGCTGTCGACCCTGGGCAACCCGCTGGCCGACATCGGCTACGGCGGGCTGCTCTGGCACTCGGTGTCGGAGAGTTGGGGCACGCTGACCGGCGTCGACTTCAAGACATCCGGCATCCCTACGGAGCTGGAGTATGTCGCCGCCTATTGCCGGCGCACCAGCCGCGACGGCATCGAGGACTTCAACTTCTATGTCGGCTTCGCGGCCTTCCGCCTCGCCTCGATCGGCCAGGGGGTGTTCAAGCGCAATCTGGACGGGATCGGCACCGGCAACGCCAGCCGCGACAATTCCGGCACCCGCGGCCTGGCCGAACTGGCGCTGTCGCTGATGAAACGCTGAACTGGCGCCGATTTACGTTGAGCGGCGTTACGTCCGCATGGCCATCGCCCATCCGCTTGCACCCGCTCAGCAACCGATAAGCGACCAGATTCACACTCTGCTGTTCGGTGGGCCGCAAGGCTGGGTGTTGCTGGCGAGTTCCACCGCTCACGTGGTGCTGAACCTGGCCATCAGCATCGGGATGCTGCTGGTCACCCTGTGGCTGGCAGGCTGGGCCTCGCAAACGGCCAAGCGGGCCATGGGCCGGTTGCACGGCCACGCGCCGGACGCGGTGCTGCAGGACTTCATCGGCTCGCTGGTGCGCTACGGCGTGGTGATCATCGGCCTGATCGCGGTCCTGCAGCAGATCGGGGTGCAGACCACCTCGGTGCTTGCGGTGCTGGGCGCTGCCTCGCTGGCGATCGGGCTGGCCTTGCAAGGCGGCCTGAGCAATGTCGCGGCCGGCGTGATGATCCTTTTGCTGCGCCCCTATCGCATCGGCGACCGGGTGCAGATCAGCGGCACGGTTGGCAAGGTGCGGGGGCTCGATCTCTTCGTCACCCGCCTGCACGACCTGGATAATTCGGTCGTGTTCATTCCCAACAGCAAGGCGTTCGGCGACATCATCGTCAACTACTCGATGCCGGAGAACCGTCGCATCGTCATGGACTTCGGCATCGACTACGACGACGACGTGGACTTGGCCCTGGCGCTACTGGTCGAGACGGCCAGGGCCGACCAACGCATCGTCGCCGAGCCGGCGCCCTGGGCCAAGCTGACCGCACTGGGCGAAAGCACGGTCACCGTGACGCTGCGCGCCTGGACCTCGCCGGACGGCTATATCGACACCCGGTTCGACCTGATCAAGGACGTCAAGGCGGTGTTCGAACGCGAAGGCCTCACCTTTGCCTATCCACAACAGGTAGCCGTCGAAACCCGGCCCTGGACCCCGCCGGACCGCGAGCGCCAGCGCCGGGCGCTGGAGGGCCGCCTGCCGGCGCCCGAAGAGGACGCGACGCGCGGCGAGCCGTCGCGCGAGGCCAGGGAATCCGGCTCGTCGTCCGAAGCGGGCTGACCGGGCCGGCGGTCGCCGCTAAGGTGGCGGCCATGACCAGCCTGCACTATGTCGCCCTTCCCTCGCTGCATGAGCAACCGCTGAGCATCGCCGGACGGCTGCGCGTGCCTGAGATCGAGGGCCGGCTGCCGGCCGTGATCCTGCTGCACGGCTCGGCCGGGCCCAGCGCCCGCGAGGGCGGCTATGCCGGGCCGCTGAACGACGCCGGCTTCGTCACCCTGGAGCTTGACCAATGGTCGCCGCGCGGCCTGGTCGGCGGCGCCGAGGGCCGGCCGCGGACGGTGCAGGAGACCCTGCCCGACCTCTATGGCGCCCGCGCCTGGCTGGCCGCTCATCCCCGGGTCGATGCGGCAAGCATCGGGGTGATCGGATTTTCTTTCGGCGCCGTAGCCACCATGCTGGCCGCGACCCGGGCGCAGAACGACCCCGTCCTCGGCGACGACCATTTCACCGCCCTGATGCCGGTCTATCCGATCTGCCATTTGTACAACCGGGTGCGCGGCTTCGAGTTCGGCGATCTGGTCGACGCGCCCATTCTGATCGTCACCGGCGCTCTGGACGGCTACGACAACGACCCGAGGGCCGGCGAGACCCTGGTCGCGTCGCTGAACGACGCCGACCGCGCTCACGTCCGCACCGAGGCGATGGCCGACGCCCACCACGGCTTCGACATGCCGGGCGAGGCCCGCCAGGTGCAGGACCCGGCCGGCAATCGCGGCCAGGGCGGCCTGCTGACCATGGCCTACAACGCGCAAGCGGCCGAACGCTCGCATAGGCTGGCGGTGGCGTTTTTCACCGAGGCGATGGGGGCGGACACTTCGGCGCCCAATTAAACCCGTCATCCCCCGCTGGAGCCGCTTTAGCGGCGGAATGCGGGGGACCCATGAACACTGATCCTAGACGGTGTTCATGGGTGGCCCGAACAAGTCGGGCCATGACGGAGGGACTGAGAAGGTCGTGCTAGCCCGCATCACCCCATGAACGTCCGCAACACTGTCTCGGCGCGATCCGGCTCGTCGCGGTGGACGCCGTGGCCGGCGTTTTCGAAGACGTGCAGTTCGGCGAGGCCTGGCGGAAGAGCAGCGGCGATCTCCTGGCTGCAGGCGACCGGGGTGATCGGGTCGTGGGCGCCGGCGAGGATCAGGGTGGGCGCCCGGATGGCCGAAAGCCCGGCGCTGAGATCCATGCTGCGCATTTCGCCCAGGATGAAATGGCTCATCACCGCGGTCCTTCGGATGGCGCGGCGGCGCGCTGTCGCGTCGGCCGGGTTCGGCCGCGGATTGTACAGCGGCATGCAGACCTCCTGATATTCGGCGGCCAGCGCATCGGTCGGCGCGGTCCAGAATATCTCGGCGATCCGGCGGGCGCGGTCGCCGCCCTTGGCCTGCATCATCTCGTAGGTCACCTCCAGCTTCAGGCTGGCCGCTGTCGAGGACAGGATCAGCTTTGACGGATGCTCCGGATGCCGGCTGGCATAGGCCATGGCGACCATACCGCCGAACGAGTTGCCGTAGACCACCGGCGCGGTGATCCCCAGCGCATCGCAGAAGGCCTTCACGTCGTAGCCCCATTGGTCCAGCGTCCAGGTGTCCGCCTCGCCGGTCGAGCGGCCGTTGCCGCGGTGGTCGATGTAGATCACCTGATGGGTGTCGGCGAAGCGGTCGAAATAGGGCCTGAGCGTCGAATGGTCGAAACCCGGGCCGCCATGCATGACGATCAGGGTCGGCCGCTCGACCATCCGCTCGCCGTCGACCGCGAACTTCGCGCCGACGACGTCGAAGAAGATGCGCGCGGTCCCGAGATCGATATGCATAGGACGCCTTTGCCGCTCAACAATTAGTCAGCAAGGCTAGGCAGCCACGCGGCGTCCCGCAATCGGCAAGTAACGCGATCTCAAGAGCCGGTCGCGCATGGTGGCGCCGACAAGCTCCCTGAAGAGGTCGCGACCTTGGTGAAGATACTGGACGACGGCCTCGATGAGATGGCCGTCCGCGCCTATCAGGGGATGCCGCTGCGCCTGGTGGTGACCGCGTGCGTCGCCGCTGTGATCACCCTTTTGCTGCCCTGGCGGTTCTGCCTGGCCTGGCTCGGCCTGCAACTGCTGTCCGAGGGCCTGTCGATCTTCGTCACACGCCCGCAGGCCCTTGGCCGCAAGGTCGGGCCGGCCGTGCGGGTCGCGCATCTGGCCAATCTGGTAGCCGGATCGATGCTGTGGATGGGCCTTGGCGCCCTGCTCTGGTTCAGCGACGTGCCGGGCGGACCGATCTGTGCGGTGATCATCTGGGTCTCGGTGGTCTTTTTCGGCCAAAACAACGCCTATCAGTCGGCGACCGGCTTCGTCGTCGGCGGTGGCGTCCCTGGGCTCGCCATGCTGGTCTTCGTGATCATGGCCCCAAATCCGCATCACCTGCCGCTGGTCCCCATCGTCGGGCTGCTGATCCTGGCCCTCAGCTTTGTCGCCGATGGGGTCATGCGCAGCCTGGGGGTGCGGCGAAGTTTCGAGGAGGCCCAGCGCCGCACGGCCGCGTCCGAAGCGCACTATCGGCTGCTGGCCGACAATGTCACCGACGTAATCGCCCATACCGGACCGGACGGCTCGCGACGCTATGTGTCCCCGTCGATCGAACAGGCGCTTGGCTTCACGGCCGCCGAGTTGCAGGCGACGCCCACCTATACCTACCTCTATCCGGAGGATCGCGAGCAGGTCCTCAGCGTCACCGCGTCGCTGTCCCCGGAAGCCGATCGGCGAACGGTCGAGTACCGGGTGGTCCACAAGGACGGCCATGTCTTCTGGGTGGAGACCTGCTTTACCCTGGTGCCGAGCACCAACGTCGACGGTGCCGGCGGCGTGGTTTCGGTTTCGCGCAATATCGAGGCCCGCAAGGCCATGGAGACCGAGCTGGTGGAGGCGCGGCGGCGCGCCGAAGAGGCGGCGGCGGCCAAGTCCGACTTCCTGGCCAACATGACCCATGAGCTGCGCACGCCGCTGAACGCCATCATCGGCTTTTCCGGCGTGCTGGCGGGTTCGCCGCGGCTGGCGGCCGAAGACGCGCGCCACGCCGGCCTGATCCGCGACGCCAGCGCCCCCCTGCTTGAGCTGGTCAACACCGTGCTGGACTTCTCGCGGCTGGAGGCCGGCGCGGTCGAGCTGGAGGCCAAGCCGTTCGATGCGATGGAAACGGTGCGCGCCACCGCGGCGCTCTTAACCCAGCAGGCCGACTCCAAGGATCTGATGATCACGGTCGAGGCTGAGGGCGATAGCTCGCCCTTGGCCGGTGATGCGGCCCGCATCCGCCAGGTGCTGGTGAACTTCCTGTCCAACGCCATCAAGTTCACCGCCGAAGGCGGCGTCACGGTGTCCGTGCGCCAGACCCGCAAGGACGCCGATCGCGACGCGCTGCGCATCGCGGTCACCGACACCGGCATCGGCATCGATCAGGACAAGATCGACAGCCTGTTCGACCGCTTCACCCAGGCCGACGCCACCGTCTCGCGACGCTATGGCGGTACGGGCCTTGGTCTGGCCATCTGTAAGCGCACCATCGAACTGATGGGCGGCGCCGTCGGCTGCGACAGCCGGCCGGGCCAGGGCTCGACCTTCTGGTTCGAGATCGTGCTGCCCCGCGCCGAGGCACTGCTCGAGGAGGTGGCCGCGGAGGCTCCGGCCGCGCCCGACACCCCCGTGCGCATGCTGCTGGTCGAGGACGTCGCGGTGAACCGCGAGCTGATCGCGACCCTGTTGTCGCCCTTCGACGTCACCATCGAGATGGCCGAGAACGGCCAGCTCGCCATCGACGCCATGCAGCGGGCCAGCTTCGACCTGGTGCTGATGGACGTCCAGATGCCGGTGATGGACGGCCTGACCGCCGCCCGCGCGATCCGCGCCCTGCCGCAACCCAGCGCCCGCTCGACGCCGATCATCGCCATGACCGCCAACGTCCTGCCCGAGCAGGTGAAGAAGTGCCTCGACGCCGGCATGGACGCCACCTGGGCAAGCCGGTGAGCCCCGCCGCCCTGCTGACCGTGCTGTCGCGCTGGTCGGCCGGCCGCGAGGCGAGCGAGGAGTCAGGGGTCGACACCGCCGCGTGACCGCAGCCGGGTGGGCGGCTACTAAGGCCGCGATGACCGCCGCCGCCGTCCTTTCGGTCGAGTCCCTGTGCAAGGCCTTCGGGCCGCTGCAAGCCGTGGACGGCGTCAGCTTCCACGTCGCGCCGGGCGAGATCGTCGGGCTGGTCGGCCCGAACGGCGCCGGCAAGACCACCACCATCAACATGATCCTCGGCGTGCTGGCCCCGACCAGCGGCCGGATCGAGATCGATGGCGTCAGCCTGGCGGCGAACCGCAGCCGCGCCCTGGCCAGGACCAATTTCGCCGCCGTCTATGCCCCCCTTCCGGGCAACCTGACCGTCGAGCAGAACCTGCGCGTTTTCGGCATGATCTACGCGGTCAAGGGGCTTTCCGAACGGATCGAGCGGCTCCTGACCGCCTACGACCTGGCCCGCTACCGCAAGACCAAGGCCGGGGTGCTGTCTTCGGGCGAGCAGACCCGGCTGGGCCTGGCCAAGGCGATGCTGAACCGGCCCAGGCTGCTGCTGCTCGACGAACCCACCGCCTCGATCGATCCCTCGACCGCGCGCGACATCCGCGCCGGCGTCACCGCCTTCGTCGCCGAGGCCATGGCGGCGTGCTCTGGACCAGCCACAACATGTACGAGGTCGCGGCGGTCTGCCACCGGGTGCTGTTCCTGGCCCGCGGCAAGGTGGTGCTGGAGGGCGACCCCAAGACCCTGCCCAGCCAGCACGGCGCGGCCAGCCTCGACGACCTCTTCGTCCAGGTGGCGCATGAGGCGCTGCCGCCGGTGCACGCGCCATGAACCCGTCGCGCGTCGCCGCCATCGTGCTGCGCCAGCTCTACCTCTATCGCGGCAGCCCCCAGCGGGTGCTGCCCATCTTCGCCTGGGTGGCCGTCGACATTCTGCTTTGGGGCTTCATCAGCCGCTATTTGAACGGGGTCTCGCACACGGGCTTCAACTTCGTGCCGGCGCTCTTAGGCGCGATCCTGCTGTGGGATTTCCTCACCCGGGTCATGCAGGGCGTGACCACGGCCTTCTTCGAGGACGTCTGGTCGCGCAACTTCCTCAACATTTTCGCCACCCCCTTGCGCACCTCGGAATATGTCACAGGGCTGGTGGTGGTCGGGGTCGGCACCAGCCTGGTCGGCCTTCTGGTCATGCTGGTCCTGGCCTGGGGGGCGTTCGGCCTGTCCTTCCTCAGCTACGGCGCGGCCCTGACGCCCTTCCTGATGGTGTTGTTCGTCACCGGCATCGCGCTGGGCATCACCGGCGCGGCCATCGTGCTGCGCCTCGGACCCGCCTCGGAGTGGCTGGTCTGGCCGATTCCGACGCTGATCTCGCCCTTCGCCGGCGTCTTCTATCCGATCTCGGTGCTGCCCGGCTGGATGCAGGCGATCTCGCGCATCCTGCCCCCGTCCTATGTGTTCGATTCGATGCGCGCGGTGGTCGCCGGCAAGCCCGCCGCCTGGGACCGCCTGGCCATCGGCGGCGGCCTGTCCCTTGTCTATCTGGGCCTCGCCTGCCTGTTCTTCGCAAGCGTCTATCGCTACGCCATCCGCACCGGCCTGATCGCCCGCTACAGCGCCGAGACCGTAAGCTAGCCGCCGTCCTTCGACACCGTGGCAATCACGGTGACCAAGTCCCAGGCGTTTCGGACATTGAGCGAGAGCAGGATCAACAACAGCGCCGCGATCGCTTCCGCCGCCCAGGCCGCCCGCCAAGCAAGCGCGAGGCCGGCGACGAAAAGGCCCAGATAGATCACCATGGGCACGACGCCGTAGCACCAGAAGTCCGACCAGTGCGGGTCGTCCTTGCCGGTTCTCATGCCGCGGATGCCGATTGAGGCGCGAACCGCGCCGGCAAAACCGGCCAGCACGGCGACTTCGATGGCGGCCGCCGTCGCAACCGCGCCCAGCCTGGGGGCCATGGCGATGGCGCTGATCACCATCACCATCCCGAAGTGCAGCGCCGTCGGGGTCAGATAGAGCGCCTGGCCGCGCGTGGCCTTCGACCGGTCGAACCCGGCGGTCAGGGTGACCACCACAAACAGCAGCCCGATCAGCCCCACCGCCGCCGGCCCGAGCATCAGGTAGAAGTTGTCCCAGCCCTCGAACATGGCCTTCAGATCACCCCATCGGCCGCGAGCCGCGCCAGTTCGGCGGCGCCCAGGCCCAGGCGCTCGCCCAGGATGGCCGCATTGTGCTCGCCAACCGTCTGCGGCGCGATGGAGCGCACCGCGCCCGGCGTCTCGGAGAATTTCGGGAACGGCGCCTGCATCTGAAGGCCGGGCCAGCGCGGGTGGTCGACGGCGACGATCGCCTCGCGAGCGGCGAAGTGCGGGTCGGCCAGCATGTCGGCCGGGGCGAACAGCCGGCCGCCCGGAATGCCGGCCTCCAGCATCGCCGCCTCGACGAAATCCACCGTCTGCGTCCGGGTCCAGGCCGCGATCAGGTCATCGAGTTCGATCTGGTTGTCGCCGCGCGAGCGATGGTCGGCATAGCGTGGATCGTCGGCCAGCTCGGGGCGGCCCATGACGGTGGCGAGGCGGCGGAACAGGCTGTCCTGGTTGGCCCCGATCATGAATTCGCCGTCGGCGCAGAGATAGACGTTCGATGGCGCGATGCCTGGCAAGATGGCGCCCGAGCGCTGCCGGGTGACCCCGGCGGCGGTGTATTCGGCGACCACGCCTTCCATCACCTGCAGCACCGATTCATACAGCGCCGCGTCGATCACCTGACCGCGGCCGCTGCGTTCTCGGTGATGCAGCGCGGCCAGCACGCCCATGCAGCCATAGCTGGCCGCCAGGGTGTCGCCGATCGAGACCCCCATGCGCGATGGCGGCCGGTCGGGATCGCCGACCAGCCGCCGCCAGCCGCCGAACGCCTCGGCGATGCCGCCGAAGCCGGCCCGGTCGGAATAGGGCCCGGTCTGGCCGTAGCCGGACATGCGCACAACGATCAGGCGCGGAAACGCCGCGCGCAGATCCTCCGGCGCCAGGTTCCAGCCCTCCAGCGTGCCGGGCTTGAAGTTCTCGATCAGCACGTCGGCCTCGCCGATCAGCCGCCGCGCCAGCGCCTGGCCTTGTGGCGTCCTCAGGTTCAGCGACACCGAGAGCTTGTTGCGCGCGATCACCTCCCACCAGACCGGCGCGCCCTGGCCCCAGACCCGCATCGGATCGCCGGCGCCCGGCGGCTCGATCTTAACCACCTCGGCGCCCATGTCGCCCAGCAGCTGCCCACAGAAGGGTCCGGCGATCAGCTGGCCCATCTCGACCACCTTCAGATCGCTCAGAGGTCCGGGCTGGGGTCCCGGGCGGATCACCCTGGCCTTCCCTGGCTCTGGTTCAGGGCCGTCGGGCGGTCGACCACGGTCGAATAGGCCTCGAACGATTCTTTCGCCAGCGGCTGCAGGACGGCGATGATCGGCCTGATCTCCTCGATGGTCTCGACCGCGAAGTCGAAGCCGCCGGAGCGGGTCTCGCGCAAGCTGTCCAGCCGCCGCAGCAGCTCGGGCCGTACAGGATCGGCGGCGTCCATCGCCTTGTCGGCGGCTTCGGCCGTGACGATTTCGGCGGTGGTGTCGAAAATGCCGTCGAGCGTCAGGGTCACCCGTATCATCAGCGCGTGGATCAAGGCCCGCAGCTTGGCGTCGGGCAGGTCGTAGAGCTGCTCGCGATTGCGGTCATAGGCGTCGGTCTCGCGCCGCATCGCGCGCAACAGCCGCATGGTCAGCTGCCCGTACGGATCGCCGCGCCCGCGTGCATCGTCGGCCAACCCCATCAGCAGCTCGATCACCGACAGTATCTCGCCGAACAACAGCGCCGCGCCCCGCTGACGCTCCCGCCGGCGCAGGAACTGCTCCAGCTGCGTCGCGGCGAATCCGCCCACCGTCGCCAGCACGGCGCCGACGATCACCGCCCAAAGGGTCTCCGTGTCAGCCGTCAAGGCCCGCTCCCCCGATCCCGAAGACTAGCCTCTACCCCCGCGCCGAGCGGCCCACCAGCCGGGGCATCAGCCAGCGGTTGAAGGCGTCCTCGTCGCAGTCGAGGCAGACCTCGGCATTGGCCGGGCCGTCGACCTCGCGCGTGTAGCCGGCGTCGTCGACGCTGAGGCGAAGGCGTTCGACCTTGAACATCGACGGGTCGATGGCGAAGGCCAGGGCCGCGGTGTCGAACAGGATCGGCGTCGCGCGGCCGGCGACCGCCGACCACTGCAGATAGGTCAGCGCCAGGGCGTCGGTGATCGGGGTGGAACGGGTGAAGAGCAGTTGGCGCTTCAGCTCGTCGAGCGCGACCATCGTTCCGTCCAGGGGCGCGACCCCCAGCGGCACGCCGGCCTCGAACACGGCCTGGGCGGCCTTGACGTCGGAGAGGATGTTGTACTCCGTCGAGGGCTTGCCCTCGCCCTGCCAGGCGAGGTCGCGATACCCGCGGCGAACCGAGCCGCCCATCAGCACGATCCGCTGCAGCCGCCTGAACGTGGCCGGATCGCGCGCCAAAGCCTCGGCGAGGTTGGTCAACGGTCCGATCGCCAGAAGGGTGATCTGGTCCGGATTGGCGGCGATCTGCTGCAGCAGGAAATCCACGGCGTCCGGCTCGTCCTCCGCCAGCTGCGGGCCGCCATGCGCCCAGCGCCTGTGCGTGAACGGCGCGCCGGTGCGCAGGGTCGCGCCGATGGCCACGGGAATGTCCTCGCGGCCGGCGAGATTGAGGAAGCGCCGGGTCAGCCGCGCCCTGAGCGCGGCGTCGCCCACTACCGTGGTCACGCCCAAAATGTCCAGCTCCGGGCTGGCCAGGGCGACGGCCAGGGTCAAGATGTCGTCGTAGTCGTCGCCGATGTCGGTATCGATGATGAGCTTCATCGGCCCTTTATCGAGGGTCGCCGCGCGGCCGGCAAGAGCCCCGCTTGGCTAGTCGCCGCTGACGATGGACAGGATGTTGCCGTCGGGGTCCTTGAACCAGGCGACCTTCATCTTGCCGCTGACATGGATGTCGCCGTGCATCTCGGTGTCCGGCAGATTGTCGTAGCGCTCGAAGGCGACGCCGCGGCTCTTCAGCTCGTTGACCACGGCGTCCACGTCGGCGACCGGCCAGGTGGCGGCTGTGGCCTTGTTATGGCCGGCCTGGTCGGTCTCATAGACGTAGAGCACCGTGCCGCCGCTCTTGTAGGTGGCGACCCCGGGCCGGGCTTCGTTCAATTCGAGCCCCAGCTTGCCCTCATAGAAAGCCTTTGCGCGGGCGGCGTCGGTCACCGGAATGGTGGCGACGGCCGGACTGTCGCCCAGCATGGCGTGTTTGGTGGCGGTTCCCAGCATGGCGTGCTCCTTGGGCGGGATGGCTACAGAAACGCGCCGCGGCTGGGGTCGATCCACGCCTCCAAGACTTCTCCCAGAGGGAGAAGGAGGGACCCGCGCGCGCAAGCGCGTGGGAGGTTGAGGGGTTACGCCGTTTCAGGATGAATCTGAGAAGCCGTAACCCCTCACCGTCCCACCGGCTGCGCCGGCGGGGCCCTGCCTCTCCCTCTGGAGGAACTTATGCACTTGACGTACCAAGGTTGATTCTATAGGGTTTTCTCAACAAGCGAGAAACCCGATGACCGAACCCGCAATATCGCCGTCCGAAGCTCAGTCCACGTTGGCCTTAGAAGCCCTTGGGCTCGGCATGCTGCATACGCTCGAAACACTTCTTCCGGGCGCGCCAGTGCTTGAGACGATGCGGGAGGCGACGGCGGCACAGTTTGAACGCCTTCGCACGGCCGGCGATGATCAGGCTGAGCGGATGATTGCCGCATTTCTCTGCACCCTTGATGACTTGAGCGAAGCCCGATGACCGCCGACCTGACCGCCAAGATTTTCCACGATGAAGACGCCGCCCGCGAGCATTTCCAAGCCCTGCGTTGGCCGCACGGCCCGGCCTGTCCGCACTGTGGCGTGGTCGGCAACGCGACCGAAATGAAAGGCCGCACGACCCGTCCTGGGCTGTTCAAGTGCAAGGAAAAGGAGTGCCGCAAGCCGTTCACCGCGACGATGGGAACGGTTTACGAGCGGTCGCATATCCCGCTGCATAAATGGCTGCTGGCGACGCACCTGATGGTGTCCAGCAAGAAGGGGATCAGCGCGCACCAACTCTTTCGGATGCTGGGTTTCGGCTCCTACAAGACGGCGTGGTTCATGGCGCACCGCATCCGCGAGGCGATGTCGCTTCCGCCTGAGCCATCAGCGATGGGCGGCGAAGGCAAATTCGTTGAGGCCGACGAAAGCGTCGTGGGCGGCAAGGAGAAGAACAAGCACGTCTCCAAGCGCAACCCGAAGAATATCGGCGCGGTCGGCAAGTCGATTGTGTTCACGCTGGTCGAGCGCGGCGGTCGCGCCCGTTCGTTCCACGTCGCCAATGTCACGGGTAAGACCCTGCGGCCGATCATCGTGAAGCACGTTCATCGCAGCTCGGCGCTGATGACCGACGACGCCGGCCAATACCGTCCGATTGGGATGGAGTTTGCGCGCCATGAGAGCGTCAACCACGGGATCGAAGAATACGTCCGGGGCGACGTTCATTCGAACACCGTTGAGGGGTTCTTCTCGATCCTCAAGCGCGGCGTGATCGGCACTTACCACCACGTGAGCGAGGCCCACCTTTCGCTCTACCTGTCCGAATTTGACTTCCGATATTCCAACCGCTCGGCGCTGGGCGTGACCGACAAGGAACGCGCCGCCGAAGCCGTGCGGGGCGTCGTCGGCAAGCGCCTGATGTATCGACAGCCTGACCAAGCCGCGCACGCGTAAGCAAAAGGCGAGGCGCATCCTTGCGAAGCGCCGAAAACTCGGACTCGACTCCTGATCGGCTTAGCGGGAACCTGCAATTCTGGGGGGACCGCCATGTTTGAAGAAATTGAGAACACGCCCGCCACGATGGCTGACATCGTGAGCGCGCTTTCGATCCTCGCCTTTGAGATTGTGGACGCGTGTTCGCCGGATAAGGTCCAATGCGCTCAGCGCCTTGAGGACATTGCCAGTCAGCTTCTGGAGGCCGTTCCGACGCTTCCTGAGGGGCGTACGCGCACGCTCGTCGATGCGATCTCTAAGGCCTTGGTCGCAAGTGAGTGGTCGTGATCCGACGAAGGCCAGCAAGCGCGCACGGCGGCCGTCAATTATGGCTTGGGGGTGATCCATGTTCGTCCTGATCATCACTTGGCTTGTGTTGAACCAGCCGCCGGCCAGCACGCAGACCACATTCTCAACGATGGCAAAGTGCGAGGTCGCGCGGCAGGCCGTCCTTACTCAACAGTCAGGCATTGAGGCGGACTTCGCGCGACAGATCGCCGAACGTCGCCAGATGGGGCAAGCCTATAATCCTGGGCCGGTGCCGCAGGTCAGCGCCATCTGTGCCGCTCGTTAGGCAGCCCCAGTTTGAGTTTTCTTCTTCGGCTGCGGCCGGGGCTGCGGCGGTGTCGCCAGCATCCGCTTCACCACCTCGTCGCGGCGCCGCGCCGCCTCTTCGTCGCTGAGCTGCTCGTCGGGTTCGATCATGGAAGAAACCATAATGGCTAAAATGGTTCACCGGCTAGCTGACGGCGACACGCCGTCTGATGTACCGCCAGGCGGTGAGCTTACGACGCCCGAGGCCATCGAGCTCGGAGAGTATCGCCTGATCCTCTCCGATTTGCGAGCAAGCCTCTGGGCGCTCGGTTTCATCCAGAAGGGATGGGATGGGATCAGCCTCCCGACTGAGGTCCACGAGGCGCTCTTCCGCGACGCCGTGGTCCAGTTTGTCGCCTGCTTCGATACTCCCGGACAGGCTTCGCTATCGAGTGAGGCGGTGTTCGGGGCAGACGCCGACGACGAGCGGAACTTCCGCTACATCCGAGGGATGCGCGATAGCTATGCGGCGCACCGTTTCGGCCCGCAGCGCCAGTCGTTCATCCTCATTTCCCTGATCGAGCAAGGATTCGGCATCGGCGAATACAAAGTGACGTTCTCAATGCCGGCGCTGGAATCCCTTCCGAAGTATGAGCACGTGGTCGGGCTGGCTATTGCCGCAGCAGAGGCGAGGGAGGCCGAACTATTGCGGGAGGTGTCAGCCCAGGTGACAGCCCTTGGCCCCGAAGGAATAGCCAAGCTGTCGCCGCCGAAGGTTCGGTCTCCTAAGCCCGAAGAGCATCGGATGTCTCGCAAGACATTCCGCGCTGGTGGACCGCCAGGGCGAGGGCGCAGAGGTCAATGGGAGCGAAAACCATGACCTCTGTCAGATCGCCGCTCAGATCGAGCGTGCGGTCGCTTTGGTCGCGAAGGGCTTCGAAAATCGCCTCTGCAAGATCGTTGGGGGAAAACAACGTCTCCCCCTTTCAAAGAGACGGCTCCTACGCATTTGAAATCACCGGCCTGTCACGCCGCGCCTAGTTATCGCTGGTGATTTGGTACCTCAAGTGCATAATTGCCCCCTCTGGGAGAGGTCGCTTAGGCCATTACCAGCTCACGCCGCACCAGCTTGGCATAGTCGTCCATCAGCGACAGCGAAATATTGCCGGGCGTGTAGCGGTGCTCGGCGATTTCGGCGACCGGGGTCACCTCGGCGGCGGTGCCGCAGATGAAGACCTCGGAGAAGGTGGAAAGCTCCTCGGCCGGGATGTGCCGCTCGACCACCTCGAAGCCGCGCTGCCTGGCGATTTTGATGACGCTCTGGCGGGTGATGCCGTCGAGGAAGCAGTCCGGCGTCGGGGTATGGATGACCCCGTCGCGGACCAGGAAGATGTTGGCGCCGGTCGCCTCGGCGACGTAGCCGCGCCAGTCAAGCATCAGGGCGTCGGCATAGCCCTCGCGCTCGGCGGCGTGCTTGGACAAGGTGCAGATCATGTAGAGACCGGCCGCCTTCGACGCTGTCGGCGAGGTTTCCGGGGACGGACGCTTGTACTTGGCGTGGGTCAGGCGGATGCCACGCTTTCTTTCTTCCGGATTGAAGTAGCTGGGCCACTCCCAGGCGGCGATCGACATGTGGATCTGGGTATTCTGCGCCGAAACCCCGATCATCTCCGAGCCGCGCCAGGCGATCGGCCGCAGGTAACAGTCCTGGAAGCCGTTGCGGCTGCAGGTCTCCTTGCAGGCATCATCGATCTCGGCCACGCTGTAAGGGATCGTGAAGTCGAGGATTTCCGCCGAACGGTGTAGACGTTTCGTATGCTCGGTCAGCTCGAAGATTTCGCCGCCGTACATGCGGGCGCCCTCGAACACCGCCGAGGCGTAGTGCATGGCGTGGGTCAGCACGTGCACCGTGGCCTCGCGCCAGGGCACGAACTTGCCGTCCAGCCAGATCCAGCCGTCGCGGTCGTGGAAAGGCTGAGTGGTCATTGTTGGGGCTCCTTCGACTTGCGGCGCTATAGCATAAGAGCGGGATTGTGAACGGCCAGCCCCCCTCGACCGCGCGCGACCGCCACCTGCTGGTGGTCGACGACGACGACCGCATCCGCGCGCTCTTGAAGCAATATCTGACCCGCGCCGGCTTTCGCGTCTCGGTGGCGGCCGACGCCGCGGCGGCCCGGCGCATGCTGGCGATGTTCGACTTCGACCTCCTGGTCTTCGACGTGATGATGCCCGGCGAAGACGGCTTCGCGCTCACTGAATGGCTGCGCAAGTCCGGGCCGTCCAAGGCCGCCCCGGTGCTGATGCTCACCGCCCGCGACAGCGCCTCGGACCGCATCGAGGGCCTGCGCCTGGGCGCCGACGACTACCTGCCCAAGCCGTTCGAGCCCGAGGAGCTCTTGCTGCGCATCGAGGCCATCCTGCGGCGGGCCGTGGCGCAGCCGCAAGGCTCGGCGCGGCTGGCGCTCGGCCGCTGCAGCTTCGATCCCGGCCGTGGCGAGCTTTCCCGCGACCAGGAACTGGTGCGCCTGACCGAGGCCGAGACCCGGCTGCTGCGCCGTCTGGCCGCCAATGCGCATGCGCCGGTCGACCGGATCGAGCTGGCGCGCGAAACCGCCGACCCGAGCGGCCGGGCGGTCGACGTCCAGGTCACGCGGCTCAGGCGCAAGATCGAGGCCGATCCGAAGGCGCCGCGCTATCTGCAGACCGTGCGCGGCATCGGCTACATGCTGGCGCCGGACTGATGGCGCGGCTGTCGCAGCTCTTCTGGCCACGCCTGCTCAAGCGCTGGATGCCGACCTCGCTGTTCGGCCGCTCGCTGCTGATTATCGTGCTGCCGGTGGCGATCATGCAGATCGCCGTCACCTGGGCCTTTTTCGACGCCCACTGGCAGACGGTGACCAGCCGGCTGTCGGAAGACCTGGCCGGCGATGTCTCCTGGCTGGTCGACGCCTACGAGGCCGACCCGACGCCCGCGACCCTGACCCGACTGGAGGATCGCGCCGAGCATTCGCTGGGGCTCTCGGTCGCCCTGCAGGAGGGGCGCGGCCTGCCGCACTCCAAGCGCGCCTCGCTGTTCGGCCCGGTCGACTGGTCGATCAAGCGGGCTCTGGAGAACCAGATCGACCAGCCGTTCTGGTTCGACACCACCCGCTACCCGGCCTACGTCGACATCCGCGTGCAGCTGAAACAGGGCGTGCTGCGCATCATCGCGCCGCGCGACCGCGCCTTCGCCACCCAAGGTCACATCTTCATCATCTGGATGGCCATGGCGACGGTGCTGCTGACCGCCGTCTCGCTGCTGTTCATCCGCAACCAGGTGCGCGCCATCGAGCGTTTGGCCGACGCGGCCGACGCCTTCGGGCGCGGCGGCGACGTACCGGCGTTCAAGCCGCACGGCGCGCGCGAGGTGCGCAAGGCCGCTCACGCCTTCATCGCCATGAAGGAGCGCATCCAGCGCTATGTCGACCAGCGCACCCTGCTGCTGGCCTCGGTCAGCCATGACCTGCGCACCCCGTTGACCCGCCTCAAGCTGGAGGCGGCGCTGGCCGAGCCGACGCCGCAGGTTAAGGCGATCAAGCGCGACCTGGCCGAGATGGAGCACATGATCGACGAGTACCTCGCCTTCGCCCGCGGCGAGGATGGCGAGGCGCTCGAGCGGGTCGGCCTGCGCGGGTTGATCCAGGAGGTGAGCGAGGGCGCGACCCGGGCCGGCGCGCAGGTCCAGGTTGAGGCCGACGGCGAACTGGCCGCCAACATCCGCCCCAACGCCTTCAAGCGCGCGCTCTCCAACCTGGTGATGAACGCCGCCGTCTATGGCGAGCACGTCGAGGTCTCCGCCACGGCGCGGCCCGCGGGCGGCGTCGAGATCCTGGTCGACGACGACGGGCCGGGCATTCCCGCCGACCGCTACGAGGACGCCTTCAAGCCGTTCAGCCGCCTGGACGACGCCCGCAACCAGAACGAAAAGGGCGTCGGCCTGGGCCTGGCCATCGCCCGCGACCTGGCCCGCGCTCTCGGCGGCGACGTCACCCTGGACCGCAGCCCGCTGGGCGGCTTACGCGCCGTGGTGCGGCTGCCAGGATAAACCGTACCGACGCTGCGATTCCCGCGATACTAGCATTTACACTGGACCGTGGCGCAGCTAAGCCGGTCAACCAGGGGTCGCTTGCGCTTTGTGGGCGTCGGCTGCGGGGGCTGTCGATGATTTTTGTTAACAGCGTGAGTTTGCGCGCGTGGTCGTCTGTCGCCCGGCCGGCGTCAGTGATGATCGGTCCCGATCCCACGCACGAGGGCGGATCCGCCCGGACCAGGCTGGGGACCCTGCTCGCCTCGACCGGCGCACTGGCCCTGTTGTTCGGCGCGGCGATGGCGCCGTCGCAGGCGCTGGCCGCCTGCTCGCCAGGAACCTTCACCGGCGCGACCGAGACCTGCACAGGCTCCGACGCCGCCATCGGCGCGACCTTGTCCACCGACCAGTCGGCAGTCCTGCAGGCCGAAACCGTCACCACCGGCGGCGTCCAGCTGATCGCGACCGGCGCCACATCGATCAGCCTGAGCGCGCCCGGGGCGGCGGTTACGACGCCGACGCCAACGCCGACGCCTACCAAGAAGAAAAAAAATCCGCCCCCACCGCCTCCCCCGCCGCCCGTGGCCTCGTCGTCCATTGTGAACTCGGTGGGCGGGGCTGCGATCGGGCTCTACAGCCATGGCGGCGACATCAGCCTCACCACCGGCGCCGGTGTGAATGTCAGCGCCACCGGCGACGGGATGGACCTCACCACCTCGGGCGCTGGCGCGATCAGCGTCGTGGCTGGAGGCAACGTAACGTCGGCCGACTGGAACGCCATTTCGACCGGGGCTGCCGCAGGCGCCACCACCATCAGCACGGCCGCCGGAACTACCGTCAGCGGCGGCGGCGCCTCTAATGTCGCGATCTTTGCGCAGGCGACGAGCGGCGCGATCACCATCACCAGCAACGCGACCACATCGGGCGCGATCTGGGCCAACGCCTGTTGCGGCGGCCCGGTCACCGTCAATGTCGGCGGCAACCTCACCTTTGCCGGGAACCCGGCCAATTCCGCGATCAGCGCGACCGGGGGAAGCGGCAAGATTGTCCTGGCGCCCAACGTGACGATCCCGTCCGGAGGAGCCGGCCTCTACGCCCAAGCCCCCGGTTTCGGAACCGCGGAGATCGACACCGGCGTCGGCAGCCGGATACTGGCCACCGGGGTTGGGATTGATCTCTTCGCGTCGGGCGGCGTGACGGTCAATTCGGCGGGCGCGATCGGAGCGGCCGCCACGCCCGTCGGAGGCGATGGCGTCCGGGCCGAGATCGGCCAAGGCCCATACAACATCGCGATCAACATGACCGCCGGTGCGATCTACGCCGCGCAAAATGGCGTCGAAGCCACAGACCAGGGCAATGGCCTGATCTCCATCACCACGGCCGCCGGAACCTTCATCCAAGCCGGCGCGAACGGGATCTACGCCTTCAACCGATCGGGCCCGACGCTGGTGAACAACGGCTCCGCCGTAACGGCGGCTGGGGGCGACGGGATCGGGCTGACCGGCGACGGCGGCAATCTCAGCATCACCACCACCGCCGGCGGGACCGTCAGCGCCACCGGGGCCAGCGGCGACGGCCTCTATGTCAATGCAGCGCTGGCGGGTCCCTTTCAGGCCGGCTCGGTCACTGTCGTCACCGGCGCCAACGTGTCCTCGCTCGGCGGGGCCGGCATTCACACCACGGCGCTGGAAGGCGCCACGACGATCACCACCGCGGCCGGCACGACAGTCAGCGGCGGCGGGCCAAACGGCGCCATCTATGCGACCTCGGACAATGGCGCGATCACCATCAACAGCAACGCCGCGGCGACCGGCGGCATCTACGGGATGGCGTCTCGCACCGGGGCCGTCACCATCAATGTGAACAGCAATGTGACCACGGCAGGGCCGGTGGCGATCGACGCCAGCGGCGGCGGCCTTGTGCATGTGAGCGTGGGGCCCAATGCGACGGCGCAGTCGTCGGCGGGATGGGGCCTATTCGGACTCGGCGCGGGGGCGAGCGGCTTCAAGTTGGATACGGCGGCCGGCAGCCGGATCGTTTCGGGGGGGCTCAGTGCGGACGTCGAGGTGACGACGGGCCAGTTCCTGCTCAACAACGCCGGGACACTGGCCACGAGCGTGGCCGGGCATCAGGGAACGGCTGTCTATCTGCTGTCAGGGTCGGTGTTCAGCCTGCCGAGCACCGTGGCGACCCTCAACAACGCCGCTACCGGGGTCATCGACGGCCAACTGCTCATCCAGAATGGAACGACCACGCTCAACAACGCCGGAACCTGGAATGTCGACGGCGAGAGCGATTTCAGCGGCGGCGGAGCCCGGGCCGGCGCGATCAACAATATCGGCCTCATCCAGGTCGGCCTGACCACCCCCTCGCCGACGGCGACGGCGTCGGTGTTCAACGGCCTGGGCGCCTTCACCAATGGCTCATCGACCGCGACCGGTACGATCAGCATGGTCAACGGCGTGGTCGGCGACAGCCTGACCATCGCCGCGCCGTTCGTCGGCGTAAGCGGCCACAGCGTGCTCTACCTGGACGCCTTCCTTGGCGGGGCGGGCTCGACCGCCGACCAGCTGCACCTGGCCGGCGGCAGCTCCGGCGTCACCCTGATCAGCATCCACAACACCAACCCGGCCTCCGGCGCCCTCAACAGCGGCGGCATCGTGCTGGTCACCGGCTCCAGCGCCGCGACGACCTTTGCGATCAACCCGGCCACCGCCCACTATGACGCCTTGCACAACGGCATCGACGCGGGGCTGTTCCTCTATACCCTGGCCGATAGTCAGGGGAATGAAGTGCTGATCGGCTCGGCCGGATCGAGCGGCCACAAGCTGCCCAAGGCCACCACGCCGCACAGCTGATCTGGCAGACGGCGTCGCTCTCGCCCGACAGCCTGGATGCGGCGGGCGGCCAGGCGAGCCTGGAAGGCGATTTCGACCACCCCAGGATGTGGATGAAGGCGGCCAATGGTTCGGTCAACGACGCGAGGTCGGCCCATCCGCTGTTTTCGGCCCTGGGCGCCAGCTATGGCCAGGACGCCGCGCCGCTGGCGATGCAGGTCGGGACGAACGCCAGCAGCGCGGGCTTCAATACCAGCTACACCCAGGCCACCGCCACGCTGGTCGGCGGCGTGGACCTGGTGCGACTGCAAGGCGCGCGTTCGGCTTTTGCACTCGGCGTCGCCTCGGGCTACATCGACTCCCAACAGTCCTTCGCCACCGGCTCGGACGCATTCGCCTACAGCGGCGCGGCGGTGGGGCTCTATGCCTCCTACCGAATCGCCGGCCTGCGTGTCGAGGCGAGCGTCAGGTCGGACTTCCTCAAGGCCCGATACGCGGCCCGCTGGCTCGCGCAGGCGCAACCGACCACCAACCTGGCCTCGACGGGCGTCGAGCTGGACGCCGGCTATCGATATGCGATCAATTCGTGGCTGGCTGTCGAGCCCCTGGCCTCGGCCGCCGTCGAGACGACGTCGATGGGCGACCTGCGGCTGGGCGCCAGTACGGCGCGGTTCGCGCCCGCCGACAGCGGCTGGGCCAACCTGGGTGTGCGGACGAGCGGCCAGCTTCGCCGCGGCGCCTATTCGATCACAGGGGCGATCACAGCGAGGGCTTGGGACGAGTTCAGCGCCGACAATACGGTGATCCTGAGCGATTTTGGTCCCACCGCGCCACTCGTCGACCACATCGGCGGCTTGTCCGGCGAGTTGGGCGGCGATTTGGTCGTCTCCAAAGGCGACCGGGCAGAGGGCTTCGTCAGCGCCACAGTGCGCAATGGAGCGACCCAGGACGCCGTCAGAGCGCTGGCGGGGTTCCGCATCCGCTGGTGAGTGAACCTCGCCCGCCCTCGGCGGCAGCGTCACCCTGGACCGCAGCCCGCTTGGCGGCCTGCGCGCGGTGGTGCGGTTGTCGGGCTAGTTCCCCCGCTCATCCCCGCGGAAGCGGGGACCCGGCTTTTTGTTTGAGGCCGCAGGCCTTGGCCTGACCCCAAGATGAACAGCCAAGTTCGCCAAGGACGCCAAGGAGCGCGCCTCTATTGGCGAACTTGGCGTCCTTGGCGGTAAAAAACCTGGGTCCCGGCTTCCGCGGGGATGAGCGGCGAGTGGAATACCTCGCCTCCAGCCGCGCTTGACCTGGGCGCCGGGCCGGCGCGAGTGAGGCGCCAGGGACCAAGCGAGACCCGGAGAGATCATGTCAAAGACCATCGTCATCGTGGGGTTCGGCCCCGGCATCTCCACCGCCATGGCCGACAGGTTCGGCGCGGAAGGCTTCTCTGTCGCGCTGCTGGCGCGAAACCAATCGCGTCTCGACGCCGGGGTCGAGGCGCTGAAGGCCAAGGGCGTCACCGCGACCGCTTTCACTGCCGACGCCGCCGATCCGGCCTCGATCCGCGCCGCCATCGGCAAGGCGCGCGAGGCCTTCGGCCCGATCACCGTTGTGCATTGGAACGCCTATGGCGGCCACGAGGCGGGCGATCTCCTCGCCGCTGACCCGGCCGCGGTCGGGGGCGTGTTCGACGTCGGCGTGGTCGGCCTGCTGGCTGCTGTCCAGGAAGCGCTGCCCGACCTGAGGGCCGCCGGCGACGGCGCACTTTTGGTCACCAACGGCGCCTTCGGTCTGGTCGACGCGCAGATCGATGCGATGTGTGTCGGCATGAAGACGTCAGGCGTCGGGCTGGCCAATTCCGCCAAGGACAAGCTGGTTGGCTTGCTCTCGGCGCAACTGAAGGACCAGGGTGTCTATGTCGGCCAGGTGATGGTCGCCGGCGCGGTCAAGGGCACCGCCTGGGCCGCCGAGGGCGGCATCGAGGCCTCGAAGATCGCCGACAGGTTCTGGGAGCTTTACCGGGCGCGCGCCGAGATCCGCGCCCAGGTCTCCTGAGCCCAAGGCCTTGCCGGCATCGTGGCTTGACTGACGCCGCGGCGCCTGTCGGTCTCTAAGATCAAGCGCACAGCCACGGAGTGCTCCGATGTTCGACACTGTCATTCGCGGCGGGTCCATCTACGACGGCGCCGGCGGCGACGCTTTCACCGCCGACGTAGCCGTGAAGGACGGCGTCATTGTCGAGGTCGGCGAGAACATTTCCGGCGCGGCCGGCCAGGTCATCGACGCCGACGGGGCGATCGTCACACCCGCCTGGATCGACATCCACACCCACTATGACGGCCAGGTCACCTGGGACGAGGAGATGAACCCCTCGGCCAGCCACGGGGTCGGCACCATCGTCATGGGCAATTGCGGCGTCGGCTTCGCGCCGGTGCCGCGCGGCGGCCAACGCGAGCTGATCGAGCTGATGGAGGGTGTCGAGGACATCCCCGGCACCGCCCTTTACGAAGGCATGCCGTGGGGCGCCTGGGAGACCTATCCGGAATATCTCGACTATCTGGCGACCCGCAAATACGCGCTCAACATCGCCTCGATGATCGCCCACGGCGCCGTGCGGAACTATGTGCTCGGGCCCCAGCGCAGCAACGCCGACGCCACCGAAGCCGAGGTGGCGCGCATGGCGGAAATCGTCGAGGAGGCGTTGCGCGCTGGCGCGGTCGGCTTTTCCACCTCGCGCATTATGGGCCACAAGTCGATCCACGGCGACCAGGTGCCGGGCACCTTTGCCCCCGAGGCGGAGCTGATGGCCATCGCCGGCGCCTTCCGCCGCGCCCGCGCGGGGGTCATGCAGCTGATCCCCGCCGGCACGCTCGGAACCATGGGAGAGCACTCAGCCCTGGAGGCCGAGGTGGAGATGATCTGCCGGCTCAGCGCCGCCGCAGCGCGGCCGGCGACCTTCACCCTGTTCGAGACCTTCGGCGATCCTGCCCAGGCGGGGCGCATCCTGGCCATGGTCAAGGACGGCAACCGCGCCGGTTCTCACGTCTTCCCGCAGGTCGGCAGCCGGCCGACCGGCTTCGTCTTCAGCCTCTGCTCCTACCACCCGTTCATGGCCAAGCCCGCCTACCTCGCCCTGGCCAACTTGCCGCTCGCCGAACGGGCCAAGGCGATGCGCGATCCGGCGGTGAAAGCAGCGATCCTGGCCGAGACGAACGTCGCGCCGAAGCATCCGGGCTCGATGGAGGCGCTGATCCCCAACGCGCCGTTCCCGATGGAGCAGACCTTTCCGCTTCAAACCAACTCCAGCTACGAGCCGCTCGCCGAGGAGAGCTTCGCCGCCATCGCCAAGGCGTCCGGACTCGAGGACGGTCGCTCGGCGCTGTATGACCACCTGGTCAGTGGCGAGGGCCGCGACTTCGCCATCGCCTTCTTCACAGGCTACGCCAGTTACACGCTGGAGGGCCTGCGCGAACTGCAGCTGGACAACACCACCGTGGTCGGGCTCTCTGATGGCGGCGCCCACGTCGGGGCCATCTTCGATGCGGTCAATCCGACCTATCAGCTCACCTACTGGGCCCGCGACCGCAAGCGTGGCGAGACCCTGCCGCTGGCGCACGTGATCAACCGCCAGACCCGGCGCAACGCGCACCTGTTCGGCTTCACCGACCGCGGCCTGATCGCGCCGGGGATGCGCGCCGACATCAACGTCATCGACTTCGCCAACCTGGCCATGGGCGACATGCGCTTCCAGTACGACCTGCCCGCCGGCGGCGCCCGGCTGATGCAGCCGGCCCACGGCTACCTCGCCACCCTGGTCGGCGGCGTCCTGACGCGGCGCTTCGACGAAGACACCGGGGCTCGTCCCGGCCGCCTGGTGCGCGGCCAGGCTGCGGTGCGGACGCCGGCGCCGGCCTAGTCAGGTGCTGAAATAGCAGCTGTCCTCATCCGCGCCGGGCAGGCGCACGAGACCGGCGCCGCGCAGGCCGATCTTCTTCAGGACCGCGATGGAGCCGGAATTGTCCGGCCCGGTGACGGCGACGATGGTCGTGAGGCCCAGGACGTCGCGGCCGTAGGCCAGGCAGGCGGCGGCCGCCTCGGTCGCGTAGCCGCGGCCCCAGAAGGGTTCCAGGAAGGCGTAGCCGATGTCCGGGTGCTCAAGCCCGTCCCGCTTGACCAAGCCGCATAGTCCCGCCTGGCGCTTACCCGCCTTCAGATCGCAGCGCCACATCCCGAAGGCGTTGGCCGCGTAGCTGTCACGGATGCGCTCGATGTAGGCCGCGGCGCCGTCCAGATGACGAACGCCACGGTCCCCTATGTTGTCGATGAATCCGCGGCTGGTCAGCAGGTCCAGCATGAACGGCGCGTCGGATCGCTCGAGCTCGTGCAGGCTCAGGCGCTCGGTCTGCAGGATCACGTCAGCCCAGTTCCCGCGACCGTCGCGCGGCCGCGGCCACGGTCTCGGCCAACAGCGGCCCTAGGCCGTCGTCGCCCATCAGCACCTTCAGCGCGGCTTCGGTGGTGCCGCCGGGGGAGGCGACCTTGCGGCGGAGGTCGGCGGGGTCTTCGCCGGAGCGGTCAAGCAGGGCCGCGGCGCCGACCA
Organism: Caulobacteraceae bacterium; assembly: GCA_041691315.1. GTDB lineage: Bacteria > Pseudomonadota > Alphaproteobacteria > Caulobacterales > Caulobacteraceae > Poindextera. The sequence goes on along the minus strand of JBEPUW010000014.1, from coordinate 49,823 downwards.
TGGTGGCGCGGACCAGGGCCTTGGAGGCTTCGGCCGAGAGCCCCTCGGCGACGCCGGCGGCGGCCAGGGCTTCCATGAAGGCGTAGAGATAGGCCGGGGCCGAGCCCGAGACGGCGACGGCGGCGTCCATCAGGGCCTCGTCGGCCAGGTCGACCGTGGTCGCCACCGGATCGAACAGCACATGCGCGGCGGCGCGAGCGCTGGCGTCATCGGCGAAGATGGAGACGGCGCCCTTGCCGACGGCGACGCCGGTGGTCGGCATCACCCGCGCCACGGGCCGGGGCGCGAAGGCCGTGGCCAGGTCGCCGGTGCGGACGCCGGCGGCCACCGAGACCACCACGGCGTCGGGGGCCAGCAACGGCGCGATCTCGGCCGCTGCCTGACGCCAGTCCTGCGGCCGCACCGCCAGCACCACAAGCGGCGCTTCGGCCAGGGCCGCGATTGGCGGGTTCAGCCGCGCGCCCTTGGACGCCGCAGCCTTGGCGGCGGCGCCGGCTTGCGGGTCGCTGATGATCAGATGGTCGGCTGCGAACGCGCCCGTGGCCAGCCATCCCTCGATCAGGGCTCCACCCATGTGGCCCGCGCCGAGGACCAGGATCGGCGTCATTGCAGGCGCTTTAAGCCTGGCCGACCGTTTCGAACATGCAGGCGGCCATGGCGTCCTCTGGGCTCTTGCCGCCCTTCAGCAGGAACGAGAAGGCCGGGTAGAAGCGGTCCGCCGCCTCAACCGCCGCGTCGATCATCGAGGCGGCCTGGGCCAGCGTCGGGCGTTCGCCGTGCGGCAGGCCGAGCGCGTGGCGGAACACCACCTCGCCGTCGTCGGTCCAGACCTCGAAATGGCCCAGCCAGATACGCTGATTGACCAGCGACAGCAGTTCGCAGGTCGCGGTGCGCTGGGCCTTGGTCGCCTGAAGGTCGAGGGCCAGGCAGAGCTGCAGGCAATCGGCCTCGGGCCGCCAGGCGAACCAGAGCTCATAGTCTTTCCAGTCGCCGGTCAGGGCGAAGGCCAGATCGCCGTCCTCCGTGCGGTCGAAGCTGAGGTTCTCGGCGTTCAGCACATGCTCGACCACTTCCAGCGGGTCGGAGCCGGTTTCGATATCGTCTTCTTCGGAGTGAGGAAGGTCCATGGGGCCCCTGTGGTGCTCCTGCGAGACGACCGCGACGGCGGCCGTCTTAGTGAATCATAACCTAATCTGCTTCGCGGCCGGCGTCTCAACCAGCTTCTTCCTACGCGCGAGCGGCATCCCCGTTCGCGGCCTTGGGCTTGCCCGTCTTCGCCGCCTTCAGGCTCGCAACGTCTTCGCGCAGGGCGGCCAGTTCGGCCTTTACGGCCTCGAATTCGTCGCGGCGGATCAGATCGAAGTCGCTCGCCATCTTGTCGGCCTGGGCGCGAAAGGCGGTCTTGGCCTCCTCGCCGGCGGCCTGCGCAAGCCCGAGCGCGGCGTTGGTCAGCTTGGCGAACTCGTCGAGAAAGGGGTTTTGGCTCTGCATGGCCCCTTATATGGGAAACAGAAATTTAATGCGAAGGGATTGGACCCTCGCCGGCTGTATAAGGCTGGTTCTCGACGGAGCCGGTCGCCTTGGTCTTTCCAGATTTCAACCCCGTCATTGTCCAGCTCGGACCGTTTGCGCTGCGCTGGTACGCGCTGGCCTATGTCGCGGGGATTCTGCTCGGCTGGCGTTATGGCGTCAGCCTGGTGCGCAACGCCAAGCTCTGGGGATCGCGCACGCCGACCGTGACCGTGCCGCAGATCGACGACCTCGTCCTGTGGCTGACGCTTGGCATCATCGTCGGTGGGCGGCTGGGCTATGTGCTGTTCTACATGCTGCCTTCGGCCCAGGAGCGGCCCATGCTGTTCGCCCACCCGTGGGAGATCCTGGAGATCTGGCATGGCGGCATGAGCTTCCATGGCGGGGCGATCGGCGTCGCCCTGGCGGTCATCGGCTTTGCCCGCGTCAACCGGGTCGACATGCTGCTGCTGGCCGACCTGGTGGCGCCCTGTCAGCCGATCGGGCAGTTCTTCGGCCGCATCGCCAACTTCATCAACGGTGAGCTGTGGGGCCGGGTGACGCACGGGCCGTGGGGCATGATCTTCTGCAGCCCGCACATCCGCATGAGCAACGACGGCGACTGTCCGGCGGGCCTCGACCCGCGCCATCCGAGCCAGCTCTACGAGGCGGCGCTGGAGGGGGTGCTGATCTTCCTGGTCCTGCGGCTGGCCACGCACAGATGGCATTGGCTGCAGCGCCGCGGCGCCATCACCGGCCTCTTCCTGATCCTCTATGGCGCCATCCGCATCCTGCTCGAACAGGTGCGCAACCCCGACCTGACCATGCCGGTCTTCCCGTTCGGCCTGACCATGGGGATGATGCTGTCGGCGCCCATGGTGCTGATCGGCGCGGTCCTGCTCTGGCGGGCGCTGAAGGCGCCGGCGCCGGACCAGCCGGCCCATGAGCCTGCTTGAGCGGCTCAAGCGCGAGATCGCGGTCGGCGGCCCGATCAGCGTCGCCGACTATATGACGCGCTGCCTGCACGACCCGACCTTCGGCTATTACGCCACCCGGCCGGCGCTGGGCGAGGACGGCGACTTCATCACCGCCCCGCTGGTCTCGCAGATGTTCGGCGAGTTGATCGGGCTGTGGGCGGTCGAGACCTGGCGGCGGCTGGGCGCGCCGGGCCGCGTGCTGCTGGTCGAGGCCGGGCCCGGCGACGGCACATTGATGAGCGACGCCTTGCGCGCCGCCGGCAACGCGCCCGACTTCCTGGCCGCCGCCGAACTGTGGCTGGTCGAGACTTCGCGGCCGCTGATCGCCGATCAGCGCGCGGCGCTGGCCGGCGCGCCTCTGAACCCGCACTGGATCGAGAGCCTGTCGGCCGTGCCGCGCGACGCGCCGGTGGTGCTGATCGCCAATGAACTGCTCGACTGCCTGCCGGTCCGCCAGCTGGTGCGCAATCCCGACGGCTGGGCCGAGCGCAAGGTCGGGCTGGACGCGCGGGGCGAGCTGGCCTTCGGTCTGACGCGGGTCCTCGATCGGCATAACGAGGCCAACGAGCGGATCGGCCAGGTCACCGAGATTTCCGCCGCCCAGCAGGCCTTTGGCGCCGAGCTCGGCGCGCTGGTGGCGCGCCAGGGCGGCGCGGCCCTGGTGATCGACTATGGCCGCGACCAGCCGGGCTTCGGCGACACGTTGCAGGCGCTGAAGGGCCACGAGACGGTCGACCCTCTCGCCTGCCCCGGCGAAGCCGACCTGACCGTCCATGTGGATTTCCCGACCGTGCTGGCCGCCGCCTGGCGGGCCGAAGCCTCGACCGCCCTGCTGACCCAGAGCGAATTCCTGCGCCGGCTGGGCATCGAGCAGCGGGCCGCGGCGCTGAAATCCTCGCGGCCCGACCAGGCCGCCCGCATCGGCCGCCAGCTCGACCGGCTGATCGGCGACGACAAGATGGGGCTGTTGTTCAAGGCCGCCTGCATCCATTCCACGGGCCTGATCCCGCCCGGTTTCGAGGGGGCGGCATGAGCGGGATCGAGGCGCTGTCTTCGCCGTTGATGGCCGCCCAGGCGGACATCCGCCACGCCTTTTTCACCCGCAGGGGCGGCGTCAGCCAGGGCGTCTATGCCAGCCTGAATATGGGTCCCGGCTCCAGCGACGACGCGGCCGATGTACAGGAGAACCGTCGCCGCGCGGCCGGCTATTTCGCGATCCAGCCAGCCCGGCTGCTCACCGGCTACCAGATCCACTCCGCCAACGCGATGACCGTCGACAGACCCTGGACGGACGGGCCGCCGCGGGGCGACGCCGTGGTCACCGCAACGCCTGGTCTGGCCTGCGGCGCGCTGGCGGCCGACTGCGCGCCGGTGCTGATCGCCGACGCCGAGGCCGGCGTCGTTGCGGCGGCGCACGCCGGCTGGCGGGGCGCGCTGGGCGGGGTCGTCGCCTCGGCCGTCGCGGCCATGACGGCGCTTGGCGCCCGGCCGGAGCGCATGGTCGCCGCCGTCGGCCCGTGCATCGGGCCCCGGTCCTACGAGGTCGGGCTGGAATTCCTCGACGAGTTCACGGCCGGCGCGCCGAGCGCGGCATGCTTCTTCAGGCCGGGCGCGGCGGCGGACAAGCGGCTGTTCGACCTGCCCGGCTTCGTGCTCGATCGGCTGCGCCAGGCCGGGGTCGGCGCCAGCGAATGGATCGGCCTGGACACCTATGCCGACGCCGACCGGTTCTATTCCAACCGTCGCGCCCTGCACCTGGGCGAGGCCGACTACGGCCGGCTGCTCTCGGCCATCATGCTGGCGGCTGATACTTGACGAAGGTCAGGGCCGGGTCGCGCAGCTTCACATAGACCAGCTCGGGGTCGTCGGGGCTCAGGTTGTAGACGATCCCGCTGCCCTGGAAGCCTGCCTTGGCCAGCAGGCCCTGCATGGGCGCGTCCGACACTTTGATGGTGACGAACATCCGGTCGTCCTGATGCGCCGTCTCGCAGCGCATCAGCAGCGCCAGCCCCAGGCCCTGGCGGCGAAAGCGGACGGCGACAAAGATCATCTCGACCAGCGGCCGGGTGAAGAAGTCCTGGCTGGTCACGGCGTAGCCGACCGGCGCGCCGTTGACCTCGGCGACCCAGGCGCGGCCCTGGTTGAGCAGCCGCGCCGCCTTGCGGCCGTAGGCCGGCTGGGCGAGTTGCGGGTCGATCCGGCCAAGGCCGTTCAGATCGGCGCCCCAGGCCGGGCGGATGGTGGCATGCAGCGTGGTCATGCGCCCCGAAGGATCGTTTGCACCGTTCCGTCATGCGGCGGGACTTGCCCGCCGGTCAAGCGCTGCTAGAAGCCTCGCGATGGCGACAAAGCGGATGGGCCCGATTCGGAGATGAAGCTTCTCGCCGGCAATTCCAACCGCACCCTGGCCGAGGCGATCGCCGCCTATCTGGGCCTGCCGCTGACCAAGGCGCAGATGCGCCGCTTCGCCGACAACGAGGTCTTTATCGTCATCGACGAGAACGTCCGCGGCGAGGACGTCTTCGTCATCCAGTCGACCAGCTATCCGGCCAACGACAACCTGATGGAGCTGTTGATCTGCATCGACGCGCTGACCCGCGCCTCGGCCAGGCGGATCACCGCGGTCATGCCCTATTTCGGCTATGCGCGGCAGGACCGGAAGACCGGTGGCCGCACGCCGATCTCGGCCAAGCTGGTGGCCAATCTCATTACCCGCGCCGGCGCCGACCGGGTTCTGACCGTCGACCTGCACGCAGGCCAGATTCAGGGCTTCTTCGACATTCCCACCGACAATCTGGTGGCGACGCCGGTGCTGTCGGAAGATATCCGTGAGCACTATCGCAAGTCCGGCGAGATGCTGATCGTGTCGCCGGACGTGGGCGGCGTGGTGCGGGCGCGGGCCCTAGGCAATCGCCTCGACACCGACATCGCCATCGTCGAGAAGCGCCGGTCTGCGCCGGGCCAGAGCGAGGTGATGAACATCATCGGCGACGTCTCCGGGCGCCGCTGCATCCTGTTCGACGACATCGTCGATTCGGCCGGCACGCTGTGTACCGCGGCCCAGGCGCTGATCGACAACGGCGCCATCGAGGTCGCGGCCTATGTCACCCACGGGGTGCTGTCAGGCGCGGCGACCGAACGGGTGCGCGCCTCGGCGCTGAAGGAGCTGGTGGTCACCGACTCGATCGAAGCGCCCTTGCACGTTCAGGATTGCGACAGGATCCGCGTGGTTAGCATCGCGCCGCTGATCGGCGAGGCCATCCGCCGCATCGCCAATGAGGAATCGGTTTCCACGCTGTTCGATTGACAAGCCTGGGGACTCCGCTGAGGCAAACAATACGGCCGCGCTTGCCCGGCGCGCCATAATCTTGACTATCCACACCCATAGGGCGCGGCTTTCGACGCCAGGACGGCAGAACAAATGACATCGATCCGCATGGCCTTGATCGCGGGCCTGACCCTCTGCGGCGCCGGGATGGCAAGCTGCAGCGAGCCGGCCCCGCCGCCGCCACCCGTGGCGCTCGCGCCGCCGCCGACACCCGCCGCCTTTTCGCTCTCGACCCGGGTCGTCGCCAACGCCGCGGCCTATGAGGACTATATGGCCAGGGCCGCCCTGGTCGACCCCAACTTCAAGAGCGGCGCCGACGTCGCCCAGGCGCTGAAGCTGGGCGCGAGCGACGACCCGCAGGCGCTGTTGCGCGGCGAGATCGCCTATGCCGCCATCGCCGCCCTGCAGGATCCCAACTACGTCGCCAGCGTCCGCAACTATTCCGAAAACGACCAGGCGCGCCGCCAGCTTGCCGGGCTGATCGAGCAGGACCCGCGCTATGTGCTGGGCCTGCCCGGGGCCAACACCGCCGCCGGCCTGGCTATCGCCGCCCTGACCGATCAGGGGCAGAAGCTGAAGGCCGCCGGCGCCGCGGTGAAACAGTCGGCCTATGACGTGCAGCATCAGGCCTGGTCGAAGGAATTCGTGCCCGATCGCGAGGAGCGGCTGGCCTCGGCCAAGAATTCTTCGGCCTTCACCTTCACCGGCCGCGCCGACGAGCTGGCGCATCTGCAGCGCGCCGCCGCCGGGTTCGAACCCCTGGCGCTGAACGCGCCGCCGGCCACCGCGCCCTATCCGCCGGTGGTGATCCGCGGCCTGGCGGTCGCGGCGCTGGCGCTATTGGGCGAGGCGGGCGAGGAGAACGCCACCCTGGTCGCGCCGCTGCTGACCGACCCGACCAGCGCCAACTGCCTGAACATGGCCAAGCTGAACCTTTATCAGTGCCTGGCGGTGGCCAAGCCCTATTACGAGGACATCTTCTGCCTGGGTGAGCACGTGCTGCACGACACCGGTGAGTGTGTGATGATCGACGCCGGCGCCCCGGTGCCGCCGGCCGAGTCGACCCTGGCGCCGCCGCCGGCGCCGGCCCCGCCGCCCGCCAAGCCCGCGGCGTCCCGTCACCGCGCCCGCTAAAACCCCCCCGGCCGTTGCGCGCGGCGGCCGATGCGTGTATTTAGCCGGCCGCAATTTCAACTGCTGACGCCGCGCAGCCCAGCGCGGCGTTTCATTTCGAGAGCCCCCCGATGGCCGATATCGTCCTTGACGTGGAAGTCCGCGAAAACACCGGCACAGGCGGCGCGCGCGACGTTCGCCGCTCCGGCGGCGTGCCCGGCGTGCTCTATGGCGGCAAGCTCGGTCCGGTGGCGCTCAGCGCCCGCGCCAACGCCTTCCGCAAGGCGCTGCACTCCGGCAAGTTCCTCGGCCACATGGTGACCCTGAAATACGGTGGCGAGACCCAGTCGGTCATCGCCAAGGACATCCAGTTTCACCCGGTCACCGAGGACCCGATCCACTTCGACCTCTATCGCGTCGACCTGACCCAGTTGATCCGCATCTCGGTGCCGGTGCACTTCCGCAATCACGAAGACTCGCCCGGCATCAAGCGCGGCGGCACCCTGAACGTCGCGCTGCACGAGATCGAGCTGTTGGCGCCGGCCGGCTCCATCCCGGAAGAACTGGTCATCGACCTGACCGGCCTGGATATCGGCGACACCATGCGCGCGGCCGATATCGTGTTGCCGAAGGGCGTCGAGCTGTCGTCGCATGACCGCGAGGCCACCGTGGCTTCGATCGCCACCTCTTCGGCCATGCAGTCGGAAGAGGCCGATGAAGCCGCCGCCGCCGCGGTCGCCGAGGGCGAACCGGAAGCTGAGGCGGAATAGGCCGTCCGCGCGTCCGAACGCGAACGAAAAGCCCATGCTGATCCTGGTGGGCCTGGGCAATCCCGAGGCGAAATACGCGCACAACCGCCACAACCTGGGTTTCCTGACCCTGGGGGCCATCGCCAAGCGCTGGGACTTTGGTCCCGAGCGGGCCAAGTTCAACGCCAGGATCGCCGAGGGCGCGGTCGACACGCCGACGAGCCGGGTTCCCATCCTGCTGCTGAAGCCGCAGACCTACTACAACGACAGCGGCCTGGCGGTGAGCCAGGCGGTGAAGTTCTACAAAGGCCAGCCCGGCGACGTTGTAGTGTTCCACGACGAGATCGATCTGGCCCCGGGCCGCTTCCGCATGCGCACCGGCGGCGGCGCGGCCGGCAATAACGGCATCCGCTCGATCACCGCCGCCATCGGACCCGACTTCCGCCGCGCGCGGATGGGCATGGGCCATCCCGGGCACAAGGACCTGGTGATGAACTACGTGCTGTCGGACATCCCCAAGGCCGACCACGACTGGGTCAACGCCATGGCCAACGCCTGTGCCGACGCCCTGCCCTTGCTGGCCATGGGCGAGGACGAAAAGTACCAGGCCGAGGTCATGCGCCTCGCGCCAGCCGAAAAGGCCGATCCGCGCGCAAATCCTGCGTCCTAGTCCGACGCGTCCATTGACACGAAGTTCGTGAAACACGATCTTCGTGTGATGAAGAATGTCACGATCAGCATGGACGAGGCCAGCCTGGCTTGGGTGCGGGTCGAGGCCGCCAAGGCCGGGACGAGCGTGTCGCGCTGGATCGCCTCGGCACTGGACCTACAGCGCCGCGGCGGCGCCGAGAAGGCCGCCGCCGCCGCCCGCATCGTGAAGTTCCTCGACGAATTCCCCGGCCTTCCCTTAAGCGAGAACGGCAAGATCACTATCGATAGAGATGAGCTTCATGACGACGGTCGTTTTCGTCGATTCGACCACCCTGATCTATCCTCTGGACCGGACGAACCTGACGAAGAAGGCAGCCTGCGAAGCGTGGCTGAGGATCCTTAGGGATGAGGACCGCCTGACCTTCAGCCCCCAGGTTCTCAACGAAACCTATTGGGCTGTCATGCGCAAGCCGGCTTTCGCCCATGCCAGGCCTGACGTTCGCGACTATGTTCGCCACTATGCGCCATGGGCGAAGGCGCCGCTCGGCCCGGAGACGCTCGAGGGGGCCTTCGCCTTGGAGGACCGCTATCGCGTGCGCTTTTGGGACGCACTGTTGCTCGCCTCGGCCAACGCCGCGGACTGCGACTTTTTCCTCAGCGCAGACCTGAACGACGGCCAGGCCTATGGTCGCGTCACCGTGATCAACCCGTTTCGCCATAACGTCCAAGACGTGCTAGGTCCGCCGGTCCCTTCCTGAAGCCAAGAGTTCCATGGCCCTGAAAGTCGCTATCGTCGGCCTGCCCAATGTCGGCAAATCAACCCTGTTCAACGCGCTGACCGAGACCGCGGCGGCGCAGGCGGCCAACTATCCGTTCTGCACCATCGAGCCCAACGTTGGCGACGTGGCCGTGCCGGAACCCCGGCTGGACGCCCTGGCGAAGATCGCTGCGTCCAAGGAGATCATCCCGGCGCGGATCAATTTCGTCGATGTCGCCGGTCTGGTGCGGGGCGCATCGAAGGGCGAAGGCCTTGGCAACCAGTTCCTGGCCAATATCCGCGACACCGACGCGGTGGTCTTCGTCGCCCGCTGCTTCGTCGACGACGACGTCAGCCACGTCGAGGGCCGCGTCGATCCCATCTCCGACCTCGACATCATCGAGACCGAGCTGATGCTGGCCGACCTGGAGAGCCTGGAAAAGCGCGTCTCCAATCTCGAAAAGCGCGCCAAGGGCGGCGACAAGGAGAGCGCAACGACCTTGCGGCTGGTGAGGTTGGCGCTAGTGGCGCTCGAGGCTGGCCGGCCGGCGCGCACGGCGCCCGTGCACGCCGACGACGAGAAGCCCTGGCGCATGCTGCAGCTGCTGACCTCCAAGCCGGCCCTCTATGTCGCCAATGTCGACGAGGATAGCGCCCAGACCGGCAATGCACTCTCGGCCCTGGTGGTCGATCGCGCGGCCAAGGACGGCGCCAAGTCGGTGATCATCTCGGCCAAGATCGAAAGTGAAATCGCGCTGCTGGACGCGGGCGAACGCGCCGAGTTCCTCGAGACGCTCGGCCTGACCGAGCCCGGTCTGAACAAGCTGATCCGCGAGGCCTATTCCTTGCTCGGCCTGCAGACCTATTTCACCGCCGGGCCAAAGGAGGCGCGCGCCTGGACCATCCCGGTCGGCGCCACGGCCCCGCAGGCGGCCGGGGTGATCCATACCGACTTCGAAAAGGGCTTCATCCGCGCCGAGACCATCGCCTTCGACGACTATGTGCGCCTGAACGGCGAGGCCGGCGCCCGCGACGCCGGCAAGCTGCGCGCCGAGGGCAAGGACTATGTGGTTCGCGACGGCGACGTCATGAACTTCCGCTTCAACGTCTAAAAAACCATCAGGGAGACCAGCATGGGCGAGATGATCAAGATCAAGTCGACGGCCGAGGACGGCTTTGAATTCGCCGCCCTGCACGCCGAACCCCAGGGCAAACGCCGCGGCGGGGTGGTCGTCATCCAAGAGATCTTCGGCATCGACAAATATGTCCGCGCCGACGTCGAACGCTGGGCCAAGCTCGGTTTCGAGGCCGTGGCGCCGTCGATGTACGACCGCGACAATCCGGGCTTCGACGTCGGCCACGACGACGCCGGCATGGCCAAGGCGATGGCCGCCGTGCGCCAGGCCAAGCCGGCCGACGCCCTGGCCGACATCCAGGCCTGCATCGACTTTCTGAAGGCGCGCGGCCCGGTGTTCATCGTCGGCTATTGCTATGGCGGCGCCATGGTCTGGCAGGCCGTCGGGCGGCTGGAGGGCCTCAGCGCCGGCTCCAGCTATTATGGCGGCGGCGTCGCCGGCTCGGCGGACCTGACCCCGAAGGTTCCGGTCATCTGCCACTTCGGCCGCAAGGACGGCCACATCCCGGCCGACGAGGTGAAGGCGAAGTTGGCCGAGTCGCAGCCGGGCGTGCCGGTCTACATCTATGAGAACTCCGGCCACGGCTTCAACAACGACGGCCGGCCGGACTCCGACGACGCCGACGCCAAGCTGGCCCGCAAGCGAACCCTGGAGCTGTTCGAAGCCAACGGCGCGACCTGAGCGCCGTGGGCGAGCGCGTCTCGCTGACCAGCCAGGCCGACGGCTTCGTGCTGGACGCCTATCATGTGGCGGCCGAGGACGCGCGCCACGGCGGCCTGGTGCTGGCGCAGGAGATTTTCGGCGTCACCGGGCACATCCGCGAACTCTGCGCCGGCTTCGCGGCCGACGGCTACGAAGTGATCGCGCCAGCCTTCTTCGACCGCCAGGAGCGTGGTTTCGAAGGGGGCTATGACGCCGAGGGCGTGGCCAAGGGGCGGACCTATTCCGAGGCCGTGCCCTGGGATCAGGTGCAGGGCGATCTGCAGGCGGCGATTGACGCGCTGAAGGGCCCGGTCAACGTGGTGGGCTATTGCTGGGGCGGCACGGCGGCCTGGCTGGCCGCCTGCCGTTGCGACGGCGTGGCGGCGGCCTCGGGCTACTACGGCCGGCGCATCCCCGAGCTGATCGCCGAGACGCCGCGTGCGCCCACCATCCTGCATTTCGGCAAGCGCGACCCGACCATTCCGCCCGAAGTCATCGAACAGATCCGCGACGCCTTTCCGGAGTTGCCGGTCTACGTCTACGACGCCGGCCATGGCTTCGCCTCCGACCGGCGCGCCGACTACGATCCCGACTGCGCCCGGCTGGCGCGCCTGCGCACCCTGCAGCTGTTCTCGCGCTCAAGCGGGGTCAGGAGCGAGGTCTAGCTCCCCAGCATCCAGGTGTGGGCGAAGTCCGGGACGCCGGGCAGTAGGTCGACCAGGGTATGCAGCACGACCAGCAGCAGCAGGCTACGCGTCCGCGCCCAGACCACGCCGAGCCCAAGGCCGATCGGCGAGAGCACGGCCACGGCATAGGCGATCACCGCCAGCAGGTTCTGCGAATGTCCCGCCACGTCGGCGCCCGCACGCATGTAGAGCCCCGGAACGTGCACAAGGGCGAACAACAGAGCGGCGATGGCGGCGGCGCCGATCTCGGTCTTCATCACCGCCGCGAGGCGGGTCTGCAGGACGGCGCGGAATAGGAACTCCTCGCAAAGGCCGGCCTCCACCGCCAGCCAGGCGAAGGTCCCGGCGGTCGCGGCGGCCAGCATGGGCGGGGAGAGCTTCAAGGCGGCGATCTGCTTCAGGCTGGGGCTGACCAAGCCGATGAAGGCGAGGCTGATCGCGCCCAGGACCAGCAAGATCGGCCAGATGCCGCGCGACCCGACGCGGGCGGTGAACAGCGCGCCGGGCTTGCCACCGATCGCCATCAGAATGAGGACCGGCAGGCCGACATGGACCACCAGCTTGAGCCCGATCAGCAGCACCGCTTCCAGCCGGCCTGGCGCGAAGGCGGCGTGAAAGGCGTTCAGGCCATAGCCGGTAAAGGCGACCGCGTAGAGCGCGAGAAAGCCGAGAAAGATGCCCAGCTCCAGCCCGGGGCGGGGGACTGGGATCGCAGGCGGAGCATCGCGTCGCGTCAGCGCCCAGGCGATCAGCGAAAAGCCGATACCCGTGACCACTAGGATGATTGGCGCGGCCATGGCGTCGTCCGAGCCGGTGGCGAATAACACCGCCGCCGACCCGCACCAGGCCACGGCGTAGGGCCCAATTGCGCCTGCCATAGCCGCGCTGGCGTGGGATCGCGATGCCATGGAACCTCCCCTTCGTCGGGAGGAAGCTAGAGCAAGCTGAACCGATAGCGCCAGTTAGCGATCGGTAATTCGAGCTAGTGGGCGACCTTGCGCCAGATGCGGCGGTAGCTGGCGTAGAGCAGGCCGGTGAAGATGATCAGGTAGATCATCACCGCGAAGCCCAGCTGTTTGCGCTCCGCCTGGTGCGGCTCGGACGCCCAGGCCAGGAATGCGACCACGTCCTTGGCCTCCTGGTCCGGCGTCGCCATGACGTGGTCGTCGTAGGTCACCCGGTTCGGCGTCAGCTGCAGCGGCATGGCGATGAAGCCGCCGACCGGAACTGGGCCGGCCCCATGCCAGAAGCTGGTCATGTCGCCGGGCATATAGGGGTCGTAGTAGCGGTTCGGCGGCACGGTCATGCCCGCGGGCGCCGGCTTGTAGCCGGTCAGAATCGAATAGACGTAGCGGGTACCGTCCTCACGCGCCTTGATGATCAGCGACAGGTCGGGCGGCAGGGCGCCGCCGTTGGAGGCGCGGGCGGCGGCTTCGTTGGCGAAGGGCGAGACGAAGGCGTCGGCGGGGGTCGCCGGGCGCTTGATCACGTCGCCGGTGTCGGAGTCGATGTCCGCAACCTTGTAGTCGGCGACGATCGCCTTGACGTACGGATTGTCGTTCGGGTTCGGGTATTTCGGGTCGTAGAACGGCCCGCCCGGCTGACCCAGGTTGCGATAGCTCATCAGATGCATCGCGTGGCAGGACGAACAGACGTCGTGATAGACCTTGTAGCCGCGTTGCAGCTGTTCCTGGTCGAAGCGGCCGAACGGCCCCTCGAAGCTCCAGTGTACGTCTTGCGGTGTCGCCTCCGTGGTGACGGCGAAGGCGGCCGGGGCCATGGCGGTGAAGCCTAAGACCGCCGCAATCGCGAACGCTTTGCGCAGCATCAGGCTTTAACCCTTCTTCTCGGGCGCGGCAGTGGCGCCGGCGGGAACGGAGGCGGGATGGGACAGCACCGGTTCCGAAATGGACTCCGGCACCGGCAGCGGCGTCTCGAACAGCGGCAAGAAGAGCTGCACCGGGATGAGGTAGGCGAAATACAGCAGCGCCGAGATCCGCGAGAGCCAGACATCGGTATTGATGCCGTAGTCGCCGAGCACGAAGCCTGAACCGACGCCTGGGATCACCGTGGCGTCCGGCTCGTGCGCGCCGCACCAGCCCAGGATCAGGCAGACGAGCAGGAAGATGGCCAGGAAGATGCGCGCGGTCGGCCGGTAGCGCATCGAGCGCACTTTGGACCGGTCCAGCCAGGGCAGGATGAAGAGCACCCCGATCGCGCCGAACATGGTCAGCACGCCCATCAGCTTGTTCGGCACCGCCCGCAGCATGGCGTAGTAGGGCAGAAGGTACCACTCCGGCACGATGTGCTGCGGGGTCACCAGCGGATTGGCCGGCGTGAAGTTCTCCGCGTGGCCCATGCCGTCCGGGTTATAGAAGACGAAGGCCCCGAACAGGATCAGGAAGACCCCGATCCCGAAACCGTCCTTGACCGTGTAATAGGGGTGGAACGGGACCGTATCGGCCTCGCTCTTCACGTTGACGCCGGTCGGGTTGTTGTTGCCCGGCACGTGCAGCGCCCAGATGTGCAGCACCACCACGCCGGCGATGACGAACGGCAACAGGTAGTGCAGCGAGAAGAAGCGGTTCAGCGTCGGGTCGTCGACCGCGAACCCGCCCCAGAGCCAGGTGGTGATCGACGGCCCGATCACCGGTACGGCGCCGAGGATGTTGGTGATGACCGTCGCGCCCCAGAAACTCATCTGGCCCCACGGCAAGACGTAGCCAAAGAAGGCGGTGATCACCATCAGCAGGTAGATGAACATCCCCAGCAGCCACAACACCTCGCGCGGCGCCTTGTAGGAGCCGTAGTAGAGGCCGCGGAACATGTGGATGTAGACCGCCAGGAACATCATCGAGGCGCCGTTGGCGTGGATGTAGCGGATCAGCCAGCCATAGTTGACGTCGCGCATGATGTGCTCGACCGAGTCGAAGGCCAGCGTGGCGTTGGGCACATAGTGCATCGCCAGGATGACGCCGGTGAGGATCTGGGTGACAAGGCAGACGGCGAGGATGCCGCCGAAGGTCCACCAGTAGTTCAGGTTCTTCGGCGTCGGGTAGTCGCCGAGATCCACACCGAACCGGATGATCGGCAGCCGCGTGTCGAGCCAGCGCTCGATGCCCGTCTTGGGCTCGTAGGTTGAATGTCCGCTCATCTCGAATGTCAGCCGATCTTGATCTTGGTGTCGGATTCGAAGGCGTAGTCGGGCAGGAAGAGGTTCAGCGGCGCGGGCCCGGCGCGGATGCGGCCGGAGGTGTCATAGACCGAGCCGTGGCAGGGGCAGAGCCAGCCGCCATAGGGACCCTGGCCGAAGTTGGGCACGCAGCCCAGGTGCGTGCAGACGCCGATCACCACCAGCCATTGCGGCTTGCCGGGCTTGTGGCGCGAAGCGTCGGTGGCTGGATCGCGCAGACCGGCATGGTCGTCGGCGACCGCCGCGGCGATCTCTTTCGGCGTGCGGTAGCGCACGAAGACCGGCTTGGAGCGCCACTTGACCACCACCTGCTGGCCTTGCTGCACCTTGGTCAGGTCGAATTCGATGGAAGACAGCGCCAGCGTGTCGCCGGACGGGTTCATCTGGTCGATGAACGGCCAGGCGATCGCCGCCACGCCGCCCGCGGCCGCCGCGATGGTGGCGATGACGATGAAGTCGCGCCGGCTGGGATCGTCCCCGCCGTGATTTTCGGGACTGGCTGCGGTGTCGGCCAACTTGAACTCACCCTTCGCTTCGCCGGCCGAACCAAGCGCCCGACACGTCTGACGATCTCGACCTTGCGCAGGCCGCCTGCCACAACACGTGGACTGCAAGGCTCAAGCGATCGGGCGCCAGTCGCCGCCCAATTGCCCCTGCCCGCGAGTCGCCTTGCCCCGCCAACGTCTTGTGCTGGATCGCTTAGAATGCGCCTCGCTCTTTTTCAACCAGACATTCCGCAAAACCTCGGCGGCGCCATACGTCTGTGCGCCTGCCTGGGCGCCGCACTTGAAATAATCGAGCCCTGCGGCTTTCCGCTGGCGGACCGTTCGCTCAAGCGGGCGGCGCTCGACTAGGGCGGTCATGCCGAGGTGATCAGACGCGCGTCCTGGACGGACTTCCTCAGCGACGGTGCTCGCAAAGGCGGCCGGCTGGTCCTCTTCACCACCCGCGGCGCCGAGCCCTTCACCGATTTCGCCTTCTCTCCGGAAGACACCCTGCTGTTCGGCCGCGAAAGCGCCGGCGTGCCCGACGAGGTCCACGCCACGGCCGACGCCCGCCTGCTGATCCCGATGGCGCCCGGCCTGCGCTCGCTGAACGTGGTCTCCGCCGCCGCCATGGCGCTCGGCGAGGCGCTGCGGCAGACGAATGGCTTTCCCACTCCAGCCCAAGCGATGTAGTTGGCCGCCATGACCGACGTCCCAGCCGAGATCCAAGATCGCAGGAGCCGCGCCAAGGCGTGGTTTGAATCCCTGCGCGACCGCATCGTGGCGGAGCTGGAGCGGATCGAGGACGAGGCGCCCTACGAACTTTATCCGGAGGAGCCAGGCCAGTTCGATCTGCGCCCGTGGACGCGGGAGACCGGGACCGGCGGCGGAACCGGCGGCTTTCTGACCGGGCGGTTCTTCGAAAAGGGCGGCGTGCACACCTCCTCCGCCAATGGCCGCTTCACACCGGAAATGGCCGCGACCATGCCCGGCGCCGACCAAGACCCCAACTATGTCTCGGCCTCGATCAGCCTGATCCTGCATCCGCGCTCGCCGCGGGTGCCGGCGGTGCACATGAACACCCGCTTCCTGTCGACGGCGGTGAGCTGGTTCGGCGGCGGCGCGGACCTGACGCCGACCCTCGACGAACAGCGCAGCCAGGACGCGCCCGATGCGGCGGCCTTCCACGCGGCGCTCCAGGCCGCTTGCGACGGCTACGATCCGGAGGCCTATGGCAAGTACAAGGCCTGGTGCGACGAGTACTTCTGGCTGCCGCATCGCAAGGAGCCCCGCGGCGTCGGCGGCATCTTCTACGACCAGCTCAACTCCGGCGACTTCGAGCGCGACTTCGCCTTCACCCGGGCGGTTGGCGAAACCTTCTTGGATGTCTATCCGCGCATCGCCCGCCACCGGATGAGCGAGCCGTGGACCGAGGACGACCGCGAACAACAGCTCGTACGCCGCGGCCGCTATGTCGAGTTCAACCTGCTCTACGACCGCGGCACCATGTTCGGCCTTCGCCAGGGCGCCAATATCGAGACCATGCTGTCCTCGATGCCGCCCCTGGTGCGCTGGCCTTAGGCCTTCGCCGGCGTGAACGCCCTCGGGCGTCGCGCGCCGCCCTGGCGGGCGAACATCCAGTTGGGATATTCGGGCGAGAGGGCGCTGACCTCGTCCAGCGTGGCGATCTGCTCGGCGGTCAGGGTCAGGTCGACCGCGGCCAGGTTGTCGTCCAGCTGTTCGGTGGTCTTGGCGCCGATGATCACGCTCATCACGTGCGGCTTGGCCAGCAGCCAGGCCAGGGCGACGCGCGCCACCGAGACCTCGTGCGCCTTGCCGATCTCGCGCATGGCCGCCACCACCGGCCAGGCGCGGTCCTTGTCCACCGGCGGGAAGTCGAAGGCGACCCGGCGCGCGCCCTCGGGCGTATTGGCGCCGGGGCCGAACTTGCCGGAGAGCAGGCCGCCGGCCAGCGGCGACCAGACCATCAGGCCGAGCTTTTCGGCGCTGAGCATGGGGACGAGCTCGCGCTCGAGGTCACGGCCGGCGATGGAGTAATAGGCCTGCAGCGTCTCGAACCGCGCATAGCCCTTGGCCTCGCTGCGGCCCAGCGCCTTGGCGATCTTCCAGGCCGCCCAGTTGGAGACGCCGATATAGCGCACCAGGCCCTGGCGGGTCAGGTCGTCGAGCGCGCGCAGGGTCTCATCGATCGGCGTGACCGTGTCGTTGCCGTGGATCTGGTAGAGGTCGATGTGGTCGACCTGTAGCCGCTCCAGGCTGCCGTGCACCGAATCCATGATGTGGCCGCGCGAGGCGGCCTTGTCGTTGGGGCCGGGGCCCATCTCGCCGAAGACCTTGGTGGCGATCACCACGTCCTTGCGCGCCGTGCCCAGGTTCTTGAAGGCCTGACCGAGCCGGCGTTCCGACTGGCCGAAGGAATAGACGTCGGCGGTGTCGAAGAAGTTGACGCCCGCGCCAATCGAGCGGCCGACGATGGCGTCCACCTCGGCCTGGCCAAGGCCGCCGATGGCCTTCCAGATGCCGGCCTCGGCATCGCCGCCGAAGGTCATCGCCCCCAGGCAGATTTCCGAAACGAACAGGCCCGTATTGCCGAGCTGATTGTACTTCATGAAGCGCTCCTTGGAATTCGAAATCTATTGACGATCAGCTGGCGCCCTGCAGGCCCGCGACCAGCTCTTCGGCCTTTTTGAACAGGGCCGGATCGACAACCGCGCCCGAGGCCGCTGCGTTCTCGTCAAGCTGTTCGGGGCGGCTGGCGCCGACGATGGCCGAGGCGACGTTCGGCTCGCGCAGCACCCAGGCCAGGGAGAACTGGCCAAGCGTCAGCCCGGCTTCCGCGGCGATGGGCTTCAGCTGCTGCACGCGCTCCAGCACCGGCTTTTCCATCCAGCGGGTGATGGCCGAGCTCATGGAATCGGAGGTGGCGCGGGTGCCGGGCGGCGGCGGCGCGTTCGGATCGTACTTGCCCGTCAGCACGCCTTGCGCCAACGGCGACCAGACGATCTGCGACACGCCGTTGGCGGCGCAGATCGGGATGACCTTCCGCTCAGGACGCCGCCAGAGCAGCGAATATTGCGGCTGACTGGAGACGAACCGCTCGACGCCGGGAATCGCGAACGCCGCCTCGATCTGCTCCGGCGACCACTCCGAGAACCCGATCCAGCGCACCTTGCCGGCGCGCACGATCTCGGACAGCGCCTGCATGGTCTCCTCCAGCGGGGTGTCGGGGTCGTAGCGGTGGCACTGGTAGAGGTCGACATAGTCGGTGCGCAGCCGCTGCAGCGAGGCGTCGATCTGCTTGAACACCTGGGCGTGGGAGAGGCCCCGGTCGGTGTCGCTCATGGGCACGAACAGCTTGGTGGCCAGGATGTAGCTGTCGCGCGGACGCTTCGCGAGAGACTCGCCCAGCACCGTTTCCGCCGCGCCGCGGCCGTAGGCGTTGGCGGTGTCGATGAAGTTTATGCCCAGGTCGAAAGCCCGGTCCAGACAGGCGCGAGCCTTGTCGGCCTCGACGCCCACCCCGTAGGTGAGCCACGATCCGAGCGAGATTTCCGAGACTTCGAGGTCGCTGGCGCCGAGTTTGCGGTACTTCATGCGGTGTCCATTCCCTTAAACGTGCGGTAGTCGATCTGCATATCGGGTCGGCGTCGGCCGCGCTCAATAGGCCATGCCCTGGGCGACCGACTTCAGTCGCTCGACGATGGAAAGCTTGTCGTCGATGAAGTCCTGGTCGATCCACCAGGCCTCGATCTCGCGCATCACCTCGCCGACCATCGGGCCCTTGGGCACACCGGCGGCCATCACCTCGGCGCCGGTGAGCGGAAAGCTCGGCCGGGGCCAGCTCTGCGCCATCGGCAGCAGCGCCCGCCACTGCATGGCCGCGGCGTTGCGGTCGGAATTGGCCCAGGCCAGCATCAACCGGTCGCAAAAGGTGTTGACGCCCAGCCGATAGACCGCGCGCCGGGCCTCTCGCGGGCTCAGCCATGACACCAGTCGGGGCTCGACGCCCAGCCCCGCGACCAGCCGCTCGCGCTGGGCGTTGGACAGCCGCAGCCGCTCGGCGGTGGCCAGGCCGGCCGCGGGGTCGTCGGGCAACAGGGCCGCCAGCCGCAGCAGCGGATCGCACTGGAAGAGGTCTGATTCGATCTCCACCAGCCGCTCGAACCGCGCCGTGCCGTGCGCCAGCGGTACGACCAGCGCCAGGATGCCGGTGGCGGCCATCAGCCGGACGGCGGGCCTGGGGTCGTCGGCGGTCAGCAGGCGCAACAGCTCCTTGGCGACGCGCTCGGCCGAGAGGCTGATCAGGCTGCCCTTCATCCGCTCGCAGGCGGCCAAGGCGTCGGCGTCCGGCTCGCCCTGGCCGTACCAGGCCAGAAACCGGAAGAAGCGCAGGATGCGAAGCCCGTCCTCGCGGATGCGGGTCTCCGGATCGCCGACGAAGACGATGCGGCCGGCGCGCGCGTCGGCCTCGCCCTCACCCGTGGGATCGAACAGGCGGCCCTCGGCGTCGGCATAGAGGGCGTTCAGCCGGAAGTCGCGGCGGGCGGCGTCCTGCGCCCAATCATCGGTATAGGCCACCACCGCGCGGCGGCCGTCGGTCTCGACGTCGCGGCGCAGCGTGGTGACTTCGAACGGTTTGCCGCCGGAGACGGCGGTCACCGTGCCATACTTGACGCCGGTCGGGACGGCCTTCAGGCCAGCCGCCTTCAAAGCCGCCGTCACCCGGTCCGGCGTGAGCGTGGTGGCGATGTCGATATCCGCGACCGGGCGGCCGATCACCGCATTGCGCACGCAGCCGCCGACGAAGCGCGCACAATCGGCGCCGCCTTCCGCCGCCAGCGCCGCCATCACCGCTCGGGTTTCCGGCGCCTGCATCCAGGGCTTCAGCCCGATGCCGGGTTCGTCGCTCATACGCTCACCGACGCCTCGCCATAGAGGCGCTCGTAGAGCACCCGCACCATGCCCGCCGTCGCGCCCCAGATCAGCCGGTCCTCATAGGACATGGCATAGAAATAGCGGCGCAGGCCATCGGCCTGTTCGCGGAACTGTCGCTCGTGGTTGCCGGGCTCCATCAGGAAGGCGAACGGCACCTCGAACACGTCGGCGACCTCGTCCGGGTTCGGCGTCAGCTGGAAGCCCGGCCGCACGAAGCCGACCACCGGGGTGATGTCGTAGCCGGTGCGGGTCTGATAGGTCGATGAGAGGCCGGCCACGGTGACGAACGAGGACTCCAGGCCAATCTCCTCATGCGACTCGCGCAGCGCCGTCGCCCAAGGCGTCTCGCCGGGGTCCGAGCGGCCGCCGGGAAAAGCGATCTGGCCGGTGTGGGCGCGCAGCGTGTCGGCGCGGCGGGTGAAGACCACCGTCACCCCCGCCTCGTGCTCGACCAGCGGCACCAGCACGGCGGCCGCGTTCAGCACCACGCCGTCGACGCGCGCATCGGGGTTCAGGTCGAAGTCCGACGTGGCCGGCGGCCGGTCGGGATCGTAGCTGTCGAGCGGGTCGAGGCGGCCGATGATCCATTCCCGCATCTGGGCAGGCGTCATGAGCCGCGCTTCCGGGTCGGCCCGACCGGAAACCAGACGCCGTGCGACTGGACGGACATCGCCGCTCCCGCCTCGGTCTCGTGCTCCACGGCCATCTCGGCCAATTCATAGAAGACCGGCCGGGCGATCAGCGCCTCCAGGCCGCGCCGCACATGCAGATAGGGCCTGGGCTCCTCGGTCTTCGCATCCATCTCGACGCGGACGGCGTTGTCCGGCCCGGCCTCGACCACGTCGCCGACATTGGTGACGAAGCGCAGTACGCCGTCCTCGGCGTCGACGCGCACGGCGATGAACGGCGCATCCTCCACCGTGATCTTCATCTTCTCCACCGGGGTCACCAGGTGGAAGCCGTCGGGATCCTTGCGCAGCACGGTCGAGAACAGCCGCACCAGGGCCTCGCGGCCGATCGGCGTGCCCTCATGGAACCACAGGCCATCGCGCTTGATGACGATATCGATCTCGCCGCAGTGCTCGGGATGCCACAGATGCACCGGCGGCAGGCCGCGGCCGGGCGCCTGGGTCATCGCCGCGGCGATGACGCCGTCGAGGCCCGCGGGGGTGGTTTCGCTCATGCAACGAACCTAGGCGCTGGCGCACCGCGCCTCAAGGCGCGCCCGGGGCCGCCCGCACCTGGCCGGCAAGATCGACGCTGGGCAAGAAGGCGCGGAACATCACGCGGGCGGGGTCGACCGGACCCGGCATGACGATGCGTCCGGGCGGGACGATCCCAAACCCCAGTGGCGCGAAATAGGACGCGTCGCCGACCAGCACGATCAGGCCGTGACCGGCGGCCACGGCCGCCGCGCAGGCGCACTCGATCAGGGCCGCGCCCAGCCCGCGGCTGCGCCACTCCGGCTCGACCGCGAACGGCCCGAGCAGCACCGCCGGGCTTGACCCGATCCGGATCGGCCACATCCGCACGCAGCCGACCAGCGCGCCGTCCGACCAGGCGACATAGGAGATGTCGAGCAGCGGGTGGTTGTGCTCGCGCAGCCGCTCGGCGGCCTTGACGTAACGGCCGGGGCCGAAGGCGCGTTCGATCAGCGCATCGACGGCGCCGGTGTCGCTCGGCTGTTCGAGGACCAGGGGCGGCAGGGCGCCCTCCGGGGCGGAAAAATCTGCGGTCATGGATTGAGGTTCGCGAACTGGATTTCAAGGCGATGACATGGATCCAATCCGCACGACGACGCGCGGGAGTGGGGGGCTCAGCGGCGGAACGCGGTCCGCGTCGATGATCGCCGACGTCGCATGTCCTTGGTCATTCGGTCTCGCGAAAGAAGGCGGCCCGCATAGGGCGCGCGAGCGCTCGCGTCAACGCCAGGCGCGCATTGCGGCTCAGGCCCTCGCGGGCTAAGGCCGGCCATGGCCGACGCCGCCCCGCCGCCCGCGCCCTCGCTCCTCAGAGAGCGGGACTACATCCTTTTCTGGGCCTGCCGCTTTGCCGGCAACCTCGCCGTATCCATCGAGAGCGTCGCCCTCGGCTGGCAGATCTACGCCCTGGCCCGGCGCAGGCTGGACGTGCCGCATTCGGCCTTCCTGGTCGGCATGGTCGGCCTGGCCGCGTTCGCACCGCTTTTCTTGCTGGCGCTGCCGGCCGGTGAGACGGCCGACCGGCACAATCGCAAGCTCATCCTCAGGCTCTGCTATGTGGCCGAGGCGATCGTGGCGGTGAGCTTCGCCCTGATCAGCCACCTGCAACTGGCCAGCACCGCGCTGCTCCTGGTCGGGGCCGTCGTCTTCGGCGCCTCGCGGGCCTACATGCAGCCGGCCAACAGCGCGCTTGGGCCGACCCTGGTGCCGCGCGAGCTTCTGCCCCGCTCCATCGCCTGGAACTCGCTGGCCGGACAAACCGCCGGCATCGTCGGACCGGCGCTGGGCGGCATCCTGGTCGGCTTCTCGCCCACCCTGGCCTATGGGACCTCAGCGACGTTGTTCGTCGTCTCGGCCTTGGCCACCTTCGCCATCCGCAAGAACGCCCTGCCGGTCGTCCACACCCTTTCGCGCATTGCCCTGATCAAGGAGGGGCTGGTCTATGTCTGGGAAAACAAGATCGTCTTCGGCGCCATTTCACTCGACCTGTTCGCCGTGCTGCTTGGCGGGGCGACCGCGTTGCTGCCGGTGTTCGCCCGCGACGTGCTGCACGTCGGACCCTCGGGCTTCGGCATCCTGCGCACCGGCCCGGCGATCGGCGCGGCGGCGGTGGCCCTGACCCTGGCCAGCCGACCGATCCGCCACCGCGCCGGACTGACCATGTTCGCCGGCGTCGCGGTGTTCGGCGTGGCCACCATTGTCTTCGGCCTGTCGCGCTCGCTCTGGCTTTCGGTTGGCGCCCTGGCGGTGCTGGGCGGGGCGGACATGCTGTCGGTCTTCGTGCGCCAGACTCTGGTCCAGCTGGTCACCCCCGACCCCATGCGCGGGCGCGTCGCGGCGGTCTCCACCCTGTTCATCTCCGCCTCCAACGAACTGGGCGAATTCGAGAGCGGCGTGGTGGCCAGGTTCCTGGGCCCGGTCGGCGCGGCGATCTTCGGCGGGGTCGGCGCATTGATCGTCACCGGGGTTTGGGCGAAACTCTTTCCGGCCTTGCGCAAGGCCGACCGGCTTGCTTAAGCCCTCGGCGAAAATCATTCATTCAGGGAGATAGATCATGGGAATATTGAACGGGAAGGTGGTTTTGGTCACCGGCGGCGGCAACGGCATCGGCCGCGACTGTGCGCTGATCGCGGCCAAGGAAGGCGCCAAGGTTCTGGTCAACGACCTCGGCGGCAGCCTTGCCGGCGGCGATGAAGGCTCAGCCGGTCCGGCCGAAACGGTGGCGCAGGAAATCCGCGCCGCCGGCGGCGAAGCGGCCTCCAATTCCGAAAGCGTCACCTCGCTGAAGGCGGTCCAGGGCATGGTGCAACAGGCGCTCGATACCTTCGGCGGCCTGCACGCGGTGATCAATCCGGCAGGCATCCTGCGCGACGGCATGTTCCACAAGATGAGCGAAGGCGACTGGGACCAGGTCATCGACGTCCACCTGCGCGGCTCGTTCAACGTCGCCCGCGCCACCATCGAGCATTTCCGCGACCAGAACGACGGCGCCTACGTCTTCTACACCTCGACCTCTGGCCTGTTCGGCAATGTCGGCCAGACCAATTACGGCGCGGCCAAGATGGGCATTGTCGGCCTGTCGCGGATCATCGCCATGGAAGGCGCGCGCAACAACGTCCGCGCCAATGCGCTGGCCCCGGTCGCCTGGACGCGCATGACCCAGTCGGTGCCGGTGAAGGACGAGGCGGCCGCGGCGCGGCGTCAGACCATGGCGGAATCCATCCGCCCCGACCAGCCAGCCAAGCTGTCCGTGGCGCTGATCTCCGAAGCGGCCAAAAACGTCTCCGGCCAGATCTTCGGGGCCAGCGGCGACAACCTGATCCTCTACAGCCAGCCGCGCCCGATCGCGAACCTGAACAAGGCCGAGGGCTGGACCCCGGAGACCATCCTGGCCGAAGCCTTCCCGCAGATGCAGGACAAGTTCTTCCCGCTGATGCGCGCGCCCCTGCAACCGCAACCGGAGCCGGCCAAGGCCTAACCGGGGCGATGAGCGGCGCACGGTCCGGATGGGCCGTGCGCCAAAGCTTCCTCGAACAAAACATGACTCGTAAGCGCCAGATCATGAGGTTATGTTAGCTGGCCATATAGCTAGCTGTTTGAGAACCTCGGGATGCATACCGTCGGCGTGTTCGAGGCCAAGAACCGCCTCACCGCTCTGCTCAACGAGGTGGAGGATGGCGGCGAAGTGATCATTACACGCCGGGGCAAACCCGTCGCCCGGCTGGCGCCGCTCGTCAGCGGCTTCAACCGCGCCAAGGCCCAAAAGGCGGCGGAGGGGCTGCGCGCTGCCAGCAAGGGTCAGACGCTGGGCGGGCTGACGCTCAAGGCGCTGATCAACGAAGGCCGGCGTTGAGCTTCGTCGTCGATAACTCCGTCGCACTGGCCTGGTGTTTCGAGGACGAACAGACTGAAGCGATCATGGCGCTACTTGATCGGCTGACCGAAACGGGGGCTTCGGCGCCGCAGCTCTGGCCCCTCGAAGCGCTGAACGGGCTATTGACCGCTGAGCGGCGCGGTCGGATCGGCGCGCCCCTTCGCCGCCGTCTCGCCGGACTCTTGCAAGCCTTGCCAATTGTCATCGACGACGAAACGGCGAGCTTGGTCTGGAGTTCGACGTCGCAGCTTGCGGAGCAGTACCGACTTACCGCCTACGACGCCGCCTACCTGGAACTCGCTCTACGCCTCGGCCTGCCGTTGGCGACCACCGACACCGCCCTGATATCAGCTGCGCAAGCGGCTGGCGTTCCGCTACTGACCAGCAAGGGGTAACCCGTAGCGACGCATCGCGCGGCGCGCTTACAGGCTCGCCAGGCTGAGTAGCGCCTCTCCGGAAAGGCGTCGCGTGATCCATTCGGTCTTCGCCGTCGCGCCGAGCGCGTCGTAGAAGTTGATGGCCAA
This sequence comes from Caulobacteraceae bacterium, assembly GCA_041691315.1. Lineage (GTDB taxonomy): Bacteria > Pseudomonadota > Alphaproteobacteria > Caulobacterales > Caulobacteraceae > Poindextera. The sequence goes on along the minus strand of JBEPUW010000014.1, from coordinate 24,482 downwards.
GTCGTTCCAGTCGAGCACCGCCCACTCCAGCCGCGCCAGCCCTTCGTCGCGGCAGCGCTGGGCGAGACGGCGTAGCAGCGCCAAGCCGGCGCCGCGCCCGCGCGCCCGCGGCCGCACGAACAGGTCCTCCAGATAGAGGCCGTGGCGGCCCTCGAAGGTGGAGACGCTGTAGAACCAGAGCGCGAAACCCACCGCCTCGCCGTCCAACTCGGCAATGTCGCAAAAGGCGCGCGGCGAGGGCATGAAAAGGATGGCGGCGATGTCGGCCTGGCTCGCCTTTACCTCGTCGGCCAGCTTCTCATATTCGGCCAGTTCGCCGATAAGGGCAAGGATCAGGGCGGCGTCTGCTGACGTGGCTGGACGAGTGACGGCATTCATCATCGGACCTTGCCCCTCTAGATCAACACGCGCGCGGTCAGCTCTTCGATGAGCTGATCATTTTTGACGAACCGGATTGCGTCCCAGTCCGCCTCACGGGCTCTCTCCACATTGGCCGCGGAGTCGTCGATGAACAGGATGGCGTCCGGATCAATGCCGAGACGGTCGGTGACCACCGTGAACACCTCCGGGCCAGACTTGCTCAGGCCAAGATCGGCCGACCAGAACATCGGGCTCAGCACCGCCCCCGGCGGAAAGAGCTCGCCGACGAAGACCGGGTTGTCACTGAAGCCGCCGACTGGAATCTCTTCGCGCAGCGCCGCCACGAGCGCCCAGAGCGCAAGGTTCGGTGGCTCGAAGACGCTGAGGATCAACGCGCGCGTCTCAGCCGGAGTCACGGTCCGCCCAGCGACATCGGACAGGGCCGCGGCCACCTCCGCCTCGCTGGCCTGGCCAACGTCCAGGCGCACGTGGATGTCGGAGGCCATGAACGCCTTGGCCGCCTCGGGTTCGATCCGGAGCGCCTTGACCATGGCGCCCACCCGCCGCTCGCGGTTGAAGGGCAGCAATACGCCGCCCAGGTCGAAGAGGATGATCTCAGTCGCCGCCATCGGGCGCCTTGACCATCTGCGGATAGATGCGGAAGCCGTCCAGCCGCCGATGCGGCAGGGCCTCGTAGAAACCGGGCGCGGTGTCGGTGATCAGGTCGATCCTGATCCCGCCGGCGCGCCTGAGCGCCTCTTGCAGCATGGCCAGCGCCACGCCCTTGCGGCGGTGTTCGGCGGAGACCGCAATCAGGGACAGATGCGCCTGGATTTCGCCGTCGCTGAGCAGTTGCGCAAAGCCGATCACCGCGGCGCCCTCGGTCGCGACCACCGTGGTCACGCCCGGCGCCGTAAGCGCTCGCGAGGCCCGGGCCGGATCCTCGGGAAAGGACGGCCAATCCTCCGCGACGCACAGCGCCAAGACGCCGTCCAGATGCTCCGGCGCGAACGGCCGGACCGTCGGCATGCTCAGCCTCCGACGACGACGCCGGGCGGCGGCAGGCTGTCGGCGGGCACGAAGAAGTCGGCCATCAGCGGCGTATTCGCATCGACGCGATACTTGTCGAAGTCCCGCTCGCCCTCGGCATAGAGGAAACTGTCGTCGATCAGGAAGTTGCCGCTGAAGCTCTTCGCCGGCTTTTCGAAGATGGCGTGGGCGGCGTCGGCCATGATCTCGACGGTGCGGCAAGCCTTCATGCCCTCGTCGCCGGCCAGGGCGAAGCGGATGGCGGCGGTGGCGATGCCGGTGCGCGGCCAGAGCGCGTTGAAGGCGATGCCGTCAGCCTTGTACTCCTCGGCCATGCCCAGCACGCACATCGACATGCCGAACTTGGCCATCGAATAGGCGACGTGGCCGGCGAACCAGCGCGGCGCCATGTCCAGCGGCGGCGACAGCATCAGCACGTGCGGATTGGCCGCCCGCTTCAGATGCGGGATGCAGGCCTTGGAGGTCAGGAAGGTCCCCCGCGCGTTGATCTGGTTCATCAGGTCGTAGCGCTTCATGTCGGTGGCTTCGGTCCCGGTCAGGCTGATGGCCGAGGCATTATTGACGCAGATGTCGATGCCGCCGAACTTGGCGACCGCCTGCTCGACGGCCTCGTACACGTTGGCGTCGTCGCGCACGTCGACGATCAGTGGCAGGGCGTGGCCGCCGGCCTTTTCGATCTCCTCGGCGGCCGTATAGATGGTGCCGGGCAGGTGCTTGTGCGGCTCGGCGGTCTTGGCGGCGATGGCGACATTGGCCCCGTCGCGGGCGGCGCGGAGTGCGGTGGCCAAGCCGATGCCGCGGCTGGCGCCGGTGACGAACAGGGTCTTGCCGGAGAGGCTCATCGGTCGGCTCCCGTGGTCTTGACGGACAGATCCCAGAGCCGCTCGGCGGCTTCCGGATCGAGCGCGTGGGGCATGACGCCGTGCACCGGGTCGTCCTGGCTCCACGGCGCGGCTTGGGCGCAGTCTTCCAGATAGAGGCCGCCGACGCCCTCCAGTTCCGGCGCAAGTGCAGCCCACACGCTGGTCGCGGCGCCCTGTTCGGTCGATTTGAAGCGGTCGTTGATCTTGCCCTGCTCGTCCATCCAGCCGAAAGCGATCATCTCCTCGCGCGGCAGGTGGCGCTGCAGCGGGGTCATGATCCCGCCGGGCATGACGGCGTTGGCGGTGACGCCGCGCCCGGCAAAGCGGCGGTTGAAGCCGACCGCGAACAGCGAATTGGCGGTCTTCGACTGTCCGTAGGATTCCCACTTGTCGTACGGCCGCGTGCGGTAGTGCGGATCGTCCCAGTTGATGCCCGAGCGGCGGTGGCCGATCGAGCTTAGTTCGACCAGCCGCGCATTGCGCCCGGCCTTCGCCGCCTTGGCCATCGCCGGCGCCATCAGCGTGCTGAGCGTGTAGTGGCCGAAATGGTTGGTCCCGATCTGCATCTCCAGATCGTCGTCGGTGTAGCCATGCGGACAGGCCATGACCCCGGCATTGTTGATCAGGATGTCGACCGGCGCCCCGCCCCACTCGTCGACAAAGCCGCGCACGGAGGCCTGGTTGGACAGGTCGAGCCGCCGCACGCTGGCCTTGCCCTTAGCGCCCTTATTGATCTCGTCGGCGACCGTCTGGCCAGCCTCGAGGTTTCGGACGGCCAGCGTGACGTCGGCCCCGGCCTCGGCCAGGGCGCGCGCGGTCTCGACGCCGATGCCGGTGGCCGCGCCGGTGACGATGGCGCGTCGGCCGCTCAGATCATGGCCGGCGGCGACCTCGCGGGCGGTGGATTGGGGCCCGAAGGCGGATGTGATGCGTGTGTCTGTGCTCATGCCCGACCATACCAGATGACGCCGGCCGCGTCCGGGGTGGCCTTGGCCAGGCCGCGAACCAGCAGGCAGTTGAGATGCGCCAGGGCCTCGCCGGTGGCCATGCCCAGCAGATCCGGGCCGATGGAGCGGGCGAACAGCGCGCCGAAGATGTCGATGGAGCGTTTGGGCTCGGCCAGGGTGCGCATCAGCCGCTCAAGCCCGCGCTCATGGCCGCGGATCAGGTGATCGAGCCGGGCGTGCAGGCCCAGGAAGGGGTCGTTGTGCGCCGGCAGCACCAGCACCTCGTCGGGCACGATGGTCTTGATGCGGGCCAGCGAGCTCAGCCATTCGCTCAAGGGGTCGCCGTCGGGCTCGGTCGGGAAGACCGAGACATTGGAGGAGATGCGCGGCAGCACCTGGTCGCCGGAGATCATCAGCTTCAGCTCGGGCTGCCAGAGGCAGGCGTGCTCCGGCGAATGGCCCGAGCCCACCACGACACGCCAGCCATGGTCGCCGATCTGGACGACCTCGCCATCGGTCATGCGCCGGTAGCTGTCGGGCAGCTTATGGATATGTCGTCCAAAACCGCCGAAACGGGCTTTGTAGGTGTCGATGGCCTCGGCGTCCCAGCCGGCGGCGCGATAGAAGCGGATGGCGTCCTCGGGCGCCTCGCGGCCGGTGTCCTCGGCCAGCATGCGGCATTGCAGGTATTCCAGCCGGGTCATCCACAGCCGGCAGTCGAACTTGCGGGTCAGCCAGCCGGCCATGCCGATATGATCCGGGTGCAGGTGGGTGACCAGGACCCGGGTGATCGGCCGGCCGCCCAAGGGGCCGGCCAGCACCTTGCGCCAGGCGCCAGTGGTGCGCTCGGTCTGCATGCCGGTGTCGACCAGCGCCCAGCCGTCGCCGTCCTTCAGCGCCCAGACATTGATGAAGCCGAGCGCGCCGTCGAGCGGCATGCGCATCCAGAGCACGCCCGGCGCGATCTCCACCGCCTCGCCGAAGGCCGGCGTCTCGGCGAGCGGATAGACCAGCGCCCGCCCGTGTCCGCCAGTCTGGTCGCGCGTCGCCTCGCCCACCCCTCGTCTCCCTCCACCGTCGCCTCTGGCGGCCTAAACCGCACCAGACCGTGCGTCCAGCCGCTTGCCCTGATTGCGCCGCAGGTCGGCGCCAGCTTGACCGGGGCGGCGGGCGCGGGTTAGCTCGACCCCAAACGAGGACGTCCAGGAGCAACCATGTCGAAACTTTCAGGATTTGGCCTGGCCGCGGCCGCTTTGGTGATGACCTTTATCACCGCGACAGCGAGCTTCGCGGCCCCGCCCCCACCGGGGACGCCGGCCATCGATCCGGCAATGCGCACCGCCGGCATGAAGGCCGCGCCGGGGCTGATCACCGAAGCGAAAATCCCCTGCACCCTGGCCGACGCACGCGAGCTCGGCACCGGCACGGCCGCCGACAAGTCCCAGACGACGATCTACGAGATCGCCTGCAAAGAGGGCCTCGGCTACATCATCGGCAAGGAAACCAAGGCTGGCGCGCCTCTGCTGAGCTATAATTGCCTGATGACACAACAGCCGCTGGCGGACGGCAAACCGAACACGCTGGCCTGTGTGCTGCCCGCGAACGCCAATCCGTCATCGGGCCTGCAGCCCATCGTCACTCAGACGGGCCGCGCCTGCACGGTCGACAAGGGACGCTATCTGGGGCCGACCCCCGACAAGGAGGTCTACGAGGTATCCTGCCAGGGTGGCCAGGGCCTGGTCATCCTGGCGCCGAAAGCCGGCGGGGCGCCCGAGGCCGACAACTGCCTCGCCTATAGTGGCGCGGCGGGCGCCATCAAATGCACGTTGACCACCCCGGACCAGGAGATCGCCCCGCTCGATGCTGTCGCGGCCTCCAGTGGCAAGTGCGCTGCGGTGAAGTCCAAGCGCTACGTGCTCACCACCACCGACGGGTCGGACTATTTCGAGGTCGCCTGCGGTGACGGCAAGGGCTACATGATCCAGGTCGATCACACCGGCAAACTGGCGGACACCATCGCCTGCGCCGAGGCCTTCGAGATCGGCGGCGGCTGCACCCTGACCGACGCGCGGCAGGCCCTGACGCAGCAGAACGCGCTCTATTCCGACCTGGCGAAAAAGGCCGGCTTTGACTGCGCGGTGACCAAGTACGCGCTGTTCCCTGGCGCCGACCCGACCAAGGACATCGTCGAGATGGCCTGCTCCAACCGGCCCGACGGCGCCGTCGGGATCTTCCCGGCCCACGGAGCGGCCCGTGTCTACGATTGCCTGCGATCCCAGGATGAAGGGTTCAAGTGCAGCTATACGCCGATCGAGGCGCTCTATCCGCAGCTCAGCGGGCAGCTGAAGGCCAAGGGCAAGGGCAGCTGCGTCGTGTCTGGAGCCCGCCCATTCGCCAAGGCCGACGACGGTTCCGACTATGTCGAGGTCGCCTGCGCCGATGGAGGACCTGGCTGGGTAATGGTCTATCCGGCCGGCGCCTCGGCCCCGTCGGAGCTGCAGAACTGCGCCGCCGTGGCCAGCCTGGCCGGCGGCTGTCAGCTGCCGACCAACCGCAAGAAGACCTAGCCGACCATCTCCGCGCGCACCTTGGCGCGGAGCACATCGATGGGAGCGAGGCCGCGGTCGGTCTTGAAATGCCAATAGGTCCAGCCGTTGCAGGCCGGCTGCGACTGGACCATGGCGCCCAGCTTGTGGATCGAACCGGCCAGCTCGCCGGAGGTCAGGCTGCCGTCGGCGCGGACGCGGGCCATGTGCTGGCCCTTGGGTGAGAACAGCTTGTCGCCCGGGCGCAACAGGCCGGCCTCGACGATCTGCCCGAAGGCCACGCGCGGCTCGTTGCGCTTCGAGCCCATGACCTCAAGGTCGTCCCCAGTCGTTGGGATGACCTGGGCGATGCGTTTCTTCGCCACCGCAACGTAATCGGGCTCGCGCTCGATGCCGATGAACCGGCGGCCCAGGCGCTTGGCCGCGGCCCCGGTGGTGCCGGTGCCGAAGAAGGGGTCGACGATCAGGTCGCCGGGCTTGGACGAGGCCAGAATCACCCGGTGCAGCAGCGCCTCGGGCTTCTGTGTCGGGTGGGCCTTCAGCCCATCCGCGCCTTTGATCCGCTCTTCGCCGGTGCATAGCGCCAGAGTCCAGTCCGAGCGCATCTGCAGCTCGTCGTTGGCCATCTTCATGGCGTCGTAGTTGAAGGTGTAGCGCTTTGGCCCCCGGCCCCTGGCGGCCCAGATCAGGGTCTCGTGCGCATTGGTGAAGCGCGTGCCCTTGAAGTTCGGCATCGGGTTGGACTTGCGCCAGATCACGTCGTTGAGAATCCAGAAGCCCAGATCCTGCAAGGTCGAGCCGACCCGGAAGATGTTGTGGTAGCTGCCGATCACCCATAGCGATCCGTCCGGCTTCAGTATCCGCCGGCAGGCGGTCAGCCAGGCGCGGGTGAAGTCGTCATAGGCCTCGAACGAGGCGAACTGGTCCCAGTCGTCATCGACGGCGTCGACCTTGGAATTGTCCGGCCGCAGCAGGTCGCCGCCGAGCTGGAGATTATATGGCGGGTCGGCGAAGACCAGGTCGGCGCAGCCCTCCGGCAGCCCGGCCAGCGCCTCCAGGCAATCGCCCTCGATAATGGTTTCAGCCCCGAAGGTCATGAGAACGCCGCTCCAGCCACGATCCGGGACGGTGAAGCGTTACGGTTAAAAAGCGGTGTTAGCCGCCGCCGGTCAGGCCGAGCCGGGCCTTGTCCAGTTCCTCGGCGTAGCGGCGCAGCGCATAGCCTTCGGTGAGCAGGCCCAGCACCTTGCGCGTGGCCTTGCTGTCGATGACCGCCAGCGCCTCGCTTTCGGTGCGGTCGAAGATGGAGACCGCCTCCTTGACGTTCATTTCCGGTGTCAGCGCCACGTCGGCCCAATGGGCGATGTCGGCGGCGGTGCGGCCGGCGTCCTCCTCGGGCCGATCGGCCGAGGCAAAGGCTTCCGAGATCAGGGCGACGCCCAGGTAGCCGCCGCTGTCGTCCACCACGACAACCCGCTGGGTCGAGCCCAGCGGATAGCGGCGACGCAGCTCCTTCAGGCTGGATTCGGCGGGAATGGTCGCGGCATCGCGCCGCATCATCCGGCCAACGGTCAGCATGCGCATCCAGCCGACGTCGATGGCGCTGCGGATGGTCTCGCCGCGCAGGTGCAGCCGCCAGGTGGAGAAGGAATAGCCGAAGGTCTCGCGCACCGCGAGGCTGGTCACCAGGGCCGCGGCCAGGACGATGCTGCTCACCGTGAAGTCGCCGGTGGTCTCCAGCACCAGGAAGGACATGGTCAGCGGCCCGCCGACCACCGCCACCGCCAGCGAGGCCATGCCGACCAGGATGCAAAGGGTCGGGTCGATCGACAGCTGCGGCGCGACCGCGGCGACCACCACGCAGAACAGCTTGCCCATCAGCGCGCCCAGGAAGAGCGAAGCGAAGAACAGGCCGCCGCGAAAGCCGGAGCCCAGCGACACCACCGAGGCGGTGACCTTCAGGCCGATCAGGAACAGCAGGGCGGCGATGGAGAGCTTGGCCGGAATGTCGACGCTGAGCGCGCCGTGGCCGGCCGCCAGCACCTGCGGCGTGATCAGGGCCAGACCCGCCAGGGCGCAGCCGCCGATCGCCGGCCGCAGGCCCTTGGGCAGGCGCGCCCAGTTGAGCGCGCGCTCCAGCAGATAGACCGCGCGCATGACCACGATGCCAAGGGCGGCGCAGAGCAGGCCCAGCAGGATGACGCTCAGATAGTCCGAGACGTCGAGCACGCCCGCGGGCGGCGCATGGATGGCGTAGGTGGTGGCGCGCACCGCGCGCGCGGTCAGCACCCCGGCCAGGCTGGCGACCAGGATCGGGGCCGCGGCTGGGACCGTGTAGGTGCCGACGATCAACTCGAAGGCGTAGAAGGCGCCGGTCAGCGGCGCCCCGAAGGCCGCCCCGATGGCGCCGCCGGCACCGCAGCCGACCAGCATGCGCAGGTCGTTGCGCCTGAGTCGCAGCAGGCTGCCAAGCTTTGAGGCCAGGCCGGCGCCGACCTGGGCATAGCCGGCCTCGAGCCCGACCGAGGCGCCGAAGCCGTTGGAGAGCAGGGTCTGGGCCGTGACCCAGAGGCTGTCGCGCAAGGACATGCGTCCACCGTGCAAGGCGTTGGCCTCGATCGGGTCGACCGGGATGGTCGGCCGGCGTCGGTTCCACAGCCAGGCGCCGATCCCCAGGATGACACCGCCAAGGATCGGCGCCTCGTAGCCGCGCTTCAGATGCCTGACGCCGCTCAGCCGCTCGCCGCTCAGGCCGAACAGCAGGTTGTGCATGTCGCTGGAGAGGGTGCCGACCAGAGCCACCGAAAGCCCGGCCGCTACGCCGATGATCGCCGCCAGGACGACCAGCGAGAATTCGCTGCTGCGCACCAGGCTGCGCAGGCGACGGGCCGCGGCTTCCAGCAACGATGAGGAAGGGCGCGCCAGGGCCGGCGCGTCAGAGGTCTCCGCGGTCATCCAGCTCGACCGCCGCCATCGGGTTCTCGCCGGCAAGCGCGAGCCTGACCGGCGCCCAGCTCATCCGATGGATCGCACAAGGCCCCAGCCGCACCAGCGCCGCGCCGTGCACCGGCGCGCCATAGCCCTTATGGGCGGCGAACCCGTAGCCTGGATAGAGGCCGTCCATCTCGGCCATCAGCCGGTCGCGCGCCGTCTTGGCCAGGATCGAGGCCGCCGCGATGGAGACCGAGATGGCGTCGCCCTTGACCACCGTTTTGATCGGGCAGGGCAGCTTGAACGCATAGTTGCCGTCGACCAGGGCGAAGACCGGGGAGATGTGCAGGCTCTCGACCGCGCGGCGCATGGCCAAGCCCGTGGCGTGCAGGATGTTGAGGACGGCGATCTCCTCGACGCTGGCGAAACCGACCGCCCAGGCGATGGCGCAGGCCTTGATCTCTTCCTCCAGCCGCTCGCGCGCCTTCGGCGTCAACAGTTTGGAATCGTTGATGCCTTCCGGCACGCAGTCACGATCGAGGATCACCGCCGCGGCGCTGACCGGCCCGGCCCAGGGTCCCCGCCCCGCCTCGTCGACGCCGCAGACTGGGGTCGGACAGGCGGCCTCCAGCATCAGATGAGGGCCGAGCGGGCCGTCGATCTTCGCGGTCTTGGCGGTCTTGCGCGGCGGCATCAGGCCCGGGCCATACGCGAAACCGGCTGATGTCGGAAGCAGTCGACCACGTGATCGTTGACCATGCCGGTCGCCTGCATGAAGGCGTAGACGATCACCGGGCCGCAGAACTTGAACCCCTTGGTCTTCAGCGCCTTGGCCATGTCGGCGGCCAGCGGCGTCTGGGCGGGCACCTCGGCGATGGAGGTCCAATGGTTGGTGATCGGCTTGCTGTCCATGAAGGCCCAGAGGAAGTCGGAGAAGTTCTCGCCGCGCTCGCGCATGTCCAGATAGATCTTCGCACCCGAGACGGCCGCGTCGATCTTGCCGTTCGAGCGGACAATGCCGGCGTCGGCCATCAGGCGCGCCCTGTCCGTAGCTCCGTATCGCGCCACCATCTCCGGATCGAAATTGGCGAACGCCGCGCGGAAGGCCTCGCGCTTGCGCAGGATGGTGATCCAGGCCAGCCCGGCCTGGAAGCCGTCCAGCACCAGCTTCTCCCACAGCGCCCGGCTGTCGTACTCCGGCACACCCCATTCGGTGTCGTGATAGGCCTCGTAGAGGGCGTCGCCGCGCTGGGCCCAGGCGCAGCGATTCGGAACCTCGGTCATGGGGCGAGGTTAGGCCCGACCGGCCGTCTTGCGGAAGGGGCCAGGGCGCCGCGCTAACCCCGGAAGGCGCACGGAGGTCCATCCAGCTTGAACGCCGCTCCGTCCAGAACGACCAGGGATGGCATGGTCAGCGAGTCCCAGAAGGCGAACGGCTGGATCGGATTGTAGCGGGCGACCAGCGTGGTCAGAACCGTGCCGTGGGTCACCACCGCGGCGGTCTGATCGCCAGCCTCCACCAGCAGCGCCCGGACCGCGGCTTCGAAGCGGCGCCCGGCGGCCTCGGCGGTCTCGGTCCCGATCACCAGCGCCGACGGCTCATCGAAAAACCGCCCTATCCGCGCCCGCAGCTCGTCCATGGCCAGGAAGCCGAGCCCGGTCCTGTCGTTCTCATGCAGGTCGCGGCGCGGCCGCACCTCCAGCCCAAGGCGGACGGCGACCAGCGCCGCGGTTTCGAGCGCCTTGGGTTCCAGGCTGGCGTAGAGCGGGGTCACGCCCTGATCGGCAAGTTGCGACGCCAGCCAGTCGCAGCGATCGCGTCCGGCCTCGGACAGCACCCACCGGTGCGAGGCGACGTCGTCGTCGATCTGCGGCAGCGCGTGCTTGATCAGAACCAGCCTGGCCATGGCCGCCGGCTTCAGGACCTGACCGCGCCGTAGACCGCATCGCGGATGGCGTCGGGAAATGCGCCGGTCATGCCGGCGATGGCGGTGTTGGTGATGTTCACCACCGACAGCTCTTCCGCTGGATCGACGAACCAGGCGTTTCCATAGACCCCGCCCCAGGTCCAGGTTCCCGCCGTCTGCGGGGTCGCCGCGACAGCCGGGTCCTTGAGCACCGCCCAGCCCAGGCCGAAGCCGCGGCCGGGCAACATGATCGGGATGTCGCCGATGGCGTTGGTCGCCATCAGCTCCACCGTGCTTTTTTTCAGCACCGGCGCGCCGCCGGTCCGCATCGCTTCGAGGAAGCGCATGAAATCGCCCGCGGTACCGCTCATGCCGGCGCCGGCCGAGGGGAAGGAGCCGGGATCGAACATCCGGTCAGGCGCGAACGCGATGCCGCCGGGACCGAAGGCGACCGAGTGACTCTCACCCATGCGCACGGGCTCCGGAGCGCCGTCGCCGTAAGCCGTGGCCAGCCGGTCGCGAGCCGTGACCACAAAGCCGGTGTCGGTCATACCCAAGGGACCGGTGATCAGCTCCCTGACCAGGTCGGGCAGAGGCCTTTGGGTGGCGGCGGCCATGAAGGCCCCCAGCACGTCCATGCTGACCGAATAGACCCAGGCCGCGCCGGGCGGATAGGCCAACGGCACGGATGTGATCCGCCGCAGATTCTCCTCCATCGAGACGCCGGGCTGATCCATGCCGTCGGAGACGTTGGCCTCGGTGTAGGGGCCGGCGCCCGGCTCGAAGAAGCGGTACATCAGGCCGGCGGTATGGGTCATCAGCTGGCGCACGCTGATCACCGGCGGCTCGCCGGTCGGCAGCTTCGGGCGGAAGTCGGGCAGGAAGCGAGTCACCGGATCGTCGAGGGAAATGACGCCCTTCTCGACCAGCGCCATGGCGGCGGCGGTCACCACCGGCTTGGTCAGCGACGCCCAGCGGAAGATGGTGTCCGGCTTCACCGGCGTCTTCGCCTCGCGATCGGCGAGGCCCGCGGCGCGGTCGTAGACCAGCTTGCCGCCGTGCGCGACCATCACGCGCGTCCCGACGATCTGCTTGTTGGCAATCGCGGCCTCAACGACAGGATCGACCGCCTTGCCGATCCGCTCGTCCGCCTGAGCCTGATCGCCCATGATTCCCCTCCGCTCAATGCCCGCTTTCGGAGCCTAGGCGTTCAGCTTTGCAACGAAATAGGCCGGCTGCGCTACCGTCACGGGACGATCGTCGACCGTCAGGCTGGCCCCCTCGATCCGGTCCAACCTCACCAGAGCCATGGCGCGACCGCCGGCGCCGGAATGCACCTCGCCGGCGCGCAGGCTTCCCGCCAGGATTTCGGCGCCAAAGGCGGGCGTTGGCCCTTCGAAGGCGATCGGCAGCATGCGGGACTTGATGGCGCCGCGGCGCTTCATGCGCGAGGTGGTTTCCTGGCCGACGAAGCAGCCTTTCTGGAAATCGATCCCGTTCAGCAGGTCGAAATTGGCCTCGATCGGATAGGCGGTCTCTGGTGGGCAGTCCCTGGCCGGGTCGGGTACGCCGAGGCTCAAACGCATGGCGTCATAGGCCGCTTCATCTGTGGGGTTGGCGTCGGGCGCCTCGGCGCCATAGCCGCGCCAGCCGAGCGCCGGCAGCCGCGGATCGGCCGGCCAAGCCGGCGCCTCGCCGCCCCAACGCGCCCAGACGGGGACCTCGACGGCGGCGATCTCGACCTTGGCGCGCAGCTTGTAGATCGTCAGCCGCTGGATCAACGCCTCGCGCCGGTCGGCCGCCACATCCAGCCAGCAGCCGTCGTCGCGGCCGAGGATGAAGAGGTCGAACAAAAGCTTGCCCTGCGGCGTCAGCAGCGCGCCGAACCGCAGGCTGCCAGCCTTGAGCGTCTCGACGTCCTGGCTGAGCAGGCCTTGCAGGAAGTCGCGCCAGTCTGGCCCGATGACGCCGACCAGGCTGCGACTCTTCAGTTGGGCGGCCATTGGGTTTGCGGTCATGGAAACAGATGTGGCGCCGCCTTGGCTGTTGCGCCAGTGCGCTTATAGAAGACGCGCATCGCCAACCGGAGCCCCGCATGGCTGAGACCTTCGACCTGATCGTCCGTGGCGGCGAGGTGGTGAACCATGCCGGGCGGGGGCTGGCCGACATCGGCGTGCGCGGGGGCCTGATCGCCGATATCGGCGACCTCGGCCAGGCCTCGGCGGGCGAGGTGTTCGATGCGCGCGGTCTTACCGTGCTGCCGGGCGTCATCGACACCCAGGTCCATTTCCGCGAACCGGGCATGGAGTGGAAGGAAGACCTGGAGGCCGGCTCCCGTGGCGCGGTGCTTGGCGGCGTCACCGCCGTCTTTGAGATGCCGAACACCAACCCGAACACGATCTCGGCCGAGGCGCTGGCCGACAAGCTGGCGCGCGCCAAGAACCGTATGCACTGCGATCACGCCTTCTACATCGGCGGCACGCATGAGAACGCCGACCAGCTGGGCGAACTGGAGCGGCTGCCCGGCTGCTGTGGCGTGAAGGTGTTCGTCGGCTCCTCCACCGGCAATCTGCTGATCGCCGACGACGAGGGAATCAGCCGCGTGCTGGCCGCCATCCGCCGCCGCGCCGCCTTTCATTCCGAGGACGAGGATCGGCTGAACGAGCGCAAGCCGCTGGCTCGGCCCGGCGACTGGACCAGTCACCCCGAGGTGCGCGACGCCGAGACGGCGCTGCGCTCGTCCAGGCGGCTGATCGCGCTGGCCCGCGCCGCCGGCAAGCGCATCCACGTCCTGCACACCACCACCGCCGACGAGATCGAGCTTTTCGCGCTCAACAAGGACATCGTCACCTGCGAGATCACCCCGCAACACCTGAGCATGGCGGCGCCGGAGTGCTACGAGCGGCTGAAGGGCCTGTCCCAGATGAACCCGCCGATCCGCGACGCCCGCCACCAGGCCGGTCTCTGGCGCGGCATCCGGCTGGGCATCGCCGACGTCATCGGCACCGACCATTCGCCGCACACGCTTGAGGAAAAGGCCAAGGAGTACCCGGACTCGCCATCCGGAATGCCGGGCGTCCAGACCCTGGTCGCCGTCATGCTGACCCACGTGGCCGAGGGGCGGCTGACCCTGGAGCGGTTCGTCGACCTCACCTCCCACGGGGCCAATCGCGTCTTCAACATCGCCGGCAAGGGCCGCCTGGCCGCCGGCTTCGACGCCGACCTGACCATCGTCGACCTCAACGCGCGGCGCACCATCCGAAATGAAGATCAGGCCAACAAATCCGGCTGGACCGCTTTCGACGGATTCGAAGCCAAGGCCTGGCCGATGGCCACCATCATTCGCGGCCGCATCGTCATGCGCGACGATGAGGTCACAGCCGAAGGGACCGGCCAGCCGGTCCGCTTCCTGGAAACCCTGGAGCCCACCCGATGAACGGCGCCGACGCAGTCATCTCGACCCTGGCCGACAACGGCGTGCGCGCCTGTTTCGCCAATCCGGGCACCAGCGAGATGCAGTTCGTCGCCGCCCTTGACCGCGAGCCGCGGGTGCGCCCGGTGCTCTGCCTGTTCGAAGGCGTGGTCACCGGCGCTGCGGACGGGTACGGCCGCATGACCGGCCATCCGGCCGTGACCCTGCTGCATCTGGGCCCCGGCTACGGCAACGGCATCGCCAACCTGCACAATGCCCGCCGCGCCGGCACGCCGATCGTTAGCGTCATCGGCGACCACGCCACCTATCACCGCAAGTACGACGCGCCGCTGACCTCCGACATCGAGACCCTGGCCAGGCCCAATTCGCTCTGGCTGAAGGTCGCCGACAGCGCCGATAACGCCGCCGACCTCGCTGCCGAGGCGGTTCAGGCGAGTTATGGCCCGCCCGGCGGCTCGGCCAGCCTGGTGCTGCCGGCCGACTGCGCCTGGTCGCCGGCCACCCGCAAGGGGCCCGTTCTGGTCGCGCCAACCCGCCCGGCGCCCGACCCGGCTAAGGTCGAGGCGGCGGCCAAGGCGGTGCGCGCGGCAAAGAAGCCGGTCGTGCTGATGGGCGCCTCGGCCTGTGGCGAGGCCGGCCTGGCCGCCGCCGCGCGCCTCTCAGCCAATGGCGTGCGGGTACTGACCGACACCTTCATCGCCCGCCAGCCGCGCGGCGCCGGCCTGTTCGCACCCGACCGCATGCAATATTTCGGCGAGGCGGCGATCAAGGACCTGGAGGGCGCCGACCTGATGGTCCTGGCAGGGACGACCCAGCCGGTGGCCTTCTTCGCCTATCCTAACGCGCCAAGCGTCCTTGTTCCCGAAGGCTGCGCCCTGGCCAGCCTGGCCGACCGCAGCGAAGACAGCCAGGCCGCCCTGGCCCACCTCGCCGACGCGCTCGGCGCCCCGAGCTCGGCCCAACCCAATGCGCTCAGTCTTCCCGACCGCCCCACCGGCGCCATCGACGCCCGCACCGTCGGCTTCTCGATCGCCCGCCACATGCCGGAAGGCGCCATCGTCTCGGACGACTCGGTGACCTCCGGCGCGCCGATCCTGTCGGCCACTCGCGACGCGCGCCGCCACGACTGGCTGGGCCTCACCGGCGGGGCTATCGGCCAGGGCATACCGGCCGCGGTCGGCGCCGCCGTCGCCTGCCCGGACCGCAAGGTCATCGGCCTGACCGGCGACGGCTCCGGCATGTACACGGTCCAAGGCCTGTGGACCCTGGCCCGCGAGAACCTCGACTGCACCGTGGTGGTATTCGCCAATCACACCTACCGCATCCTGGGCGTCGAGTTCGTCCGCACCGGCTCCGGCGAACCCGGCCCGGCGGCGGCCAGCCTGCTCGACCTCGGCAATCCCCGCATCGACTGGGTCAGTCTGGCCCGCGGCCTGGGCGTCGCCGCCGAACGCTGCGAGACGGCCGAGCGCTTCGATGACGTCTTCGCCGCCGCCATGGCCAACAAGGGCCCGATGTTGATCGAGGTCGCGCTGGGCTAGCGTCGGTAGCCGCCGCGCTCGCGCTGCTCTAGGCTCGCTTGCGGTCGGGGGACGTCGCGATGGAATGGCTGCTCGTCGTCGGTCTGGTGGTCTGGTGCGTCGTTCTGAGCATCAGGCTGTCCGATATTGGCGTCCGTCTTCGTGCCCTGCAGTTGGAGCTGACCGGGCTGCGCCACGCGCCGGCAGCCCCCGCCGCGCCACCGGCCGATGAGGCCAGGCTGATCACGCCGCCGACTTTCGCGCCACCGCCCATGCCGCCGCCCCCGGAGCCGCCCTGGCCCCTGCCGGTGGTTGCGGCGCGAGAGGCGATTCCGCCTCCACCGACACCGGTTTCGCCGCCGCCCGCATCCATTCCGCCGCAACCGGCGCCTGTCGCGGCTCGCGCCGCGACGCCGCGCGAGTGGACGTCCCCGCCCGCGTCCAAGCCGGCCGGCCCTTCGGTCGCCGACTGGCTTTCGGAAAAGGGCCTGGCCTGGATCGGTGGCGGCGCCCTGGCGCTGGGCGGCCTGATGCTGGTGGCCTATGCCGCCCAACGCGGCATCTTCACACCGGCGTTGCGCATCATCGCCGCGGGCGTGCTCGGGCTGGCGGCCGTGGCCGCCGGCGAGGCGCTGCGGCGCGGCCTGGCGATCAAGGGCGCGCCGAATCTGCTGGTCGCCGCCTTGGTCACCGCGGCGGGCGCGGCCATGCTCTACGCCGCCACCTGGGCCGCCTACAGCCTCTACAGTTTCATACCGCTGGGGACCGCGGCCGTGCTGTTGGCGGCCATTTCGCTCGGCCTGCTGGCCTTGTCGCTGTTGCACGGCGAAGCCCTGGGCGTGCTGGCCGTCGCCGCCGCCTACCTGGTTCCCGTGGTTTGCGGCGACGCGCATTGGGGCGACGGCCCGCTGGACGCCTATATCGTGCTGATCCTGGTCACCGGGTTCGCCGCCACCGGCCTGCGCGGCTGGGGGTGGGTCGGCGCGTTGACCCTGTCCGGCGGCTGGTTCTGGGGCCTGTCGCGGGATTTCCTGCCCTTCGACGCGCTCGGCGTCAGCCTGCTGGCCGTCGTCGCCGCGGCGTTGGCCCTGGCGGCAGCCGGTCTGGCGCGCCGCAGGGGCGTCGAAGGGCTGCAGAAGCCGCGCCTGCTGGCCGCCCTGCCCGCCGCGGCCATTGTCGCCTCGAGCCTGCTGGTTCTGATCGCGTGGTTCCACTCCGGCCCCGCCGTCCCGATCTACGCCACTGTGGCGACGGCGGCGCTTGCCCTGACCGTCGCGGCCGGCGTGCGCCTGGGCCACCTGACGCCGGCCTGGCTGGCGGGGCCGGCCGCCGTAGCGATCATGGCCGGGTTACTGGCCGACCCCGCTCCAGACCGCGCCGCCAGCGCCCTTTGGCTGCTGCTCAGCCTGGTGGCGATCGCGGCGGCGGGCTTCGACGGCGCGCTGCGTTCGGACAAGTCGCGGACGGCGGCGGTCACCTCGGCCGTCGGCGTCGCCCTGGCGCTGACGCTCGCCGGTCCGGCCCTCGCGTTGGCCGTTCCAGGCTGGGACTGGGCCGTCGACGCCGGTTTCGCCGGTCTTTTCGCTGCCGGCGCCGTCGTGCTGTCGCGGCGCACCCAGGATCCGGCATCGGACTGGACCACGGCGGCCTGGATCGGCGGCGCGGCCGAGACCGCAGGTCTGGCCCTGCACGCCTGCCTGGACGGCCGGGCGACGCCCACGGCCTACGGCCTGCTCGCCATCGTGCTCGCCGCCCTGGCCGTGCGCGTGAAGTGGCGCGGCTTCGCGGAATCCGCGGTCGCAGCCTGCCTGGTCAGCTTCGCGGGCCTGCTCGGGGCGCCGGTCGCGATCGCCGCCATGGCCGGGAAGGCCGACTGGCGGATCGTCGCGGCGGCGGCCGCCGCAGCGACCCTGGCCCAGGCGGCGGCGTGGCGCACCCTGAAGCTTCGCGCCGACGTCAAGACCAGCGTCGAGGCCATCTCGACCTCGGCAGTGCTGTCCGGCCTGCTCGGCGCCTTCCTGGTGCTGCAGACCTTTGGCGCGGCCAGCGCCGGCGGATCGGGCGTCATCGACGTCTTCACCGAAGCATCGCTGCGCACGCTCCTGCTGCTCGCCGCCGGCCTTCTGTTATCAATCCGCGGCGCGTCCACGTCGCTTGGCCGCTGGCGTGGACCGGTCCTGCTCGGTTTAGGCGCCTTGCACGGCCTCCTGTTGCAGGGCCTGTCCCTGCACCCCTGGTGGGGCGAAAGCCCCGCGGCGGTGGTGGGGCCTCCGGTGGCCGACAGCCTGATGCTCGGCCTGCTCGCCCCGGCGCTGTTGCTGGCCGAGGCCGCACGCCGCCTGGCGCGGCAGATCAAACCTGTCGCCGGCGCCGCAGCCGTCGGAGCGCTGACATTCCTGGCCCTGTGGCTTCTCTCCGAGATCCGCAGGCTGTTCCATGGCCCGGTCCTGACTGGCGACGGTTTCGCCTATGCCGAAGTCGCCGCCTACGCCGCCGCCGGTCTGGCCCTGGCGCTCGGCCTGGACGTCGGGCGCGCGCGGTTGAGCGCGGCGCTCGACTCGAAAAGCGTCCTGAGCGCTGTGGTCGACGTCATCAACTGGACCGCCGTCATGGTGGCCGTGCTGTTGCTGGTTGGGTTCGCCAGCCCCTGGTGGGGACCGTTGAGCGGCGACCTGCACGCCCCGATGCTCCTGGGCGCGCTCTACGCCCTGGCCGTCCTGTGCGGCGTTGGCCTGGCCATCCTGGCGCGCCGCTCGGCCAGGCCGGTGCTGGCTCAGGTGGCGCTGGCCGGCGCGGGCATCGAAGGCTTCGTGCTGCTGACCCTGGTGGTGCGCTTTGTCTTCCATGGCGCCGCCATGCGGGCGCCGCTGCGCGAAGACAGCCTGGAGACCTGGACCTTCTCGGCCGTCTGGGCGCTCTACGGGCTGGCGGCGCTTGCCATCGGCGCCGGCCGCCGCGACATGGCGCTGCGCGGCATCGGCCTGGCCGTGTTGCTGGCGACCACCGCCAAGGTCTTCCTGTTCGACCTCGACCATCTGGAGGGCGTCGTCCGCGCCGCCTCCTTCCTGGCGCTTGGCCTGGTCCTGGTCGCCGGCGCCCTGGCGGCGCGCCGGTTCGGCTCGGGCGGGGCAAGTCCGCAGCCCCGGAGCGACGGCCAGGCGACCTGGGTCGACTAGGTGTTTAGAGCGCCAGCCGCAGGCCCTTGTTGAACACCGACGGCATCTCCGCCAGCGCGCGCTCGATGGGCAGCCAGATCAGGTTCGGATCAGTTGCCGCCGCATCGGCGCGATAGATGTCGAGCGTCAATGCGAAGTGGGTGAAGGTGTGTTCGATCTCGCCGAGGCGCCGCCATGACGCCGGCGCGGGCGCGGCCGCCAGGGCGTCGGCTTGCTGCCAGGCCTTGGCGCGCCAGTCGGTGGTCGGCAGGCCGAGCATGCCGCCGAGCAACCCCCTCGGCGGGCGGCGCATCAGGGCGACCTCGCCGCCCCGCACCAGCACGAAGGCCGCGCCCCGCCGTCGCGGGCGGTCGGCCTTTTTCGCGCGGCGCGGATAGGTTTCCGGCGCGCCGCCGGCCCAGGCCCGGCAGTCCGCCAGCGGACAGCGGTCGCAGAGCGGGGCCTTCGGCCGGCAGACCAGGCTGCCCAGGTCCATCAGCGCCTGGGCCCAGTCGCCGGGGCGCGGGCCTTCGGCGAGCACGGCGGCCAGGGCCGTGATTTCGGGCTTGGCCGCCGGCAGCGGCGTCTCCACCGCGTAGAGCCGCGCCACCACCCGCTCGACATTGCCGTCGACCACGTTGGCCGGCCGGTCGAAAGCGATGGCGGTGATGGCCGCGGCCGTATAGCCGCCGATACCGGGCAGCGTGCGCAGGCCGTCTTCGGAGCCCGGAAAAACGCCGCCATGGTCGCCGGCCACCGCCCGGGCGCAGGCCAGCAGGTTGCGCGCGCGGGCGTAGTAGCCGAGGCCGGCCCAGGCGGCCATCACGGCGTCGTCCGGCGCGGCGGCTAAGGCCTCGACGCTCGGCCAGCGCTCAAGGAACTTAAGGAAATAGGCGGTGGCGTGCGGCACCGTGGTCTGCTGCAGCATCACCTCGGAGAGCCAGACGCGATAGGGATCGGGGCGCTCACCGCGAGCCCGCGCCGCCGGCGACACCCGCCACGGCAGGACCCGCGCATTGGCGTCGTACCAGGAGAGCAGGCGGGCGCGGACGGTGGGCGTGGCCATGGTCGGCCTTGATAGCCGCGCGCGCGGCTGCCGCGAAGCGATAGACGCTGGCGTGGCCCACGCCAGCCCGGCTAAGATGCCGCCATGCCGCGCGATCTGCCCTCCGCCGCCGAAGCCGCCCGTATCCTGGCGACCAAGCGTACACGGCCGGTGCGCCGGCCGCCGGCCAGCGCCGGACGGCGGCTGAGCGGCCTGATCAAGCAGCTGGACGAACGCTTCGGCGCCGGCCCCGAGACCCTCCAGGCCCGCTGGCGCGAGATCGTCGGGGAGAATCTGGCCGCGCGCACCGAGCCGGT
Source organism: Caulobacteraceae bacterium (assembly GCA_041691315.1). Lineage (GTDB taxonomy): Bacteria > Pseudomonadota > Alphaproteobacteria > Caulobacterales > Caulobacteraceae > Poindextera. The sequence goes on along the minus strand of JBEPUW010000014.1, from coordinate 4,408 downwards.
GAAGCTCAGCCGCCCGCGCAATGGTTCGGGCGGGGTGCTGGAGTTGAAAGTCGATGGCCCGGCCGCCACCCTGATCCAGCACCAGGCGCCGGAACTGCTGATGCGGGTGAACCTCTTCCTCGGCGCCGGGTCGGTCGAGCGGCTGCGGGTGGTCCAGGGCGTCGTCAAGCGCGCCCAGGCCGTCGCCGGCCCCGCCCAGGCCGCGCAGGCAAGGCGCCGGCGCGCCCAGCCGCTTGACGCGGGCCTGGAGGCCGAACTTGCCACCAGTGTCGAACGCGCCCCGGAGGGACCTTTGAAGACCGCCCTGATCCGCCTCGGACGCGAGGTCCTGCGCCGCGAATTGGGTTCGCCAGCGTGAGCCGCCTACACAGGCGCGGCCTGATCGGCGCCGCCGTCGCCGTCGCGTTGCTGATCGCCCTGCCCGTCCAGGCCGTGGCGCCCGTCGCCGGCGACATGAGCATGGGAGCCCCGAACGCCCGGGTGACGGTGATCGAGTACGGCTCGGCCAGCTGCACCCATTGCGCCCGCTTCAACAACGACATCTTCCCGGCCTTCAAGGCCAAGTATGTCGACACCGGCCGGGTGCGGTATGTGTTCCGTGAGTTCCTCACCGAGCCGGTGAACCTGGCCGCAGTCAGCTTCCTGCTGGCCCGCTGCGCCGGACGCGACAAGTATTTCGGCGTCCTGGACGCCGTCTTCCATGCTCAGGCGGATATCTACAAGACCGGCGACGCCGACACCGCCCTTCACAAAATCGGCCAGGACGCCGGCCTCAGCGAGGCGCAGGCCAGCGCCTGCTTGAACAACAAGGCCGCCATCGACGCCCTGAACGCGCGGGTGAAGAGCTATATCGACAACGACAAGATCACCGGCACGCCGACGTTTTTCGTCGATGGCCAGCGACTGGAAGGCGTCCAGACCTTGCCGCAACTTGATGCGGCTATTGCGCGCGCCGAAGCCACGGCCGGCCCGCCCCCACACCTGTCGCGGAGCCATCGGTCGACGGCTCATTGACAGGCGGCTTCGAACGGGGTTTGCCGTAGCCGTGGGGCGCTGTGCGGCGGGGGCAGAATCGCGCTTAACTTAGGCCCCTCCGCCAGGGGCGATCGGTCAAGCTTCAAGGGAACGCCAATGGGCCATCCGTCTCGTCGCCTTTTCGTCATCGCGCTCGCAGTCTTAAGCCTCGCCGGCTGCAACAAGATCGCCGCCATGACCGGCTCCCAGGGGGCGGTGACCGCCGACGACATGAGCCTGGGCAATGCCGCATCCAAGGTCACGGTGATCGAATACGCCTCGGCGACCTGCCCGCACTGCGCCCGTTTCAACAACGACGTCTTCCCCGGCTTCAAGGCCAAGTACATTGACACCGGCCGCATTCACTATGTGTTCCGTGAATTCCTCACCCCACCGCCGGAGGTGGCGGCCGCCGCCTTCCTGACCGCCCGCTGCGCCGGGAAAGACAAGTATTTCAGCGTTCTGGACGCCGTGTTCAAAGGCCAGACCGCGATGTTCCAGTCCGGCGACCCGAAGGCCAGCCTGCTCGGCATCGCGCAGTCCGCCGGCCTGACCGAGGCGCAGTTCAACGCCTGCATCAATGACGACGCCGCCCTCACTGCGCTGAACAACCGCGTGCAATCCTACATCGACAAGGACGGCATCGATTCCACGCCGACCTTTGTGATCAACGGCAAGAAGCTGCTCGGCGAACAGAGCGAGGCCACGCTCGACAAGTCGATCGCCGACGCGCAGGCGTCGGCGAAATAGCCGGGCGACGCGATTGCATTTTCAGCGGCTCCGCCTTTCGGGCTTCAAGTCCTTCGTCGAGCCGACCGAGTTCCGCATCGAGCCCGGCCTGACCGGGGTCGTCGGCCCGAACGGCTGCGGCAAGTCCAACATTCTGGAAGCCATGCGCTGGGTGATGGGCGCCAGTTCCGCCAAGGCCATGCGCGCCGGCGGCATGGACGACGTCATCTTCTCCGGCACCGGCGCCAGGCCGTCGCGCAACCATGCCGAGGTGGTGCTGTCGATCGACAACGCCGATCGCGCCGCACCGGCCCAATACGCCAACGATCCGGTGCTGGAGGTCGTGCGGCGCATCGACCGCGGCGCCGGCTCGACCTTCCGCATCAACGGCCGCGAGGTGCGCGCCCGCGACGTGCAGCTGTTGTTCGCCGACGCCTCGACCGGGGCCAATTCGCCAGCCCTGGTGCGCCAGGGACAGATCAGCGAACTGATCGCCGCCAAGCCGCAGAACCGCCGCCTGATCCTGGAAGAGGCGGCCGGGGTCTCCGGTCTGCACGGTCGCCGCCACGAGGCTGAGCTTCGCCTGCGCGCCGCCGAGGCCAATATGGCGCGGCTGAGCGACGTCGCGGCCGAACTGGAGACGACGCTCGCGCGGCTGAAGCGCGAGGCGCGCCAGGCGGAGAAGTTCAAGCGGCTGTCGGCCGAGATCCGCGGTCTGCAGGGCGCGGTGCTCTATGTGCGCTGGACCGAGGCCGCCGCCAGCATGGAGCGGGCCGAGACCGAGGCCGGCGAGGCGGCGCGCACGGTCGAAGATGCGGCCCGCGTGGCGGCCACGGCGTCCACCGCCGCGCTGGAGGCCGAGGCCGCTGTCGGCCCCCGCCGCGACGAGGCGCAGACCGCCGGCGCCGTCATGCACCGACTGGCCATCGAGAACGACCGGCTGGAGCGCGAAGCCGAGCAGGCGACCGCCGCCATCGAGCGCCTGACCGCCGACCTCGCCCGCATCGAAACCGACCGCGTCCGCGAAGCGCAGATCATCCAGGACGCCGACGCGGCGCTGGCCCGGCTCGACGCCGCCATCGCCGCCATGCAGGCCCAGGCCGCCGCCGCGCCGGAGCGTATTCCGGCCCTGACGGAAGCCTGGCGCGCCGCCGATGCGGCCCGCGCCGGCGCCGACGCCGAGGTCGAGCGGCTGGCCGCCGAGGTCGCCGGACTGGACGCCGACCGCCGCGCCGCCCAGACCCGGCTGGACGACGCCGAGAACCGGCTGGCGCGCAATCGCCGCGCCCTCGACATGGCCAAGGGCGACCGGGCGCAGCTGAACGTCACCGCCGATCCTCGCGCCGAGGCGGCCAAGGTCGCGGTCGATACGGCCCTGGCCGCGCTGGATGCCGCGCGCGCGGCGTTGGAGACGGCGGAGACCAGCCACGCTGACGCAACCATCGCCGAGGCCGATCACCGCGACGCCGCCCGCGCCGCGCAGGACGAGCTTGGCCGGCTGAGCATCGAGGCGCGCGGCCTGGCGCGGCTGGCGGCCGAGACCGCCGGCGCGGCCTTCCCGCCGGCCCTGGACCAGGTGACCGTGGCGGCTGGCTACGAAGCGGCCCTTGCGGCCGCGCTCGGCGACGACCTCAATGCCGCGCTCGACGAGAGCGCCCCGGCGCACTGGTCGCGCGCCGGCAAGGTCTCGGCGCCAGCCTGGCCGGCGGGAGCCTCGCCGCTTGCCGATCACGTACAGGCGCCGGCGGAACTCGCCGCTGCGATCGCCTTCACCGCCGTGGCCGATCGGGCCGATGGATCCAGGCTGGCGATGCAACTGGCGCCCGGGGGCCGGCTGGTGTCTCTGGAAGGCGATCTCTGGCGCTGGGACGGCTATGTCGCCCGCGCCGAGGCCGACCGGCCAGCGGCGATCCGCCTGGAGCAGCGCCGCCGTCTGGCCGAGATCGAGGCCGAGATCGAGCGCCTGAACCCCGCCGCCGCCGAGGCCCAGGCCGCCCATGCCGCCGCGACCGAGACGCTGCGGGCCGCCGGCGACGCGCTGCGCACGGCCCGCGCCGCGCCGCCCACGGCCGAACGGTCGCTGGCCCAGGCGCGCGAGGCGATGGAGGTTTTCGCCCGCGAAGCCGCGCGGCGCGACGCCCGTGTCCAGTCCCTCGACGAAACCATCGCCCGGTTCGAAGCCGAGATGGCCGAAGCCGATACCCACCTGATCCAGGCGCGCGAGGCGGCCGAAGCCCTGGCCGCGCGGCCGGATGTCGCCGCCCCCTTCGCCGAGGCTCGCGCCGCCGCCATCGCCGCCCGCGACGCCGCGGCGGCCGCCCGCTCGGCCCTGGATATCGAGGTCCGTGAGCGCGACACCCGCGCCCTGCAGATCGAGGGCATCGCGCGCGATCGCGCCGATTGGGCCGGTCGGGCGCAGACCGCCGATGCGCGGCTGAAGGACCTGCAGGCCGCCCGCGCCAAGTCCGACAAATCCATGGCCGCCGCCAAGGACGCCCCGGCCGCGCTCGAGGCTCGCCGCGCCAAGCTGTTGGACGAACTGACCGTCGCCGAGGCGCGTCAGGCCACCGCCGCCGACGCGCTCGACACAGCCGAGGCCGCCCGCGCCGGCGCCGAGCGCGCCGCCCGCGCCGCCGACGCCGAAGCCGCCACCACGCGCGAGCGC
>JBEPUW010000013.1:0-86254 GCA_041691315.1 Caulobacteraceae bacterium | reverse complement strand
GGACTTCCACCCTCTCCTCCTCGCCGGCCTCCCGGCGCACTGTCCCCAATTTCAAGTCTAGTACAGCGTCGCCATGGCTGAGCGTTCGAAGTCCATCAGGTCCTGGGTGCGGCCCTCGTGCACCTTCACCGCCCATTGCGGGTCCTGCAGCAGGGCGCGGCCGACGGCGACCAGGTCGAAGTCTCCGCGGTCCAGCCGGCGCAGCAGTTCGTCGAGCGAGGCCGGCTTCGAGCCTTCGCCGCCGTAGGCCGCGATGAAATCGCCGGAGAGGCCGACCGAGCCCACGGTGATGGTCACCGCCCCGGTCAGCTTCTTGGCCCAACCGGCGAAGTTGAGGTCGGAGTCTTCGAACTCGGGCTCCCAGAACCGCCGCTGCGAGCAATGCAGGGCGTCGGCGCCGGCGTCGACCAGCGGCTGCAGCCAGGCCTCCATCTCCTTCGGCGTGTTGGCCAGCTTGACGTTGAAGTCCTGCTGCTTCCATTGCGAGATACGGATGATGACCGGGAAGTCGGGGCCCACGGCCTGACGCACGGCCTTGAGGATCTCGGCGGCGAAGCGCGCCCGCTGCGGCAGTTCCGGCCCGCCGAACAGGTCGTCGCGCACATTGGTGCCGGCCCAGAAGAACTGGTCGATCAGATAGCCGTGAGCGCCGTGCAGCTCGACGGCGTCGAAGCCCAGGCGCTTGGCGTCACCGGCGGCCTGGGCGAAGGCGGCGATGGCGTCGGCGATATCGGCGTCGCTCATCGGCTCGCCGAACTTGCGTTCCGGCCGCGACAGGCCCGAGGGGCTGTCATAGGCGCCGGCCGGCTCCCAGCTCTCATGGCGCGAACGCACCGCGCCCACGTGCCAGAGCTGCGGGGCCATCAGGCCGCCGGCGGCGTGGACCTGGTCGATCACCGTCTTCCAGGCGGCCAGTTCCGCCTCGCCATGGAAGCGCGGCACGTGCGGATCGTTCAGCGACGCCGGCCGCGCCGGACCCGTGCCCTCGGAAATGATCAGCCCGACCTGGCCCTCGGCGCGGCGGCGGTAATAGGCGGCGACGTCCTCGGTCGCCACCCCGTCCGGCGATTGCGAGCGGGTCATCGGCGCCATGACCACGCGGTTGGGCAGCTTTAGCCCCTTGAAGGTGAAGGGCTGAAAGAGGGCGTCGGCGGCCATGGCGTGCTCCGTCCAAGAGTAGAAATTGGGGACACGTACGGCTCCCCTGGCGTTTGTATTTTACGCTCGAAGGCTGGCGAGCCGTACGTGTCCCCAATTTCCGAGACAGTCCAGAAAAACTACCGACCCGGTCAGACGCCGTCGAGGTACTCGATCTCCGGACGGCCGCCCAGGCAGGGACCCATCTTCGGGCCGGCGGCCTTGAAGTACTCGGTCTGGCCGTGCGCGGTCAGGGCGTCCTGGTCGGCATAGAGTTCGAGCACCTTGTAGGTGTTGGGGTCGCTGCGGCTCTTGGTCAGGGCATAGGCGAGGTTGCCCTTTTCGTTGGCGCGCACCTGCTTGGCCAGTTCGGTGAAGATCGTCTCGAATTCCGCGTTCTTGCCGTCCTGAACCTTCAAGGTCGCGATGACGCCGATCATGTCGTTTCTCCGGGTTGATGAATTCAAACAGACGTTAGACAGTTTGAACCGCGGCCGGGCAAGCCGGACCTTGGGTCAACCGCTATCCGTTCAGCGTCAGGCGCCCTTGAACACCGCGCCGCGCTTTTCGAGGATGGCGTCGACGCCCTCCATATGGTCCTCGGTCAGGTGCGAGATCGCCTGGGCCGCCGCCGACATCTCCATGATGGTGTCGTAGGAGGCCGACTGGCCCTGGCGCAGCAGCGACTTGGTCAGGCGCAGCGCATGCGGCGGCTGAGCGGCGATGCGGTTGGCCATGGCGACCGCCTCGTCGAGCAGCGACTCGGCCGGCACGGCGCGGCTGACCAGGCCCCAGGCAACCGCCGTCTGGGCGTCGATGACGTCGCCGGTGAACAGCATCTCGGCGGCGCGGCTCATGCCGATGGTGCGCGGCAAGAGCCAGGCGCCGCCGTCACCGGGGACCAACCCGAGCTTGAGGAAGGTCACCCCGAAGCGCGCATTGTCGGCGCAGATGCGGATGTCGGCCATGCAGGCGACGTCGCAACCCAGGCCGATGGCCGCGCCGTTCACCGCCGCGATCGCCGGGACCTCCAGCCCATAGATGGCGCGCACGATGCGATGGATGTTGCGGCGATAGCCGTCGCGGATGACCACGCCCGATCCGGCGAAGGCCCCTTCCCGGGCCTTCATCGCCTTGACGTCGCCGCCAGCGGAAAAGGCGCGGCCGGCGCCGGTCAGCACGACACAGCGCACTTCGGCGTCGGCATTCACCGCTTCGCAGGTGGCGGCCACCGCATCGCCGTCGCCCGGCGCGCCCAGCGCGTTCAGGCTTTCCGGCCGGTTCAGCGTCAGGATCGCGACGTGGCCGCGCTTTTCAAGGGTGAGAAGGGTCATGGGCTGGCTCCGCGTTCAGATCGCGCCGGAACAAGCGCAAAAACCGGCCGGCTCGACAAGCCGAAACCCTCCGATGCCGAAACGAAAAACGGCCCCCCGGATCGCTCCGGGGGGCCGTCGTTCTTAGTTGGCCGAAAGCCTACTTCTTCTTCGGTTGCGCGGGTGTCACCGGACGCGGGGCTTCGTAGCCACGCGGATGCGGCGCGAGCACGCCCGAGAAGGCGAAGGACATGATGGCCGTGTTCAGGCTCAGTTGGTTCATAGCGGCGTCTCCTTGACCAGCTTGGTTGCCAGAAAGAGACGCGTCGCCGGCTTCGTAAGGTCAGCCCTCGTAAGTCGTCAGCGCGTCGAGGGTGAACATGACAGCTTCGTGACAAATTGCAAGAAAAACATCTGGGTTCGGACCATTTTACTGCAGCACGGCCCGATCAAGCGGCTGAAAAGGCTCCAGAAATTAACAATTTGAGAACACTCGACGGCGCCTGAACGCTGGTTTCTGCAGCGTGGAATACGAGTAAGCCATTGTATAGCTTGTAGAAATCGAGCCGTCAGGCGGCACGATCGAACGACAGGGCCTCATAGCGGCGCAGGTGGTGGTCCACCGAACCGAAAAGGCTCTCCAGGATGGTCGCGCGCTTGAAATAGTGGCCGATGGCCAGTTCGTCGGTCATGCCCATGCCGCCGTGCAGCTGGATAGCGTTCTGGCCGGTGAAGCGCAGCGCCTTGCCGACATGAGCCTTGGCCGCGGAAACCGCCTTGGCCCGCTCATCGTCGGGCTCGTCCAGCTTCAGGGTGGCCATATAGGTGATCGAGGTCGACTGCTCGACGGCGATGAACATGTCGACCATCCGGTGCTGCAGCACCTGGAAGGAGCCAATCGGCTGGCCGAACTGCTTGCGCTGCTTGGTGTAGTCCAGCGTGCCCTCGTGCAGCCTGGCCAGCACGCCCATGGACTCGGCCAGCGCCGCGGCCGCCGCCTCGTCCATCACCTTATCGATCAGGGGCAGGCCGGCGTCGGCCGCGCCGATCAGGGCCTCGGCCGGAACCGAGACTTTCTCCAGATAGACTTCCGAGGCCCGCTGGCCGTCGACGGTCGGATAGTCGCGGGTGACCACGCCCTTGGCCGCCTTGTCGACCAGGAAGACCGAGACGCCATGGGCCTCGCGCTGACCGCCACTGGTGCGGGCGGTGACGATCAAGTGGGTGGCCCAGGGCGCGCCGACCACCACGGCCTTGTGGCCATTCAGCACATAGCCGGCCCCGTCCTTTTTCGCGGTGGTCTTCAGGTCGGCCCAGTTGTAGCGGCCTTGCGGCTCGGCATAGGCGAAGGCGATGACCACCTCGCCGGCGACGATGCCACCGATCAGCTCGGCGGCGCGGGCGTGGCCGGAATGCTTCAGGAAGCCGCCGCCGATCACCACCGTGCCCAGATAGGGCTCGACCACCAGGGCGCGCCCGAACTGCTCCATGACGATCATGTTCTCGACCGGCCCGCCGCCCAGCCCGCCAAGGTCCTCCGAGAAAGGCGCCCCCAGGATGCCCAGCTCCTCGGCGAAGGCCTTCCAATAGTCCGGCCGCCACCCGGCCTCCGACTTCACGATCCCCTTGCGGGCCTCGAAATCGTACTTGTCATTGAGGAAGCTGGTGACCGTGTCACGCAGCATCGACTGTTCTTCGGTGAAGTTGAAATCCATCGGGAAGGCCTAGGTTAGGGTGAGAATGTTGGAGGCGATCAGACCGGCGATTCTTGTCGCGACGCCGGCGGGATCGAACAGCGCGTCCTGGTTGGCGATCCGGATCACCGAGTAGCCGCGCTGCCGCAACCACGTTTCTCGTTCGGCGTCGCGCGCCATAACGGCCGGATGCTTGTGAATGCCGCCATCGACCTCGACGATCAGGCGCGCGCGGTGGCAGACGAAATCAACGACGTAAGGTCCGAACGGCGCCTGCCGCCGGAAGTGCGTGCCGTTGAGGTCGAGTTTCCGCAGAGCGCCCCAGAGCTTCTTCTCGGCGGCGGTGGCATTGGCTCTCAGACGTGGCGCGAGGCGTTCGCCGCGTACGGAAGTCGGGATAGCGCCGGAGCGTCTCGGACGAGCCTTTACCGTTAGTCCTGGTTCTGCGGGAGGGGCGCAAAGCGCTTCCCCTCCCCCTTGCGGGGAGGGGTTAGGGGTGGGGGTGTCGCGCCGACGCCTCCGGCTAGTCCCCTCGAACGCGTCCGCAAAATCACCGAGGTTAGCGTCGGCGCCCCCATCCCCAACCCCTTCCCCGCGAGGGGGAAGGGGCTTTGAGTGCGCGCCGCCGTCTCCTCCTTGAGTCTGAGCGGGCGAGTGCGCGCCCCCATCTCCCGTCAGAGAGCGAGCCGGCTTGGAGTGCGAGCCTCCTGGATTCACAACCCAAGCACCATCTTGGCGATGATGTTGCGCTGGAAGGTCGGACGTCGAGAAAGCTCATGTATTTCAACGCCCATTCTCGCCCTCCCCTCGACCGTTGTGACCAGCGGGTCACACACCGGTCACAAAAAACCATCCAGATTCAGCTTATTCGGCAATTGGAACTGAACAAGCGTGGCTCGCGTCGCCGCATGAAGGCGCGCCTTAGTGGCTCGACTCCGATCAGGTGGAGCGGGATGATCAAACATGTCGCTCTCGCACATGATCCCTCTACTGGCTGCCTTGGTCGTGGCCCTGGGTCCCACATCGTCTGTCGCTGCGGCCAGTGATCGAGCTGCTTCAACTCGTGTCCTGCGAGCAATCAAGACCGCCGCTGGTATTTCGGCGTATGATCGCATGGCTTCATGCCGACTCCGAATCGTGTGGGCTCTCTCGACGATCGACACAGTTGTCGTTCCGGTCCAGCAGTTCGAGGCCGCGCCAGGTGACCAGATATTGCAGATCTATTTCGACGCACCCCAAATGCCGGGCGACACGCCTGACGAGGCCGCGAACCTAAGGCAACTTCCGGCAAGGTGGACAATTAAGAAAGGCAGATTTTTGCCAGAGAGTGGTTGGGCCCGTGACATCCAATTGAAGCCGCCGCCGCTCGCCTCTGCAGGCTGGCTAAACTGCTAGACCATGGGGCACAAAGCGCCGCAAAAATGGGTGGACCATTGATCTAGGCCGACAACGGCGCTGCCGGAACGGCAGGCGGCTCTTCGAAGGCTTCTCGATCTGCGACGTGCCCGCAACGTCGTGCCCACGTTTTGTTCGTAGATCGTGGCCGCTCGGATGACATCGTCTGCCGCGCAAACAGGACATTTCATACCGACAATCTGCACCAAGCTTTGCGGTGGCGGCAACTCGAAAGCACAACCGACTGGAGCCGCTCTCGCCATCGAGCTTCACGCTGCGGGTGATTTAGGGCTGATCGTGCGTCGATGGCGGTGCGAACGCCCTTGCACTCCCCTGAACAAATGCGGAACGATGTGAGTCACCTCGTGGAGCACTCATGGGCCGCCGCAACGCCGATCGCATCGCCATCTCGAACTTTCGACGTGCCGTGGCGACCGTAGCCGAAATGCAGCGCGAGCGATGGGAGGTCGTGTCCAAGTGCAATTCGTGCGGGCTGATGATGCCAGCCTGAGCAGCGGACAAACACGTGACAAACTACACGCTGTGCGGAAATATGCGGCCGCGACAGTCCGGCTCTACGAAACCCGGCTAAATCGGTCGATCAGCTTAAGGGGATGGGGCGGGATGAGACACCGGCGGGCCATAGTCCTGGGCGGAATAGCCCTGCTTGGCTGGTTGACCGCCAGTCCATCCGCAGGACAATACAGCGTTCCGTCCGCGCCTCTATTGCCCCAAGCGAGGAGTGAGTGCGACGCCTACAAGGCCAACCTCGATGCGTTTCAACGTCAGATCGAGCGCGAAAGGGATGTATGCTACAGCCGGCTCGCCCCGGGCGATGTGTTGCATTCGGGGTGCGATCACACCTTCAATCTCCAACTCGCGAGCATAAAATCTGATCAGCTGTCGGAGTGCTACACGAGCGTCGCCGCCATAGGCAGGGAGATGGCCCAGCGGCAAGCCGAGGAAGCGGCGACACAACAACGACTGGAGCAGCAGGCCACAACCGCCGAACAAGGCCGTGAACGTCAGCTGGCCATTCTGCGAACGGCCCTTGAGATGAACAGTCGGGCCATCGAATTGCGTGAAGCAAGGGAAGCCGCGGAAAACAGCCGCCCGCCTGCTATAGCCGCCGCACACTCACTGGCGGACGGCGCGATCCAGGGCCAAGTCACATCCTACATGGCCGATCAAACCCTGCGGTCTCAGAAGCAGTCGGATAATCCCGTGTTCGACTACCTGGCCGCGCAAACGAATCTCGGCCTTCACGCCAATCCCTTCATCGATCCAGTGATCAGTGCACAGCAGCAGACGGCAACGGCCGCGTCACTTGGGGTCATAAACGGGGCCGCAGGGCAACTCGAAGACGCCTTTGGCGAAATGCACCACCAGGGGATTCCTGATCAGCTTCCCCCCGCCGGCGTCAGCCCTTCCTCGGTCCCCTTTCGACCGGTCGTGTTGGCGGAGACCAACCCGTTTGCTTCTGCGTCTGGTTCCAATCTGCCGCCGACTCAAGGTCAGGACGCTGATCCAGGCGCGCCGGGTGTGGGCGCTGCGATCACAAGCCCAGGAACGCCAACCGAGGGTTCAAATCCGTTTCTGGACGGCAATGCTGCGCAGTCGTCGGCGCCGGCTGCCGGTCCCGCTTGGACCGCGTCCGCCGTCCGAGCCGCCGGTTCAAGCCAGGTCGTGGCGTCCGATGAACCAAACCCGTTCCGCGAATTGCAAGCGGCCCAACCGGCCGCGGTCGGCGCAAATCCGTCCGTCACACCCGCGAACCCAAGCTGCCGATGGGGTAGAAGGGCTACTGCAGAAAAGCGCTGCAAACCAAAATGAATTTCAACCATTGCCGAAGGGCGCGACGTTGATGCTTGGGAAAACACGATATTGGGTCGGTCCAGTTTTGGCGTTTTTGCTGTTGGGGTCGGCGGCAGGCGACACCGTTTTAGCACAGACGCGTTCCGTCACCGCAGCCACCGCCGGAAAAGCCTCCCTCGCCAATGGTTACGAGCTGTTGAAGGCAAAAGACTATCGAGGCGCGATATCGGCCTTCGTTGAGGGACTGGCGAAGTCACCCAACAACGCTCTCGGGCACTTCTACTACGCCGCCGCTCTGGAGGGGGTTGGCGAAAGCATAGCCGCCGCTGGGGAGTACAAAATGGCGCTGAGCTTGGGGCTGGGACCTCAAGCTCAGATGGCGAGAGAGCGGGTCGCTGCGTTGGAGAATCCCCGGACAAGCCCAGAGACCGTGTTAGCGAGACACCAAACGGCCGCCGTAGAGGGTGCGGATGTGGATCTATCAGCGGTGCCGTTGCCACACGTTCGATCAGATCCTGATCAAGACTGGTCCGTGGGGCCGACCGAAGATCCATGGGGCCTGCTCCGGCCTATGATTGGCGGGGCTTGGTACGATCGACGAGCTGGTCTTCTGTATGTTCTGCGGTGGCTCAAGCCGGACGAGTCAGTCGCCATTTCGATCTTCGTGACCAACAGTGGTGAGTATGAACCAGACCAAGGTATTACGCTGTCAAAGATCGTAATAATGTCCACGCCGATTAGCGGTGCCCCGGTACCCGCTGGAATATTTTTGAGAAACTGCAACGGAGTCACGCCGTGGGATGTCGGGACTCACATCTGTTTAAAAGATACCAGCCCCAATAGCCCCCTCATCGCGGTATGGACGAGCGGCGGCAAACCTTTGGTTATTCGGTGGGAAAAACGCGGGGACACGATAGTCGAAGTGTCTAGGCGGCTGTTAGACGAGGAACATAAGCAGTATAGCCCAGAAGAGGTACACGACTTGGTCCATTTGACGAGTGACCAAGCCGAACAACTCAGACAGTCGTCCATCGCCGAAGCAGAAACCAAACATCGGCAAGCGGTCGATCAGGCGGCCGCCCAGGCTGCAAATCAGCGGGCCTTTGAGGAACAGGAGCAAGCCGACGCGGACGCGCAGGCCTCGGAGGATCGTGCATCCAATTCGGCCGCTGTGCTTGGCGTACTCAATGGGGCCGTGGCCACGATGCAGAGTCGAGCCAACGCTCAGCAACAACAGCGGTCCCCGGCTGGCGGCGGAAGCCCCGGTGGAATGTCCCCCGTTCCAGGGACCTATACCGGTCCGCCGCTCTCTGCGGATGACAAGCGATGCTTCCAGGAAACCCAATGCACCTATCCGGATAACGCATGCCTAGACCGGACTAACTCGGAGCGCGCCAGCCGCGGGTGTCCGCCAGTGCATTGGGCCCATCAGTAAATAGTGCGGCTGGACAATTATTACCGTCTCCGGAAGGGACACCCATGGTCGGTATTAAGCTCGCGGCACTTCGGCGCCGGTCTGATTGCCCGGGGCTGCCTAGGAGGACCGGTCGACGAGTCGTTGGGATCGCCGTCTTTCTGTTGGGCGCGATCATGACAATCGCGTCAGGTTCTACCGCAAACGCGCAGTCGAGCCAACGTTCCGCTTCGCCCCGGCAAGTGCAGTCGTCGACCGGTGAGCGGCAACTGGCCACCGGTTACGAGCGTCTGAAGATCCGGGACTATAGTGGGGCGATTTCCGCTTTTGTCGCGGGGCTGGCCCAATCACCCAATAGCGCCCTGGGACACTTCTACTACGCTGCCGCACTCGAGGGAGCCGGACAGTCCACAGCCGCTAACCAAGAGTACAAACGGGCCTTGGCGCTGGGTCTTGGCGCGCAGGCAGCGCTGGCGCAACAGCGAGTGACTGCTTTAAGTCAGCCTGCGGTCTTTGGACCTCAGGACCTGAGTTGGTTCAACCCCCTGGAAGGAAACTGGTACGACGAAGTCGACGGATGGGTGTTAACCTTTAAGCGGCCGAAGGATTTCGACGAAGAAGTAACACTATTCAGTCTGAAGACAGCGGCGACTATCAACCTTTCTATTCTGCTTTCCAAAGACGCGACCGCTACATCGCCTTCCGGCGTGGTTACACCGCTCAATTACTACGCCGTCTGCACGGCTCGCACTGCTGAACACGGATTTACCAATTGTGATCCTTACAACCAGCCTCAAGCTGACACGTTTATATGGAAGATATGGAAGCAGGCAGACGGGGTGACTCACGAGATGGGCTGGCGCGTTGACGATTCGGGACGATTCTATCGTCTCCTGCGCACTAGCGAGACTGGCACAACCTTCCATGAAACTCCGTCGCTTATGGTGCGGCTCAGCGATAGTGAAGTGGACGATAAGATGCGGGATGCCCGAGTCCGAGCCCAGCAGCGCTCGGACGCAGCCGCCGCTACGGCCCGCCAAGCTGCCGCCCGGGCGGCAGGCCAACAAGCTGTCGAGGAGGCACAGCAAGAGGCTGACGACGCGCAGGCCTCCGAAGACAGCGCAGCCCAGTCGGAAGCTGTAGTCGGAGCGATCGGCGCCATGGCTTCGGGGCAGGTGAGCCCCTTAGGCGCGCTCAGCGACAGTTTAAACCAAGCAGCAAGAGCCAACGATATGCGGGTGGCGTGCGCTAACGATGGAACCGAGGAAGCCGACGTCGTGGCGCAGCGGTGTGAGGAACAGCATCAAGCGGAGGCCATTCACGGTCAGATGGAGGGCCTAGGGGCTGCTGGAAGGCAGATCAGCCCGAACGCTACCAACCCCAACCCTGGCGCAAGCGGCGTCGTCCAGTCGGGCCACGCTCCCGACTATGCGCCGCTAAACTGCACTACAGTTACAGGACGAAGTAATAGTTCGTCGGAAACCGGCTCGCACTGGACAGACAAGGTGGTTAGAAATGTCTGTGGGTTCAAAATAACGGTTTACTATTGTAGCGAACAAGCTTGCGAGCCAGTCTCTGAGCTCCAGTACAAAAAGTCGGACACGTTCGAACCCAATGAGGAAAAAACCCTGAATATTTACAGTGGACCTTACGCCTGTCGAGAAACGGGTGGGTTTATATTCGCCACTCATCTGTGCGGCGGCTATCCTTAGACGAATTGCTTCTTTGGTTAACATCGCCCGCGAAGCCGTCCTGATGACCGACGAAGCGCCCGTCTATAAGCACCTGGGCTGGAATTTCTCGGACCACCGTTCGGTCAACCACGGCCGGGGCGAGTACGTCTCCCGGCAGGACAAGACCATGCACTCCAACACCGTCGAAGGCTTCTTCTCGGTCTTTAAGCGCGGCGATGTCGGACTACGAAAAATCGCCCACGAAGCGCCGCCGCCGGCGTATGGGGTTGCCCACCCAGTTCATTCTCGGTGCGGTGCTCGTCTTGGTATTTTTCGCCGTGCTCTGGTTTTCGTTCCACGGCCACGCGTGACATCCATTGGATTCGGCCACGCCTGGTCGCCGATGTCGAGATGGCCGAACTGACCGCGAGCGGCAAGTTGCGCCAAGCCAGTTTCAAAGGTCTGAGGGCGGACAAGACGTCGGACGATCTGCGCGCGGAATCGCTGAAATAGGTAACGTACCGTCGCGCGCCCAGCGCCGTCCACCCCGTGGTAGTGCGGCTGGGTCAGCGTCTGCCAACAGGTAGCGCTTCGACGGCACGTTCGGCCACCGTTTGACCGCGCGGGCCATGTGCCAGCTCCCCGGCGCTAGCGGCACTCAGGGCCGCTACCGTTGGCATGGAAGGTCGAAGAGGATTTCACGGTAACCGGCCAGGTCTGCGTGGTCCGGCCGGCCCGTCACCAGCTCTTCGCACCGATCGCCGTTCGTCCCACGTCTCCAGCAGGACCAGGAGCAAAAACGTCGTCATGCCGGCGGTGACTGTGCAAGAGGGTTCGTCGTTGATAAATCGGACGAATGACTTTCGCGGATTTTGGGAAGGCGCGGTTTGAGCCGCCTGGGCGCTGCATCTACCACGGCGGGGATGGCGAACCGGGCGGGCTGAGGGACGAACATATCATCGCCCTCTGTATGGGAGGCCGAACGATCTTGCCAAAAGCGTCATGCGCGGAGTGCGAGAAAGTCACTCACGCATTCGAGGGACACACGGCGTTCCGTTACTTCAACGACGTTCGTTGGCAGAACGATATGCCTAGTCGACGGCGTCGGAGCAAGCGCCCCTCGGCGCTTCCAGCCGTCGTTGGAGACGGGGCTTGTAGGACTGATCTACCGCTCGCCGATCACCCGTCACTCGGCTATCTCCTCGACCTAGCTAATCCCGGCATTTTCCGGGGAGTAGAGCCCACCGACGTCTTCAAGGATGTCACCGTTCATTCGTTCGTCGCGGTGCCCGATCTTGAGGGTCGGATCGCAAGACTGCCGGACCAGTCAATCACCTATAGCGGTGAACTCCCGGTCGGTGCCTTCTTCCGAACGCTCGCGAAGATCGGGCACGCCCTCGCCGTTGGAGAGCGAGGTATCGATGGCTTCTCTCCGTTCCTTACTGATTACATCCTGACCGGCAACGGTCCGGCCGCCCACTTCATCGGCGGCACGTACGGCACCGGCGTGCCGCCGCCCGACGACATGCTTCACCGCCTCGGGACGGAAATCGTCCTGCACGAGGGTCGGGAATTGGTGGTCGCGAGGATCAGGCTGTTCGCCTATGCGGGGACGCCGGTCTACACGGTTGTCGTCGGTGATGCTTCAGGCAGGCAGAGCGTGGCCTACGCGAGTCCCCAACCGTAAGGCGTCCTCTCACGTCCTCTGCGGGCCAGGACCGAGCGTCTCCTCTGGCACTCGGGCGCTCGCTTCCGCCAGCTATTCTCGTGACAGAACCCTCCATTCTCGAACACGAGGAAAGAGGGCCAATAGCGCGGTTGGCAACAGCCTATTGTGGTCTGCTTTGAAGTTCTTCGGTTCATGATGTCGCAACGCCTACTTGCAGTTCTGCCTGCAGTTCGCTGGCGTCGTTGGCCGTTGGGATGGCCAATGTGGCCCACCTAACGGTCCCACCAAGGCACTGAACACCCCAACGAATGATCGGGTGACCAGGATCATCATTATCGCTGGGGCAGATATGCGGCGAGACTGGACCAAATTTTTCGGCCAACGCCATTCCAGCGGCTGTACGGCGGGTCGCCCTTGGGTTCGAACCGGTAACGAAGATCCTGAGCGCAACGTCGACGTGCGCCTTTTCTCCGAGTTCTTCTACGTTAGTAAGCTCAATCCGGTAGCCGTCGCCCTCCAGAGGAAGGGCATTCACATCTGCCGTTCTAAATCCGCAATAGTAACGCCGGTCGGATTGTTTCGTCGCAGGCAGGTCGTTCTGTTTGGCGACGATCTTGCAGCCGATACGGTGGACGTCAGCGTCGGTCGGGGCGAGCGAGCGCAAAACAGCCGATTCGTGCGCGGCCCCGTCCGCTTTGGCTTGGCCAAAGTTGAACAGCAGATCGTTGACATGAACGTTACCCTCGAAGAACCGGTGATAAATGATGCAGCGCGAAATCCTATCGGCCGCTTCGATCTCGCCGACCATGCGCCGTCATTTCTCTTCGAGGAGTTTAAACTCGGTCAGGCGAATCGAGTCTCTCATCGCGATCTGTTCGCGGTTCTTCCTGACGACATAACCAACCTCGCCGGCAGTGATCGTCAGGGCATAGGTGATCGTACTGAAAGCCCACAGCATCACGACCGCATCCCCTCCGTGCCAGCTTAGCTGTGGTGGCACCATTGGATATTCGCGAATCTGGCGCGCTATCTCCTTGGCCGTCTCCACAGCGCCAGCCTCAACCGGCGGATCCTGATCCGTCGTCATCGCTTCAAGTTCGGCAAGCTGAGCGTCCATCGTTTCAAAATACTGCTCGGCGAGCGCTCTAACGTCGTTCGTCACTGAGGAGGCGCCGGATCCCTGATCTGCGACGACTTTCATGTAGTAGACTGGGCGAGCTTCCCGATGAGGCAATCCGGCCCGTGCAAGCAAAAGCCTGTGGTCGCCAACATCGTCGCCCAACGACTGTGCGATCACCGTCGTCCACGAATAAGATGGAGCGAACGCCCCAGCGCGAGAAAGCGTCGTGTTGGCATCGGCCGATCGGTTCCAACTGAAAAGAACCGGTTGATCAACGATGACCTGTTTACCGAGGTCGGACTCAGCCATTAATCGCTTCCCGGCCATTCTGAACAATTGATAGCATCTCGGAAGCAAGCTCCGCGACGACGGCGTCGATGTTGGGCAACACGCTTGCGTTTGGCGCGGACGCCGAATTGAAGTCCAACTTCCAATTGATGATTGGAATTGATCTTACGGCAAGCGGACTGATTGCCGGACCCGACGGGGGGCTATTCTGCCCGACAGTGATACTTATCATCTGTTGGATGCCGGACGCCCATGTAGTGATCCGGTTCATCTGCATCTCCGGAATCGATTTGAAGGGCCGCTTCAGGTTGAACTGATAAATGCAGTCCGCTGAAGAGGCGGGGAACGCAACTCCCGCGGCGGCCGCCAAATGCTGTGGCACCTCGTTGGCGTCGACCTGTTCACTTAAACCGACAACCAACGCGACGCGGAACGCCGAACATTCTGTCGCCACCAGTCGGAGATATTCCGAGGCACTAGCCAGGGCTGACTCCCGATCCGAAATAGCTGGAGGCCCCTCGCTAGGGTTGTCCGTCGAACCGGATATTGCAATGTCCACCCGACCGAGTTGGCATGTCACTGTCACCTGGGTTGAGCCTATTGAGCCAGAAGCGGTCGACACCGGCGCTGGCGCGCCTTGGCCCCGATTGAACATGTCGGGCCCGGCTTGAAACAGCTGTTGCCAAACTGCCAGGGCGTCAGGAGATTGCCCGGTGGTTGGTGCGTTGAAAGCCACAGCTTGGATCGAATCCACTCGCCACGGCATTCACTTCTCCATTGCGTCCCCGACAGGCCAACCATCTTACCAAGTGGTTACGGTCACCTAAATGCCCAATGGGCCTTGTTGACAAGCAGCCGATTCGTGATCCGTCCACCACCCGCTGTTCAAGAGAGGCCCCCGCCGCCTAGGCGAACGATGGTGCGCTTGCCGGTAGACGACTCCAGCACCCGCACGGGAAGGATATCGCCGGAGGTTTTGGCCCAGGAGGGCCGCCGACCAGGGACCGGTTTGATGTAGACGCGATGCTGGACAAGCACGGTCTGGTCGCCGTCGTCCTGCCAATTGCAGAGCGCATCGTCGTCCGGCTCGCCGTCGTAGTCAGGCTCCAGGTCGTCGTCGTGGCCATCGTCCTCGCATTGCTCCTCGGCGTCACCACCGCCCCAGCCAGCGTTGCGGTCACCCCAGTGAGTTTGGTCGGTAGCGGTGGTCGGGTTGGCCGATCCAAGGACGTACTCAATCTCTTCTGACGACGCGCCAAGCCACGACTGATCGACCCCTTCAGCCCAGCCAAGCGACGCCTCGGCCTCGCTATCATCGCGCTCCCGGTCATCGCTGGACGTCGCGCCACCGGTCCATTGTGGCTGGTAGGCGTTGGCGTGTGCGTTGCCAACGGACCCGAGCGACGGCTCATTGTCGTCATCGATCTCGCGCTCGTCGGGCTGGCCGTCCGCTTCGTAGCCATCGGCCCAGCGGCGTTGGTCAAGGCGAGCGCCACCGGCCCCCATTGGCTCGGGCGCGCCCAGGGTCGGTTCGGCGTCCGCGCTGTCCTCCAGGTCGGGCTCGCCATAGATCAGGTCCAGCTCGGCCACGATCAGGTCAGCGATGCGCTCCAGGCGCTCCACAGCGGCCTTGTGGCGTTCGCTGAGCGTCTGGTCGGCTGGAGCGGTCCGAGCCCGCATGGGGGCCGCTGTGAAGCCCGCGCTGCCATCGTCCGCTGGGGCGGTCATTGGCCAGACCTCCCGCTCGGCCGGAACGTGAAGTGCTCACCCTCGTGGGTGAACAGCAGCGCCGGCAGATCGTCTTGGCCGCGCTCGGGAAGGAGCATCACGCAATAGAGTTCACCGGGCCGCATGCCGGCCGCCAAGGCGTGACAGGCAGCAGCCTCGCCGCCAGGGTGAAGGAAGGCGATCTGGCGGATGAAGGCGGCTGTGTCTGTTTCGGTGGCGGCGACCGTTGGGCCCGGCCGGAGCGCGCTAGCCGCGGCGACGGCGCCCGTGATGGCGAAGAACCTCCGACGTGTGGCGTTCATGGTCAGCCTCCGATGCGTGAAATGGTGATGCCGGCGCGGCGGTCGGTGACGCCGGGGTAGCGATGCGTTGAGGTCACGCGGCTGGCCGGCGAGCTGATCAGCGAGGGCGCTAGCATGATGTGGCGAGCGCCCCGCATCCGGCGACGCAGGGCGGCCGTGGCCTTCAACATGCCCTTGAACCAGCGCCAGGCTCCGCGGAGGCAGTCGGCGAAGTCGCGGGCCGGCTCGTCGCGGCGGAAGGACCAGGCCATGCCCATGATGGAGCGGCGGTTTTCGTTGGTGATGGTCATTGCGGCCGGTTCCTCGGTCTGATACCTTGGGATCAATATGCTGATCCGTTTGGATCACGTCAACTGATCTTTTTGGATCACCGATGATAAAGCCTGCACAACTTCGAGCGGCGCGAGCGCTCCTGGGATTGAGCCAAGCCGAGGTCGCGGAAGCGGCAGGGTTATCCATCCCGACCATCAAAAGACTCGAGAGCGGCAAGGGACCGGGCGTCACCGACGAGGCGCGTGGAAGGCTTTCCGTTGCGCTGGAGCAGCACGGTGCAATCTTCCAGCCAGAGAACGGCGAAGGGCCTGGCGTGCGGCTTCGGAAGGGGCGGCCGTAGTCTGATCGAGCGTCGAACGCCCTAGTTCGGCCTCGCTGAGCCACAATTTTTCTGGCGCATGCAGTTTCATGTTGCCCATACCCAGGCAAACCAGACCAATACATGGGCTCCTTAGATTTCCAGGAGCCCAAGATGACATACCAAACCAGCGCTGCGGCGACGCCCCGGCGACTGTTGCCCGGTTCAAAAGTGTACGGCCGGGATGGCATCACCACACTGTCGCGGACATCAGTTTGGCGCCGCGTCTCGGATGGTAGCTTTCCGCAACCGGTCAAGCTCGGCGGCACCGTTCGGCGCGCGTGGTTCGAGGACGAGGTGATGGCTTGGATCGAGCGATGCGCCGCCGCCCGGGGCGGCGAGTGATCCACCATGACCAGAAACGCGAAAGGCCCGCGCGGCGCTAAGCCAAGCGGACCCTTCAATTTCGATCTGCTGCCACGCGATCGAGTTGAAGCTAAACCGACCAAGCGGAATTATCAACTCGCCTGTCAGTATCGGGCGGCGGCCGTGCGCAACGCTCGGATGGGCGCGAAGATCGGCGGCCGTGCCGGACGCACCCTGATATGGCTGGGGGCTATCTTTGCCCGGCGAGCCGAAGCCATCGGAGGTGTCGATGGCCGGTAGCAGCTATCCAGCCGTTCCTGGTCACAAAGGCCGCTCTGAGACCGGGCGCGATGCAGCAGCGGCATTCGCGCCGCGCGCCAAGCCAATCCGCCAGCGCGCCCTGGAGACTATCGAACGCGGCCCGTCGACGGCTGAGCAAATCGCCGCTGAGATCGGCGTGCACTGGATGATCTGCCGGGCCCGGTGCTCCGAGCTTCGCGCCCAGGGCCTAATCGAGGACAGCGGCCGCCGCGGCAAGGGCGCGCTGGGCGGCAAGGTGGTGGTCTGGCGGGCAACAACGTCGATTGAACGCGCGCTCCACGCCGCCCGGAAAGCGGCTGATCCGGGACCTGTCCGGTGAGCGCGGTTGGGGCGGCGCCGTCGACGGGTTCGATGCTGGCTGTCGAGTCCGCGCAGTGCTTGATCGGCATGGTCATGGTCGACAACAGCCGCTATCGCGAAGTGGGGCACGTAAGGCCCGACCAGCTGTTTGATCCGTTTCACGCGAGGATCTGGGCGGCCATCGGGGACTTGGTCTCCGCCGGGCGACGAGCGGATGCGGCGACGATCGCTGACCTGTTCGCAGCCGACCCCTCCTTGATCGAGTTCGGTGGCGCACGCCACATCGCGGACCTGATCGACAAGGCTCCCTCGTACGTGTCAATCCGACCGTTCGCCGAGACGGTAGTGAGTTCGTGGGCGCGTCGAGAGGCCGCCGCGGTGCTGGCGGACGGCGCGCGGGACGTGATGACCGATCTGGCCAATTCGCCAGGCGCGATGCTTTCCGCGATCCGCAATCGGCTTGACCGCTTGGAGCAGGACGCCTCGTCCGCCGATGGCGAACTGGCGACCGCGGCTGACGCCTGCGACAGCCTCCTGGACAGTCTAGAGCATGAGGCGGCTCACGGTCGCGAGCGCGGCTGCATGACCGGCGTGCGCTGTTTCGACCGGCGGATGCGGGGCCTAAGACCGGGTTGGCTTGTCGTGCTTGGCGGTCGCCCGTCGATGGGCAAGAGCGGCCTGATGCGATCCGCGGCCTATGGGGCGGCGAAGCGCAATCCCGACAAGACCTTCCTGATCTTCAGCCTGGAGATGGACGCGCGCGAGTGCGCCGAGCGGGCCTTGTCGGCGGCGACTTTCGAGGCTGGCGACGGGATACCCTACAACGAGTTCGGCAGCGGGCTGGCTCCACATGAACGAGCCCGGCTGCGAGGTTTTCGCGCGGGCATGCCGGCGAATGTTCTGATCGACGACCGTTCGAACGTGAGCCTGGACGATATCGCCCGGCGAGTGTGGGCGGTGAAGGCGCGGCAGCCTGTCGGCGGTGTTTTCGTCGATTACCTGCAGCTCATGGCGCGGCCCGACCCAGCCGGCAGAAATGACGCCTTGGTCCTCGGAGACATCACCCGCGGCCTAAAGACCCTCGCCCGCGAAGCTGAAACCTGCGTCGTTCTGCTCTCGCAGCTCAATCGCCAGGTCGAGAACCGAGAAGACAAACGGCCGCAGCTGGCGGACCTTCGCGATAGTGGATCAATCGAGCAGGACGCCAACGCGGTCCTGTTCCCCTACCGAGAGGTTTACTACCGTGAGCGTGCCGAGCCTAAAGACACCGGCTCCGCCGAGCACCTGAAATGGCAGGAATCGCTGGAGCTGATCCGCCGGCGCATGGACGTGATCGCCGCCAAGGTCCGCGGCGGGGCCATCGGCACCGATCGACAAGCCTATTACGCAGAGTGCGACCACGTTGAGGATGTCCCGCAAGACGCTGATCGGCTCGCCGCATGAGCCTGGTCGCCTCCAGATGGGCGATGGCTCAACGCGCAGGCAGCGGACCCGCCAAGGCCGTCCTGCTGGTCCTGGCCGACGCAGCTGATGACGCGGGCGAGACCTGGATAGCGCATGAGACCATCAGCGAGCGGTCGGAGCTCTCGCTGCGCTGTGTTCTGACCCAGATGGGGGAGCTTGAGCGCTCTGGTCTCCTGAGCCGCCGCCGACGTCACGATGCGCGCGGTCGCCGCAGCTCGGACCTGGTCACGCTGACCATTGCAGACCTACCCGCACCAGATGCGGTTAGGGAGGGTGACCAAACCGCAGGAGGTGCGGTTAGGGAGGTTCCTACACGCACGTCAGGCGGTTCCTACACGCACGAGGCGCGTTTCCTACACGCACGAGGTGCGCAGGAACCTATCACTGAACCTATCACTGAACCTGAAGGCGCGCGGAAGACGTCTCGTCGGAAGCCCGAGACCGCGCTGCCGGATGCCTTCCCCGACGAGCCTGCGATCAACCAGGCGCGCACCACCCTTCGAGACAAGGGCTGGAACATCGACGCGGCGGCTGAGGCGGAGAGCTTCCGCCTGCACTCGCAAACGCATGATCGGCGCTGCCGCGATTGGCGAGCAGCATTTCGGAGCTGGATCATCAAGTCGACCGAGCGTGCAAAGCCGTCGCAGCGGATCCAGCCGGTCATAGTCGAAAGCAAGCCGCCCACGGCGGAGGTCTGGCGTCCCCGGCTCGTCGCCTTCGCCGACCGGGCCAATGGCTTCTGGAACACCACCGATTGGGGCCCACGGCCGGGCAAGCCCGGATGCTCAGTACCGCCGGCCCTGCTATCCGAGTTTGGCTATGGCGGCTCCAACGTCGTTCCACTGCGAGAGGGCGTGGCATGAAGGAAAAAGCCCAGTCGCGCCAAGGCCAGCGGCGGTTCCGCGAGCAGGTGCGCGCGTGCGCGCGCGGGGCCATCCTCAGGAAGCGGAGCGGCGCGACATGAACTCGGACGAAACCAGCATCGAGCAGGACGGCAATTGGGACCCGAAAGCGGAGACGCATCAAGCCTGGGTGAAGCGGCGGGCCCTCGCCGGACAGCGAGACCGGCGGCGGACGCTCAGGCGAATTGAGTACCACCCGGGCAAGGACGCCGAGGCGATCATCGACCAGCTCGTGCGCCCATTCGCTCAGCAATCCTACAGCGAGGTCCTGGATCAGATCGTCGTTGAATGGGCAGCTTCCGGAATAGAATAGGCGAAAGTAATGGAAAACGGACGACCAACAGCCTTCAACACCGACGTCGCGGACGCGATCTGCGATCGATTGGCCGGCGGCGAGAGCCTGCGGGCAATAACGGCTGATGAAGCCATGCCCGGCGAAACCACCGTGCGAAGATGGCTTGCGTCGGAGGATGCGCTGTTCGGCGAGTTTCGGCGGCAATACGCGTGCGCGCGCGAAGCGCAGGGCGACAACTACGCTGAGCGCGTCGTGGATGATGCGATGGCCGCTGAGGATGCGGCGCTCGGCAGGCTGCGGATGGACGCCCTCAAATGGGCCGCCTCGAAGCTCGCGCCGAAGAAGTACGGCGACAAGATTGGGGTCGAGATCAGCGATGAAACCTCGACGGCCGCACTGTTGGCCGAAGCCCGCAAGAGGGCGGCCGGATGATCGGGTTTTTGGGACAGATCATCTGGGACGCGAAGGCGGCGCGGCTAGCCGAGGCAACGGCCTCGTTGGACGCGACCGAAATGACGCGATCGGGGAAGCCCACCGCAGCGCAATTATGCGAGCGGGTGCACGGGGGACCACCCTAGCTTCGGTGCGCCGGTGGCGGATCGGCTCCCGGAGCTAGCGGCCGAAGCTGAACGTCATGTGGTCGGCACCCAACGAGCCGTAGCCCGTGCCTCTGGCGCCCGTCGACACGAACGAGAAGGGGCCCGATCGACCGTCGTCACAGGTGAATGTGCCACTGCCCTCGCGCCCGTTCACGTAGACAAACATGCCGCGGCAAGTCGTCTTGGCTGACGTGACGGTCAGCTCGCCGCCACCGTCCATATGGCCAGTTGCCGAGCCCTCGAACGTCTCGCCCGTGCTCTGGACCTGGCCGCGAACCGGAAGGGTCATCGTGCAGGCCGTGAGCGCTGCGGCGGCTGCAACCGCAAAGATGGTTCTGATCATACGACCACGCTAGGGCCGCGCGAGCGTGGTCGTCAACGCCTCCGCAGCATGGCGGCCAATAAACAAACGGTGGATAATGGCAAACCCAGTTCGCGAAGGCTCGCAGAGCCCAGCGCTATGGTATTTAGCCGGCGGCTTTGTTGAGTTCGTCGCCAAAGGGCGTGCCTTCCAGCCATCCGCGACCACGCTTGAAGCAGGCGCGGGACTCCACAATCTGAGCGCGCGCCTCGCTGATGTAGGGCCTCAGAGACTCCTCGTCGGATGGCATGGCGGCTTGGCGTCCCGTCTCGGCGTCGGCCCACCTGATCACGTCATCGCAGAGGGCTGCGACGGCCTCGGCAACGGGTTCTGCGCCGTCATCGCTCACCGCAAGTTTGGCGCTATAGAAACCCACG
The DNA here is from genome assembly GCA_041691315.1 of Caulobacteraceae bacterium. GTDB lineage: Bacteria > Pseudomonadota > Alphaproteobacteria > Caulobacterales > Caulobacteraceae > Poindextera. The sequence goes on along the minus strand of JBEPUW010000013.1, from coordinate 65,150 downwards.
CACTGCTGCGCCGCCGATCGCAACGCCTGCCCCCGATCGGCGACGGATGCATTGGTGAGCGCGATCTTGTGCAAATCGGGAAGCGATAGGTTCGCCGGCACGCATTCGGCGACGATGTCCGGCGCGGCCGGCGGTGGGCTTTTGGCCGTGCAACCAAACGCCAGGACCGGCAGCGATGGCCAGCAACCTCAGCATACGGCGAGCAGACCGCCCGCCGCCCGCCGGCGGCGCGAGGGCTGAGATCGATCCGAGCGATGTCATTTCCACATGGCCCTCAGGTGCCTCCTGTTCGAATAGCCCGTACGTTATCGGGCCGCCCTCGCTCGCCGACGATCTCCAGCAACAGCCCTTCCCACGCCTCCAGCGCCCGGCGCTTCTCGGCGATGTAGGAATTGGCGTCGTAGTGCACCGCCGAGACGGACGCGCCGCCGCCGCCATCAACGTGGCCGAGTACCTTGGACCGGATGAACGGACTTATGCTCAAGCGCTCGCTGGTCATAACTGTGGAGCCTGTCCGCCTCAGGTCGTGCAGGGTCCCGTTCTTGATCCCGAGCGCCAAGAGCAACCGGCCGAGCGCGCTGCTGACCGCCGCGCCGTTGATGCACTTTTCAGCGTCCAGCCGGCTCTGAAACACCAGGGCATTGCTGGCTCGCGCCCGTCCTTCATTGAGCGCCAGCGCTTCCTTGATCAGCTCGACGGCGCGCGGCGGCAGGGGCACAGCATGAGGCCGCCGGGTCTTCATCCGCTCCTCGGGGATGATCCAGACGCCGTGCTCCAAATCGAGTTCGGCCACGCACATGCCGGCGATCTCGTTGCGGCGCTGCAGCAGGACCAACGCGAGCTGGATCAGAAGGCGCATCGAGGCCCCGATCTGGACCTTTGAGCCATCCCGGCGAGCCGCGGCGCTCTCGGCCGGGATCCTCAGGGCCTCCGGATCGCTCAGGCCAGTCCAGATGGCCCGCAGTTCAGCGTCGGTATAGACACGCGCCCTGGGCTTCTCTGGCGCTACCCGCCCCATGCCGATAAGCGGATTGACCGGCAGGCGGCCGATCGCGTTGACGGCGTAGGTAAGCATCTGGCGGATAATCGCTTGCGCCTTGTTGGCCTGCGACGTGATCCCCCTGTCCAACATCTGCTCAAGGGCATGCCGCACCATGGGAAGGGTTACCATCTCAAGCCGCGCGCTGCCCAAGCTGGGCTTGATGTGGACCCGGTAGACGTCTCTCTCGTTGTTCAGGCTCGACGCCCGCTTCTTTCGTCCCCGGGGCAGGTAGCTGCCGCGGGCAGTCGCCACGAAGTACGACTGGGCCAGGTCATCCATCGTGCGGATGGGCTCCGACCTGGCCTGCTGCCGCTTCAGCTGGCGGACCTCCGAAGGGTCGCCGCCGTCATCCACGACCGCCCTCGCCTTCCGGGTGGCGCGCCGCGCGGCCTCCAGGTCCAGGCAGTCCGGGCTCTCGCTGCCGGTCGAGGCGTTTGACACGGTCCCTATGGGATCGCTTGAGTAGGAGCCGAGCAGCAACCGCCGCTGTGTCCCGTCCAGCGTCCGATATCGATAGGTCCAGGTCTTTTTCCCCGCAGCCGACACGCGCAGCTCGAGGCCGCGCTCAACCGCGTCCGGATAGGACTTGCCGGCCTGGGGTCTCGCCCCTCGGCAAAAGGCATCGGTCAGGCGCAAGGCGGACAGCTTGGGCAACGGGTGGTCTCCAGCTTGTGACCTGCCCGGGGTTTGGTCCCAACCCGGTCACAAAAAGACGGCACTCGCTGATGTCACCTGAAACGCCATGAACCGCAATAGTCTTGATCCACAAGGAGAAGCCGGCCCAGGTGAAAACGGCTGAAACGCCCTGCTATAGGCCCAGCACCATCTTGGCGATGATGTTGCGCTGGATTTCGTTGGAGCCGCCGTAGATCGAGGTTTTGCGGCCGTTGAAATAGGTCGGCGCGGTGTCGTGGGCGTAATCGGGGCCGATGGGATAGCGGTTGTCGCCTTCCGGAAAGCCGCGGAAATACGGCGCGCCGTAGTGGCCTGCCGCTTCGAGCGCCAGTTCGTTCACGCGTTGCTGGATCTCGGTGCCCTTGATCTTCAGTAGCGAAGACTCCGGTCCCGGCCCCTTGCCGGCGCTTTCGGCCGCGAGCGTGCGCAGCTCGGTGTATTCCAGCGCCATCAGGTCGATCTCAAGTTCGGCCACCTTGCGCTTGAACAGCGGGTCCTTCAGCAGCGGCGCGGAGTCGTCGCCAAGCTCGGTCGAGGCGATGTCGCGCACCTGCTCGATGCCGCGCCGAGAGCGGGCCACTGCGGCGATGCCGGAGCGCTCGTTGGCGAGCAGGAACTTGGCCGCCGTCCAGCCCTGGTTTTCCTCGAAGATGCGCTGGTCGACCGGCACCTTCACATTGTCCAGGAAGACGTCGTTCACCTCATGCTCGCCGCCCAGCGTGATGATCGGGCGCACGGTCACGCCGGGCGACTTCATGTCGATGAGCAGAAAGCTGATGCCGGCCTGCGGCTTCACGTCCGGGTCGGTGCGGACCAGGAAAAAGCCCCAGTCGGCGTTCTGCGCATAGGTGGTCCAGGTCTTCTGGCCGTTGACGATATAGTGGTCGCCCTCGCGCACCGCCCGGGTGCGCAGCGAGGCCAGGTCGGAGCCGGCGCCCGGCTCGGAATAGCCCTGGCACCACCAGATATCGCCATTGTAGGTCGGCGGCAGGAACCGCGCCTTCTGCTCCGGCGTGCCGAAAGTGTAGATCACCGGCGCGACCATGCTGATCCCAAACGGCAGGATGGCCAGGGTGTCGGCCCTCGCCTGCTCCTCCGACCAGATGTACTTCTGGGTCGGCGTCCAGCCTGTGCCGCCGAATTCCTTCGGCCAGCTCGGCGCGATCCAGCCCTTTTCCGCCAGGATCCGATGCCAGGCGGTGTAGTCTTCCTTTTGGAACGAGTCCTCGTTGACGCGCTTTCCCTTCAGGTGAGCAGGATAGTTTTCGTCAATGAAGGCGCGGACCTCGTCGCGAAACGCGAGGTCTTCGGGCGAAAAATCGAGGTTCATGGGTCGTCTCCAGGCCGGTTTGCAATGATAAGGCCCAGGGGCGAGCGTGCAATCATGACGTTTGCGTCAAGTTCAGGCCGGTCATGCCCCGCATATTGACCTACAACGTCCACGGCTGCATCGGCACGGACCGCCAGCTTGACGTCGGGCGCATCGTCGGCGTGATCGCCGCCTTCGAGCCGGACATCGTCGCCTTGCAGGAACTCGACGTCGGCCGCGCCCGCAGCGGCGGAGTGGACCAGGCGCACGAAATCGCTCGCGGCCTTGACATGGCCTGCCATTTCCACGCCGCGCTCCAGGTCGAGGAAGAGCGGTATGGCGACGCCATCCTGACCTCCTATCCGGAACGGCTGGTCAAGGCAGGCCCCTTGCCCGGCCTGAAAACCCGGGTGCAGGTCGAACCGCGCGGCGCGCTCTGGGTCGCGGTCGATATCAACGGCGTCGAGGTGCAGATCGTCACCGCCCATCTGGGCCTGGTGCCGCGCGAGCAGCGCCGCCAGGCCGCGACCCTGGCCGGACCGGAGTGGCTGGCCTGCGAGGACTGCCGCAACCCGGCGATCCTGCTGGGCGACTTCAACGCTACCCGCGCCTCGATCGTCTATCGCACCCTGGCGGCCAGGCTGACCGACGCGCGCAGGCTGGTCCGTAACAACGCCGGCACCTCGACCTTTCCATCCGCCTTTCCGATCCTGCGCATCGACCATGTGTTCGTGACGCCGGACGTGCGCGTGACCGCCATCGCCGCGCCCTATGTGCCGCTGACCCGCATCGCCTCGGATCACCTGCCGCTGGTCATGGACTTCGAGCTAATCCCTTAGAACGCGTCGCCCCGCGCCACGGCCTGCACCTCCAGCGCCAGGGTCCGCTTGCGCCGCAGCGGCCGCCACGCGTCATAGGCGCCGATCGGATCGCCGAGGTGATAGGCGGCGATCAGGCTGGTGAAGGCGCCCATCTTCAAAGGTGTGATCGGCTTCAGCCGGCCATGCCGGTTCAGCGCATCGATCGCCCCGATCAGGCCGCCATGCCGCTCGATCGCGGTGGCGACATCGCCCGCCGTACGGCCGAGATAGTGGCCGACCAGCCGGTTGCGCAGGCGCGCGATGGCCGCCGCCGTGGCGTCATCCGACGCCTCGATGGCCAGTTCGCACTCGGTGTCGAGTTCGCTCGAGCGGTTGTTGAGGTTGGCCGAACCGATCCGCGCCAGACTGTCGTCTGTGATGGCCAGCTTGGCGTGGATGATGATCGGCCCGCCGCTGCTGGTGTCGGCATGATAGGCCCGGAAGCGCCCGAAGACGTCGGCCCGGCTCAGCCGGCGCAATACAAGGCTGCGCGTGCGGTCCATGGTCAACTGGTCGAACCAGCTGGGGCTGCGTTCGGCGGAGATGAAGACGACCTCCGGCCCCTCCGGCTCGGCCAGCCGCCGGGCGATGGCCTCGGCGATCACCGGCGAGGTGAAATACTGGTTCTCCAGATAGATGGTCCGCCGCGCCGCGGCGATCGAGGCCAGGGTCAGCCGCCGCCACTCGTCGACCAGCGGCCGCCCGGCCCAGATCGGCTCCGTGCGCGCGATGGCGACGTCGATATCGCTGATGTCCGGCGCGATCGCCTCGGGCCAGGGGTCGGCGTCGGGCGCCGGCGGCGGCGTCAGCACCTCTTCGGTCGCGTGACGCCAGCGCTCGCGGGCCAGGTCGCCGAGCGCGCGGGCGGCCGCGCCATCGACCATCATCCCAACCTCATGCCTGGGCGGGTGGGCGCTGTAGGTGGGATCGAACCGGCGCGCATCGGCGTCCAGGTGAGCCGGGCTGTCCCAGCGGTCGACGCCGAAATCGGCGCCGCCGCAAAAGGCGACGGCGTCGTCGATCACCACCACCTTCTGGTGATGGCAGCCGGCCAGCGGCGTGGCGTCATCCAGCCGGAAATGTACCGGCGTGTCGGTGAACCAGGCCCGCGCCCGGTGCGGAAAGAACTCCTGCGAAGCGGCGATCGGCAGGGCCGACTTCCAGATCAGCACGCGGATGTCGATGCCGGGCCGCAGGCGCGCCAACTCCAGCAGCACCTGGCCGATCCCGTCCGCCTCATCGCCACGCTCGATGCCGTCCGGCTGCAATCGCGTGCGCGGATCGAAGCTCCAGCCCAACAGCAGCACCGAGCGCCGCGCGTTGGCCAACGCCAGACGAACCGCGCCGAAATAGTCCTGGCCGTCGACCAGGAACGCAGCTCGATGCGCGCGCTCGATCCGCCAGCAGGTCGTCCCCGGTTGCAGGATCGCCGTCGTCATCTGCGTTTCGTCGTCCACCCGGGGCACACTGTAAAGCTCGCTTGGCCAGGTCGTTCCATCTTGCCGCACGGGCGGCAAACGAGCGACAAGGCGTGCATGGTATCGACCTCGCCAGCCCCCATCGCCAGCCCTTGCCTGCGGGTCTGCATGGTCGACGGCCGCAGCCGCCATTGCGTCGGCTGCTATCGCACCCTGCCCGAGATCGCCCGCTGGAGCCGCATGACCGACGCCGAGCGCGACGAGATTATGCAGGCGCTGCCGGCCCGCGGCGAGCGGATCCGCGCCGAAACCCGCGCCCGAACGGAAAACCCGCCTGCTACGGGCGGCGCCAGCTGACCAGGCTGACGCCGAGAGCCTGATCGAGCATCTGGCGCTCGCCAGGCTCCATCCCATGGCGCATGAGCACGGCTTCCGGCGTCAGCGCCGGCACATCGGCAAATGCCGGCCGCCCGCCCGGGAGCCTGACGTTTGGCGCTCGCGACAGGTGAAAGACGTCGTAGAGGTCCAGGAACATCCCGAACACCTCCGTGCCGCCGACGACGCCGATGCTGGCCTCAGGGATTCCGAGCGCCGCCAAAGCCTGCTCCAGAGTCGCGCCGGCGGGGTTCCAGTACATTGCTTTCGGATAGTCCGGGTCAGCGGCCAGCGCTGCGACCGTCCGCGTAACGGCCAGGCGGCTGCGCCGGTCCGAATGCGGCTGGTGCTCGTGTGAATGGCGGCCGTGGATCACCACGTCGACGCCGTCCAGACCGTGCTCGAAGAAGCGCTTGTCGGCCTCGAACTTGAGCGAATCCGGCATGATCCCGGCGGCGTTGGCGAGCATGCCGTCTTCGGAAACGATGGCGTAGCCTTCGATGCGGCGGAGGTGTGGCATGGGCGTCAGACCAACTATCGCCCCTGATTCACCGGTTGCAAACCGGTCCCGGCGCATAGTCGCCGCCAAGGGGCCGAGAAACGGCCTGACAAAGCCATTATGGCGGGGTGTCGGACTATGTTGAGGCTGGCCGCGATCGCTCTGATCGGCGCGGTCTCCGCCGCGGCCAGCGCCGAGGCGGTGATCTCGCTGTCGCACGACCATTCCGGCCCGCCGCTGCGCCAGGCCGAGGCCCAGATCGCGACGCCGCAGGCCGACACCGCCCCGGCGGTCGGCCAGCCCGCCTCGATCGTCAAGTCGGACGACGGCCACTATTGGGCCGAGGCGGCGGTCAACGGCGAAGAGGTGCGCTTCCTGGTCGATACCGGCGCCAGCGCCGTGGCCCTGACCCCCGATGACGCCCTCAGGCTGGGCTTCGACCCCAAGACCCTGAACTATGCCTTCAGCGTCACCACCGCCAGCGGCCAGGCGCGGGCCGCCGAGGTCAAGCTCAACACCGTCGCCGTGGCCGGCGCCGAGGTCGACAATGTCGACGCCTATGTGATCGAGAGCGGGCTTAAACAGTCCTTGCTCGGCATGACCTATCTCGGCCGGCTGAGCCAGTTCGAGGCGACCAGGTCGGCCCTGATCCTGCGACCCTAAGCCAGCTCCAGCCGCCGCTCCGCCGCGGTCCGCAACGCCTCCAGGGCGCGGTCGACCACCGCCAGCTCCGCCCCCTTCACCGTCGATTCCACCGTCAGGATCCGCCGCCAGGCCCGCGCGCCCGGGGCGCCATGGAACAGCCCCAGCATCGGCCGGATCAGGGTGTGCAGGCTGGTCCCGCGCTCCAGTTCGCGCGCCATGTGCGCCCGGTAGCGCGCCACCGCCTCGAACCCATCCACCTCGAGCGCCGCCGGATCGAAGAAGCGCCGATCGACCGCGCCCAGCAGGCCGGGCTCGTGATAGGCTGCGCGGCCCAGCATGACGCCATCGACTTGCTTCAGATGCGCCTCCGCCTCCTCCAGCGAGCCGATGCCGCCGTTGATCACCACGGTCAGGTCCGGGCGCTCGGCCTTCAGCCGGTAGACCAGGCCATAGTCGAGCGGCGGGATGTCCCGGTTCTGCTTCGGCGACAGCCCCTGCAGCCAGGCCTTGCGCGCATGCACGACAAAGGTGGTCACCCCGGCGGCGGCGCACAGTTCGACCAGGCGGAACAGGCCCTCCTCCGGCTCCTGGTCATCCACCCCGAGCCGGCACTTGACCGTCGCCGGCACGCCCACGGCGGCCATGACCTCGGCCATGCACGCCGCCACCAGCGCGGGCTCGCGCATCAGGCAGGCGCCGAACCGCCCGCTCTGCACCCGATCGGACGGACAGCCGACATTGAGGTTGATCTCGGCATAGCCGAACCCCTCCCCGATCCGCGCCGCTTCCGCCACCTGCACGGGGTCCGCTCCGCCCAGCTGCAGCGCTACAGGCCCATCCGCCGCGTCGCCGCCCAAGAGCTTGGCCCGATCCCCATGCATCACCGCCTGCGCCGTCAGCATCTCGGTATAGAGCAGCGCGCGGCCCGACAGCGACCGATGCAGCCGCCGGCAATGCCGGTCGGTCCAGTCCATCATCGGGGCGATAGAGAGCCTATGGGATTGGTATTGCGTCACTTTGTTCGGTTTGCGGGTTCAATCGCGCCGCTTATCGCAGCCATGGCTCAGCGCGGATAGTCCTGCCAGAGCCATTCCAGCGCCGCCGGCAGGGTCTGTTCCAGCACGCGAGGGTCGGCGTGGCGGCCGTCGCGGGAGAAGGTGAAGCGGTAGGGATAGCCCTTGGCGGCGAGGGCGGCGGCCATGCGCTGGTTGGCCAGGGGCCAGTTGTGCCAGGTCTCTTCCGGGTCGTCGGGGTGCAGGTCCTTTTCGCCGACTTCCAGCCAAATCCGCAGCGGCTTGCGCTCGGCCTGTGGGACCAGCGTCGCGTGATACTCCCATGCGCCGCGTGGCGTCTCTGGGTTGGGCGGCGACTGCTGGTTCACATAGGTGCCCGAGTAGGAGAGGACGCGGCGATACCGCTCGGGGTGGACCCAGGCCATGGTGAAGGCGCAGGCGGCGCCGGAACTCACGCCCATGACGGCGCGCGCATCCGGGTCGTCGCTGAGGGCGACGCCGGTCTCGGCCGCGACCCGCGGCAGCAGTTCGGTTTCGATGAAGTCGCTGTAGAGCCCCGAGAGGGTGTCGTATTCCAGCCCGCGCTGCGAGCCCTGGGCGTCGCCGCCGCCGTTGTCGACCATGATGGCGATCATCGGCGGGACGCGCCCGGCGGCGATCAGGCTGTCCAGCACCCGCGGCAGGCGGTTCAGATACAGGTAGCCGTCCTGGGCCATGATGAACGGCGCGGGCGTCCCGGGCCTGTACTGCGCCGGCACATAGACCCACACCGTCCGCGTATAAGGTCCTGGCGTAGACTGTTCGTGATCCTCGGCGGCGATGCGATTGCCGAAGGCGTCGCGGCGTCGGGTGACCTCGTTTTCCAGCCGCCGGATGCCCGGATAGAGCCGGCTGTCGCGCGATTCCAGGGTGAAGGCGTGCACGACCCCGGCCGGCGCGCCCGGCTGAACCGCCAGCTCCGGCGCCGGCGCATAGTCCGGGCCGATGACGAAGTCGCCGTTGGCGAGCGGGTCGGTCATGTCGCCTCTCGGCTCAGGAAAACGCCAGGCCCTCGAACGCGCCCGAACTGCGCCATTCGTCGATGTAGCTGAAGAAGGCGGTCGGGCCGGCCGGATAGCCGACGTTCAGCTGCGCGCCGGGTCCGGGGGTCTGGCCCTCGTTGTTGTAGTAGCCGGGCGTGCAGTCGGGCGCGCCCATCATGCGGCCCATGCCGGTCAGCAACAGGGCCACCCAGGCGGCTTGCGCCTCCTCTGTGACCTCGACCTCGCGGAAGCCGCCGTCCAGGGCGTGCTTGACGGTCATGGCGATGGTGCGGCCCGATTCGGTCAGGTTGTGCGGCACGTTGGAGATCAGGTTGGCGCCTTGCGTCGGCTGCACGAAGAAGGCGTTGGGAAAGCCATGCACATGGATGCCGTGCTTGGTCTTCATGCCCTCCGCCCAGGCCTGCGACAGCTTCAGTCCGTCGCGTCCGGTCAGGTCGAAGCCGGCGCGGCGCTTGTATTCGGTGCCGACCTCGAAGCCCGAGGCATAGATGATGCAGTCGACCTCGTATTCGACGCCGGCGACCACGAAGCCCTTCTCGGTGATCTTCTCGACGCCCTGGCCGTCGGTGTCGATCAGGCGGGTGCTGGGTTCGTTGAAGGCGTGCAGATAGGCGTCGTGGAAGCACGGCCGCTTGCAGAGTTGGCGATACCAGGCCTTGAGCTTTTCCGCCGTCTCACGGTCCTGAACGACCGCCTCGGCGCGGGCGCGGATCTCCTCCATCTTCTCGAAGTCGCTGTCCTCGTAGGCGGCCAGCATCTTTAGCGGCACGCGGTCCTCGGGCGGCAACTCGCCGATCTTGGCGCGGATGCGCCGGGAAAGGTCGGTCCAGCCGTCCATGACCAGGTCTTCCTCGGCCGTCCCGCCGGCCTGGTTGGCGGTGAAGTTCTCCAGCCAGCGCCTTTGCCAACCCGGGGTGGCGATGCCGGCGAACCAGTCGGGATCGATCGGGACATTGGCGCGCACGTCCACCGACGACGGCGTGCGCTGGACCACGTAGAGGTGCTTACAGGCGCGGGCCAGGTGCGGCACCGCCTGCACCGAGGTGGCGCCGGTGCCGATGATCGCCACCCGCTTGTCGGCCAGCCTGGTCATGGCTGCGCCGTTCGGATCGCCACCGGTATAGGCGTAGTCCCAGCGGCTGGTGTGGAAGGCGTGGCCCTTGAAGCTGGAGATGCCCGGAATGCCGGGCAGCTTGGCGACGTGCAGCGGCCCGGTGCCCAGGCCGACGAAGCTGGCGGTGAAACGGTCGCCGCGATTGGTCTGGATCACCCAGCGGGCGTTTTGCTCGTCCCAGCTCAGAGCCTCGACCTCGGTGTGGAAGAGGGCGTTGTCATAAAGGCCATACTGGCGGCCGATGCGCTGGCACTGGGCCAGAATTTCCGGCGCGTGGGCGTACTTTTCGGTCGGCATGTGCCCGGTCTCTTCGAGCAAGGGCATGTAGACCATCGAGGCGGTGTCGCACTGGGCGCCGGGATAGCGGTTCCAGTACCAGGTGCCGCCGAAGTCGCCGCCCTTTTCGACGATGCGCACGTCAGTGACCCCGGCCTCGACCAGCCGCGCGCCGGTGACCAGGCCGGCGAAGCCGCCGCCGACAAAGGCGAAGGTGACGTGGTCGGTCTTCGGTTCACGCTCGACAAAGGGCGTGTAGGGATCGTCCAGATAGTGGGCCAGGTTGCCCTTCAACTCGAGATACTGGGCGTTGCCGTCGGCGCGCAGGCGCTTGTCGCGTTCGGCGATGTACCTGGCCAGCAGCGCCTTCTTGTCGATCGGCCCGGTCGCGGCGGTCCGCGGCTCCGTCGTTGTCGTCATGCAATAAACCTCGATCAAAATCCTGCAGACCCAACCCTAGGTCGGGCGACCGCCGCAACCGGCGCGGCCTCGCCGTATACTGTTTTCTACGTAAAAGTATGCAGGCCTCGAGCGCGGGCTCAACGACATATGCGACGGCCGCGCGTGGGGGCAGAAGCCCCGCAGTGCAGCTAACGATTGGTAACCTGACGTGACGCATATACGACACAAGGCCGGTTGCAGGCCGTCGCCCGCGCCACTACCTCTGAAAACCTTGGCGAAATGGGCTGATGGCCCATCGGCGCCGGCTGCCTGTCGTGGGCCGGTCCCGTGAGTGGGGCGTTAGGAGACGTAAATGATCATGTTGCGCACCGCGATGGCGACCGCGGCCCTGATTCTCGCAACCGGCGCCATGGCCGCGCCGGTCACGGCCAACGCCAGCATCAATCCGGCCTGGCGTAACGCCTGCACCCGCGACGCCTTCGTTCACTGCCGGCTGCATGCGCTGGCCTTTGACATACCCGGCGTGCGCGACTGTCTGGTCCGCAACCTCGACAAGGTGTCCGAGCCCTGCCGCGGCGTGATCAGGGCGGCCCAGGCAGACCATGCCCAGACGCCCGTTGGGCCCCTGCAGTCCGTGGCGCCCGCGCCACACTAACATCTGAGCGGCGTTGCTTGCGTCTCGACAGGGCGACGCGAAGGCGTTTAGCTCAGCGCCGTTAGTGGAGCGTCAGATTCTATGCCGACCAGCACCCCGCTCCTCGACAGCATAAGTCTGCCGGCGGACCTGCGTCGGCTGTCCGCGGAGCAGATGCGTCAGGTCGCCGATGAGTTGAGACAGGCGACCATCGAGGCGGTGTCGGTCACCGGCGGCCATTTCGGCGCCGGCCTCGGCGTGGTCGAACTGACGGTCGCGCTGCACTATGTCTTCGAGACGCCGCGCGACCGGGTGATCTGGGACGTCGGCCACCAGGCCTATCCGCACAAGATCCTCACCGGCCGCCGCGACCGCATAACCACCCTGCGCCAGGGCGGCGGCCTGTCCGGCTTCACCCGCCGCGCCGAGAGCGAATACGATCCGTTCGGCGCCGCTCACTCATCGACCTCGATCTCGTCGGGCCTCGGCATGGCGGTGGCGCGGCAACTGGCCCGCGGCGACCATCACGTGGTGGCGGTGATCGGCGACGGCGCCATGAGCGCCGGCATGGCCTATGAGGCGCTGAACAACGCCGGCGCGCGCGATACCCGGCTGCTGGTGATCCTGAACGACAACAACATGTCGATCGCCCCGCCGGTCGGCGCCCTGCACCGTCACCTGAACACGCTGACCTCGCCAAAGGCCGGCGACGAGCCTGCGACGACCCCGAGCGGTTCGATTTTCGAGGCGCTGGGTTTCCACTACATAGGCCCCATAGACGGCCACGACGTCGATCGGCTGGTGACCGAGTTGGCGGCGATCCGCGACGACGCGACGGACCGGCCGGTGCTGCTGCACGTGGTCACCGAGAAGGGGCATGGCTATCACACCGCCGCGGCCTCGGCCGACAAGCTGCATGCGGTCGCCAAGTTCGACATCGTCTCGGGCGTTCAGGCCAAGTCGGCGCCGAAGGCCCCATCCTATACCCGCGTCTTCGCCGACGCGCTGATCACCGAGGCGGCGGCGGACGACAAGGTCGTTGCCATTACCGCGGCCATGCCGTCCGGCACCGGGCTCGACCTGTTCGAGCAGCGCTTTCCAGACCGCATGTTCGACGTCGGCATCGCCGAGCAACACGCCGTGACCTTCGCCGCCGGCATGGCGACCGAGGGCTACAGGCCCTTCTGCGCCATCTATTCCACCTTCCTGCAGCGCGCCTACGACCAGGTGGTGCACGACGTGGCGATCCAGAACCTGCCGGTGCGCTTCGCGCTCGACCGGGCCGGGCTGGTCGGCGCGGACGGCGCCACCCATGCCGGCAGTTTCGACCTGGCCTATCTCTGCTGCCTGCCCAATTTCACAGTCATGGCCCCCGCCGACGAGGTGGAGCTGATGCACATGGTCGCCACCGCCACGGCCCATGACAGCGGCCCCATCGCCCTGCGCTATCCGCGCGGCGAAGGCTGGGGACTGGAGATGCCCGAGCGCGGCCAGGTGCTGCCGATCGGTAAGGGCCGCGTGGTGCGCGAAGGCAAGGACGTGGCCATCCTCAGCCTGGGCGGCCGCCTGCAGGCCTGCCTGTCGGCGGCGGACCACCTGCACAGCCGCGGCGTCTCCTGCACCGTGGCCGACGCCCGCTTCGCCAAGCCGATCGACGAGGCCCTGGTCCGCCGGCTGGTGCGCAATCACCGGATGCTGATCACCATTGAGGAAGGCGCGATCGGCGGCTTCGGCAGCCATGTCCTGGACTATGTGGTCAACAACGACCTGGCGCGGACCGGATTCGTCATGCGCACCCTGAAGCTGCCCGACGCCTATCTGGATCACGACGACCCGTTCAAACAGTACGAGCGCGCCGGTCTTGGCGCGGCAGACATCGTACGCACGATCGAAGCCCGCCTGGCCCAATCGGCCTAGCCGATGACCCGGCGGGGAGCGGAAGAATGAACCTGGCCTCGATCATCGTGGGTCTGGGCATCGTCGTGGTTGGCCTGGCGGTCAGCGGCGCGGTCTATGCCTGCCTGGCGACCTGGGCGGCCTGGCGGTTTCTGCGCCGGCCGGCGGCGGCGGCGGCCGGGCAGCCTTCGATCACCGTCCTCAAACCCCTGCACGGCGACGAGCCCGAACTCTACGAGAACCTGGTCAGTTTCTGCACCCAGGCCTATGCCGGCCCGGTGCAGATTATCCTTGGCGTCCAGGATCCCGCTGATTCAGCCCTGGCGGTCGCCGAGCGCTTGCGCGCCGAGCATCCCGACCGCGATATCGTCGTGGTCAGCGACCCCACCATGCACGGGACCAGCCGCAAGATCGGCAACCTGATCAACATGGCCGCCCAGGCCCGCGGCGAGATCGTCGTCATCAGCGACAGCGACGTTCGCCTGGGTCCGGACGGGCTCGGCCGCATCGTCGCCGCGCTCGAGGCGCCGGGGGTCGGAATGGTCCACTGCCTCTATCGCGGACGACCGACGGCAAGCTTCTGGTCACGGCTGGCGGCGCTTGACGTCAACACCCGCTTTGCGCCCAGCGTCCTGGTCGGCGAGATGCTGGGCGCCAATCCGTGCCTCGGTCCGACCATGGCTCTGGGCGCCGAGACGCTGGCCTCGATCGGCGGGCTGGAGCACCTGGCCGATTTCCTGGCCGACGATTTTGAGCTGGGCCGGGCCGTGCGGGCCAAGGGCTTGCGGATCGGCTGCCCGACCATGGTCATCGACCACGTCTTTCCCGAGGCCAGCGCCGGCGAGGTGCTGGCCCACGAGTTGCGCTGGGCGCGGACCATCCGACTGGTGCAGCCGGCGGGCTATCTGGGCAGCGTGATCATCCATGTCACGCCGCTGGCCCTGCTTGGCGCGGCCTTGACCGGATTTAGCGGCTGGAGCCTGGTGCTGCTGGCCGGCCTGGTCATCTTGCGCCAGGTGCAGGCCTATGGGCTCAGCCGCTGGATGTCCTCCGACCGCGGGCTGCTCTGGCTGCTCCCGCTGCGCGACCTGATGTCGTTCGGCGTCTTCATCGCCGCCATCTTCGGCGATCAGGTCCAGTGGCGCGGCAATCGGTTGCGCGTGCAGCGCGACGGCGTGATCGCCGCCACATGATCGATCCACGCGCCCGCGCCCGGGCGACGGCCATCGCAGCGGCCGTGATCGGCCTCTTCGTCGCCACGGCGGTCGTCGGCTATTTCAATTTCGGGTCCGTGCTGGCGGCCATGCGGCCGATCGGCGTTCCGGGCTTTCTGGCGGTGATCGCGGCCCAGCTCTGCCTGTTCGTGCCCCTAGGCATGGCCTGGTGGCTGGTCGCGCTTGGCGAGCCCACCGAGCGGATTCCGCTGTTCATGTGGAGCCGGCTGCTGCGCGAGGCGGCGTCCGACGTGCTGCCCTTCTCGCAGCTGGGCGGCCTCGTGATCGCCGCGCGGGCCACGGTGCTTGGCGGGACCTCGACCGCGGTCGCCTTCGGTTCCAGCATGGTCGACACCACCGTCGAGATCGTCGCCCAGCTGATCTACACGCTGGTCGGCGTCGGTCTGCTCGCCAACCACCTCGGTTTCGCCGCCAAGAGCGGCGAGCGGTTGCTCTATACCATCGCCGGCGGCCTGATCATCGCCGCGGTCCTGGTCGGCGTTCTGATCGCCGTGCAGCGGCGCGGGCTGAACCTGATCGAGGGGCTGTTTCACCGCCTGGCGCCGGCGGCCGGCCATCACGCCACGGCGGTCACCAAGGTGGTCGAGGCGGCCTATGGCCAGCCGGCCCGATTGTGGACCGGGCTCGGCGTACACATCTTCGCCTGGTTCGGCGCGGCCGGCGGAACCTGGCTCATTCTGTTCTTGATCGGCCGGCCGCTGCCCTTGGCCTCGGTAGCGGCGATCGAGAGCCTTATGTTCGCCATCCGCAACGCCGCCTTTGTCGCGCCGAGCGGACTTGGCGTACAGGAAGGCGCCTATGCCTTGCTCGGCCCGCTGTTCGGCCTGCCGGTCGAGGCGGCGTTGGCGCTATCTTTGCTCAAGCGCGCCCGCGACATCTGCGTCGGCGTCCCTATGTTACTGAGCTGGCAGCTTGCCGAGAGCCGTCGGCGTTTGCGTGACGCCTGAACCGGCGTAGAGGACAGAGTTGGACGGGGGCGGTCCGCGCGCGGCGCCCCCTGGACTTGAATTGAGGTTAGATGATGCTGCGTACCCTGTTCCTTCAGGCGCCCTCTTTCGACGGCTTCGACGGCGGCGCCGGCGCGCGCTACCAGGCGCGCCGGGAGGTGAAATCCTATTGGTATCCGACCTGGCTGGCGCAGCCGGCGGCCCTGGTCGAGAACAGCAAGCTGATCGACGCCCCGCCGCACGATCAGAGCATCGGCGACGTGGTCGCCCAGGCCAAGGATTTCGACCTGGCGGTGCTGCACACCTCGACCCCCTCCTTCGCCTCCGACGTCAAGACCATCGAGGCGCTGAAGGCGGCCAATCCGAACCTCAAGGCCGGGCTGATCGGGGCCAAGGTCGCCGTCGACGCCGACGGCTCGATGAAGGCGGCGCCAGCCGTCGACTTCGTCGCCCGCAACGAGTTCGACTTCACCATCAAGGAGGTCGCCGACGACCATCCCTGGTCGGACATCAAGGGCCTGAGCTATCGCAATTCGTCGGGCGTGATCGTCCACAACCCAGACCGGGCGATGCTGGAGAACATGGACTCGCTGCCCTTCGTCACGCCGATCTACAAGCGCGATCTGGTGATGGAGAACTATTTCATCGGCTATCTGAAGCACCCCTACATCTCGATCTATACCGGCCGCGGCTGCAAATCGCGCTGCACCTTCTGCCTTTGGCCACAGACGGTCGGCGGGCACCGCTACCGCACCCGCAGCGTCGGCCATGTGATCGAGGAGATCGCCTGGGCGCAGAAGGCCTTCCCGCAGACCAAGGAATTCTTCTTCGACGACGACACCTTCACAGACGACCTGCCGCGCGCCGAGGCGATCGCCCGCGAACTGGGCAAGCTGGGCGTGACCTGGTCGTGCAACGCCAAGGCCAATGTGCCGCGCGAATCCTTGAAGATCATGAAGGACGGGGGCTTGCGCCTGCTCCTGGTCGGCTACGAGTCCGGCGACCAGCAGATCCTCTACAACATCAAGAAGGGCATGCGCATCGAGGTGGCCGAGCGGTTCACCAAGGATTGCCACGACCTCGGCATAGCCATCCACGGCACCTTCATCCTGGGCCTGCCCGGCGAGACCACCGAAACCATCCAGAAGACCGTCGAATGGGCCGCCAAGATCAACCCGCACACCATCCAGGTGTCGCTGGCCGCGCCCTATCCCGGCACCTTCCTCTATGACCAGGCAGTGGAGAATGGCTGGCTCGACGCCGACCACGCCGAGCTGGTCGACGAACAGGGCCACCAGATCGCGCCGCTGCACTATCCGCACCTCAGCCACGACCAGATCTTCGATTCCGTCGAGACCTTCTACAAGCGCTTCTATCTGCGGCCGCGGAAGATCGGCTCGATGGTCGGCGAAATGGTCACCGTGCCCGGGATGATGCAGCGCCGGCTGCGCGAAGGCGCCGAGTTCTTCGACTTCATGCGCAAGCGCCGCAGGGTCGCGGCCTAAAGCGACGCGAGGCCACGTGCCGGACGGCGCCGATCTCACCCTGGTCACCGGCGCCTCCGGCTTCGTCGGATCGGCCGTCGCCAGGGCCTTGCAGGCGCGCGGAACCCCTCTGCGGCTGCTCGTGCGCGCCTCCAGCCCGCGCCGGAACCTGGAGGGCCTGGAGGCCGAGGTCGTGGTCGGCGACATGGCCGACAAGGCCTCGATGACCGCCGCCATGCAGGGCGTCCGTTACGTGTTCCACGTCGCCGCCGACTACCGCCTCTGGGCGCGCGATCCGGAGGAGATCGTCCGCAACAATCTGAGCGGAACCCAGGCGGTGATGGGCGCGGCGCTGGGCGCCGGGGTCGAGCGGGTGGTCTATACCAGCAGCGTCGCCACTCTGGGTTTCCGGGACGACGGGGCCCCGTCGGACGAGACCCTGCCGCTCAAGCCCGCCGAGGCCATCGGCGCCTACAAGCGCAGCAAGGTGATCGCCGAGCGCGAGGTGGAGCGGATGGCCGCGGACGGCCTGCCTGTGGTGATCGTCAGCCCCTCGACCCCGATCGGGGCCCGCGACGTCAAGCCGACGCCCACCGGCCGGATCATCGTCGAGGCGGCGGAGGGACGCATGCCGGCCTTCCTCGATACCGGCCTGAACCTGGTGCATGTGGACGACGTCGCCCAGGGCCATCTCAAGGCCATGGACAAGGGCCGGCAGGGCGAGACCTACATCCTGGGCGGCCAGGACGTCAGCCTGGGCAAGATGCTGGCCGAGATCGCCGCCCTGGTCGGGCGCAAGGCCCCCACCGTCAGCCTGCCGCGCGCGCCGCTCTATCCGCTGGCCCTGGTCACCGAGGCGGTCGCCTACCTGACCAACAAGGAGCCGTTCCTGACCCGCGACGCCTTGAAGATGTCGCGGCACCACATGTTCTTCTCGTCCGCAAAGGCCGAACACGAGCTGGGCTATCACGCGCGGCCGTACGCTGAAGGGCTTTCCGACGCGCTCGAATGGTTTCGCCAGGCCGGCTATGTCCATTGAACTCGCCATCGCCGTCGCCGCCTGCCTGCCGCTGGCGATCTGGGCCTATCTGATCGCCTTCCACGGCGGCTTCTGGCTGGCCGCCGAACGGGACGACCGCGGCCAGCCTGCGGACCCAAAGGTCTGGCCGGCTGTGACCGCCGTGGTCCCGGCCCGCGACGAGGCCGACGTCATTGCACGCTCCGTCGGGAGTCTTCTGGCGCAGGACTATCCAGGCCCATTCCGCGTCATCCTGGTCGACGACAGCTCCAGCGACGGCACAGCCCGGATCGCCGGGGGCCCGGGCAGTCAGGGCGCCCTGACCGTCCTGACAGGGGCGCCGCTGGCCCCCGGCTGGACCGGCAAGCTCTGGGCGATGAGCCAGGGCGTCGAAGCCGCCACAACGGGCGATGCGCCGCCGAAATATCTGCTGCTGACCGATGCCGACATCGCCCACGCGCCGGACAATCTGCGCCGGCTTGTCGCCCGCGCCGAGGCCAGGTCTCTCGTGCTCACCTCGCTGATGGCGCGCTTGAGCTGCGCCAATGCCGCCGAACGGCTGCTGATCCCGGCCTTCGTCTACTTCTTCGCCATGGTCTATCCGTTCGCCAAGGTGAATACGCCGAAGAGCCGCACCGCCGGCGCCGCGGGCGGCGTCATGCTGGCGCGCAGCGACGCCCTGGCCGCGGCCGGCGGAATCGCGGCCATCCGCACCGCCCTGATCGACGACTGCACCCTGGGCGCCCTGATGAAGGGCCAGGGCCCGATCTGGCTCGGCCTGACCGACCGGGCGGAAAGCATCCGCCCCTATGGCTCCGTGGGCGAGATCGGACGGATGATCTCCCGCTCGGCCTATGCGCAACTGAACTATTCGCCGCTGATCCTGGTCGGCGCCCTGGCCGGCTTGGCTGCAACCTATCTGGCCGCGCCGCTGATCGCGATCTTCGCGCCCAATCCGTGGCGCTGGGCCGGCGTGGCGGCCTGGCTGCTGATGGCGCTGAGCTTCCAGCCGACTCTGCATTTCTATCGCCGGTCGCCGCTCTGGGGCCTCGCCCTGCCGGCGATCGCGGCGCTCTACACCGCCTTCACCGTCCAATCGGCGATCGATGTCTGGCGCGGCCGCGGCGGCGCCTGGAAGGGCCGCGCCCAGGCGCTGGCGGGGCGGCCATGACCGCGACCGATCTCGCCCCGCGCAAGGACCACAGACAGGAAAATTTCCCGGTCGCCTCCTTCATCATCAAGCCCAGGCATCGGGCGGCGATCATGGCCTTCTACCGCTTCGCCCGCATGGCCGACGACGTCGCCGACCACCCGATCCTGCCGGCCGCCGAACGCCTGGCCCAGCTCGAAAAGATGCGCGCCACGCTGGCCGGCGAAAGCGACGCCGACCCGGTCTCCCTGGCCCTGCGCCAGGCCCTGGACGAGCGGTCTTTAAGCCCCGAACACGGCCTCGACCTGCTGGTCGCCTTCCGCCAGGACGTGGCCAAGAGCCGCTATGCCAACTGGGACGAGCTGATCGACTATTGCCGCCATTCGGCCATGCCGGTCGGCCGCTTCGTGCTCGATGTGCATGGCGAGGCGCGGACGACCTGGCCGGCCAGCGATGCGCTCTGCGCGGCGCTGCAGGCGATTAACCACCTGCAGGACTGCGCTAAGGACTATCGCGAACTCGATCGGGTCTATCTGGCCGGCGATCTGATGGCCGCGGCGGGAACCAGCGTCGAGGCGCTCACCGAACCACAGGCCTCGCCCGCCCTGCGCTCGGTGATCGTAGAGATGGCGCGGCGCACGCAGGGCCTGCTGGACACGTCGCGGCCGCTGGCCAGCCAGATCAAGGACCGCCGCCTGGCCTACGAGGTCGCCCTGATCCAGCGGCTGGCCGAGGACCTGACCGCCCGGCTGATCGCCCACGACCCGCTCAGCGAACGCGTGCATCACCGGCCGCTGGAAGTGCTTGGGCTTGTCATCCTGGCCGGCAGGGATCAGATCGCCGGACGACGACCCACCGTCAAGCTGGCAGGGAGAGACGCGTGAGCGAACAGGCGGCGCTGGATACCGGCGCGATCGAACAGAAGGTCTCCGGCTCGTCCTTCTATGCCGGCATGCGCGTGCTGCCTAAGCGCGAGCGGCTGGCCATGTACGCCATCTATGCCTTCTGCCGCGAGGTGGACGACATCGTCGACGAGCCGGTGGGCACGGTGGAGACCCGCCGCGCGGCGCTGAACCAGTGGCGCGCCGACGTCGACAGCCTCTATGCCGGCGGGCCGCCCGCCCAGATGGGCTTCCTGGTCGAGGACATCCGCCGCTACCGCCTCGAACAGGCCGACTTCATCGCCGTGATCGATGGCATGGAGATGGACCTCGACCAGGACATCCGCGCGCCCTCGATGGCCGAACTCGAACTTTATTGCGACCGCGTGGCCGGGGCGGTCGGTAAGCTGTCGGTCAAGGTGTTCGGCATGGACGAGGCGCCCGGCATTGCGCTCGCCGGTCCGCTCGGCCGGGCGCTGCAGCTGACCAACATCCTGCGCGACGTCGACGAAGACGCCGGCATCGGCCGCCTCTACCTGCCGCGCGAGGCCCTGAACGAGGCTGGGATCACCAGCACGGACCCGAACGTTGTGATCGCCGATCCGCGCGTCGATACCGCCTGCAAGGCCGTCGCCAAGATCGCCCGCGACTATTACCGCCAAGCCGACGCGGTGATGGCCAAACGGCCGGCCGGCAAGCTGGCCGCGCCGCGCCTGATGAGCGCCGTCTACGCCAACATCCTGACCAAGATGGAAGCCGCCGGCTGGGCCCCGCCCCGCGAACGCGCCAAGATCGGCAAGGCCACCCTGCTCTGGATCGTCCTGTCGCGCGGCCTGATGGGATGAAGCAGGGTCTAGCAGCGTCCACGCCGCTGAAATCGACGGGTTGGCTCCAAAAGCCCCTTCCCCCTCGCGGGGAAGGGGTTGGGGATGGGGGCGCCGTCGCCAAAGTCGGTGAATTGCCCGCGGCGTCGAAGGGGATTGGCCGCGTAGATCGGCGCTACACCCCCACCCCTAACCCCTCCCCGCAAGGGGGAGGGGAATGTTCACTTAAACCCGCAGGATGAGATCGAGCGGGGCCGGCCCGGGGCCGCGCAAAGCCTATGTCATCGGCGCTGGTCTTGCCGGGCTGGCCGCCGCAGTGCGGTTGGCCGAGGCCGGGGTCGAGGTCGAGCTGAGCGAGGCCGCGGCGCAGGCCGGCGGGCGTTGCCGCTCCTATTTCGACGCCCAGCTTGGCCTGACCATCGACAACGGCAACCACCTGGTGCTGTCGGGCAATCAGGCGGTGCGGCGCTACCTGGCCATGATCGGCGCGGCCGACAAGCTGGTCGGGCCGGACGAGGCGCGGTTCGTCTTCGCCGATGTGGGCTCCGGCGAACGCTGGACCATTCGCCCGAGCGAAGGCCCCCTGCCCTGGTGGATATTCTCTCCCGACCGCCGCGTGCCGGGCTCCAAGGCGGCCGACTATCTGGGCCTCGCCGGCCTGCTCTTCCCGAGCGCTGAAGCCCGCGTCGACCAGGCCATCCGCGCCAAGGGGCCGGTCTGGGACAAGTTGATGGCGCCCTTCCTGCTCGCCGCCCTCAACACCGATCCGGCAGAGGGCTCGGCCACCCTGGCGGCCGCGGTGGTGCGCGAGACCCTGGCCAAGGGTGGGCGCTTCTACCAGCCGCGCATCGCCCATCCGACCCTGTCGGCGACCTTCGTCGATCCGGCGGCGGAGTTTCTTACCGGCCATGGCGGCAGCTTGCGGCTCAGCAGGCGCTTGAAAACCCTCGAGTTTCAGGGCGAGCGTCTTACCGCTCTCAGTTTTTCCGACGAGGTCGGCCCCGTTCCCGCCGACCGGCCGGTGATACTGGCCGTACCCCCTTGGGTCGCCCAGGAACTCGTGCCGGGCCTGGTCGCGCCGGACGCCTTCCGCTCCATCGTCAATGGCCATTTCCGCATCGCGCCACCGCCCGGGATCGAGCCCATGGTCGGCTTGGTCGGCGGCACGGCGGAATGGATCTTCGCCTTCCCCGATCGCATCTCGGTCACGGTCAGCGGCGCCGACCGGCTGCTCGAGACCGACCGTCAGGCCCTGGCCGAACAGCTTTGGGCCGATGTCGCCAAGGTGCACGATCTGCCCGCCGAACTGCCGCCCTGGCAGGTGCTGAAGGAGCGCCGCGCCACTTTCGCCGCCACCCCGGACCAGGCCCGCAAACGCCCTGACGCCCGCACCGCCTGGAGCAGCCTCATCCTCGCCGGCGACTGGACCGACACCGGCCTGCCCGCCACCATCGAGGGCGCCCTACGTTCGGGCTTCCGGGCGGCGGATTTGGCGCTAAGCCGAGTCATCCCGTAAGACTTGTCGATGCCTGCGATCAAGACAATCTGGCGCGCTGATCGGAAACGCAGCGTGTCGCTCATCAAGCGCGGCGAGGGCTATACCTTCTTCGAAGAAGCGGACGTCGTAGGCGTTCCGTACGAACATTGGCCTAAGCTCGCGACAGGCGGCATCTACGACTCGCTCGAAACGGCGGAACGTGAGGCGCGCGCCACCGTGCCATGGCTTGCATCTTCGCCAAAACCAGGACGCGGAGCCCGATGAGTTTGGCTTTCGACGAGACCAAATCCGACGCCCAGCCGCTCAGCGCCCTGGACGGCGTGGTCGGCCGCGCGACCGACGCCCTGCTCAAGATGCAGCGGCCGGACGGTCATTGGGTGTTCGAGCTTGAGGCGGACGCGACCATCCCCGCCGAATACGTGCTCTTGAAGCACTATCTGGGCGAACCCGAAAACCTGGAGCTGGAGCGCAAGATCGCCGTCTATCTGCGACGGATTCAGGGCGACCACGGCGGCTGGCCGCTGTTCGACGGCGGGGTGTTCGACATCAGCGCCAGCGTCAAAGCCTATTTCGCGCTGAAGATGATCGGCGAGGATATCGACGCGCCGCACATGG
The DNA here is from genome assembly GCA_041691315.1 of Caulobacteraceae bacterium. Lineage (GTDB taxonomy): Bacteria > Pseudomonadota > Alphaproteobacteria > Caulobacterales > Caulobacteraceae > Poindextera. Next base: position 42,297 of record JBEPUW010000013.1, on the reverse strand, counting down.
CGCGCGCCCGGGCGGCGATCCTGGATCACGGCGGCGCGGCGGCGACCAATGTCTTTACCCGCATCCAGCTGGCCCTCTATGGCGCGGCGCCGTGGCAGACCATCCCTACCATGCCGGTGGAGATCATCCTTTTGCCGCGCTGGTTTCCCATCCACCTGTCGAAGATGTCCTATTGGGCGCGCACGGTGATCGTGCCGCTGCTGGTGCTGCAGGCCAAGAAGCCGGTGGCGCGCAATCCGCGCGGCGTCCGCATCGACGAGCTTTACGAGGCCACCGTCCGGGTCAAACCGAAGTCGCGGGCGGCCGACACCAAGCGGCTCTGGGTCTGGGGCTTCGGCGCGCTCGACGTAATCCTGAAGGCGATCGATGGCTGGTGGCCCAAACGCCTGCGCCAGCGGGCCGTGGACGCCTGTGTCGCCTTCGTCACTGAGCGGCTGAATGGCGAGGACGGGCTGGGCGCCATCTACCCGGCCATGGCCAACAGCGTGATGATGTTCGACGCCCTCGGCTATCCGCCGGCGCATCCGGACCGGGCTATCGCGCGCAGGTCAGTGGCCAACCTGGTGGTCGTGCGCGAGGACGAGGCCTATTGCCAGCCTTGCGTATCGCCGGTGTGGGACACGGCTCTGGCGGTGCATGCGCTGATGGAAGCCGGCGGCTTGCCGGCGGAGGCCGAGGTCTTGCGCGGCCTCGAATGGCTGAAGCCGCGTCAGGTGCTGGACGTCAAGGGCGACTGGGCCGGCGAGCGGCCGGACGTGCGCCCCGGCGGCTGGGCCTTTCAGTACAACAACGCCCACTATCCGGACACTGACGACACCGCCGTTGTGGTCATGGCCATGGATCGGGCGCGCAGCCGCCTGGGCGCTGGCCCCGGCTTCGACGAGGCGATTTCGCGCGGCGCGGAATGGATCGAAGGCCTGCAGAGCCAGAACGGCGGCTGGGGCGCCTTCGACGCCGACAACACCTATCACTATCTGAACAACATCCCCTTCGCCGACCACGGCGCCCTGCTCGATCCGCCCACCGTCGACGTGGCGGCCCGCTGCGTCTCCATGCTCGCCCAGCTGGGCGAGGCCAAGGACAGCCCGCGCATGGCCCGCGCGCTGGCCTATCTGGAGCGCGAACAGGCGCCGGACGGCAGCTGGTTCGGCCGCTGGGGGGTGAACTACATCTATGGCACCTGGTCGGCGCTGTGCGCGCTGAACGCGGCCGGCGTCGACCGTGAGGCGCCGGTGGTGCGCAAGGCGGTGGACTGGCTGGCTTCGATCCAGAACCCCGACGGCGGCTGGGGCGAGGATTGTGAGAGCTATGCCCTCGACTATGCCGGCTACAAACCCTTCGCTTCCAACCCGACCCAGACCGCCTGGGCGCTGATCGGGCTGATGGCGGTCGGCGAGGTCGATCACCCGGCGGTGGCGCGCGGCGTCGCCTATCTGATGGGCGCGCAAGGGTCCGACGGGACCTGGACCCAGGACGCCTATACCGGCGGCGGTTTCCCGCGGGTCTTCTACCTGCGCTACCACGGTTATCCGAAGTTCTTCCCGCTGTGGGCGGTGGCGCGCTACCGCAACCTGAAGCGGTCCAACGACCGCCACGTCGCCTTCGGCATGTGATGATCCTGGTCGCCACCGGCCTGAAGCAGGAACTGAACATCCTCGAAGGCGCTGGCGTGCTGGTCATTGCGGGTGGCGGCGATGGCGCGCGGCTTGAGCGCGAGTTGGAGGACGCGGCGGCGGATGCCGAGGCGGTCATCAGCATGGGGTTGTGCGGGGCGCTTGCGCCGCACCTGAAACCGGGCCACTGGGTGGTCGCCGCACACGTGTTCCCTTCCCCCCTTGCGGGGGAAGGTGTCGGCGGAGCGGACGGATGGGGGATGCGCGGCGGAGCCGCGTCGGATGCTCTGGAAACGCCCCCATCCGAGCCGCTCCGCGGCCCACCTTCCCCGCAAGGGGGAAGGGAATTTAAGGGATGGCCGACGGACGGAAATTGGTCCGCGGCGCTAGTGACCGCGTTGCGCGCTCGGTCTGGCGCCGTGTTGGGATCAAACGCCATCATCGCCGATGCCGAGTCTAAGGCGGTCGCGCATGCCGCCACCGGGGCCATTGCGGTGGACATGGAATCCCACATCGCGGCCGCTATCGCACAGCGTCACAATCTGCCGTTCGCCGTCGCGCGGGTGGTGTCGGACGCGGCCGACCGCACCCTGCCTAAGGCCGCGCAGGCGGGGATGGCGGCGGACGGGAGCATGGATATCGGCGCGGTGCTGCGCGCGCTGGCCGCCGATCCGCTTCAGCTGCCGGCGCTGATCCGCGTCGGGGTCGAGGCGGGCAAGGCGTTCCGCGAACTATGTCGTGGCCGCGACTTTCTTGGCCCGGGGCTGGGTCGCTCTGATGTCGGCGAGCTTCCGCTCAACGTGGCCTGAGAAGACGAATTCCGCCTTGCGCTGGTTATCCAGCGGGATGTCCTTGGCCATCGGCCCGTCGGTCCTGACGCCGCGCATGGAGACGGCGAGCAGCTTCAGCGGGTTCTTGACGCCATCGGCGACGGCCGAGCCCTCGAAGCCGCAATGGACCATGCAGTCGGCGCACTTCTCGTAGTTGCCGACGCCGTAGTCCTCCCACTTGGTGTCTTCCATCAGTTCGGTGAAGGTCTTGGCGTAGCCTTCGCCCAGCAGGTAGCAGGGCTTTTGCCAGCCGAAGACGGTGCGCAACGGCATGCTCCACGGCGTACACTGATAGGACTGGTTGCCGGCCAGGAAATCCAGGAACAGGCCCGACTGGGTAAAGGACCACTTCTTGCCGCCGTCGCCGCGCTTGAACACCTCGCGGAACAGATTCTTGGTCTTTTCCCGGTTCAGGAAGTGCTCCTGATCCGGCGCGCGTTCGTAGGAATAGCCCGGCGAAATGGTGATGCCGTTCAGGCCGAGTTCGGTCATCTCGTCGAAGAAGGTCGCCACCCGCTCCGGGTCCGAGCCGTCGAACAGGGTGCAGTTGATCTGGACCAGGAAGCCCTTGGACTTGGCGAGCTTGATCGCCTCGACCGCCTTTTCGTAGACGCCGTCCAGACAAACCGACTTGTCGTGCATGGCCTGGTCGCCGTCCAGGTGGATCGACCAGGTGAAATAGGGGCTGGGTTCGTAGTCCTTGATCTTCTTGGTCAGCAAAAGCGCGTTGGTGCAGAGGATGACGAACTTCTTCTTGGCGATGAAGCCTTTGACGATCTTCGGCATGTCGCGGTGCAGCAGCGGCTCGCCGCCGGCGATGGAGACGGCTGGCGCGCCGCACTCGTCGATCGCCTCCATGCACTGGTCGTAGCTCAGGCGCTGGTTCAGAATCTCGTCCGGATAGTCGATCTTGCCGCAGCCGGCGCAGGCCAGGTTGCAGCGGAACAACGGCTCGAGCATCAGCACGATCGGATAGCGCTTGCGGCCCGTCAGCGCCTGCTTGGCGACATAGGACCCGATGCGGGCGGTTTGCAGAAACGGCAGACCCAAGGCGATATTCCCTTCAGGTGGTGGGTTCGATGACGCGTTCGCGGAGCGCCGCGGGGAGACGGAACTCGATGTTCTCCTCCACGCCGTCCATCTGTATCACATCCACGTCGGTAAGCTTACGCAGGGCTTCGATCACCTCGACCACCAGGGCCTCGGGCGCCGAGGCGCCGGCGGTGAGGCCGATGGCGGAAACCCCGTCGATCCAGGTCGGGTCGAGATCGCTGGCGTCGGCGATCAGATAGCTGGGCAGGCCCTCCTCGACGCCGATCTCGCGCAGGCGGTTGGAGTTGGAGCTGTTCTGGGCCCCGACCACCAGGATCAGCTCGGCGACCTTGCACAGGTCGCGCACGGCGGTCTGCCGATGCTGGGTGGCGTAGCAGATGTCGGCGGTGTCCGGCCCGACCACGTCGGTGAAGCGGGCTTCCAGCGCGGCGATCACGCCCTTGGTGTCATCGACGCTGAGGGTGGTCTGGGTGACATAGGCCAGCGGCGTGTCCAGCGGCACGTCGAGGCTGAGCACGTCGGCCTCCGATGAGATCAGGTGCACAGGCCCGCCGACCTGGCCCATGGTGCCCTCGACCTCCGGGTGGCCGGCATGGCCGATCAGCACCAGGGTGCGGCCGCGACTGACATAGCGCTTGCCCTGCATATGCACCTTGGAGACCAACGGGCAGGTGGCGTCGATCACCGGCAACTTACGCGACGCGGCTTCCTTGACCACCGATTGCGCCACGCCATGGGCGCTGAACACGGTGACGGCGTTGTCGGGGATCTCCGACACGTCCTCGACGAAGATGGCCCCCTTGCGCTTCAGCGTGTCGACGACGTGGCGATTGTGCACGATTTCGTGGCGCACATAGACCGGCTGGCCGAACTTGACCAAGGCGCGGTCGACGATGTCGATCGCGCGCACGACGCCTGCGCAGAAGCCACGGGGCTGAGCTAGGTAGACCTTGACCATCGAATCTCGCTGCCGACGCGGTTAAAACGCGTTGCAGTGCAAGGTAAGCCATCCGGGCCGTGTTCGGAAGACACCCGCCGAGTCTAATCGCTGAGCGCGTAATTTTCTCGCGCCTGCGCATTCCTGACTTTCCGCACGGCCAAGGTCGCGGCTATCGTCCGCGCATGAGCGTTTCCGACACCATTTCCGATCCCGGCCCGGCCCAGATGCAGACGCTCGAGGCGTCGCTGAAGCAGACCGCCGGGCTGATCGACCAGACCCTGGACGCGGTGCTGCCGCGGCCGGAGGGGCTGCACGCCCGCGTCGCAGAGGCCATGCGCTATGCGGTTTTCGCCGGCGGCAAGCGCCTGCGGCCCTTCCTGACCGTGGCCAGCGCCGGCCTGTTCAAGGTCCCCCAGGAGCGCGGCCTTCGGGTCGCGGCTGCCATCGAGTGCCTGCACACCTATTCGCTGATCCATGACGACCTGCCGTGCATGGACGACGACGACCTGCGCCGGGGGCGGCCCACCACGCACCGGCAGTTCGACGAGGCGACGGCGGTGCTGGCCGGAGATGCGCTGCTGACGCTGGCCTTCGGCATCCTGGCCGATTCGGCGACGCACCCATCCGGGGATGTTCGGGCCGAACTGGTGGCGCGGCTGGCGCGGGCCGCCGGGTCCGACGGCATGATCGGCGGCCAGATGATCGACATCCTGGCCCCCGAGCGCGACTACGGCGAGGCGGAAGTCATCCTGTTGCAGCAGCTGAAGACCGGCGCCTTGTTCGAATTCGCCTGCGAGGCCGGACCGATTCTGGCCGGCGCGGGGACAGACGATCGTTCAAGGTTGAACCACTTTGCCCGCGGCATGGGCCTGGCCTTCCAGATCGCCGACGACCTCATCGATGCGCTGGGCACCGCCGAGCAGGCTGGCAAGGCGGTGGGCAAGGACCAGGAACAGGGCAAGGCCACGCTCATTTCGCTCTACGGCGTCGACAAGGCCCGCGCCGAATCGGTCCGCCTGGCCAGGGCCGCGACGGCCAGCCTCGCGCTATATGGTGCGGAGGCCGACGATCTTCGCGCCCTGCCCTTCTACCTGCTGGATCGGGCTTCGTAGCCGCGAGCCCAAATTTGGCCGGTCCAACGCGCCCCTTCTCCCGCGAGGGGAGAAGGACCCGGTTTACTCTCCTCCTAGTTAGTTGGCTGCGGCCAGCGTGGTATCCGGCGCGTCCGGCGACGCTACCTCCGTGGCCTCGCTCGGTGCGGCGGCCGGGGTGACCTGCGTGGCCATGCCCTTTTCGACAGCGCGGAGGCCGCCCAGGGTCTGGCCGAGTTGGGCGGCGCGGTCGAGGTCAGCGCTGGCCAGGCCGTAGGGCTGGCTCATCAGCTTCAGGGCCGCGGCGTCATCGAGCGCCTTTTGCTGGGCGTCGGGTTGGCTGGGCGTACTGGAGTCGAGGAACAGGTTCGCCGCCGTCGGTCCCGGCGGGGTCGGCGCCGGCGCGTCGAAGCTGGGCAGGTCCAGCGGCGCGGTGTCACCATCGATCTCGCTCTGCTTGTTCTGCAGATAGACCGAGCGCAGCGTCGCATAGGGGTCGGTGGCGTCGCTCAGCAGGGCGTTCAGTTGCGCCTCGACGGCCTCGCGGGTGTCGAGGCCGCCCACCACCAGGCGCACCCCGTTGATCTCGCTCTGGCTGGCGAAGCGCGCCCAGTGGAAGGGATCCATCAGCAAGTCCGCACCGGCGCCGACCAGGTCGCGCAGCGTGGTCGGCCCGCCAAGCGGCAGATACATATAGGGGCCCGGGTGGACCCCGTAATGACCCAAGGTCACCCCGAATTCGTTGTTGTGATGCGGCATGCCCCACTTGCCGGCGACATCGATCAGTCCGGCCACGCCGATCGTCGAGTTGGTCAGAAACCGCCCGGCGGTCACTCCGGCCTGCTTGATGTGGCCCTGCAGCACGTCGTTGAAGAAGACCGTGGGCTCCGACAGGTTGACCAGCACATTGTGGATGCCCCTGCCGATCGGACCCGGGGTAATCGCCGCGTAGATGTGGGTGATCGGGACGATCAGGTGACGATCCAGCGCGCTTTCGATCGCGTAGTTGAGGCGGTTCAGCCGCTCCCAGGGATCGCCCGGCGTGTGCGCGGCGGCCGCCGGCGGCGGCGCTGGCGGCTGGGCCGCCGAGGGGGCCGGCGGCGGGACGCTCTGGGCGTGCGCGATCGGGCTTGCGCCGACCATCATGGCGCCGACCAGGGCGGCTAAGCCGTTGCGGCGCATGAGGTCCCCCTTCGCTGATCGACACATATTAGGGCGCGCCAGCCCTTGCGCAACCAGGGCTCGGCGGCGATCGGCGCCCTGGGCTGGACGGGCTTGGTCCAGTCATGTTCAATCCGCGCCAACACGGGGAGAGGCAGGCGCCCATGATCGGTTGCGTATTCGGCGGTCAGGCGCCGCGGACGGCGTGGTGACGACCCGCCCGTCGCTCATCGGACGGCTCGTCGCCCTGTGCGCCAGCCAGGCCTGGATCGTGCTTGTACTGGCGATCGTGCTGGGCGTGGCCGCGGGCATGTACGCCGTCGGCCACTTCGCCATGAGCACCGACACCGCCGCCCTGCTCTCGCCGAAGTTGCCCTGGCGGATCCGCGAGGCGGCGTTCAACAAGGCCTTTCCGCCCAACGGCTCGCAGATCGTGGTGGTGGTCGACGGCCAGACGCCCGAACTGGCCGAACAGGCCGCCGCGGCCCTCGCCGCCCGGCTGAAAGCCGAGCCGACCCTGTTCAACGCCGTGCGCCGGCCCGACGCGGGGCCGTTCTGGGACCATGAGGGCCTGCTCTATCTGCCGACCAAGGACGTGCAGTCGACCACGGCGCAGCTGATCCAGGCTCAGCCCTTCCTGGGTCCGATCGCCGCCGACCCGTCGATCCGCGGGCTGATGGGGGCGCTGTCCACCGCCTTGCAGGGCGTCAGTCTGGGCCAGGCGTCGCTGGAGGACATCCACAAGCCCATCCAGCGGCTGGCAGACGCGCTGGAGGGGGTGCGGGCCGGCAAGCCGACCTTCTTCTCCTGGCGCAGCCTGATCAGCAGCGGAGCGCCCGATCCGCGCGAGCTGCGCCATATCATCCTGCTCGATCCCAGCCTCGACTTCGCCCGGTTGCAGCCCGGCCAGGCCCCCACCCAGGCCATCCGCGCCGACGCCAAGGCGCTGCAGCTCGACCTCGCCCACGGCGTGCGCGTACGCCTGACCGGCAATATTCCGCTGGAGGACGAGGAGTTCGGCAGCCTGGCCGACCGCGCCGGGCTGATCGGAACGCTGGCGGTCAGCGCCATCATCCTGATGCTCTGGCTGGCGGTGCGCTCGGCCAGGCTGATCATCTCGATCCTGCTGACCACCTTCCTTGGCCTGGTCTGCACCGCGGCCATGGGGCTTTTGATCTTCCATCGCTTCAACGCCATCTCGGTCGCCTTCATCCCGCTGTTCGTCGGGCTCGGCATCGATTTCGGCATCCAGTTCAGCGTCCGCTATCGCGCCGAACACATGGGCGAGACCGGGGTGTCGGAGGCTCTGCTGGCCTCCGGGGCCGGCATGGGCCGCTCGCTGGCCCTGGCCGCGACGGCGATCGCCGCCGGCTTCCTGGCCTTTGCCCCCACCGACTATTACGGCATCTCGCAGCTGGGGGTGATCGCCGGCGTCGGCATGTTCATCGCGCTCAGCCTGAACCTCACCGTGCTGCCGGCCCTGATCCGGCTGAGCCGCCCGCCCGGCGCGCCGGAGCGAGGAACCCATCCGAGCCTGGCGCGGATCGACCACTATGTGCTCGGCCACCGGCGGCTGGTGATCGGCACCGGCGTCGGCGCGGCCCTGGTCTCGGCGGCGCTCCTGCCGCTGCTGCACTTCGACTTCAACCCGATGCATCTGCGCAGCAGCAAGGCAGAATCGGTCGCCACCCTCTACGACCTGATGAAGGACCCCAACCAGGCCACCAACACCCTGGAGGAGGTCAGCCCCAACCTGCCGGCCGCCGATGCGATCGCCGGCAAGGTGCGCAAGATCCCCGTGGTGCTCGACGCGCGCACCCTCTCCAGCTTCGTGCCCGCCGACCAGCCGACGAAGCTGGCGACCATCGCCGACGCCTCCAACCTGCTGGACCTGACGCTGAACCCGCCGGTGGTGGCGCCGCCGCCGAGCGACGCCGAGGTGGTCGCCAGCCTGACCCAGACGGCGACCGCGCTGAGCTCGGCGGCCGGCGGCCAGACCGGCGCGGCGGCCAGCGACGCCCAGCGCCTGGCTGGCGACCTGGACGACCTGGCCAAGGCCGCGCCGGCCGCCCGCGCCAAGGCGGCGCAGGTGCTGATGCCGGGCCTGGGCATCTTGCTCACCCAGGTGCGCGCCTCGCTGCAGCCGCAGCCGATCTCCTTGCAGAGCCTGCCGCCCGACATGGTGCGCGACTGGGTGACGCCCGACGGCCGCGCCCGGGTATCGATCATCCCCAAGGGCGATTCCAACGACAACGCCGTGCTCAACAGGTTCATCAAGGCGGTCGTCCCGGTGGTCCCGGACGTGACCGGCGCGGCGCTGGGCATCTATGAGGGCGGCCGCACCATCGTCGGCGCCTTTGTCGAGGCGGGCGTGCTCTCGTTCATCGCCATCACGCTCTTGCTGCTGGCGGTGCTGCGACGGGTGCGCGACGTGGCCATCACCATGGCCCCGATCGTGCTCACCGGGCTTCTAACCATGGGCAGCTGCGTGATCATCGGCCAGCCGCTGAATTTCGCCAATATCATCGCCCTGCCGCTGCTGTTCGGCATCGGGGTGGCCTTCCACATCTATTTCGTCATGAGCTGGCGCTCGGGCGGTTCGCACCTGCTCACCTCCAGCCTGGCGCGCGCGGTGTTCTTCAGCGCCCTGACCACCGCCACCGGCTTCGGCAGCCTCTGGGCCTCCAGCCACCCCGGCACCGCCAGCATGGGCAAGCTTCTGATGATATCGCTGCTCTGGACCCTGGTCTCGGCCCTGCTCTTCCAGCCCGCCCTGATGGGCGACCCGCCGGCCCACCCCGAGCCCGCGCCGGAGGGCGAGGCGCGACACGGCGAGGCGGCGGCCTAGGCGTCGTCCTCGCGAACAAGTTCAGTCAGGACTCCACGACCATGAAGATCGACCTCTCCGGGCGCACCGCCCTCGTCACCGGCGCCAGTCGCGGCATCGGCAAGGCCATTGCGCTGTCCCTCGCCGAGGCCGGCGCGGACGTGGCGGTCAACTACCGCAAGGATGCCGACGCCGCTGCCGAGACGGTGGGCGAGATCGAGGCGATGGGCCGCAAGGCCAAGGCCTATGCCGCCTCGGTGGAGAATTGGGACGAGGACGAGGCCATGGTGGCCGAGGTGGTGAAGGACTTCGGCGGCATCGGCATCCTGGTCAACAACGCCGGCATCGCCAGCCGCGGCCAGTCGGTGGCGGACACCGATCCGGCCGAGATGGAGCGCGTGGTGCGCATCCACGCCTTCGGTCCGCACTATTTGAGCAAGCTCGCCATCCCGCACCTGCGCAAGGAAGGCCGCGGCGACATCATCATGATCTCGTCGGTCGCGACTCTCGGCATGGGCGCCCGCGGCGGCCCCTACAACATGGGCAAGGCGGCCATGGAGGCCCTGGCGCTGACGATCGCCAAGGAGGAGCGCCAGCACGGCATCCGCTGCAACATCGTCGCCCCCAGCCTCACGGTCACTGAGATGGGCAAGCGCCTGACGCGCGCCACATCAGGAATCGAGGACATCCACGACCTCGACGCCCGATCGCCCTTCGGCCGGGTCAGCACGCCCGAGGACGTCGCCAGCGCGGTCACCTGGCTGGTCTCGTCGGCGAACCCATACGCCAACGGCCAGAAGATCAACATCAACGGCGGCGGCTGACGGCTCAGACAGTCGGACGCGCCGCCGAGGTCGCGGCGGCCGGGTTCTCCGAGCGGAAGCCGATCCGGGCGTGCGAACCGTCGCAGAAGGGCTTGGTTCCGGACGCGCCGCAGCGGCAGAGGCGCGTGTTCTCGACCCGGTTCAGCGTCCGGCCGGTGCCCGAGCAGATTTCCAGGGCGCCGTTGATCTGCAGCGGCCCGTCCACCACCGGCGTGATCGTCAACGCGCCATCGCGGGCGTCGAGCGGATCGGACTCCACGGTCGGGGGTTCACCGGTAGCCGCGAACCCGGCGGCGCGGTGGCTGTTGTCGCAGAAGGGTTTGTTGGCCGACTTGCCGCACCGGCAAAGCGTGGCGCGGAACATCGCGGCCTGTCCCGCCAGTTCGATCTGGGCATGCACGGCATAGGGTCCGTTCTCGCGCACGCTCAGCACATTGACGGCCGGCGGCGTCTCCTGCGCCCCACCGTCGTGGCGCTCGTAGGTGATGGCGCCGGACGGACAGTCGCGGGCGATCTCGCCGCAGCGCTCCACCGACACGCTCTCGGGATGCAGCCACGGCCCCTTGACGTTGGCCAGAAAGACGCCGGGGGCGCCCAGCACGCAGTGGCGCGAATGGATGCAGCGCGCAGAGTCAAAGCGCAGCGTGATCTCGGGCGTCGAGGCCACGTTCGGATCGTCCCCGGCGAGGGCCGCGTTCACCGGCGGGCTCGGCGGCGGCGCGGCCGGGGCGCGGATGTTGGCCACGGCGTCGACCGCCAGGGTCAGGTGGGTCTCGAACCGCTCATGCAGGCCGGCGAAACGGTCAGCCAGGGCGGTCAGCTTGCCGCTGAGCCCGGCCAGCGGCGCACTCGCTTCCAACTGGCCGGCCGCCGTGGCCAGTTCGCGGGTGCGCTCGCTGAGGATCTGCGCGGCGCAGCGCTGCACCAGCTGGCCCGACGCGATCGGCAGCGCGAAGGTGAGGCCGGCCGTGCCGCCGAGGCTGAGTATCCCGGCTGGCAGGCTGGTCGCCGCCTCGCCGACGAAGCTCATCGCGTACATCAACTCGGTGGCCGCCGCGGAGAGTTCGACGCGCAGTTCGCGCGGCAGCGGCGCGGGCGAGAACACCTGGGCGTAGGTGCGCATCAAGAGCGCATAGAGGGCGTTGCCCAAATCGACGACCTTGGCGGTGACCGGGTCGCAGATCTGGCTCAGGTCCGACGATCCGGCTTCGCTGTCGAGGCAGGGGTTCTCCACCACCGGCCGGGCGGGCTCGAAGTCCGGCCGCGTCTGCAGCAGGGCCTCCAGCTCCTCGCGGATCGCCGAAAAGCGCTGGAAGTGCGAGGCCGCCTGGTGCGCCGGCGCGCCCTCGCCCTGCTCGACGATCTCTTCGATCGCGCGGCGGGCCGAGGCCAGATCGGTGATGTTGAACAGGCCGGGCATGCCGATCTCGGCGCGGCCGACCTGGGCCTGGTCGTGGCCGACGAAGACGTTCTCCTCGCCGATCTGGTCGACCAGATCGGCCAGGCCGCGCAGGATGCGGTGATAGAGCTGGCCCTGGCTGGCATAGTCGCGCGGCGTCGGCGTCAGCAGGTCGGGCCTGGAAGGCCGGACGTGGTGGGTCGGGTGGTCGAAGCCGGCGCCGTCCACCAGCTCGACGCCTTCCGGCCGCTCGATATACATGAAGTGGTCGAGGGTGCGGCGGCTGAAGGGTGAGAGCCGCATGACCACATTGGCCGGAAAATAACCGGGGCTGACCGGAAACGCCGGCCGCCACAGCTGCGGCGCCGACCCCGTGGCGGCCAGCAGGTTATTGACCAGCGACAGGTGCAGCATCTCCTCCAGCGCCACCTGCCTGAGCGACCGCCGCCACCGCTCGATCGCCGCCAGCTCGTCGGCGGTCACGCCTTCGCTCACGTCCCGCTTCAAGCTCCACATGGCGTAGAGATAGCTGCACATCACCGCGTGCTCGAACTCGGCGGCCTCGCACAGCAGGAAGAACAGCTCCTCGCGATCCTGGATGACGATGTCGGCGTGATGCATCCGGGAACTCTAGCGGGTCGGGCCGCGGAACGCACGCCGCCGCGGCTGCGACCGCCGGAGGAAAAGCGCGGCAGGGATGCGGCGGGTTTCGAGAGTTGCGCATCGGGCGGGATGGGCGGAAACTTTGGCCAGTCAGGGGGCGGCATAAGGTGAGCCCGCCTCACGGGTCCTTTTTTGACGACTCTCGGACTTGGCAGGTCGCCAGACGAGAGGGGTGCAGAGGCCGCATGGCGGCCGCGTGTTGCCGTAAGTCAAATCCACTTCGGTAAGAAGCAACATTGGATTGAAGGGAGAGCTGAGATGGCTGATCCGATTGTAACCAATGACACGGCCCCGAAACTCCAGAAGGATGTCGTCTGCGGGGTAAATTCCGACAGGGTATCCGTCAGAGCGAAATATGTGGGAGCCAAGGCGGAGAGCGCTGGAGCTGTGCTGGATAAAACCTTGGCAGCCGGGCGAAACAAGGCAAGAGGCGAGAGGGTTGATTTCCTCGCCCTGCATTGCCCGGTCAAGGACGAGACGCACGACTGTGCTCATAAGCAGAACGACAAGCAGGACGATCTTGTCGAGGTGGTCGTCGCCATCAAGCCACAGGTCCCCGCCAGCGCGGGTTGGGAGGCCGAGGTGACGGTCACCTGGGCGGCGTCGTTCGAGTGTGTGAAGCCGTCCTGACTTTAAAGCCAGGATGGGCAAGGCCGCGTCCGCAGGTCTCGACCCGGCTGGCCGGCCGTCTCAGTTGAAACGCCGCTTCTTCAGCCGCGAGGCGCGGTCGACGGTGCGGATGTCGACGTCAAAGATGTCGCCCTCCCGCTTCAGGCGCAGCGGGGCGACAACGCCGGCGGGACCCAGCGCCCAGAGCCTGGTGTAGAAGTCGGCAAGGCTGGCGACCGGCTGGCCGGCCACGGCCAGGATGACGTCGCCGGGCCGCACCTCGGCGCGATCCGCCGGGCCGCCGTCGGAGACGTCCATCACCACGACATGGGCGCCGGCGTCCCGCGACAGGACCCCAAGCCAGGGCCGCGGCGGATGCACCTGCCGCCCGCGCGACAGGTCCTCCAGGATCGGCGGCAGGAGTTCGATCGGCACCGACATGTTGATGATCGAGACGCTGCCGTCGGCCGTCTCCTGCTGCATCTGCAGCGAGCCGACGCCCATCAGCGCGCCGGTCGGGCCGATCAGCGCGGCGCCGTTCCAGTGCGGATGGCCGGGGCCGGTGAAGATCGCTTCGTCGAGCTTGTATTCCCAGTAGCCCGCGAAGGGCTGCCGGGCCAGCACGCGCCCGGCGATGGCGTGGGCGATGCCGCCGCCGCCGGCCAGGATGATCGGGTCGCCGGCCTGCAGGCGGCGCGAGTCGCCCAGCGGGAGGGCCGGCAGGTTCAGCGGCTCCAGCGCGTGAACTAGGCCGAAGCCGCTCACCTGGTCATAGCCGAGCACGTGGGCGGAGACCCGGCGGCCATCGTTGGCGGTCAGGGTGACGTCGTCGGCCTCGGTGATCAGATAGCCGATGGTCAGGACCAGGCCGTTGGTCCCGATGACGATGCCGTTGCCCCAGCGCTCCGATCCGAGGGTCTTGGCGGTGAAGGCATCCGCCGGCACCCGCGCCTGCAGGACGACCAGCGAGTCCAGCGCCTGATCGAGATCGAAGGCCAGGCCCCGCGCCTGCGGCCGCAGTTCCTTTTCAACCTCAAACTCGTCGAACGGTGATGTCATGTGCGCCTCTGTCGCCTCTGGACGAATCTAGGGTGCCCCGGCGCGGCGGCAAGCCCCGCGCGCGCCGGACCGCTCAACCCGCCGCCGGCTCCAGCTTGTCCTGGGTCTTGGTCTCGAAGTCGCTGGCCTCGTGGCGTTCGCGCAGCTGGGCGGAAGGCTCGCCCCAGGCGGCGTTGACCATGCGCCCGCGCTTGACCGCCGGCCGTTCGCCGATGGTCTTGGTCCAGCGTTGCAGGTTCTTGTAGTCCTGCACCTGCAGGAACTCACCGCCGCCGTACATGACCCCGTTGGCCATGCCGCCGTACCAGGGCCAGACCGCCATGTCGGCGATCGTATAGTCGTCGCCGGCCAGATAGGGGCTCTCGGCCAGCCGCCGGTCGAGCACGTCCAGCTGGCGCTTCACCTCCATGGCGAAGCGGTCGATGGCGTATTCGATCTTCATCGGCGCATAGGCGTAGAAGTGGCCGAAACCGCCGCCGAGATAAGGCGCCGAGCCCATCTGCCAGAACAGCCAGGACAGGCACTCGGCGCGCGGCCCGGGCTCGGTGGGCAGGAAGGCGCCGAATTTCTCGGCCAGGTGCACCAGGATGGCGCCGGATTCGAAGACCCGGACCGGCTCCGGCCCGCTGCGGTCCATCAGCGCCGGGATCTTGGAGTTGGGATTGACCTCGACGAAGCCCGAGCCGAACTGGTCGCCGCCGATCATGATCAGCCAGGCGTCGTATTCCGCGCCGCTGTGGCCGGCCGCCAGCAGCTCTTCCAGCATGATGGTGACCTTGATGCCGTTCGGGGTCGCCAGCGAATAGAGCTGCAAGGGATGGCGGCCGACCGGCAGCACCTTGTCGTGGGTGGGGCCGGCGATCGGCCGGTTGATGTTGGCGAACCGGCCGCCGCTGTCCTTGTTCCAGGTCCAGACCGCGGGCGGGACGTATTCGGCGGTGTCGGTCATGGCTTGGGCTCCTGATGGGGCACGCGGACTTGGGTGCGTGCATGGATTTGGGCGGTCGGAGAGCATTTGGCGAGTCACGCAGCCGTCCGGCAAGGCGAAAGAGGCGTTTGACTTGTTAGGTTGATATCAACATAAGAGCGGCGTGCCCGCCTCGCCCGCCATCCCGTTCGAGACCACCGCCCATGTGCGCGACGCCTGTCTGTGCCTGCATACCCAGCGGGCGGCGCGAGCCCTGGCGCGGCGTTTCGATGACGCCCTGCGCCCGGCGGGCCTGACCAACGGCCAGTTCTCGCTGCTGATGGCGCTGAACCGGCCGGAACCGGCGCCGATCAGCGAGGTCGCCGTCCTGCTGGGCGCCGACCGCACCACGCTGACCGCCGCGCTGAAGCCGCTGGTGCGGCGGGGCCTGGCCGAAATCGGCGCCGACGCCGGCGACAGCCGCGTGCGCCGCATCGCGCTCACGGCCGAGGGCCGCGCCCGGCTGGCCACCGCCCTGCCGCATTGGACACGCACCCATGCGGCCCTGGAGGCGGAGCTCGACGGCGCCGATCCGGCGCGGCTGCGGCGCGATCTGCTCGCCCTGTCCGCGCCCGCGCCAGCGCTTTGCGACACTCCGGAGACCGCATGACCATCCGACTGACCGCCTTCCGCTGGGTGCCCGCCTTCGCCCAGGGCTATGTGCGGGACCTGCGGATCCGCTGGGCGCTGGAGGAGGCCGGCCTGCCCTATGAGGTGACGCTGATCGACCCGCAGATTCAGGCCTCGGAGGACTATCGCCAGTGGCAGCCCTTCGGCCAGGTCCCGGCCTATTGGGACGATAAGGTCGAGATGTTCGAGTCCGGCGCCATCGTGCTGCACATCGCGACCCTGTCCGAGACCCTGGCGCCGCGCGACGAGGCCGGGCGCGCGCGGATGACCACCTGGGTGGTCGCGGCGCTGAACTCGATCGAGCCGTTCGCGCAGAACTTCATCCAGATCGCCGACTCCGACGCCGACCCGGCCTGGGCCAAGGCGCAACGTGCGCCGACCGAGGCGCTGCTGACCAAGCGGCTGACCGCGCTAAGCGCCTGGCTAGGCGAAAAGGACTATCTGGAAGGCCGCTTCACCGCCGGCGATCTGGTCATGGCCACGGTGCTGCGCGAACTGGTCGACAGCGGCATGCTGGCGCGGTTCGCCAACCTCGATGCCTATCGCGCCCGCTGCGTCGGCCGTCCGGCGTTCAGCCGCGCGATGGAAGGCCAGATGCAGCCGTTTCGCGAGAACGCGCCGGCCTGACGACCCATCTTTTTGTAAAGCGAGGATCCCGCTATGAACGCCAAGACCGAAATCCTGATTCCGGCGACCGAACTGGCCCGCGACAACCCGGTGCGCTTTCCCAATGAGAGCGCCGACTACCGCGCCGCACGCACGGCGTTGCTGGCCGAGGAGATCGAACTGCGCCGGCATCTCGAACGCGTCGCGGCTCAGCGCCGCGCGCTGCCGCCGGGCGGCCCGGTCACCGGCGATTACCGCTTCATGGGCGAGGATGGGCGCGAGGTCGACCTGGCCGGGCTGTTCGGCGACAAGCAGACCCTGGTCGCCTACCACTATATGTTCGGGCCGCAGCGCGAACGGCCCTGCCCGATGTGCACCAACCTGCTCGACGCCTGGGACGGCAATGCCGACGACATCGACCAGCGCGCCTCGCTGGTGGTCATCGCCCGCTCGCCGATCGACAAGCTGATGGCCTGGAAGCGCGAACGCGGCTGGAAGAGCTTGCGGCTCTACAGCGATCTGACCGGGGCCTATTCCCGCGACTATCTCGCCGTCGACGCCAGCGGGGCGGAGAACGGCGGCATCAACATCTTCACCCGCCGCGACGGAACGGTCCGCCACTTCTGGTCGGACGAGGTCACCACCGCTGACCCAGGCCAGGACCCGCGCGGCGCCCCCGATCCCGGCCCGATGTGGAATGTGCTGGACGCCACCCCGGAAGGCCGCGGCGCCGACTGGTACCCGAAGCTCAGCTACGAGGCCTGACGGCGCCTGGCGAAACCTGTCGATCGGCGAACCCTCGGGCTGCTAAGCCGTGGCGGCCCGCCGGGCTCATTGCCCTGCCGATCGAGAGTTTCCGCATGCCATGAACTATCGGCACGCCTTCCATGCCGGCAACCACACCGAGGTGTTCAAGCACGCGGCGCTGGTCTTCGTGCTCGAGCATCTGCTGGGCAAGCCGCAGCCGTTCGCGGTGCTGGATACCCACGCCGGCATCGGCGTCTATGACCTGACGTCGGAGCCGGCGCAGAAGACCAGGGAGTATGAAGAGGGCGCCGCCAGGATATTCGGCGCGGCCCTGGTGTCCGCCCCGACCTATGCCGGGCTGCTCGGTGCGATGAACCCGTCGGGTCTGACAACCTATCCGGGGTCGCCGGAAATCATCTCCAGACTGTTGCGCGACCAGGATCGGCTGATCGCCTGCGAACTGCATCCGGCCGACGTCGCCCTGCTGAGGGCGCGCTACCGCGGCGACCCGCGCATCGCGGTGCATCACCGCGACGGCTATGAGGCGATCGGCGCCTTCACGCCGCCGCCGGAACGACGCGGCCTGGTCTTCATCGATCCGCCTTATGAGGAGAAGGACGAAGTGCAGACCCTGGCGCGCGCCATGGCCGCCGGCCTGCGCAAATGGCCGGGCGGCATCTTCCTGGCCTGGTACCCGGTCAAGGATAGCCTGATCAGCCAGACCCTGTCTGACGCCGCTGTCTCTGGAAGCTTTCCGAAGGCGCTGCGGGCGGAGTTCCTGCCCCACGCCCAGGACGGCGTCAGCCTGGCCGGCGGCGGCATCCTGGTCTGCAACGCGCCCTGGCGGCTGGACGAGAAGCTCGCGGCCCTGTGCGAAGAGCTGAGCGGCCGGCTCGGCGACGGGCGCGGTCGCTGGTCGGTGGACTGGCTGATTGCCCCGTAAGGCGGCCGTCTCAGTTCATCAGCTTGTCGCTGAGCGAGGTCAGGTGGGTGATCAGCGCCGAGGCGCCGCCGGAGGCGATCGAGCCGGCGAAGTCGGAGCGCCGCGTCGTCAGCTGACTGATCGCACCGTAATAGATGTCGATCACCTTCCACGAGTCGCCGGCCGCGCGCATGCGGTAGGTCAGGGCGACCGGCGCGTCATGAGGGCGGATCAGGTGGGTGTTGACGATCTTGTCCTGCCCACGCGTGATCACGTTTGGATCGAGTTCGAACCGCTCGCCGCCAAAGGCATTGAAATTGTGCGCGTAGCTGGCGACGGTCAGCTTGGTGAAGGCGGCGATCGCCTGCTGCTGCTGGGCCGCCGTGAAGCCGGACCAGGCCGGACCGACGGCGAACTGGGTCATGACCGGCAGGTTGAACGTGCGCTCCACCACCGGCGCCAGCCTGCGATAGCGCTCCGCCGTGCCCGCGCCGTGTCCCGCCTTCATCGAGTCCAGCAGGGCGGCGTCGAAGGCCTCGATCTTGCCGGCGCCCGGATCGGCTGCGGCATGGACCTGGCCGGCCATCAACACCCCGGCCAGCATGAGCAGCAATGATGAGCGTTTCGTCGGCATCGAGGGCCTTCCCTAAAACTAATGAAACAACGTCAGTCTAGCAGCAGACGTTCCGAAGGCGAGCGGCGCCGGACGGTCAGTCCGGCGTCTCAGTCTGTCGCCCATAGCGGGTGAAAGCGTCGAGAACGCGGCCCATTTCCGCCGAATCCAGCACATTCACCCCGCCGATCTGCAGGGCGATGATGTACTGGCGGGCCAGTTCCTCGACGTCCTTGGCCAGTGCAAAGGCGGCGTCGAGATCGGCGCCGCAGGCGACCTGGCCGTGGTTGGCCAAGAGGCAGGCGCGCCGCCCCTCCGACAGGGCGGCCGCGACGTTGCGGGCCAGGTCTTCGCCGCCGAAGGTCGCGTAAGCGGCGCAGGCGATGGAGTCTCCGCCGGCCACGGCGACCATGTAGTGGAAGGCGGGGATCGGCCGGCCGGTGCAGGCCAGGGCCGTGGCGTGGGTCGAGTGGCAGTGCACCACCGCGCCGATCTCCGGCCGGTCGCGGTAGGCTGCTTGGTGGAAGCGCCATTCGCTGGACGGGGCGCGCTGCCCGGGGGCGATTGCGCCGTCCATGCCGACAAAGACCACGTCGGCGAATTCGAGCTGCTCATAGACCATGCCGGTCGGGGTGATCAGGAACCCGTCTCTCCAGCGCGCCGAGATGTTGCCGGAGCGATTGACGCTGAGGCCCGAGGGCTCGAGCATGCGGGCGAAATCGATGATCTGGGCGCGCAGTTCGTCTTCGTCGATCATGGCGCGCGGCGCTCCGGAAAAAGCGTGAGCAGCCCGGCCTCGCTGGCCGCGCAGACCCCGCGCTCGGTGACCAGGCCGGTGACCAGCCGGGCCGGCGTCACGTCGAAGGCGATGTTCAGCGCCGGGCTGCCGGCCGGATAGATGTCGACGCTGACCACCGAGCCGTCCGCAGCGCGGCCGGAGATGGTTGAGAGTTCGCCGGCGGCGCGTTCCTCGATCGGGATGTCGCGCACCCCGTCGCGCAGCGCCCAGTCGACGGTCGAGCCCGGGAGGGCCACGAAGAAGGGCACGCCGTTGTCGTGGGCGGCCAGGGCCTTCAGATAGGTGCCGATCTTGTTGGCGACATCGCCTTCGCGGGTGGTGCGGTCGGAGCCGACGATGACCAGGTCGACCTCGTCGTGCTGCATCAGATGGCCGCCGGTGTTGTCGGCGATGATGGCGTGGGCGACGCCCTGCTGGCCGAGTTCGAAGGCGGTCAGCGAGGCGCCCTGGTTGCGCGGCCGGGTCTCGTCGACCCAGACATGCAGCTCGATTCCGTCGGCCTGGGCGGCATAGACGGGCGCCAGCGCCGTGCCCCAGTCCACTGCAGCCAGCCAGCCGGCATTGCAGTGGGTGAGGATCTTGACCACCCCATCGGCGCGCCGCGGCACGATCTTGCGGATCAGCTCCAGCCCTTGTTCGCCGATGCGGCGGCAGGCCTCGACGTCCTCGTCGCAGATCGCCGCGGCCCGCGCCCGGGCGGCCTCGTATCGGTCCGCCCGCGCCAGCGGACGCACCGCCCGGTCCATTTCCACCAAGGCCCAGGCCAGATTGACCGCGGTCGGCCGAGTGGCGAGCAAGGTCGCGAGCGCCGAGTCGAGGCTGGCGTCGGAGGCGTCGTCGCGCAGCGCCAGGCAGACGCCGTAAGCCGCCGTAGCGCCGATCAGCGGCGCGCCGCGCACCTGCATGGTGTTGATCGCCCTAGCGGCGTCGGCCAAGCTGGCCAGCCGTTTAACCGCAACCGCGTGCGGCAGCCGGGTCTGGTCGAGGATCTCGACATCGCCGGAGCCGTCGGCGGCTGGCCAGATGGTGCGGGTGGGGCGGCCGTCGATCAGCATGGCCGCGTCAGTGACCGCCGAAGGTGACCAGGGTCGAGACGTCGATGTCCAGCGCCCGCAGCTTGGCCGCGCCGCCCAGGTCCGTCAGATCGACCACGAAGGCCGCTGCCGGAACCACCGCACCGGCCTGCCGCAGCAGCTGCAAGGCCGCCACGGCCGTGCCGCCGGTGGCGATCAGGTCGTCGATCAGCAGCACCCGTTCGCCCTCGCCGCAGCCGTCCAGGTGCATTTCCAGGGAATCGACGCCGTATTCCAGGGCGTATTCGACCGCGATGGTCTTGTGCGGCAGCTTGCCCTTCTTGCGCAGGGGGATGAAGCCGGCCGACAGCTGGTGCGCCACCGCCCCGCCCAGGATGAAGCCGCGCGCCTCGATGCCGGCCACCTTGTCGATCTTCTGGTCGGCGAAGGGCGCGACCAGGGCGTCGACGCATTGCCGGAAGGCCTTGGGGTCGCCGAGCAGGGTGGTGATGTCGCGGAACATGATCCCGGGAATCGGATAGTCGGGAATCGTGCGGATGGCGTCCGTCAGGTTCATTCAGGCTCCGGGATTCAGCTAAGGGCGCGGCCGGCGACGGTGCGCAGTTTGGCGATCATGGCGGGGGCGCGGCTGGCCGGCGCGGTGATGATGGCGTCGTCCAGGCAGGTGTCGATCGGCGAGGCCGGCCGCTCGCCCGCGAGCTTCGCCGGCAGCCGCGTCACCAGCCCGACGGCCTTGGCGGCGTTGGCGTTGAGCACGGCGATGATCTGGGTGACGTCCACATGCGCGGTCTCCTCGCGCCAGCAGTCGTAGTCGGTGACCATGGCGACCGAGGCGTAGGGCAGCTCGGCTTCGCGGGCCAGCTTGGCTTCCGGCATGTTGGTCATGCCGATGACGTCGCAGCCCCAGGCGCGGTAGAGCTCGCTCTCGGCCTTGGTGGAGAATTGCGGGCCTTCCATGGCCAGATAGGTCCCGCCGCGCACCACCGAGGCCCCCGCCTCCACGGCGGCGTCGGCAACCAGGCCCGAGAGCCGCGGGCAGATCGGATGCGCCATCGAGACGTGGGCGGCGAGTCCGGCGCCGAAGAAGCTCTTTTCGCGCGCGAAGGTGCGGTCGATGAACTGGTCGACGACCACGAAGGTCCCGGGACTAAGGCCCTCGCGCAGCGAACCGACCGCCGACAGCGAGATGACGTCGGTGCAGCCGCTCTGCTTCAAGGCGTCGATATTGGCCCGTGCGTTGACCTCCGTCGGCGGCAACGGATGGCCGCGGCCGTGGCGCGGCAGGAAGACCAGCTTCAAGCCCTCCAGTTCGCCGCTCAGCAGTTCGTCGGACGGATCGCCCCAGGGCGTCTCGACCTTGCTCCAACGCGCATTGGCTAGGCCGTCGATCTCGTAGAGACCCGAGCCGCCGATCACCCCCAGCACCCAGCCGCTCACTCAGACCCTCCGCAACCCTTAGCCGTGCACATAGGCGCCGCCATTGACGTGGATCACCTGGCCCTGGACGAATTCCGCCGCCGGGCTCTGCAGGAATTCCACCACCGCCGCATAGTCGCGGCCCTCGGTCAGCCGGCCGGACGGGTTGGCTCGCCCTGCTCGCTCGAGCAGTTTGGCCGCGCCCTCGGCGCTGCCGACCATGCCAGCGACCGAGGTGGTGTCGACCAGGCCGGGCGCGACGGCGTTGATGCGGATGCCGCGAGGCGCCAGTTCGGCCACCAGATAGCGCACCAGACTCTCGGCCAGCGCCTTGCCGACGCCCAGCGCCGCATAGTTGGCCTGGGCGGTGCGCGCGCCGGCGCTGGTGATGAAGGTGACGGTGCTGCCTCGGCCCAACTTTGGCAGCCCCTTTTGCACCAGGTAGAGCAGCGACAGGCCGTTGACGTGAATGGCCTGGGTAAACTTCTCCAGGTCGGCGTCCAGCAGCGAGGTCGGATAGATCATCGCCGCCGAGTGGACGATGTGGACGACGTCGTCGCCGGCCGCCGCGTCCATCAAGGCCTGGGCGCCGGCGATCTGGCCGACATCGGCGCGCACCGTGGTCACCACCGCCCCGGTCGAGGCCAGCTGCGCCTTGGCGGCGGCGGCCGCGTCCTCGTCGGCGTTGTAGCCCAGGATCAGCGCCTCGCCGGGCCGGGCCAGATGTTCGGCGATGGCGAGCCCGATGCCTTTGACGCCACCGGTGATGACAACGGTCATGGGCTAGAGCGAGGGTTGGAGCTGGGCGAGGACGTCTTTTGCGACGCGGCGGGCGGAACGGTCGGCGTCCATGGCGATCTCCACGGCGCCGTCGGCGTTCGCCCCCGCCTGCAGATCGCCGTTGCGGTCCATCCGCTCCAGGGTCTGCGTCACCGTGGCGGCAATATCGAGAAAGCCGATGCGCCGGTCAAGGAAGGCGGCCACCGCGGTCTCATTGGCCGCACTCATGGCCGCGGGCGCCAGGCCGCCGGCGTTCATCGCCGTGCGCGCGATCTCGATGGCCGGGAAGCGCTCGGCGTCGGGGCGGGCGAAGGTCAGCGCCCCCATGGCCGCCAGGTCCATCGCTGGCGCTGGCCAGTCCAGCCGGTCTGGCCAGGCATAGGCGATGGCGATCGGGGTGCGCATGTCCGGCGCGCCCAGCTGCGCCAGGGTCGAGCCGTCGCTGTAGGTGACCATGGAATGGATGATCTGCTCGGGGTGGATCAGCACCTCGATCTGTTCCGGGGTGACGCCGAACAGGTATCTGGCCTCGATCATCTCCAGGCCCTTGTTCATCATGGTGGCGGAATCCACCGAAATCTTCGCGCCCATGCGGAAGTTGGGATGCGCCACCGCCTGCTCCGGCGTCGCCCGGCCCATGGCCTGGCGGCTCCAGTCGCGAAACGGGCCGCCGGAGGCGGTGATGATCAGCTTGGCCACCCGATGGATCAGGCTGGGATCAAGCACCTGGAAGATGGCTGAGTGTTCCGAATCCACAGGGATGATCACCCCGCCCGCCGCCTTGGCGGCCTCCAGCAGCGCCGGACCGGCGCAGACCAGGCTCTCCTTGTTGGCCAGGCCGACCACGGCGCCGGTCTTCACCGCGGCCAGCGTCGGAGCCAGGCCCGCCGAGCCCATGATCGCCGACATTACCCAGTCGGCGGCCATACCCGCCGCCTCGATCACCGCCGCCTTGCCGGCGGCGCAGGCGACGCCGCTGCCGTTCAGGCGCTGGCGCAGCTCCTCCAGCAGGCTCTCGTCGGCGATCACCGCGATCTGCGGCCGCCAGGTCAGCGCCTGCTCGGCCAGGAGCACCACATTGGCCCCCGCCGTCAGCGCGATCACCTCGACCTCCGCCGAGCCATGCGCCACCGCCCGGGCCGCCAGGTCCAGGGTCGAGGTCCCAACCGAACCGGTCGAACCCAGCACCGTGATCGTCTTTGGCTTGTTCAATGCAGTCACTCCACATTCGCTCAGGCGAACGACGCCAGGAGTTTAAGCCGTTTCAGCGGCTTGCCGACCAAAAACGCACCGATGCTGTCTAGCGGGTCAGGGCGCGGCGGACCGCCCAACCCGGCCGGAACGATTTTGGGGCTTGCGGCGCTTTGCGACTGATCCCACGTCGGGTAGGTTTGGGCGGGGCCCTGAGAAGGCACGGACAACTTGATGACCGAGTCCGAAAAGCTGCATCCTCGGCGCGTCCTGTGCGTCTCGCCCCGCTACGCGCCGTCGTTCGGCACGTTCGAATACGCCTATGAGCTGATGAAGGACGTCAGGGGCTTCATGCCGCCGCAAGGCCTGCTGGTCATCGCCGCGGCCCTGCCCGCCTCATGGTCGGTGCGTTTCATCGACGAAAACATGTCGCCGGCCACCCAGGCCGACTTCGCCTGGGCCGAGGTGGTGTTCGTCAGTGGCATGCACATCCAGCGCCAGCGCATGCACGATATCTGCGACCGCGCGCACAAGGCCGGCCGGGTCGCGGTGCTGGGTGGTCCGTCGGTCTCGGCCTGCCCGGACTATTATCCGGACTTCGATTATCTGCACATCGGCGAGCTGGGCGACGCCACCGAGGCGCTGTTCGCGCGTCTGGCCGAGGATTGCGCGCGGCCGGCCCGGCAGGTGGTGCTGACCACCAAGGAAAAGCGGCCGCTCACCGAATGTCCGCCGCCAGCCTATGAGCTGGCCGAGATCGACCGCTACTTCCTGGGCAGCATCCAGTTCTCGTCCGGCTGCCCCTACCAGTGCGAGTTCTGCGACATCCCAGGCCTCTACGGCCGCGTGCCGCGCCTGAAATCGCCGGAGCAGATCATCCGCGAGCTGGATAAGCTCATGGAGAACGGCCTCAACAACGCGGTCTATTTCGTCGACGACAACTTCATCGCCAATCGCCGGGCGGTGAAGGAACTGCTGCCGCACCTGATCGCCTGGCAGCAGCGCAACGGCTACGCCATCTCCTTCGCCTGCGAGGCGACGCTGAACATCGCGCGCTCCACCGATCTGCTGGCCATGATGCGCGAAGCCGGCTTCGACACGGTGTTCTGCGGCATCGAGACGCCCGAGCCCGAGGCGCTGAAGGCGATGTCCAAGGCGCACAACATGATGGTGCCGATCCTGGAGGGCATCGAGACCCTGAACAGCTACGGCATGGAGGTGGTCTCCGGCATCATCCTCGGCCTCGACACCGACACGCCGCAATCGGGCCAGAGCATCCTCGATTTCATCGAGGTCTCGCGCATTCCCATGCTGACCATCAATCTGTTGCAGGCCCTGCCGCAGACGCCGCTCTGGGACCGGCTGGCGCGCACCGGGCGGCTGATCCACGACGACGATCGCGAATCCAATGTCGACTTCCTGCTGCCCTACGAGGACGTGGTCGCCATGTGGCGCGACACCATGGCCCGCGCCTACGATCCCGAGACGCTGTTCCAGCGATATGAGCACCAAGTCGTCAACACCTATGCCAACCGCTTCCCCCGGCCGGCCAGCAAGCAGCGCGCCTCGTGGAAGAACATCCGCCTGGGCGCGAGCCTGTTCGCCAAGATCGTCTGGAAGGTCGGGGTGCGCAGCGACTATCGCCGCGCCTTCTGGGCCTTCGCCTGGCCAAAGCTGAAGAAGGGCCAGATCGAGCCGGTGATCCAGGCCGGCCTGGTCTCGCGCCACCTGATCCGCTTCGCCCGCGAGGCCGCTTCGGGCGAGATGAACGCCTCCTACTATTCGGCCAAGCTGCGCGACCCGATGAAGATCGCCGCCGAATAGCCGGCGATGTCCGGCTGACCCGAGGGCGCCCTTTTCCCCGCGCACGCCGCGCCTTAGCTTGGCGGTGATGGGGGGCCAAGCATGACCGGGGCGAAGATCGGCAGGACCATCGCGGACTCGACGCCGTGGTGGCCGGCCAAGACCAGGGCTCCAAAGGGGGCGCCCAATATCCTGGTGGTGCTGTTCGACGACGTCGGCTTTTCCGACTTCGGCTGCTACGGCTCGCCGATCGAGACGCCGACCATCGACGCCCTGGCCGCGCAAGGCCTGCGCTATACTGGCTTCCATACCACCGCCATGTGCTCGACCACGCGGGCGGCGCTGCTCACCGGACGCAACCACCACTCGGTGGGCGTCGGTTGCCTGGCCAATTTCGATTCCGGCTATCCGGGCTATCGCGGCAAGATCGCGCCCGAGGCCGGGACCCTGGCCGAGATGCTGCGCGGCGGCGGCTATCGCAACTACATGCTGGGCAAGTGGCACGTGACCTCGCTGACCGAGACCGGGCCGACCGGACCCTTCGACGGCTGGCCGCTTGGCCGGGGTTTCGACCGCTTCTATGGCTTCATGGACGCCGAGACCGACCAGTTCGCGCCGGAACTGGTGCGCGACAACACCCCGATCGAGCCGCCGAAGGGCTATGCCGAGGGTTATCACCTGACCGAGGACCTGACCGACCAGGCCATCCGCTTCATCGCCGATCACACCGCCGATGCGCCGGAAACGCCCTGGCTGACCTGGCTGGCCTTCGGCGCCTGTCACGCCCCGCACCAGGCGCCGCGCGAACTGATCATGACCTACGACGCCGTCTTCGCCGACGGCTGGGACGTCGAGCGCGACCGGCGCCTGGCGCGGCAGAAGGCGCTGGGCATCGTGCCCGCCGACACCCGCCTGCCGCCACGCAACGACTTCGTCCGGCCCTGGGCCGAGCATTCCCCGGATGAACAGCGCCTGTTCACCCGCCTGCAGGCCGCCTTCGCCGCCATGCTCGACCATGCTGACCGCAACCTGGCGCGGCTGGTCGCCTTCCTCGACGAGGCCGGCCTGCGCGACGACACCCTGATCCTGGTGATGAGCGACAATGGCGCCAGCCAGGAGGGCGGGCCCATGGGCATGGTCAACGCCATGGGCCCCTATAACGGCAAGCCCGAGCCGATCGCCGAGAAGATCGCGCGGATCGACGACATCGGCGGTCCGGACACCCATTCCAACTTCCCCTGGGGCTGGGCCATGGCCTCCAACACGCCGCTGAAGCGCTACAAGCAGAACACCCACGGCGGCGGCATCCGCGATCCGCTGATCGCCAGCTGGCCAGGCGGGATCGCGGCGCGCGGCGAACTGCGCCACGGTTTTCGCCACGCCAGCGACATCACCCCGACCCTGCTGGATCTGATCGGCATCACGCCGCCGCCCAGTCTGGCCGGCGTCTCCCAGCAGCCGATCGAAGGGGTCTCCTTCGCCGCCAGTTTCGGCCAGGCCGATCCGCCGCGCGCGACGCCGCAGTATTTCGAGATGTTCGGCCACCGCGGCCTCTGGAAGGACGGCTGGAAGGCGGTCGCCTATCACCCGCCGGGCACGCCGTTCGATGCCGACGTCTGGGAACTCTATCATCTGGACAAGGATTTTTCCGAATCCGAGGACCTGGCGGCCGCGCATCCGGGAAAGCTCGCCGAACTGGTCGCCGAATGGTGGGTGCAGGCGGAGCGCTGCAAGGTGCTGCCGCTGGACGACCGTTTCGCGCCACGCTTTGCCGAGAACGCCACGCGTTTCCACGGACCGCGCAAGTCCTTCGTCTTCCACGCCGGCATGGGCCACCTGCCGACCGACGTCGCGCCCGACGTGCGCTCGCGTTCCTTCGTCATCGAGGCCCACGTCAAGCTCACGGATGACGACCAGGGCGTGTTGATCGCCCACGGCGACGCCACCTGCGGCTATAGCCTATTCGTGCGCGACGGACGGCTGATCTACGACATGAACGTCGGCGGTCTGCACGCCCAGACCGTCAGTGATCGTCCCATCACCCCCGGCCACCATCGCCTCGGCGTCTCAGTGCGCAACGCCGCCAAGCGCTTCATCAGTCTACTGATCGATGGCGAGCCCGCCGGCGAAGCCGAGACCCAGCTCGGATTCCACAACTTCATCTCCTGGACCGGCCTCGACATCGGCCGCGACCGCGGCAGCCCGGTCGCCGACTACGAGGCCCCCTTCGCCTTCTCCGGGCGCTTGAAAAAGGTCACCGTCACCATGGACCCCGACCAGAACCTGGACGGCGGCGCGATCGGCCAACCCGAGATGGCGCGCCAATAGTAAGCGCAGCCCCTCATCATTCCGCTCATCCCCGCGCAGGCGGGGACCCAGGCGTTTTTGCTGGAAACGCCGCGTTTTAGGATAAAAATCGGGTCCCCGTCTGCGCGGGGATGAGCGGGGGTGGGAACGGCCATGAAAATCGACGGAAAGTGCCACTGTGGCTTCATTACCTTCGAGGCGGAGGCCGATCCGGCCAAGACCGCGATATGCAACTGCACCGACTGCCAGGTCCTGACCGGCGGGGCCTTTCGCGTCACCATTCCGGCCGAAAGCGGCACGTTTCGGCTAATCTCCGGCGAGCCCTCGACCTACGTCAAAACCGCCGACAGCGGGACCCAGCGCCTGCACGCCTTCTGCCCTCGCTGCGGCTCGCCGATCTATGCCACCGGCCTTGGCGACGACCCCAAACCCTACAGCCTTCGTTTCGGTACCGTTCGTCAGCGCGAGCATTTCGCGCCGACGGTTCAGATCTGGACGCGTTCCCAGCCGGCGTGGGTGCAAGACATTACCTCGATTGCTGGCTTCGAGGGCCAGCCTGACTCCATACATGCGAGGTTCGGCGAGAAAGGATGGTCATCCCCATGACCCTGACCTACGACCTCTACTGGTCCTTCCGTTCGCCCTATTCCTACCTGATCACCCATAAGCTGGTGGCGCTGGAGCGGGACTTTGACGTGTGCGGCAATGTCCGCCCGGTCTATCCGCTGGCCGTTCGCACGCCCGAGTTCTTCGATGGCCGCGATCCATTCTGGTATTCCTACCTGCAGCTCGACATCCGCCGCGAGGCCGAGTTCCTCGGCCTGCCGATCCGTTGGCCAAGGCCCGATCCGGTGCAGATGGACATGGCCACCCGCACCTATCCGAAGGACCAGCCGCGCATCCATCGCCTGACCCGTATGGGCGTCGCGGCCGCCGAGCGTGGGCGTGGCCTGCAATTCCTCGACGAGGCCAGCCGGACGATCTGGAGCGGCGAGGTCGACAACTGGCACGAAGGCGACCACCTGGCCCGCGCCGCCGAACGCGCCGGCCTCGACCCGGCCGAGATCGCCCGCGTCGTCGACGACGAGGCCGACCGGCTGAACGCCGTCATCGAGGAAAGCCAGGTCGCTCAGCGCGCCGCCGGCCACTACGGCGTGCCGATGATCGCCTTCAACGACGAACCCTTCTTCGGCCAGGACCGCTTCGACCAGTTCAAATGGCGGCTCGAGCAGCAGGGGCTGAAAGCGCGCTGAGGCCCCTGGCTTTTCGCCTGAGTCGCGGTCACAAGGCCGGCTATGCAGGCGATGGCTCAGCTCCCGGACGCACCATATGCGGCTGTGGCGGTCGTGCGGGCGGCCTGGCGCGAGCCGGTCGAGGCCCTGTCGGCGTTTGCGGACGAGGCCTGGGCAGTCGGCTTCTTGTCCGGCGGCGGCGGGGCGGACGGGCGCTGGTCCTATCTGGCGCGACAGCCGGATGCGACGCTGGTCTTCGCCGCCGGCGATGCCGGCGACCCGTTCTCGGCCTTGGCCGGGATGGTCGGCCCGCCCTCGCCTCGCCTGGCCGGCGGACCACCGTTCCAAGGCGGTGTGGCGGGGCTGGCGGCCTATGAGCTGGGCGACCATGTCGAGGCGCTGGGGCTCGCCCGGCATCCCGACTGGCCGGACCTGGCCTGTGCGCGCTATCCGGCGCTCCTGGCCTTCGATCATGAACAGCGCGTGGTGCTGGGCATCGGGCGCGGGCGCGACGAGGCCGAGGCGGACGCCGCGGCGAAGCAGGCGCTGCGATGGCTGGAGGCGCCGCCGATCGCCGCTCATCCGGGCCGGCCCGCGGAGCCGCTTAGCGTCAGTTCCGGGCCGGCTTATGAGGCCGCGGTCGCCGATGTGGTGGCGCGGATCGGACTTGGCGAGATCTTCCAGGCCAATATCGCCCGGCGCTGGACCGGGCGGCTGAAGCCGGGCCGGCGGCCGTTCGACCTGGTGGCGCGGCTGGCGCGGACCAGTGCGGCGCCGTTCGCGGCCTATCTGCGGCTGGCCGACCGCGCCCTGGTCTCCAATTCGCCGGAGCGGTTCCTGCGCGTCACGGTAGACGGCGATGTCGAGACCCAGCCGATCAAGGGTACGCGGCCGCGCGGTCGCGATGCCGCCGACGACGAGGCCCAGGCCGCCGAACTCGCCGCCTCACCTAAGGACCGCGCCGAGAACCTGATGATCGTCGACCTGATGCGCAACGACCTGGCCCGGGTCTGTGCGGCCGGCACGGTGGCTGTGCGGGCCCTCTGCCGGGTGACCAGCTTCGCCAATGTGCATCACCTGGTCTCGACGGTGACCGGGCGGCTGGCGGCGGGGCGCAATGCCATCGACCTCTTTCGCGCCGCCTTCCCGCCCGGCTCGATCACCGGCGCGCCGAAGGTGCAGGCGATGAAGACGATCGCGGGGCTGGAACCGCCGCGCGGGCCGTTTTTCGGATCGCTGTTCTGGGCCGGGTTCGACGGGGCGTTCGATTCCAGCGTGCTCATTCGCACCGCCGGGTTCTGCGCCGATGCCGGGGGCTGGCGACTGGAGGCCCGCGCCGGCGCCGGCATCGTCGCCGACAGCGATCCGCAAGAAGAACGGCTGGAAACCGAGGCCAAGATTGGGGCATTGGTCCAGGCGCTGGTGTGTGATCCACAACCCGAGCGGAGGAACTGATGGCTGAGGCGCGGTTGATCGATGGGCGGGCGTTTGCGGCCGGGCTGGTGGCGCGGGTGACCGAGGAGACCGCGGTCTTGCGGCGCGATCACGGCGTCAAGCCGGGCCTGGCCGTGGTGCTGGTCGGCGAAGACCCGGCCAGTCAGATCTATGTGCGCAGCAAGGGCGAACAGACCGTGGCCGCAGGCATGCACTCGGTCGTCCTGCGCCTGCCCAACACCACCACGCAGGACGAACTGCTGAAGGTGGTGGCCGACCTCAACGCCGACCCGGCCATCCATGGCATCCTGGTGCAGTTTCCCGTACCGCCGCACACCGATCAGCTGACGATCCAGAACGCCACCCATCCGGACAAGGATGTCGACGGGCTGAACGTGGTCAATATCGGCCGCCTCGCCGCCGGCCAGCCGGGCCTGTTCCCCTGTACGCCGCGGGGGTGCGTGATGCTGCTGGAGGATGCGCTTGGCGGGCGCGCGGCGCTGCGCGGGCTGCGCGCGGTGGTGGTCGGCCGCTCGAACCTGGTCGGCAAGCCGATCGCCCAGCTGCTGCTGAAGGCCGACTGCACGGTCACCATCGCCCACTCGCGCACGGTCGACCTGGCGGCGATCACCCGCGAGGCCGACATCCTGGTCGCCGCCGCCGGCCAGCTGGAGATGATCCGGGGCGACTGGATCAAGCCTGGCGCGGCGGTGATCGACGTCGGCATCCACAGCATCCTCTCGCGCATGCCGAAGGCGCGAGCGGCCGGCAAGATGGTCGTGGTCGGCGACGTGGCGTTCCGCGAGGCCGTCCAGGTCGCCGGCTGGATCACCCCGGTGCCGGGCGGCGTCGGGCCGATGACCGTCGCCTGCCTGCTGCAGAACACCCTGACCGCCGCGCGCCGCCAGGCCGGCCTGGTCGACTGACGCCGGGGCAAGGGCGAACCCTGCGTAGACGCTATCTTAAGGCGATCCCGTCACAGTTTGCGTCGTTTCAGGGGTGGGATTCACAAAGACGATGGCGAACGAGGATGAGCCTCGCGAGACTGGCGGTCGCGGGTTTACCGCCAACGCCGTCGACCCCGAGGAAAGCCGCGCCATCTTCGAACGCATCGCACGCCTGGCCATGCGCATGGCCGAGGCCTCCGGCGCCTATATCGCGCTCGCCGGGCAAAACCGCATGTGGATCGCCGGGGCCGGCCGCAACCAGCCGACCAAGGAATCGCGCGCCATCGCACTGGCCCAGCTCGCCGTGCAGACCGCCGAGGTGCTCTGGATCGAGGACATGTCCGAGCCGCGCTGGAGCGACGCCTATCCGCTCGCCCTAGGCGAGACGGATCATCAGTTCTATGCCGCCGCCCCGATCGTCCTGCCGGAAGGCCGGCGCATCGGCTGCCTGGCCATCTTCGACGACCTGCCGCGCGCCTACGACGCCGACATGGCCGGGCGGCTGGCCGACCACGCCGCCTTCGTCGCCGACCAGTGGCAACGTGGCCGTGTGGTGCAGGCCCTGGCGCGCTCGAAACAGCGCCTGACCCTGGCCACCGAGATCGCCAACATCAACGTCTGGGAGATGGACTATCGCAACCGCCAGCTGGCCAGCGATGGCGTGCCGCAGATCGGCGGCGCGGGTGCGACCTACGAGTCGCTGAACGCCGACATCTGGCGGGGCGTCCATCCGTCCGACCGCGAACGCGCCCAGGCGCTCTGGGACCAGCACGTCGCGGACGGCACGCCCTATCGTCTGGTGCATCGCATGATGCAGCGCGGCGGCCCGCACTACTGGGTCGAATCCGCCATCGAGGCGATCAAGGACGAGCGCGGCCGCATCGTCCGCACCGTCGGCGTCATGCGCAATATCGACGACGAAAAACGCGCCGAGCTGGCGCTGGCCAAGGCGCGCGACGACGCCGAAGCGGCCAATCGCGCCAAGAGCCTGTTCCTGGCCACCATGAGCCACGAGATCCGCACGCCGCTGAACGGCGTGCTCGGCATGGCCCAGGCCATGGCCATGGACGAGTTGACCTCCGTGCAGCGCGAGCGGCTGGGCGTGGTGCACGCCTCCGGCGAGGCGCTGCTGGCCATTCTCAACGACGTGCTCGACCTGGCCAAGATCGAGGCCGGCAAGCTCGACCTGGAAGACATCGAATTCGACCTCGACGAGGTCGCCCGCGGCGCCCACCAGGCCTTCACCGCCCAGGCCAACAAGAAGGGCCTGACCTTCGCGCTGGATATCGACAGCGCCCAGGGCCTCTATCGCGGCGACCCGACGCGCTTACGCCAAATCCTCTACAACCTGGTCTCCAACGCGCTGAAATTCACCGATCGCGGCGAGATCAGCGTCACGGCGCGCTGGCGGGACGAGACGCTGGCCCTGTCAGTGACCGATACCGGCGTCGGCATTCCCGCCGACCGGCTGCAAGCGCTATTCGGCCGCTTCGACCAAGCCGACGCCTCGACCACCCGCCGCTTCGGCGGCTCGGGCCTGGGCCTGGCCATCTGCCGCGAGTTGGCCGAGATGATGGGCGGCTCGATCGAGGTGGAGAGCACATTGGGCTTCGGCTCGACCTTCACCGTCAGCCTGCCGCTGCGGCGGGTCGGCGACGGCCGCGCCTCGCTCGCCCTGCCGGCGCCGCCCGCGCCGGATGACGAGGCCCATGCGCTGAAGCTGCGGGTGCTGGCGGCGGAGGACAATACGGTCAACCAGCTGGTGCTGAAGACCCTGCTGAAGCAGGTCGGCATCGAGCCGGTGCTGGTCTCCAACGGCGCCGAGGCGGTCATCGCCTGGGAGCAGGACGACTGGGACGTGATCCTGATGGACGTCCAGATGCCGAAGATGGACGGCCCCACCGCCGCCCGCACCATCCGTGAACAGGAACGCGAGGCGGACCGCCGCCGTACACCGATCATCGCGCTGACCGCCAACGTCATGTCGCACCAGCTGGCCGACTACCTCGCCGCCGGTATGGACGGCCACGTCGCCAAACCCATCGAAGCCGGCCGCCTGTTCGAAGCCCTGGAAGCGATCTTGGGTGACGCGCCGGCCAGCGAACGGGCGGCCTAGCTAGACCTCTCCCGGAGGTAGAGGTCCTTTACTTACCCTTGAATGCGGCGGGGCGTTTTTGCAGGAAGGCTTGCACGCCTTCGATGAAGTCCTGGCTGCGGCCGGCCTCGTTCTGGGTCTTGGCCTCGTAGTCGAGCTGGTCGGCGAAGTCGGCGTCCAGCGAGGCCCAGAGCGCGCGGCGGATCAGGCTGAGCGATTTGGGCCCACGCGCCAGTTCCTGGGCCAGGCCGAGCGCCGTCGGCATCAGCTCCGCATCGGGGACGCAGCGGTTGATCAGGCCCCATTCCAGCGCCTTGGCCGCCGGCAAGCGCTCGCCGAGCAGGGTCATCTCCATGGCCCTGGCGCGGCCGATCATGCGCGGCAACAGATAGGTCGAGCCGCCGTCCGGGATCAGGCCGATGCGGCGGAAGGCTTGCAGGAAGTAGGCGCTCTCGCCGGCGACGATCAGGTCGCCCATCAGCGCGAACGAGCAGCCGACGCCGGCCGCCGCCCCGTTCACCGCGGTGACGATCGGGATCGGCAGGTCGCGGATCAGGATGATCAGCGGATTGTAGACGGTCTTCAGCGCATCGCCGGCGCCAGCGGGTTGGCCGGGGGTGGTCGCGGTGCGCGGGCCGACCGCCGTCAGGTTGGCGCCGGAACAGAAGCCCCGCCCCTCGCCGGTCAGCACGATGGCGCGGGCGGGATTGTCGCCCTCGATCACGCTCTTGATCGCGGTGGTCAGGTCGGCGGCCATGTCGACGCCGGCGGCGTTCATCGTCGCCGGATCGGCCATGGTCAGGATGGCGACGTCGCCGTCGCGGGTGATCTTGACCTTGCTCGCGGCCGCAACCTGGGTGTCGGACATGAAAATCTCCCTCATCAGGCGGGCCGGCTCGCCCGCCTTCCTTTGAAAGAGATTTAGGCGCGTGCCGCGACGTCAGTCACGAACGAGCGGCAAAAAACACGGCCGCACCCCAACCGTGACCGGTAATTGAGGACACGTACGACTTCCAAAACCCGTGCTCGTGCTTGCGCCGCCGTGGAAAGTCGTACGTGTCCCCAATTACCGCTCTATTCCGCGGCGGTGGCGGCGATGCGAGGGAGGTCGGCGTGGTCGGCCTGCGGGCCGTTCAGGCGCTGCAGCAGGGCCTGGTGCTCGCGCCAGAGGGCCGGCGGCAAGCGGTCGCCGAAGCGTTCGTAGAAGGCCGGAATCAGCGCCGCCTCCTCGTTCCAGACCGCTGGATCAACCTCGAACAGGGCCTCCAGCCGATCGGGCGCGAGGTCCAGGCCCTCGACATCGAGCGCGCCCTCGGCGGGCAGCAGGCCGATAGCCGTCTCCCGCGCTTGGGCCTGGCCTTCCAAGCGCTGGAAGATCCACTTCAGCACCCGGACGTTCTCGCCGAAGCCCGGCCACATGAACTTGCCGTGCTGGTCCTTGCGGAACCAGTTGACGAAGAAGATGCGCGGCAGCTTGGACGCTTCGCGGCTTTCGCCGAGCGCGATCCAGTGACTGAAATAGTCGCCCATGTTGTAGCCGCAGAACGGCAGCATGGCGAAGGGATCGCGGCGCAGCTCGCCGACCTTGTTCTCGGCCGCCGCCGTGCCTTCCGAGGCGACGTTCGACGCCAGAAAGACGCCGTGACGCCAATCGAAGGCCTCGGTGACCAGCGGCACGGCCGTGGTCCGGCGACCGCCGAACAGGATGGCCGAGATCGGCACGCCCTTGGGGTCCTGCCACTCCGCCGCGATCGACGGGCACTGGCTGGCCGGCGCGGTAAAGCGCGCGTTCGGGTGGGCGGCGGGCTCGGTCGAGGCCGGGGTCCAGGCGCGGCCCTTCCAGTCGGTCAGTTGCGGCGGAGCGGCCTCGGTCAGGCCCTCCCACCAGACGTCGCCGTCGGGGGTCAGCGCCACATTGGTGAAAATGGCGTTCTCCGCCAGCCCGGCGATGGCGTTGGGGTTGGTGGCCATGCCGGTGCCGGGTGCTACGCCAAAGAAGCCGGCCTCTGGGTTGATGGCATAGAGCCGGCCGTCGTCGCCGAAGCGCATCCAGGCGATGTCGTCGCCGATGGTTTCGGCCTTCCAGCCCGACAGCCTGGGCTGCAGCATGGCCAGGTTGGTCTTGCCGCAATAGCTCGGGAAGGCGGCGGCGAGATAGCGGACCGCGCCCTCGGGGCTGGTCAGCTTCAGGATCAGCATGTGCTCGGCCAGCCAGCCCTCGTCGCGGGCCATCACCGAGGCGATGCGCAGCGCGTAGCACTTCTTGCCCAAAAGCGCGTTGCCGCCATAGCCGGAGCCATAAGACCAGATCTGCCGGCTTTCAGGGAAGTGGACGATGTATTTGATCGGGTTGCAGGGCCAAGCGACATCGGCCTGGCCAGACTCGAGCGGCGCGCCGACCGAATGCACGGCGGGCACAAAAAAACCGTCCTCGCCGAGCTGGTCGAGGGCGGCCTGGCCCATGCGGGTCATGATCCGCATGGATACGACCACATAGGCGCTGTCGGTAATCTCGACGCCAAGGGCGCTGATCTTCGAGCCGCGCGGGCCCATGCAGAAGGGCACGACGTACAGGGTGCGGCCGCGCATCGCGCCGTCGAACAGGCCCATCAGATCGGCGCGCATCTCGGTCGGGTCGAGCCAGTTGTTGGTCGGGCCGGCGTCCTCGGGGTCTGTTGAGCAGATGAAGGTGCGGCTCTCGACCCGAGCCACGTCGCTGGGATCGGAAGCGGCGTAGAAGGAATTGGGTCGCTTCTCGGGGTTGAGCCGTTTGAGCGTGCCGGCCTGGACCAGTTCTTCGGTCAGGTGGTCCCATTCGGCCTGGCTGCCGTCGCACCAGTGCACGCGGTCGGGCTTGGTGAGTTCGGCGATCTCGCGCACCCACGCGATCAGCCCGGCGTGACGGGTGGGGGCCTGGTCGAGCCCCGCTATGGTGCTGGCCGTACTCACAAACGCTCCCTATCGACTGGTCGGGTCTTGCCGCGTCGCGCCGCGGTTCCGCGCCATGACAAATGCACAACCGAGGCCCCGGCTGCAAGGATCGTCGCCATCCCAGAGCGAATATGCAGAGTCGCGTCCCAGGAAAAGACAGCTCAGCTTGTCGCCGGCGCCGCGGCCGGAACCGTCAGTCCATAGAATCGGATTTTGAAAGGCTTCCACCAGAGCGTCTTTCCGAGGCCACGCGCCGCGCGGTCGAGCGAAAAGGCGAAACTGGGCGAGCGCAGCAGCCATTTGACGCCGGCATAGGCGCCGAAGGCCAGCGCCTGGGCGACGCCGAGCAGCATCCAGCGCGCCACGCCCAGGCGGTCGCCGGCGGCGGCGCAGTGGGCGCTGGCCCCCTGACCGAAGGCGAAGGCGCGCAGCGCGGTGTAGCGCAGGGTCAGGCGTTCGGGCGCGGGGTCCTCCCAGACCCAGGCCTCGGCCGACCAGGCGAACCTGGCCCCGGCCCTCTCCATGGCCCCGAACAACAGGTCATCCTCCCCGCCGATATGGTTGCGGATGGCGGAGAACGGCCGGTCCGGATCGGGCAGCGCGCCGCGCCGCACCAGGCTGTCGCCGCAGCCGTAATAGTGGTCGATCGGCCCGCTGGTCTCAGGCCCCAGCCTGGAGAAGAAGCGCTCGAAATAGACCCGGTTGCCGACCCGGTTCCAGTCGGCGCGCGCATGCACCGGCCCGAAGACCACGTCGGCCTCGTACAGACGCTGGGCGCTGATCAGCGCCGCCAGCCAACCGGCCGGGGCCTCTTCGTCGTCGTCGAGGAAGGCGATCAGCGCGCCTTGCGATTCGGTCATGCCGGCGTTGCGCGCATTGGCGACGCCGGGGGCCGACTCGTGCACGTAGCGCACGGGAAACGGCGCCTCATCGGCCAGGGCCTTGGTGGCGGCTTGCGCCGACGGGGTCTGGTCGTTGTCGACCACCACCAGCTCCAGCGACGCGGCATCGACGCCGCCTTGCACGAAAACCGAGCGCGCGGCCCGCGCCAGGCCTTCCAGCCGCCGCTGGGTCGGGATGATGATCGATATCTCGACGGTCATGCGGTGCGGGTCTCGACCGCGAAGGTCTCAGGCAGCACGGGCCGGGCCTTGCGCCGATTGGCCCAGGCCTTGTGGGCGCTGGCCACCGCCAGTTTGGCGGCCATGGCCGGCCCGAGGCGGTCCTGGATTTCGGGCGTCCAGCCCAGCGTGGTGCGCAGGACCCCGTTGGCGTGCAGGACATTGGCGCGCAGCCGCGCCGGAGGGGTCATGAACTCCATGGAGACCGAGACATTCATCATCGGCCCGTTGTCGACCCGGTGCGGCATGTTCTGCGGCCAGGTGACCATGTCGCCGGCGGTGAGCTCGAAGGTCTGAGACTGTGCATCCCAGGCGCTCGAAAAAGGCATTTGTCCCTCGGCGACGCCATGCACGCATCGCTCCAGCCAGGCCGGATCGGTGAACGGTTCGCCGCGCGGGTAGAACCAGATCCGCTTCACCCCCCTCACCTGCCACAGCGAGGAGAGCGGCACGTCCAGATGATAGAAGACCCGCGCGTTCGGCGAAGAGATCAGCAGGCCTAGGTCGCGGTTGAGGATCCGCGTCTTCAGATGCTTTTCCTTCTCAGCAGAAATCTCGTCGCACAGCGCCGCGAACTCCGGCAGGTGCTTGTTGGCGTGGCGCAGGTTCAGCCACAGCCGCCCTTGACGAACCGCCTCGAGCAGCGCCGCGCCGTCCAGCCCGCTGGCCGTGCCGCGCCGCCAGGACTGCCAGTCTTCCAGGTCCTCGCCCATGGTGAAGACGCCCATGGCCTCGCGCGGGTAGCGGTTCAGCACGCCGATCAAGCCGGCGTCGGAGAACAGCGGCCGTTCGGCCAGGGTGTGGCGGAAGCGGACGATCTCTTGCTCAAAACCCGCGATCTGCTCCTCAGACCAGCCAGCGACTACGCCGCCCATTGTCGTCTCCGTTGCGTGGTCAGCGCATAGGCCGCGCCCTGCATGCGGCCGCCCAGGGTCAACTCCAGCGCCGCGATCTGGTCCAGCCGGTTGCGCACCCGCCCGACCAGGGCGGCCCCGCGCAGCGGCGGCAGGGCCCAAAACTGGTCGGATGAGCGGGCGAGGGCCCCGGCGAAGTTGGGCGCAACGGCCAGGCCCGCGCCGACATCCTCGTTGTCGTTGGTGAACTGCGACTTCCAATGATCCTCGCCGGGACCGAGGTCGTAGGTGGTGAGGCCGAGCCCGGTCATGGCCCCGATGGCCTCGACCTGGTGCACCGTGCCGGGCGAATGGGCGGCGAGATCGGGATCGTAGGCGCTGATCCAGGGATGAAACCAGCCGCCCTGGCGCGCCCCGAAATGCGCCGCGACCAGCTTGTCGCCGGCGTAGAGGCTGAGCATCTGGCCGCCGAAGGTCTGGGTGCGGTCGGTGAACATCCCGCGCATCAGCGCCGCGGCCCAGGGCACGGCCAGGAAATCGTGCAGGCCGGTACGGACGAACTGGTCGCGCTTCCAGCCGATGAGCGTCTCGAACGCCTGCGGGTCGCGGTCGTCGCCGACCACGCGGATCGGTCCAGCCGCCTTTTCCAGCGAGCGGCGATAGCGGCGATAGTTCTTCAGCCGGTTGCCGCTGCCGGCCCAGAGCGCGTCGAGGTAGGCCTCCGAAGTGCCCGCAAGCACGATCCGGTGCGCCGGCATCCGGGTCTTCACCGCCTCACCAAAGCCGTCGAAGGGATCGATCAAGCCGGTCAGGCGCAGCGCGCCCAGCCGCGCGGCCTGCAACGCCTCGGCCGCTCCCAGCGCGGCGTCGCGGCTGCTGACCAGGCCGTGATAGTCGCAGAACGGTGCGCCGATCGGCCGCGCGAAGCCGCCCGGGCGGCGGTGATGGGCCAGGAAACCGATGGTCTGGCCGCCGCGCCGATAGACCGCGACCCGCGCATCCTGGCGCACCGCGCCGACGGCTTGGGCGAAGTCGACGCCCAGCAGGGGGCTGGCGAAGGCCGGCTCGGTGGCCTGCAGGGCGCGCCAGGCCGCGACGTCAGCGGGCGCGAGCGCGCCGGGATGGACAAGCTCCGCCTCAAGTCCTGCCGTGGCCGCCGCTTGTCGCATCCGCGCTTTCATACAGGCCTTCGGTTAGCGAAGGTTTGCCGGCGCGCCTGTGTTCCGATCTGGCGCGGCCGTGCTCGCTTACGACGCGAACCAGCAAGCCGCGCGCCAATGGAGACAAGGTGTCTCCGAAGCCCCGGGACCTACCGCCGGACGTCGCGGCGATGTATCCGGAAGGCGGACCCCCGAAGGAACGAGCCATGGCCAAGGACGCCGTCACCATCTTCCACAACCCGGGCTGCGGAGGTGTGAGCTCTAGAACAAGTGATTGAATTTATTTGTTTTAGTGCGGGAGTGCCGGCCGGCTTGTGCCGTCTAGGTCACAAATAGGTCACAGCGAGCGACAAACTCTCGCGGTGGTCGCGTTCTGGCTTAGGGTGGATCGGAGATCGACTCGCCCATCCAAATGCTGTGAAGCTGGATAATCCCGGCGTCAAACAGACCGGGACATACGGAGCGAAACTCATGTTCCTCGCCGCTGCCGCCGTTCTCATCATTCTATGGGTACTCGGATTTCTGGTTTTTCATGTTGCGGGCTTCCTGATCCACCTGCTGATTATTTTGGCGGTGATCTCGGTGATCGTTCACTTCGTGACCCGTCGCAGGGCGACCTGATCGCGACCCGCTGCACATCACCTTCGAGCGATCGGCGTAATCCCAGTCGCCATGCCGGCGGCGATCCAGTGGCGCGCATCACTCTTCAAAGGCTGCGATCAGCGACGACGGCGCCACGCTGGCCTTTCGGGAGCGGCGCGCCGGTCGTCGTATCCACCGAGGTCTGCTGCTCTAGTTGGGAATTAAGCTCGGCCCCGAGCAGCACCACCATGACCGATAGCCATATCCAGGTCATGAATCCAACGATGGCCCCAAGAGGCCCGTAGGTGCGGTCGTAGTGGCCGAAGTTGGCGACGTAGAGCGAAAATCCCGCCGACATAACCAGCCAGCCGAAGGCCGCCAGGATACTCCCGGGTGTGATCCACCGCCACCGTGCGGGTTCGCGGGACGGGCCAAATCTGTAGAGCAGGGCCAACACGACGAACATGACCACCAGAACCGCCGGCCAGCGGAAAAGGCTGGCGAGCTGGAACTGTCCGAGACC
This sequence comes from Caulobacteraceae bacterium, assembly GCA_041691315.1. Taxonomy (GTDB): domain Bacteria; phylum Pseudomonadota; class Alphaproteobacteria; order Caulobacterales; family Caulobacteraceae; genus Poindextera. Next base: position 1,534 of record JBEPUW010000013.1, on the reverse strand, counting down.
CACGGAAGCCAGAACCTGGGGCGCGCCGACTACGCAAGCCACGCTGATCACTGCGAATGCGGTGAGGCCGAGCGTGAAAGTAAGGGACAGGAGATTTAACCGAATGAAGGTGCGCTTCTCGCGCTCTTCGTAGGCCGCGTTGAGTCCGGCCATCAGCGCCTTGACGCCCGCGTTTGAACTCCAAATTGATATCAACAGGCTGGTCGCGGCCGTAAAGCCAAGATGAGCGTGGTCCGATTGAATCAGACGCCGCATCTGTTCGCCAATCACCGTCACCGCGCCGCCCGGTAGGATGCCGGCAAGCCCAACGAGCTGGCGGCGGGCGTCCTCGACGTTAGCAATGAGACCGAACAGGGAGACGAATGCGCTAAGCGCCGGAAAAAGCGCCAATAGGCTGAAGAACGTCACGCCGCCAGCGACGGCCGGAATCTGGTCGCCATTGAAGGCCTTCCACGTCCTTTGGCCGACTTGCCTCCAGCCCGCGGCGGGGATCTTTGCTGGGCTCGCAGCGGTGGCGCCGGGAACTGATCGCCGCGCCAAAGGTGACTCAACGTGGTCAGGTACTCTGGTCGCCCACACCCCAAGGCCCAAGCCAGCCGCGAAGCCAAGCACGAGAGCGCCGCGTATTGCGGCTCCTGTGGACCTTACAGTCTCGGAACTACGCTTCATCCGGTGTCTCGTCAGCGAACACCAGACGAACCTTCTTTTACGTAGATGGTCTTGGGACCGCGCCACGCCATTAGCAGGCCAACAAGCACGCCAATCCCCGCCGCGATCACCAGCGCCGCGTAGGGGCGTTCCTGTACGAAGGGGTCGATGGTGTCCGCCACATCCTGCGCGCGCGCAGCGGCACGGCTGTAGGCGTCCTGGGCGCGATCGCCGGCTTTCGAGACGACCGCCGAGGCTCGGTCGGCCAAATCGACGAGCTTGTCCATAGCTGTCTCCGCACCTTCGTCGATCGCGTCCTGTGCTTTGTCAGCAGCCTTTTGGATAGTGCCGGAGGCACGGTCCGCTGCTCCCCGCAGCGCATCGGCGCCACCTCGCCCCGCACCACCGGTTTGATTGTCGCTCATGTGAGTTGTCCCGCGCTGAAGCGAGCGGCCGAACCCGCGCGCTTCCCCTCAATCCGCGAGCGGTCTTGGCGTTCCAGTCCCGCCGAGAGGCGGCATCATCGCCAAGCCGTCAAAGGCGACCAACGACATCGCTCTGCACGATTGAGTGGAAAGGGCATGGTTAGCGGTCGCTCAACCATCCGTGCGTATGGTGCATTCTATGGTCCGTGCCATCGATGGCTTTTGGGGTCCGCTAGGTGACCCGACGTTCGATCCGGAGCGGAACCCGGCTCGCAGCGAACTCCCGCGTGCGCCATCAGCGCAAGTTGCGCTGGCGCCACACAGCGGCTCTGACCGACGCGATGCGCCCCGCATACGCACGCTTCTCAAGGCCAAGATTGTCAGTGGCGACGGGTTTTTGAGCCCCGACTGTCAAATCGCGCCCAATGTTGTCCCCCCTTTCGCTTTGAATGTTAGCCCCC
>JBEPUW010000012.1:0-90773 GCA_041691315.1 Caulobacteraceae bacterium | reverse complement strand
CAGGGCAGTGTGGCCTATTTCACTGTCTCAAATCAGGGGGTCATTCCAGACTCTCGCGGGCCTCGCCGCTGACCCGTTCATGCTTTTCGTGTTTTTCGTGGTTGAATCTTGAAGGCGCATCCGCGCGCGGCTGCGTCAGCAAATTGACCGCCAAGTTCGCCAAGGACGCCAAGAGGTTGGGGGACGACTGGAATCGGTCGCGCGCCCGAGGCGCAGTTTTGCCTGCCACCACCGCGCGCCGCCGTTCTTCTTGGCGTCCTTGGCGAGCTTGGCGGTCGACTCTTCGCCGCTGCTAAGGCTCGACCACGATCTTGACCTGGCTTTCGGGGTCGGCGAGGGCGGCGAAGGCGGCGGCGACGTCGTCGAAGCCGACCGCCTGGGTGATCACCGGCTCGACGTCGATCTTGCCGTCGGCGATCTGGCCGAGGGTGGCGGCGAATTCCTCGGGCGTGTAGCCAAACACAAAGCGGAAATCGATCTGCTTGGTGATGGCGATGAAGGGCTCGATGGTGTCGGGCGTCATGCACACGCCCGCGACGACGATCTGGGCGCCGCTGGGCGCGGCGTCGAGCAGGCCCTGCAGCACGCCGGGCACGCCGACGCACTCGAAGATGATGGCGCGCCTGACCGTCAGGCCACCCATCCGGGCCATCATCTGCTCCAGGCCGGTGGCGGCGACGCCCATTTCCGACCACTTGGCGTGCGGCGATTCCACCGCCGGATCGACCACGATGTCGGCGCCCATGCGTTCGGCCATCCTGCGCCGGGCGGGCGAAAAGTCGGCCGCCGCGACCGGGCCGTAGCCCCTGGACTTCAGACCGGCGATCACCGCCAGGCCTACCGGCCCGCAGCCGATCACCAGGGCGGCGCTCGGCTCGTCGATGGCGGCGCGGGCGACGGCGTGGGCGCCAACCGCGAAAGGCTCGGTCATCGCCGCCTGGCGATCGGAGAGGCCGTTCGGCACCTCCAGCAGCATGGCCTCGGCCAGCAGCATGCGTTCGGAGAAGCCGCCGGGATAGGCGTTGGAATAGCCGATCGACGCCATGCCCGTGGCCGTTGGCAGCACCGGCACGGTGACCACGCGGGTCCCGACCTTCAACGGACGCGCCGAGCCCGGGCCGTAGTCCAGCACCTCGGCGGAGAATTCGTGGCCGAACACCACGCCCTGGGCCGGGTCCAGCCCGCCGCCGATGGCGCCGACCCGCTTGCCCAGCTCGACCATGTGATCGAGGTGGTGCAGGGCGTGCAGGTCCGAGCCGCAGATGCCGCAGCTCAGCGTCCTGACCAGAACCTGGCCGGCCTGCGGTTCGAGCTCGGCGATCTCTTCGCAGTGGAGTTGTTTGTTGCGGGCGACGACGGCGCGCATGTGACCTCCCAGACTGACAACTTCACTAGTCGGCGAGACCCATGACAAAGGCCAGCGCTACGTTCAGCCGCGCGACATCCGCAGCGGCGAGACGGCCAATTAATTGTCCAACGCGTTCGCGCCGCACAGTCACAGGCTTGTCGGTCATTACTTGGGACGTTGCGCGAAGCCCATTTTCGGAGCTGGGCTCCACGGTGATGCGAAATTCCGTGTCAGAAAGGCTCGAAGTCATCTGGCAAAGGACGAGCGAAGCGTGGTCGCTGGGCAGCGCGTCCGTCTGTACAATCACCGCCGGGCGCGGCTTTCCGTAGTCTCCAGGCGCCGCGATCGCTACGATGTCACCGCGTCTCATTCTTCGTCGAAGGATTCATCGAAGACCGAAACCGATTCGATCCACGCGAGCGCCTCCCGCTCGTGCTCAGGATTCAAGCGCGCAACCTGCACCGCGATGCGCTGACGGACCGCCTCCGACCGGGGATCTGGGACCATAAGGCGAAGTTCCCGCAAGCCACGCATACGCCGTCGATCTCGCATCGCCTTCATTCGCTCAGCTGGAGCGGGCATATCCTTGTCTCCTGTCGCGCAACCCTGTAACGCGTTACGGACGAGGGGTCAAGAACTTCTAGGCCGCGACCGGCCAGATCGCGACGCCGCCGATGGTCACCGCGTCGCGGTCGACGGGTAGGCCCAGCGTGCGGGCGCGGTCGAGGATGGCGGCGGGGTCGTCCACCCGGATGTCCATGCCGACCACGCCTGTGCCGTCTTGGTCGACCGCGCCGACGAAGCGGATCAGGCCGGGATCCAGCGTGAATTCCAGCGCCCGGCCGACCCGGTTGGCGCGGCGGTCGAGCAGCATCGACCAACGCTCGGCGGCGGCCAGCGGGTCGCGGGCCTGGATGGTCACCGAGGCGATGCCCAGGCTGGTCTCGCTCTGAAAGTCGCGCCAGTCGGGACCGGCCGGCGGCCAGTCGCTCCTGGACTCGCGCCAGTTTGCGTCGCCCTCGACGGAATCGATCGACAGCAGCACGCCGGCGCAATCGGCTGGGTGGAAGTGGCTATAGGTGTAGCGCCCGCCGCGGCTGGTCGCGATGACGCGCACGGCCTGCGCCTCCAGCCGCGCCCGGTGCGCCAGCGCGTCGTCGTCCTGCAGGATGACCATGTAACCGGCGTCGCCGCCGCGCCGGGCCAGGTAGCGGGCGCCGGAGGCGTCGTCGCGGAACGGCTCCAGCACCTCAAGGAACTCGCCGCCCACCGGCATGACCACGTTCTTCAGGCCGAACACCTCGACGCCCGGATCGCGGTAGCCGACTTTCAGCCCGAACACCTGCTCCAGCTGTTCGGCCACCGGCGCGATCTTGCGGGCCATGAAGGCGATCTGACGCAGACGCATGGGTTTTCCTATTCGGTCCCGTCCGGGCCGGACAGCTCGGCCAGGATCTCGTCGGTATGCTCCCCCATCCGCGGCGGATGGCGGCGCACGTTGGCCGGGGTTCTGGAATAGCCGATCGGCGGCTTGATCCCGAAATAGGGCCCGGCCTCGGGATGCTCGTAGCGCTGGAAGAAGCCGACCGCCTCAAGGTGCGGATCGGTCATCAGGTCGTCCATCCGGTTCATCTTCACCACCGGGATCTGCAGCGGCTTGAGCAGGGCCAGCCACTCGTCGGTGGTCTTGGTCATGGTGACCTGGTCGACCATGCCATAGAGCTCGCGCACGTGCTGGCCGCGGGTGCGGTAGTCGGCGAAGCGCGGGTCCTGGCCGATGGTCTCCTTCCAGCCGGCGATCTCGAAGAACTGGTCCCACTGCTGGTCGGTGTAGGGGAGCAGGCCGATATAGCCGTCCTTGGTCGGGAAGGGCTTGCGGGTCGGGTTGACCACGCGCGGATAGCCCCACTGGCCGGTCGGCGGATCATAGACGTGGCCGTAAAAGTGTTCGGCCAGGTTGAAGCTGGTGACACATTCCAGCATCGGCACCTCGACGAACTGGCCCTCGCCGGTCTTCTGGCGGTGGAACAGCGCCGCCAGCACCGCCTGGGTCATGAACAGGCCCGAGACCTTGTCGGCGATCAGGGCCGGCAAGAGCCTGGGCTCGGGCAGGCCATCGGTGCGGTTCAGCAGGTCGGCGAACCCGGAGGCCGACTGCACCAGGTCGTCATAGGCCGGCTCGCCGGCGTAAGGACCTGTCGCGCCGTAGCCGGCGCCGTGAACATAGACGATGTCCGGCTTGATGGTCTTGACCGCCTCATAGTCGATACCGATCCGTTTCATGCCGTCGTAGCGGACCGAGGTGGTGAAGACGTCGGCGGTCTTGATCAGCCGCCTCAAGGTCGCGGCGTCCTTTTCCTGGCGGATATCCAGCAGGATGGAGCGCTTGTTGCGGTTGATGGTCATGTAGATGGGACCGAGGTCGTCCGGGGCGCCGTCGGGGGTATGGCCGGCCCAGCGCATGATGTCGCCGCCTGAGCCGCGGCGGCCGCCGGGAAACTCCACCTTGATCACGTCGGCGCCCAGGTCGCCCAGCATCTGGGTGGCGTAGGCGCCGAAAACCACGCTGGTCAGGTCGACGATGCGCACGCCCTTCAGGGGGCCGGTGGCCTGCTTGGCCAGTTCGGCTTTCTTGGCCATCGCTCAGCGCCCCAAAGCGTCCAGGAAATCGCCGATCGCGCGGTTGAACGCCGCCGGCTGGTCGATGTTGGAGGCGTGCCCGGCATCCGGGATCACCACCTTTTTCGCGCCGGGAATCTTGGCGGCCATGTAGTCGCTGGCGGCCAGAAAGGGCGTGTCGTCGGCGCCGACCACGATCAGCGACGGCGCCGCGACCGAGGCCAGCGAATTCATCACGCCGGCGTCGCGCTGGGTCAGCATGCCGCGCGCGGCCTTGGCCAGCCCGTCGGCGGAGCGGTGGCGGACCTGACGCACCTCGGCGCTGGCGTTGGCCAAGTCGGGCAGCCCCTCGCGCTCCAGCCGCTCGGCTCTGGCGATCGCGTTCTTGTTCCAGCCGTCGCGCGCCTCATCGTTGCGATAGCCCGGGCCGGTGTCGATGATCAGCAGCGCCTCGACCCGCTCCGGATGCACCCGGTTGAAGGCCAGCGACATGTAGCCGCCAAGCGAAAGCCCGCCGATGATGGCCTTTTCCGCCCCGACCGCGTCCAGCAGCGAGGCCATGTCGGCCACGGTGGCCGCTTCGCTGTAGGCGGCCTGGTCGTCGGGATAGTCGCTGTCGCCATGGCCGCGCATGTCCCAGATGACCAGCTTGTGTCTGGCCGACAGCGCCTCAACCTGGCCCTTCCACATGCCGCTGGTCGAGGAATAGCCGTGGCTGAGCAGAATGGTCGGCCCCTCGCCATGCACCTCGTAATAGATCTGGACGCCGTCTCGGTTCAGCTTGGTCATGGGATCCTCCTTCTTAGGCGCCGACGAAGGCCCCCGGCCGCCGCTCGGCCACGGCGCGAACGCCTTCCTTGTAGTCGGCCGTCTTGCGCAGCCGCGACTGTTCGATGAATTCGTGGTCGGTGATCGACTTGACCGCCTCGGCCAGGCCGGCGCGCAGGGTGGCGCGGGTGGACTGCACCGCCAGCGGCGCGTTCTCGGCGATCTCATTGGCCAGCCGGACGGCAGCGGGGCGGACCTCATCCAGCGGCGCCAGCTCGTCGGCCAGGCCCCAGGCGACGGCCTGTTCGCCCGGAATGCGGCGGCCGGTCTGCAGCATCAGGGCCGCCCGCTGCAGGCCGATCAGCCGCGGCAGGGTGTGGGAGAGACCGAAGCCGGCATGGAATCCCAGCTTGACGAAGTTGGCGGTGAACCGCGCCTCGGGCGCCGCGACCCGGAAGTCGGCCACCAGAGCCAACCCAAGGCCCGCGCCGACCGCCGCGCCCTGGACGGCCGCCACGATGGTCTTCTTGTTGGAAAACAGCCGCACCGCCTCGACATAGAGCGGGTTGATCCCCTCCATGCCCTGGCCGCCGATGCCGGTCGGGGCGGTGAGATCGGCGCCACCGCAGAAGACCCGCCCGGCCGTCGCCAGCACCACGGCGCGGCAGTCACCTTCCTCGTCCAGGTCGCGCAAGGCGTCGGCCAGGTCGCGCATCAACTCGACGCTGACATGGTTGTTGGGCGGCCGGCTGACCTCGACGACCGCCACGTGGCCGTCCAACGCGATCGAAACGTCGCCGTATTGGGTCTTCATCTCAAGTCTCCTATCGCCGGCCGCCCAGTAGGTTGCGGGCGACCACCCATTTGTGCACCTCGGTCGGGCCTTCGTAGATGCGCATGACGCGCAGCTTGGCTGACATCTGCTGCAGCGGCAGCTCCTTGGTCATGCCCATGGCGCCGAAGGTCTGCATGGCGTGGTCGACCACCTCATAGGCCATCTCGGTGGCGTAGGCCTTGATCATCGAGATCTCGACACGGACGTCGCGGCCCTGGTCCAGCTTCCAGGCGCAGTCGTAGGTCATCAGCCGGGCGGCATGAATCCGGGTGGCGGCGTCGGCGATCCACCACTGGATGGCCTGGCGGTCGGACAGCGGTTGGCCGAAGGTGACCCGCTGCGGGGCGTATTCGACGATCATGTCCAAGGCCCGCTGGGCCATGCCGATCGACCAGGCGGCCATCTGGACCCGCCTTGTCCCGAGGCGAAGCTGCATGGGCGCGAACCCCTGGCCCTCGGTTCCAAGCAGCTTCCAGCCCTCGACACGGCAATCCTCCAGGGCGATCTCATAGGTGGCCGCGCCACCGATCATCGGGATGCGGCGCAGCACGTTGAAGCCGGGCGTGCCCTTGTCGACCAGGAAGGCGGAGATGCCGCCCCGGGCGCGCTTTTCCTTGTCGGTCACCGCCATCACGATCGTGAAGTCGGCCTCGGCCACGCGGCTGATCCAGATCTTGCGGCCGTTTATCACCCAGTCGTCGCCGTCCCGCTCGGCGTGGGTCAGCATGCCGGCCGGATCGCCGCCAGCGCCCGGCTCCGAAATGGCGATGGCCGAGACGGTCTCGCCACGGACGTAAGGGTCCAGATAGGCCGCCTTCTGCCGCTCGTTCACCGTCGCCATCAGCATGCGAAGGTTCGGCGAGTCCGGCGGCAGGGTGTAGGGGGTGATCGTCTTGCCCAGTTCCTCGTTGACCCCGACCAGGGCCACGGCCGGCAGGTCGGCGCCGCCGATGTCCTCGGGCGCGTCCAGACCCCAGAGGCCGAGCTTCTTGGAGACCTCGTCGATGCGCAGGCGTTCGGTCTCGCCGATGCCGAGGCCCTGGCCGGCATCCTCGCGGGCCAGCACAGCCGGCTCCAGCGGCATCAGCTCGTCGGCGACGAAGTGGGCCACCAGGTCCTTGAGCATGCGATGCTCTTCGGCGATTTCGAAGTCCAAATGATGCCTCCCGAAGCGGCCGTTTCTTGTTCTCGTCCGGCTGGCGGCCGGATCCCTAGTCTTCGACTGTCGCCAGCTGGCCGATGGCGCTGGGACTGCCGCGCTCATCGCGCGCCCGGCGGCCGCTGACCTCGGCCCCAACATCGTGCGGCAGCGGCAGGAAGAAAGCGAGACCCAGGAAGGAGATCGCCCCGATGATGTAGAAGGCGGGCGTGATGTCCGATGCCACGAGCGCATGGCCGGCATGGCCATGCCTCAGCAGGCCGAGCAGGATGGCGGCGAAGCCGATACCGATGCTCTGCGACAGCTGCTGGCCGACGCTGGCCAGGCTGGAGGCGCGGCTCATGCCGGCCTGCTCGATGTCGGCATAGGCCAGCGCGTTCAGGGCGGTGAACTGCAGCGAGCGGAAGAAGCCGCCAACCAGCAGGGTGCCGATGATCAGGGCGTGCGGGGTCGAGGCGCGGAACAGGCCGTAGCCCATGAAGATCACGCCGGTGATCAGGGTGTTGAACACCAGCACGTTCTTGAAGCCGAGCCACGCGATGATCGGCCGCGCCGTGGCCTTCATCAGCAGCGCGCCGGCGGCGCTGGTGAAGGTGATCAGGCCGGCCTCCAGCGCGCTCAAGCCGAAGCCCATCTGCAGCAAGAGCGCCAGCAGGAAGGGGGTCGAGCCCATGGCCATGCGCAACGGCGTGCCGCCGATGGTCGAGGTCATGAACGACGGCAGCTTGAAGACGCTGAGATCGAGAATGGCGTGCGGCGTGCGCCGCGCATGCCAGGCATAGACCACCAGGCAGATCAGGCCGCCGACCAGCATCCCGATGACGGTGGCGAACGGCAGGGCGTTGCGGCCCAGGTTCTCGAATCCATAGACGACGCCGGCCAAGCCGCATCCGGTGAGGATGAAGCCGCGCCAGTCCAGCTTCATCGGGCTCTCCTCGCGCACGTTCTCGATGAAGATCGAGACCAGGATCACGCCCAGGATGGCGACCGGGATGTTGATGAAGAATATCCAGCGCCAGGAGAAATAGGTGACGATGAACCCGCCCACCGGCGGGCCCAACACCGGGCCCAGCATGGCCGGCATGGTGAGATAGGACATGGCCCGGACCAGGTCGGACTTGGGTACGGACTTAAGCAAAACGAGCCGCCCGACGGGGGCCATCATCGCCCCGCCCATGCCCTGGACCATCCGCGCGGCGACCAGTTCCGGCAGGCTGTGGGCCAGGCCGCAGAACAGCGAACTGCCGGCGAAGGTGAGAATGGCGATGCGGAAGATGTTCTTGGCGCCGAAGCGGTCGGCGGCCCAGCCGCTGATCGGCAGGAAGACCGCGGCGCTGAGCAGATAGGCGGTGATCGCCAGGTTGAGGGTCACCGGGTCTTCGTGCAGCGACCTGGCCATGGTCGGCACGGCGTTGGAGATGATGGTGGAATCCAGCGTCTGCATGAACAGCGCGCAGCCGATGATCATCGGGGCCAGCGCGCCTTCGAGCATGCGGCGCTTTTCGGGGATGGCCTGGCTGCTCATGCCCGCTCTCCGGCGATCTGCGCCAGCGGCCCGAGCGCTTGCCTCAACGCCTCACGCGCCTCGGGATCCAGGCCGGCCAGCCTGGCCTCCAGCCAGTCGTTGCGGCGGCGGCGCACGGCGTCGAGCGCCTTCTTTCCGGCGGCGCTGATCACCAGGCCGAAGCGGCGCTTGTCGTCCGACGGCGGCGGCAGGCGCTTCAGCCAGCCGGCGGCCTGCAGCCGCTTGACGTGGGCGCTCATGGTCGGCCGCGAGGTCTGCTCCAGCTCGGCAAGCTCGGAGACCCCCACCCCCTCGCGCTTGGAGACGGCGGTCAAAAGGGTCGCATCCAGCGGCGACAGCCCAAGCGGCTGGGCCTCCCGGCGCAGCTGCCGGCTGATGCGCAGAAGAGCGGGTCTAAGACCGTCGGCAAGCGCGGAAACGTCCGCGGCCGGACGAAGCATGGTGGTCGTCATGCCAGGTAGTTAGGTTTCCTAACTATCTTTGTCAAGAACCGGATGCTTCCCCGCTGAGGGTATCAGGGCGGTTGACTGTGCTGGCACAAAAATCCGTCATCGCCCGGTTTATCCGGGCGACCCATGAACACGTGAGACGCCAATGCTCCGCGGCGCTGAAGCCTTCTGCGAACTCACGTTCGCCCGTGTTCATGGGTGGCCCGAACAAGTCGGGCCATGACGGCTGAGGGGTTGGGCGCGGCGCTCCTACCCCTGCAAAATCGCCCTCACCTCGCTCATCGGGTCGTTGGCGACGGTGCTCTCCAAGTTGAAGATCATGGTCGCACGGCGGCTGGCATCGTAGGCCGGCCAGTCGGGGAGCGCGGCGATGTTGGGGTTTCCCGTGCGGGCGAAGGCGAGCCAGGCTTCGGACATCTGGTCGGCCAGCACCTGCGGGTCGTCGCCGCGGCCGACGAAGTCGCGCGCCCGCTCGACATTGTCGAAGACCAGCGGAATCTCCAGCGCGTGCGGGCACTTGAGCGCCCCGCGTCCGACCGGCGTCTCCCAGGTCAGCATGTACATATAGACCGGGCCGGACGCTTGCGCGGCCTTGCGCTCGGCCAGCAGCACAGAGCCGCCCCACATGCCCTGGGCGGTCTGCACGGCGCTGATCAGATGGGTGGGGGAATAGTCGGGGTAGAGCTTGCGCAGGGCCGCGACCAGGGCGTCGGCCTTGTCGCCAACGGCGTCGTGGGCGCGCTTGTCCAGGTCCTCCTCGGTGAACTCGCCGAACTTGGGATGGCCGCGGATGAACAGGGTCGCCTCGTCCTTGTTGGTGCCGATCATCACCGGAACCCCGGCCGAGACCGCCGGTGCGTCAGGGTGGAACGGATCGCGCGGCAGGGCGGCGCCATCGACGCAAGGGCTGAAGCCCTGCATCGGATTGGCCCCGGCCACGCCGGCCGCGGCGTCCTGGACCGCGGCCGCGGAGACGGTCTCCAGCTTGCCGAGGTCGCCAGGCTTGACCCCAAGCGCGTCGAGCACCGCCTTGGCGTTGCGGGTGGCCGCCTCCTTCGAGACCGCGCGCAGGCCGGGGCCGCTCTGGATGATCGCCTTGTGAAACAGGCCCTGCGCGCCCGGCATGGCCTGCAGCATGGAGACCTTGGCCCCGCCGCCGCTCTCGCCGAAGATGGTGACGTTGGCCGGATCGCCGCCGAAGGCCACGATGTTGTCGCGCACCCATTCCAGCACCAGCACGATGTCCAGCATGCCGGCCTGGCCGGACGAGGCGTGCCCGCCCAACTCGCCCAGGTGCAGATAGCCGAAGACGTTCAGGCGGTGGTTGACGGTCACGCTCACCACGTCGCCGCGGCGGGCCAGGTTGCCGCCGTCGTACATGGCCGCGCCGCCGGAGCCGTTGGAGAAGCCGCCGCCGTGCAGCCAGACCATGACCGGCCGACTGCCGCTCAGGCCCTGGGTCCAGACATTGATGAACAGGCAGTCCTCGTCGGTGGCCGGCTGGCCGGGCGCGGCCGGATCGCCGTTCGAGCGACCGCCGGTTGTTTCTCCCGGCGGGACGCCGCCTTGGATGGCCGGCGCGCCGAGCTCGACCGCATCGGCGACCTCGCTCCAGGCCTGGGGTTTATGCGGCGGCTGGAAGCGCAGCGGCCCGATCGGCGCCGCGCCATAGCGCAGGCCCTTGAACACCTGCAGCCCGTCTTCGCGGTAGCCCCGAACGGGGCCGTTGGTGGTCTGTACCACCGCGGTGCGTTCGAGGTCGCGCACCACGTCCTGGACGTCGGTCATCGTCTCGTCTCCCAATAAGGCCCGCCGGCGTCTGGCGCGTCCGGTCGGGGTGAATGTTCAGATGAAATGGTCTTAGGGCCTATTCCGCCACGGAATGTGGCGGATGGGCAAGGCTATTCGGCGGCGGCGTCGACCGCCGGCGCCGGGACCGGGGGCGGCGCTTCGCGCGGGGTGGCGAAGCGGGCGAGCTTCGGCACCAGCCAATGCTCGATATCGTCGACGATCTCATAGATCACCGGCACCATGACCAGGGCGAGCACCGTCGAGGTGACCAGGCCGCCGATGACCGCGATGGCCATGGGCTGGCGGAACTCCGAGCCCTTGCCCAGGGCCAGCGCCGTCGGGATCATGCCGGCGATCATCGCCAGGCTGGTCATGATGATCGGCCGGGCCCGCTCGCGGCAGGCCTCCATGATGGCCAGGCGCTGAGGCATGCCTTCGCGCTCGCGCTCGATGGCGTACTCGACCAGCAGGATCGAGTTCTTCGCCGCGATGCCCAGCAGCATCAGCACCCCGATCAGCGATGGAATGGAGACCGACTCGCGGGTGATGAAGAGCGCGATCGCCGCGCCGAATATTGCCAGGGGAAGGGCCGAGATGATGATCAGCGGCTTGAAGAAGCTGCGGAACAACAAGACCAGCACGCCGTAGATCATGGCGACGCCGGTGAAGAAGGCCAGGCCCAGCGCGCCGAACAGTTCCTGGATCTGCTGGGTCTGGCCGACCGCGGCTTCTTCGACCCCCGCCGGCAGGTGACGCATGATCGGCAGGCGATGCACCGCGCTCAGCCCCTGACCGAGCTGGGTGTTGTTGGTCAGGTCGGCGTCGACGGCCAGCATGTCGGCGCGGTCATAGCGCTGAATCACGGCGGGTCCGGCCTGAAAATCGACGTCGGCGACGCTGGAGAGCGGCGTGGTCCCGCCGCTGGCTGTGGGCACCTGCAGCGCCCGGATCATGTCGATGTTGGACCTTGCCTGTTCGGGCAGGCGCACGCGGATCGGCACCCGGCGTTCGCCCGAGGTGAGCTTGGGCACGTTGGCGTCGATATCGCCCAGCGTCGCCACCCGGGCGATGCTGGCGATGGATTGAACCGTGACGCCCAGTCGCGAAGCCTGGTCGGGCTTTGGCCGGATGGCGATCTCCGGACCGATCGGCGGCGCCGATGGCCGGGGATCGGCGACGTTCTTCAGCGTCCGCATCTGGCGTTCCAGATCGTCGCCCGCCCGGTTCAGCGCCAATTCGTCGTCGCTGGTGAGCACCACCTGCAGTTCGGCCGCGCCGAATCCGCCGCCCTGGATGGAGACACGCGCGTCGGGGATGCTGTTCAGATAGGGCCGGATGCCGTCCTGGATCTGGGTGACGGTGCGGCTGCGCACGTCCTTGAGCACCACGGTGACCGTCCCTCGAGAGAGAGAGCCGCCGTTGCCGCCGCCGAAGCCTTCGCCGGCCACCGAACCCACCTGGGCGAAAACCTGGCTGGTCTCGGGAATCTTCTGCCGGACCAGGGCCGTGGTCTCCTGGGTAATGCGTCCCATGTCGTTCAGGGTCGCGCCCGGCGGCCCCTGGATGCCGATGAACAGGTAGTCGTTGTTGCCGGGCGGCTGCACGCCGGTCGGTAGGCCGACCGCCAGCACTGCCATGGTGGTGATCACCAGGAGCGCGCCCAGGCCGGACATGAGCCAGCGATGCGCCAGCGCCCATTCGAGAATGCGCCGATAGCCGGGGCGCAGGTCCCCGCGCGGGTGCGGATCGACATTGGCCTTGAGGAAGTAGGCGGCCAGCAGCGGAGTCAAAAGGCGCGCCACCAGCAGCGAGAACAGCACCGAGATGACCACGGTGATGCCGAATTCCTTGAAGAACTGGCCGGGGATCGAGCCCATGAACGAGACCGGCGCGAACACCACCACGATGGAGGCGGTGGTGGCGACAACGGCCAGGCCGATCTGGTCGGCGCCCTCCATCGACGCGCGATAAGGCCGCGCGCCGGCCTGCACCCGTTTCTGGATGTTCTCGATTTCGACGATTGCGTCGTCGACCAGGATGCCGATGACCAGGGTCAGCGCCAGCAGCGTCACCACGTTCAGGCTGAAGTGGAAGATGGCCATGAACAGGAAGGTCGGGACCAGCGACACCGGCATGGCGATGGCCACAATGGCCGTCGAGCGCCAGTCGCGCAGGAAGAGGAAGACCACCAGCGAGGCCAGCGCCATGCCCTCGAACATCGTGCGCAACGTCGCCGCATAGCTGGCGCGGGTGCCGTCGACGGTGGAGAAGATCTGGGTGAAGCGGACGTCCGGATAGGTCTTCTGCAGCTTGGCGATATTGGCGTGGACGTTATCCTCGACCCGCACCTCGCTGGCGTCGTTGGTCTTCAGGACCTGGAATCCGACCACCGGCCGGCCGTTCAGGCGGGCGAATCCGCGCGGCTCGCCGGCCCCGTCGCCGACATCGGCCACGTCCGACAGCTTCACATAACGGCCGCCGGCGGTCGGAATGGTCAGGCTGCGCAGGTGCTCGACGGTCTGGGCGGCGCCCAGCACGCGCACGGTCTGCTCACGGCCGCCGACATCGACGCGGCCGCCGGGAATATCGGTGTTGAAGGCGCTCAGCGCGGCGTTCAGCTCGCTCGCGGTCAGGCCTTGCGCGGCCATGCGATCGGGATCGACGATGACGTTGATCTCGCGGTCGACCCCGCCGACGCGAGAGACCTGGGCGACGCCCTTTTCGCTCTGGATGGAACGCGAAATGGTGTCGTCGACAAACCAGGAGAGGTCGGCCGCCGACATGGTCGGCGAGGAAACGGCGTAGGTCAGGATCGGACTGGAATCGATCTCCAGCCGCTGTACCTGCGGCGGGTCGATCTCGCGCGGCAGGGTGGCGCGGGCCTGGTCGACGCGCTGACGCACCTCGTCGGTGACCTTTTGCAGGTCTTCGCCCAGTTCGAACTGGACCTGGGTGGTCGAGACGCCCTGGCTGACCTCCGACTGCATGTCGCGCACGCCGGCGATGCCGGCCATGGCATCCTCGATCGGGCGGGTGATCTGGGTCTTGATCTCGGCCGGCGCCGCGCCGTTGTCGGTGACCACCACCAGCACGGCCGGAAAAACCACGTTGGGAAACTGCTTGATGGGCAGGAAGTTGTACGAGATCGCGCCGCCGATCACCGCGGCGATGAAGATCAGCGCCACCGGAATCGGGTTCTTGATCCCCCAGGTTGAGAGCCTGAGTTCGGCCATCAGCGCGCCGCCGTCTGTTGCGTCGTATCGACGACCGGCTTGACCGTATCGCCCGGCAGCACGAAGGCCGACGAGCCGAGCAGGACCCGCGATCCGGCCGCCGGACCCTGGATCAGCTCGACATAGCCGCCCTCGTGGGCGCCGGTCTTGACCGCAACCTGTGTCACCCGATTGTCCGCGCCGACCACCATCACCGAGGCGCCGTCGGCGTCATAGCGGATGGCGGTTTCCGGCGCGGCGGAGACGTTGCGGGTCAGGCCGGTGAAGCTGGCGCGACCGAAGCCGCCCGGCCGCAGATTGGAGTTCAGCGGCAGCTGGATGTGAATCTTGCCGAGCTTGGTCTGCGGATCGATGCTGGGCTCGATCAGCCGCACCGAACCGCTGACGGACGAGCCGTCCGGCAGCTTCACGGCCACCGCGTCGCCGACATGGATGCCGGCCATGTCGCCCTCGGCCACCTGGGCTTCCAGCTCGACCAAACCGTCGCGGGCCATGGTGAACATCGCGTTGGTCCCGCCGGCGCTGGCGATATCGCCAGGCCGGACGTTGCGGGTCAGGACCAGGCCCGAGACCGGGGCGCGGATGATCATCCGCTGTTCGCGGGTCTGCAGATCGCGCAGGGCCGCGGTCTGGGCGTCGAGCGCGGCATGGGCGCTGCGCGCCTGGAAGCGGCGCTGGTCGATCTGCTCTTTCGAGATGACGCCTTCCTTATCCAGGCCCTCGACATCCTTGGCCTGCTGGTCCGCCTGGTCGGCGGCGACCTTCTGCACGGCCACCTGGGCCGCTTGCTGGGCGATCTGCGAGCGCAGCAAGGTGTCGTCCAGCTGAGCCAGGGGCTGGCCCTGGCGCACGTTGGCGTTGGCCTCGACGAACACCTTCAGCACGCGGTAGCCGCCGAGCAGCTGCTCGGGATTGACGGCGGCTTCCTCACGCGAAACCAGGATGCCGGAGGTCTCCAGCCCGCCTGTCAGCGGTCGCTGTTCCACCGTGGCCACGCGCACGGTGCGCGTGCCGCCGGGCGGCCCGGCGGGCGCGGGCGGCTTTGAACAGGCCGCGAGCGCGAGCGCCATGATCAGCGCAAGCGCCCCCGATATCCGCATAGGCGAAGTCCTCATCGCGCGGCCTGCTGCTCCGGCACGGGTCCCGGCGTCCAGCCGCCGCCGAGGGCCTTGAAGGCCGTCACCGAGCGCCGCAGGGCCTGCACTTCGGCGGCGGTGAGCGCGGTGCGCGTCGTCCGCCAGGTCCGTTCGGCGGAAAGGGTCGAGGTCAAATCGTCGATTCCATAGGCATAGCGTTTGCGCGCCGCGTCATAAGCGAAGCGCGCCTGGGTCTCACCGGTGGTCAATATCCTGACTCGCTGCTCGTCGGCAGAGAGTTGCACCAGGGCGTTTTCCGACTCGCCATAGGCCGTCTGCACCGCCTTTTCATAGGCGATCACAGCCTGGTCGGCCTGGGCGCCGCGGGCGCGGATGACCGTCTTCAGACGCGGCATGTCGAGGATCGGCTGCACGAAGCCGACGCCGATCGACCAGACGTCGCTGGTCAGCGAGGCGCCGAACAGCGGGGACGAGGTCAGGCCGACGCCGGGCGTCAGGTTGAACTTGGGAAACAGCGCCAGTTCGTCGAGCTTCAGCTGGCCGGTGGCCGAGCGGATCTTCTGCGCCGCCTCGCGCACGTCGGGGCGCCGCGCCAAAAGGTCGCTGGGCACGGTCACCGGCATGGCCGGCGGCGTACCGGCCTGGGCGTTGGCGGGCAGGCTCGCCAGCGGATCGACACCCTTGCCGACCAGCACCAGAAGGGTGCGGCGGGCGGCGTGCAGCTGGCCTTCCAGATCGGTGGCCTGGGCCAGGCTCTGGGCGGCCTGGGCGGCCGCCTGATCGGCGTCGGCGCTCGAGCCCAGGCCATGGTCGGCCTTCTTGCGGGCGATATCGGCCAGCTGGGCGTCGATCTTGTTGGCTTCGCGCGCGTCGTCGAGCTGGATCGCCAGGCCGCGAGCCTGGAACAGCTGGTCGGCGACGATGGCCTCCAGTTCCGTGCGGGTCGCCTGATTGTCCAGCCTGGCGGCGGCCAGGTCGGCATTGGCCTTGCCGCGCGCGGCGCGCTGGCGGCCGAAGATGTCGATCTCCCAGCTCACATCGAAATTGACGCCGTAGTTCTGCGTCGTGCCGGCATTGGTGAAGGAGATAAAGGGAGCGGTGCCCCCGGGGCCGACGCCGACCGGCGGCGGCCCGCTGATGATGCCGGTGTAGGTCTCGGTCGCGGAGCCTTGCAGCGCGCCCTGCGGGCCGTAGGAGGCCAGGGCGCCGGCGCGGGTGGCCCGCGCCTCTTCCAGCCGCTCGAAGGCGCTGCGGGCGTCGGGCGCGTTGACCAGGGCCAGCGCGATCAGGCTCTCCAGCTGCGGGTCTTCATAGGTGGTCCACCAGTGTTCCAGCGGCACACCCGGCTGGGTGATGTCGGTGGGGGCCTCGAAGGCCATCGGCGTATGGACGTCCGGCTTGGGTACGGTCGGCCCAAGCGCGCAGCCGGCCAGGAGCGGCAGCAGCATAAGCGGTGAAAGGCGAAGGCGCATCGAAAGGCTCGTCAATTCCGAAAAAGGGGCCGGCGCGGACGCCCCGCCCAGATCGTCGCCCAAGTCCCCGCGCAAGCGCTGAGGTAGCTGGGTGGCGTTCAATTTACCCGTTAAGAATAAGTCATACGGACAGTTAGGCGCGAAATTATTTACGTCGTGTCTATGCGACCACGCCTCGTTGACGGCGAAAACATCGCTATTTTAGACCCGCACACGTGGAAGGTTAACCTGCAAGATGGAAAAGCGCGGCCAGATTCGCATCGGCGTCGGCGGTTGGACCTTCGCACCATGGCGCGGCGTCTTCTATCCGGACAGCCTGACCCAGAAGGACGAGCTCAACTATATGAGCCGGCGGCTGAGCGCCATCGAGATCAATGCGACCTATTACGGCTCGCAGAAACCGGCGACCTGGCGCAAGTGGGCCGACGAAACGCCCGATGGCTTCGTCTTCACGGTCAAGGGTTCGCGCTTCACCACCAACCGCCGGGTGCTGGCCGAGGCGGGGGAGTCGATCGGCCGCTTTTTCGACCAGGGCCTGAGCGAGCTGGGCCCCAAGCTCGGCCCGGTCCTGTGGCAATTCGCCCCAACCAAGACGTTCGATCCGGACGACTTCGAGGCTTTTCTCGAGCTTCTGCCGAAGACGCTCGACGGCCTGGTGCTTTGCCATTGCGTCGAGGTGCGCAACGACAGCTTCCGCACCCCGCCCTTCGCCGCCCTGTTGCGCAAGCACAAGGTGGCGGTGGTGTTCGCCGATCACAGCGCCTACCCGGCCCTGTCAGACGTCACCGGCGATTTTGTCTATGCCCGGTTGCAGACTGGCTCCGACGCGGTCGAGACCGCCTATACCGCCGGCGAGTTGGACGGCTGGGCGGGGCGTCTGGTCACCTGGGCCGAGGGCGGCCGCCCCGCCGACCTCGAAGCCGCCGATCCCGATCACACGCCGGACGGCCAGCCCCGCGACGTCTTCGCCTTCATCATCCACGAGGGCAAGGTGCGCGCGCCGCACGGGGCCATGGCGCTCTTAGACCGTTGTAAAATAGGCGATAAATCCTCGGCGCACGTCCAGGCTTAGACCCGCGTTTCGCGTTTGGTCATCACCGGGTCATCACACACAATTGAATAACGCTCGCGCACAGCCTTGCACGATGGCGAACAAACATGGAACGTTGCGCCGGTCTCACCCGGAGCATCCATGGGCCGCCGCAACGCCGATCGTATCGCAATCTCGAACTTTCGGCGTGCCGTGGCCACCGTCGCCGACATGCAGCGCGAGCGCTGGGAAGTCATCTCGAAGTGCAATTCGTGCGGGCTGATGATGCCGGTCGACCTGGACGTCATCGCCTGGCGATCTGGCGGCAAGACCGTCCTCAGGAACCGAAAGGCCCGCTGTAAGCGGATCGGCTGTCAGGGCTGGGTCGAGTTCCAGGCGCGGTTCCCTGGCGTCGGCTTCTATCAGACGCTCTCCTGCGACGAACGAGACACCGATGGCTAGCGCGAACCCTGGGCCGAATGGCTGGGCGCCCGGCTTCGATCCACATATGTTGCTGCAACTTGGCCTGTGACCGGATGCCGGCGGCCGATTACGGCCTGGCTGCGAGGGACCGTGCGTTGAAGTGACGCCGCTTGGGCTCCCGTCACAGGATCATCGTCGCGGGTTCCCCTAAACCCCCCGTATGAAACTGGAACCAAGGTCTTTCCCGCCTCGTTGTTGCGGAATTGACCAACGCGAGCCCGCGGCCGGTCGCCAAGAAAGGTGATACCATGAAGACTCTTACAGCTTTCGGACTGAGTTCGCTTCTCGTTGTTATGGGCGGAAGCTCGATGATGCCGGCGGTGGCGAGCGCCGATTCCGTCGGACCGGCCTATGTCGCCTGCAATCGGGACGGCGACTGCTGGCGGGTGCACCAGAGGTACGCTTACGGGCCCGACGCGCCGATCACCTATTACAATTCCGATTGGTATGACGCCCACCAAACTGACCAGAACGTGCACTGGCGCGCCGATCCGGATAATGACCGTGGGTATTACGAGCCGGACGGGACTTGGCACGCCGATCCGGCCGCGCGCGCCTTGGCAGGCGGAGCGGCGGGCGCCGGTATCGGCGCGGCAATCGGATGTATTGTGACGCTTCCGATCGGGTGCGCCCCGGGGGCGGCGGTTGGCGCCGCCGTAGGTGGCGGCGCGGGCGCGGTCGGCGGCGCCGCTTCTACGCCGCACGACTGATCGGAGCCAACCGCAGCGCACCGCTCAGAGGAGGCCCGGACCCATCCGGGCCTCCTTTTTGCTCGCCGCAATTAATCCTGCGATCCGCTAGACATGACCCATGCCGGGCGCAGCGCCGCGCCGCAACCTAGTCGCCGGCGCGTGTGGTCATGAAGGCGCAGCCCAGAGGGCAGGGCCACATCGCGCCGGCCCCGAACGATCAGTGGGTATCCGATGCCGCCCTCGCCGCTGCATCGGCCTTACGCACCGCCACGCCGCCAGCTGCTTTAGTCGCGTCAACCGCATTCCCGGCGGCGGCGGCGGTGTTGTCAGCCGCATGATCCGCAGCGGCTCCGGCATGAGCGCCCGCCGCTGCGGTAGCATTGCCGGCGTCGGTCGCCGTCTGTACGGCTGGTCGGCTGCGCTACGTCGGACGGGTCCACACCGGCTACAGCGAGGCGGCGATCCGGGAGTTGATGCCGATCCTCGAAGCGCTGCAGGTCGCCGACTGCCCGTTCGAACTGGGCGATGCGCCCCGCAAGGCCCGTGACATCCACTGGACGCGGCCGCGGCTGGTCGCCGATGTCGAGTTGGCCGAGCTGACAGCGAGCGGCAAGCTACGCCAGGCGAGCTTCAAGGGGCTGCGTGCGGACAAGACGGCTGATGACCTGCGCGACCAGCAGCAGATCGGTTGACTGTTGCGCTGTCGGTCGGTTCCACTGGAGGGTTTACCCCACCTTCATCGCGGTTCGATACGAGCAGGGCGAATATATTCGCTGGGCGAGCATGAAGGACCGATTCCGGGTCTTGGCGGCCCTGGCGGTAGAGCAGTATGGCCAAGTTGCTCCAATTGCTTTCATCTCCGCTTCGGTCGCAGTCTTCCCGGCGGCTATGTCGCGCATCATCCGCTGGACGTCGGCCTTGGCCAGCTGGTTGATCCGGATCGATCCGATCAGGGGCTTAATATGCCAACGGATGCGCGACCGGTCTGCCTCAAGCGTCGCCGGCTTCTTCGTGGCGACACCCTCGGCCATGTAGAGGTCGCACAGCTCAGCAAGCGTCAGGGCCTTCCGGGCCTCCACCTTGGCCGCCTGGGGGTCAAGGCCGCGCTCCGCGGCGTTCAGGACGATCTTCGCCTCGTCCCTCGCCTCTTCTGGCGTGAGCTTGCCGTGGCGCCCGAGCACCTGCTGGCGCAGCGTCGCGTTGCGACCGCCGCCGACCCGATAGCGCGCGATGTAGGTCTTGCCGCCATTGGGCGACACCTGCAGCCCGAAGCCGGTCAACTCGGTATCCCAGACGGTGTACCGCGCTGGTTCCTTCTCAGCGGCGTCCACCGACCGCTTGCCCAGCCGCGCCGACCTGGTGGCTGTCTTCTTCAATGTGTGGCCTTCCGCATTTGGTCATCACCAGGTCATCACCACGGATCGAACCTTTACGAACAGTGGGCGACCGTGACATCACCATTTCCTAAGCCAGCGTTGGGCTAATGTCACCACTCCGCACAATGACGAACAACCACGATATGACCGTTTCCCTCATCATCCACGAGGGCAAGGTGCGCGCGCCGCATGGGGCCATGGCGCTGATGGAGCGCGCCAAATAGGACGCTATCCGACCCGCTGGTAGATGCAGGCGATGACGCCTTCGGGCTGGACATGGTCCTGATCGACGATGTCGTAAACCACGTAGTTGGCGCTATCGCCCATCACATAGACCTTGCCGGGCGCCGCGGCGTTGTAGGTCACCGCCGTATCGCCGGACTGGCCGTTCGGAGCGACCAGCGTCTGGGTGGTTTCAGTGAACACCATGTCGCTGACCGTGCAGCCGACGCCCGGCAGGTTCCCGTTCGGCGTGAAGCTGCTCAAATGCCATTTGCCGATCAACAGGTTCTGCGCATCGGCCGGCGCCACGGCCGCCTGGTCCGTCGGCCCGGCCGCCGCGCCCTGAGCAGCCTCGCCGCTCGCGCCGGCCTGGACGGCGGCCGGTGCGGTGTGCGATCGGCCGCAAGCCGAGAGGCCGACCAACAACAGGACGGCCGCGAGTGTCGAGAGCTTTGTCATCGCGCGACGACACCACATCCAGCCGCGCCGGTTCACCCTCTTTTGGGGGTAGGCCATGGCGGCCTGAACGATCGCGCCTCAGGCTCGTTAGGCCCTGATGGCGCGGGCGGCGAAAACGGCTGGGAACTCCTTGGTGGCGAGCCTCAAACCGCTGCTGCGCGTGCGTAAGCAAACGCTCAGCATCGGCGAACTGATGCAGCGGCTGGAGGACGCGGACGGGCCGGGTCCGGTGCTGTTCGCCCTGACTTTGCCGGTCATGCTGCCCCTTCCGCCCGGGGTCTCCATGCTTATCGCCCTGCCTCTGCTGATGGTCGCCCCGCAGCTGGCGGTCGGACGGCGGCGGCTGTGGATGCCGAAGGCGCTTTCGCAGCGGACCATCAAGCGCACCGATCTGGTCAAGCTGCTGCACCGCGTGATGCCGTCGCTGGAGCGGTTCGAAAAGCTGTCGCGCCCGCGCCTGGGCTTCCTGACCGGCCGCGCCGGCGGGCGGCTGGTCGGTGTCGCCTGCAGCCTGATCGCCCTGGTCCTCGTCCTGCCGATCCCGTTCGCCAATCTGGTGCCCTCGATCGCGCTCGGTGTCTTCGCCATGGGACTGACCCGTCGCGACGGCCTGCTGATCCTGGCCGGCTACGCGCTCATCGTCCTGGCCGTTGGTGTCGTCGCCTTGGGCGTCCACGGTTTGCGGATCGGGCTCGGCCACATCCACGGTCTCTTTTGACGGGAACGCCGGCGCCCGCCAGGCGTTAGACAAGCTTAGCCATACAAAGGGGCGCTCCGTGCTGCTGCAAGAAGGACGCACCTGCTGGCGAACGGCGACGTCCGGCCGGGCGGCGCTGCTCATCGACATGGAAGCCTATTTCGACGCAGCCCATGAAGCCATGAGCCGCGCCAAACACTGCGTGCATCTGCTGAACTGGGCGTTCGAGGCGCAAACCCTGTTTCATCCGCAGGACGGCTGCACCGGACCCGACAGCGACCGCTTCGGCAAGTTCCTGATCGCGCTGGCCGAGAACCCGGACATCGATGTGCGGCTGCTGTGCTGGAAGTCGGCCATGCCGGTCGCGGCGACCCAGCACTTCTTCCCGTTCGCAGACCGCAAGATCTTCGCCGGCACCAAGGTCAAGTTCGTCCTCGACGGCAAGCTGCCTATCGGCGCCTGCCACCACCAGAAGAGCATCGTGGTCGATGACGCCATCGCCTTCTGCGGCGGCGGCGACATCGGCCCGGACCGCTGGGACACCCCGAAACATCTGGACGACGATCCCAGGCGCGAGAAGACCCGGCGCGACAACAAGGACTTCGACAGCCGCCACGAGGTGATGGGGGTAGTCGACGGCGAGGCGGCGCAGATGCTGGGCGCGCTCTTCCGCGACCGCTGGGAACGCTGCACCGGCGAGGTGCTCAAGCCCTGCCCTTCGGTACGCAAGCCCCGCTGGCCGGGCGATATCGAGCCCGAATTCACCGATGTTCGGGTGGGGCTGTCGCGCACCTCGGCGGCGTGGCGTCGTTATCCGGAGGTGCGTGAGGTCGAGGCTTTGCATGTCGAGGCGATCGCGGCCGCCAAGCGCTGCATCTACATGGAAAGCCAGTACTTCACCTCACCGCTGATCGCCACCGAACTGGCCAGGCGGCTGGCCGAGCCAAAGGGACCGGAGGTGGTGCTGATCTCGACGGAGCATGCGCCGAGCTATTTCGACCAGGTCACCATGGACAAGACCCGGCTGAACTTCCTGCACACCTTGAGGACGGCCGATAAACACGGCCGCCTGCAGGCCTACAGTCCCGTGACCACCCTTGGCCGCACCATCATCGTGCACGCCAAGCTGACGATCATCGACGACGTTTTGCTGCGCATCGGCTCGGCCAATATCAACAACCGCTCGCTGGGCTTCGACACCGAGTGCGACATGTCGTTCGAGGCCAGCGGTCCGGGCGCCGCGGCCAGCCGCAAGGAGATCACGCATCTGCGCAACACGCTGCTGGCCCACTGGCTGGGCTGCGTCGACGGCGACCTGCAGGCGGCAATGGTCAAGGCCGGCGGGGTCGGCGCGGGGCTGGAGGCCTTGCGAATGGCCGGCTATGCCCGCCTTCGACCGATCGCGCCCAAGCCGCTGCACCCGCTGGCCGCCTTCATCGCCGCCAACCATCTGGGCGATCCAACCGGACCGGACGATTCCTGGCGACCCTGGAAACGGCGCAAGGCTCTGGTCGCCCAGCACGCGAGGGCTCGGCGGCTGGTTCGCGCGAAATGAGAATTATCGTTTCATTAACCATACTTAGCGCGAATTGCGGTTGCGGGACGTTAAGGGAATGTTAATCTTCCCCTATGACCGCGATCGTCGACCAACCGCCGGCTCCCCAGACGCTTTCGCGCTTCAAGAAGATCGCGCCCTACCTGTTGCTCGGACCGATCTCGGGCCTGCTGGTCTATGGCGCCGTCTATAATTTCCGCGACGGGCGGCCGATCGTCGCCAGCCTCTATGGCGCAGCCCTGGTCGCCTTCAGCCTCGGCCTGCCCTATGTGGTCGCGGTCCTGGGCTGGCGGCTGATCTAGTCGGACAGGCCGGCCTGCGCTGGCGGCGCGTCACGCGGTCGGCGCAGCACCAGCCAGAGCGGCACGGCCAGCACCGCGACGCCTGAGATCACGTCCCACCAGAGCAGGCTGGGCGTCGACTGACTGATCAGCCCCGGACTGCCGCTGAGCACGTCATTGGCCGAGACCACGACCACCGCTCCGGCCAGATTGTTGATCAGGTGCATGCCGTAACTGAAGGCGATGCTGCCGGTGCGGATGGCGATCAGCGAGGCGACGATGCCGAACAGCACCGCATTCACCGCCTGGGGAAAGCCATTGGGGATGTGCAGGGAGCCGAACACCAGGCCGCTGAGGATCGCCGCCGCCAGCGGCCGCTTGGTCGCCAGCAAAAAGGCCTGGGTCAGGTAGCCGCGGAAGATGAACTCCTCGGCGAAGGTCTGGATGCCCAGGCCGAAGACGGCCGCGACGGCGAGCGTGGCCGTGGCCGGGCTGGCGATCCAGCGAAACCCCGATGGCTTGAGCACGAAGTCCACCAGCGTGGCCGCGACCAGGCAGCCGCCCCAGATCGCCAGCCCGGCGGCGAACCGCGACCAGCGCCACCGGCCGATGATGTCGGTAAACCGCTTGCGCTGTATGAGCCGCGCGGCGATGGCAAGGCCAGCGACCAGGGTCGCGAAGGCCAGGCCGTTGCCCGCGAAGAACACCAGCGGATGCGACGGCTTGGTCAACTCCACGGCGACATTCGGCGGCATCAGCCGGCTGATCATCAGCCCGACGACAATGGCCACGTCGAGCACCAGCCAGATGACGATGGCCGCCACGATGGTCAGCAGATAGCGCCACCAGGCGGTCAGCCCGCGCCGGGCATAGTCGAGGTAGGTATCCATCCAGCGGCTCCGAATCGAAACGCCAAAGGTCGTGGCGGCCGACTTAATTTCCGGTTCGTGCGTAAACGCGCTGCAGCGGATTATGGTTAACGGGACCTTAACCGTCCGCGAGCCAGGAAGGGCCATGCGGCGGATCGGGTTCAGACTTGGCTTGGCGGCCTGCGCCATGCTGCTCGTCGGCGCGGTGCAGATTCCTAAGCCCGCGCCGCCCAAGCCGGCGGTGGCCAGCCGGCTGCGTGGCGAGCAGGGCGGCAAGCCCGCCAAGCCGGGTCCCATCGCCTCGCCGGTGTTGCGCGCCAGCCTGCCGGTCAGCGCCGACTCAGGCGTCGCCGCCGATCCCGGCCAGTGCCACGCGGGTTGCGCCCACACCTATTATTTCTGCCTCGCCGGCGACGATGCCCCCTCCTGCCCGCAGAACTGGACCGCCTGCCTCGCCAGCTGCAATCGGGCCCCGATTCAGCCTGAGGCCGCGGCGCCCTAACGGGATGCTTGCTCCCCTGGGGGGCGATAGCAGAAGATGGCGCAGAGTATTCGCTTATGAGCCCGTCATTGACCGCAACCGAACTTCTCAATCCCGGCCAGGCCGGCAAGCGCGAGCAGACCAAGGCCGTCAACCGTCGCGCCATCCTCGACGCCGCACGGCTGGTGTTCGCCGAGCTCGGCTATGAGAGCGCCAGCGTGCGCGACATCATCCGACGCACCAATCTGTCGGTCGGCGCCTTCTACAACTACTACCGCTCCAAGGAGGAGGTGTACGAGGCGCTCTCCGACGACGGCGCGCGCCGCTTCCGCCCGATCCTGCAGGCGCAGTACGAGGCCTCGGCCGACTTCGAGACCTATATCCGCCGCGCCATCGATGCCTATTACAACTTTCTGGTCGCCGAGCAGGATGCTGTGCAGCCCGCCGCCAGCGGCGTTGAGGCGCATCCGCATGTGCGCGCCGAAACGCCGGAGATGCAGGCGGTGTTCGAACAGGTGAAGTGGTCGGTCTCCGACGTGCTCGAGCGCGGTCATGGACCCAAGGTCGACCTCGACTATCTGGCCGCCGCCTGCATCGCCATCGCTCGCGAGGTCGGCGAGCTGATGTTGGAACGACGCCCGATCGACGTGCCGGCCGCGGTCGAGTTCGCGGTCCAACTGATCCTGGGCGGCCTGCCCGCCCTGCCCCGCCTCAAACCCTAAGGCCGCATGGCCGACATCGCCTTCCAGAGGTTCATGCTGAAGGCGCTGCTCTCTTTGCCGACCCCGTTCCTGCGCGTCCTCTCGGGCGGCGGGGTGGTGTACCAGGGCGGCCGGACCCTGGACCCGCGTCTGCAGTACCTGGCCAGCGCCGCGCGTAGCCGCGCCGCTGGCGGCGGCACCCTGACGCCGGAGCTGCTGCGCGCCAGTTCCGCCGCGCAGCTGGCCCTGGTCACCGGCGATCCGGAGCCCGGCGTGCGCGCCGAGGGCCTGAGCATCCCGGCGGCGCAAGGCGCGATCCCGGCCCGCGCCTACCGCCCGGAACACCAGGACCCCGGGGCCCCCGTCCTGGTCTTCGCGCATTTCGGCGGCGGGGTGATCGGCGACCTGGAGACCTCAGACGCCTTCTGCCGGATTCTGGCCAGGATCGCCCGCTGCGCCGTGCTCTCGGTGGACTATCGCCTGGCGCCCGAGCATCGCTTCCCAGCCGGGCTGGACGACGTGATGGCCGCCTATCGCTGGGCCAGGGACAACGCGACCCGGTTCGGCGCGCCGGCCGGGAAAGCGGCGATCGGCGGCGATTCCATGGGCGGCAATTTCGCCGCCGCCATCGCGCTCGATCTGAAGCGCGCCGGCGAGCCGCAGCCGATCTTGCAGCTCTTGATCTACCCCGCCGTGGATCTGGCCAGCGAGACCCAGTCGATGAGCACCTATGCAGGCGCCTATCCGCTGTCCCGCGCGCTGATGGACTGGTTCGCCGCCCAGTATCTCGGCCCCGACGGCGACCCCACCGACCCGCGCGCCTCCCCGCTGTGCGCACAGGATCTGAGCGGGCTTTGCCCCGCCGTGGTGGTCACCGCCGGCTTCGATCCGCTGGTCGACCAGGGCGAGGCCTATGCCAAGCGGCTGCGCGACGCCGGCGTTGCGGTCGTTTATCGTTGCTATGACGGGCTGGCCCACGCCTTCACGGCCTTCACCGGCGCGGCGCCCGCCGCCGACATAGCCTGCCGTGAGATCGCCGGTCTCATGCGCGAGGGTTTTGAGGGACGAATCCACTGATGCGAGCTGTTGTCGTCGAAAAGCTGGCGCCCAACTACGAGGGCGTCGTTCTGAAAGAGATCGAGACGCCGAAGCCTGGTCCCGGCGAGGTGCTGGTCAAGGTGCGCGCCGCCTCGGTCAACTTCCCCGACCTTTTGATGACCCGCGGCGAGTACCAGCACAAACCGCCGCTGCCCTTCATTCCCGGCCTGGAAATGTCCGGCGAAATCGAGGCGCTCGGCGAGGGTGTCGAGCGCTGGAAGATCGGCGATGCGGTGGTCGGCGGCGCGCGCATCGGCGGCTTTTCCGACTATGCGGTCACCAACGCCATGGGCCTGCGCCCGAAGCCCGAGCGGCTGTCCTTCGCCCAGGCCGCGGCCTATGGCACGGCCTATCTGACGGCCTATGTCTCGCTGGTGCGCCGCGCGGCGATGGAGCCCGGCGAATGGCTGCTGGTGCACGGCGCGGCCGGCGGCGTCGGCCTGGCCGCCGTGGACCTGGGCAAGCTGATGGGCGCGCGTGTGATCGCGGCCTCGGCCTCCAACGACAAGCTGGGGATCATCGAGGCGGAATATGCGCCGGACGCGGTGGTCAACGTCACCGGCGGCTTCCGCGACTTCGTCAAGGCGACCACCGGCGGCCATGGCGCCGACGTGATCTACGATCCGGTCGGCGGCGACGTCTTCGACGAGAGCGTCCGCTGCATCGCCTTTAACGGCCGGCTCTTGATCGTCGGCTTCACCTCCGGCCGCATCCCGACCGTCTCGGTCAACATGCCGCTGATCAAGGGCTTCTCGGTCATGGGCGTGCGCGCCGGCGAATACGGCCGCCAGTTCCCGGAAAAGGGCCGCGAGAACGCCAAGGCGGTCTGGGACCTGGCCAACGAGGGCAAGATCAAGCCCCGCGTCCACGCCGAACTGCCGCTCTCGGCCTGGCGCGAAGCCTTCGATCTGCTTAGCCAGCGCAAGGTGATCGGCAAGGCCGTGATCCGCCCGGATCTCTGAGGAGGGCGCGATGAAAATCGACGGCGGCTGTCATTGCGGCGCGATCAGCTACGAGGCCGAGATCAACCCGGACAATGTGATCATCTGCCATTGCACGGACTGCCAGACGATCTCCGGGGGCCCTTATCGCGTCAACGTCCCGGTGTTGATCGGCAAGTTCGACCTGCGCGGCGCGCCCAAGACCTACCTGAAGACCGGCGACAGCGGCGGCCAGGTCGCGACCGCCTTCTGCGGCGACTGCGGCGCGGCGCTCTATTCCGCCAAGGGCGCGGTGCCGGCCTTCGTCTATCTGCGCGTCGGATCGGTGCGGCAAAGGGCGGAGTTGAGGCCAAAGGCGCAAGGCTTCTGCGGCTCGGCCATGCCGTGGGCGATGGATATCCGCGACGTGCCGCAGATAGGCTAGGCGGGCTTCCGGGCCGCGTCCGAAAGGGCCTTAACCAAACGCCGGTTCAGGTTGGCCAGGCTCGTCCGCCGAACAATAGCCGCCGTCTGGCCGTGGTGATGGCCTGGACAATCTCCCCGCCCGAGCGCGTCAGCACCGCCGGTTGCACCCGCCGGTCCGAGCCGCCGCCCCGGCGGAAGACCAGGCCGAGGCTTTCGAGCTTGGCCATCTGGCGGCTGACGGCCGCGGCGCCGAACAGCTGCTGCAGGTGTGCCGGGGTCTGCACATGATCCCGGTCGCCACACGGATCGGCCTGACCATCACCCGCGAACAGGCCGAGGGCAATTCAGGCGAGATCGACCCCCCAACGCTGTTCGAAGAGCACCTGAGCGACCTGCGTCAGGCGTTCGACGACCTGTTGGACCAGCGGGCCAGGAGCGCCGGCTAGCGGTCGCCGTCCGGCAGCCGCCACGGCGGGTTCAGGCGGTTTTCCCTGGCGAGGTAGAGCAGCACGCGGTTGCCGCCGGGATCGAACAGCTCGGCCTCGCGCCAAAGCCAGGTCCGGTCGGTCGGCGGGCTGGTGAAAACGTAGCCGGCGGACTTGAGCGCTGCGACCCGCTCCTCCAGATCGTCGCACTCGAAATAGACCGTGATCCCGCCGCCGCGCTCGTCGCCTCGATGCAGCGAAAACGTCGCGTCGCCGTCCGGACAGACGAAGCGCACATAGTCCGGCCTGGAATCGACGATCGGGATGAGACCGAGACCGCTGTAGAAGCGCCAGCCGGCGTCGAGATCGGGCAGGGTGACGGTGACTTGGTTCAACCGCATCGACCGGGTCCTTCTGGCAAGTGGCCGCCATCCTATCGCGGGCGGTCGCGGATGTGTGCAGGAGACTGAACCGGAACATTCGATCGCGTGCGGGATTGAGCACTCGAATCCGCATCGGAGATGCTCTTGACCGACACCCGCCCACGCCCCGCCAGACGCCATGCGGGCGCCGCGCGCCGCTATGCCTCGGCCACGGGATGTTTGTCGCTGCTTTGCCTGGTCATGGCGGCCCCCGCGTCCGGCCAGACCTATGTGCAACCGCCGTGCGCGACGGCGGCGGCGCCGGCCTTCGAGGACCAGCTTCAGTCGGCCTGGTACCGGCGGTTCTGGACCGGCGAGTGTACCGGACTTTCCGTCCTGCGCTGCCGGTCCGGCGCACCCTATTGGAACCAGGTGGTGCGCACGCTGACCGCTCGCGCGCCGGCGCCGCAGCGCTCGCAAGTCGCAATGCGGGCCTGCCAGCTGGGCCGTCAGATCGGCCTCGAATGGACGCGGCCAAGCGCCGAGCGGCGCATCAACACCAAAGACCTGCAGGCATTCGATGCAACGCTCGAAAAAGCGCCGGATGTGACCACGGCTCTAACGGCGGTCGAGACGCGCGTCCGCGGCAAGATCGGATCGTAGGAAACTGGCTCTGCCGCCCTGATCGCTGGCTTCGAACCCGTTAGTGGGCCTCCACGAAGTAGCCGGCGGCTCGCTTGGCGTCGATCTCGACGTCGGCCCGGGCCGGAATCTTGTCTTCGGGGATCGCCACCTGGTGAACGATCTGAATGCCGGCATCCGCCAGGGCGTCGGACTTCATGTTGCTCATCGAAATCCAGCGGTCGATGCGCTCCAGGCCTAACCAGTGCAGCACATCTGTCGACAGGGTCTGAAACCGCATGTCGCAGACGCCGGCGACGTTTCGGGTGCGATTGAAGTAGGTGTCGGCGCGGTCGCCGCCGACGGCGCGCGCGTTATAGACCAAGAGCTTGACCACCTCGCCAAGCGCCCGTCCCTCCTTGCGGTTATAGGCCACCACGCCGAGACCGCCGGCCTGGGCCGAACGGATGGCCTCTTCGACGCCGAACGCCAGATAGGGGCGGCAGGTGCAAAGATCGGAGCCGAATACGTCCGAACCGCTGCATTCGTCGTGTATGCGGCAGGTGACCTTCGTCCGCCGGTCGCCGAGCAGCGCCGGCGAACCGAACAGATAGACGCTGACCCCGCCGATCGGCGGCAGAAAGACCTTGCGATCCGGGTCCGTCTGCAGCGCCGGATACATGCCGTCGGTGTAGCGGTAGAGACCATCGCGCAGCACCGCCTCATCCAGGCCCAGCCGCGCCGCGACGCCGGGCAGCCACCAGACGGGCTCGATGGCGATCTTGGTCACCCGGATGTCGCCGCCGCTGGTGAGAATGCGTCCGTCGCGGACCAGGCGCCCACGACGGACCGCCTCGTCGATTTCCGCCATCCGCAGATGGCCCGTGGTCACCGCGATGCTCGGGCGGATATCCAGGCCGCGACGAAGATCCTCCGCGAACACCTCGGCGACCAGATGACCCCAGGGATCGAAGGTGACGATCTTGCCCGGATCGAACCACTGTTCGGAGGGGCCGATATCGACGCTGGGTTCGGTGCCGGCCAGGTTCGGGCGATGCCACTTCGACAGCGCGCCGGTCGCCACGCCCAAGGCATTGTAGATCCCGAAGGCGCCGGCGTGAACGCCGATGGCGTTACGCGCCGCGCCGGCGTCGAGGCCGGCGACGACCGGCCCGCGGGTCCGCGCGTCGCGGGCGCCCCAGACGATCGCGGGGGGCGTGCGGCTCATGACTTCAACTCCAGGCCGGACGGGATCGGCGCAAGACCGTGTGGCGCGTCCAGGTCCAGCCCACCGCGAAAGATGAAGATCAGCTGTTCCAGCCGGCTCAGGCCGACGAGCGCGGCGGTGAGCGGTATCCAGACCTCGGTGTGGGTCAGCGCCACCAACGGCCACAGGCAGAACAGCAGCACCGCGCCAGCCTTGGCGGACAGGAAATGGAACATGAGGAACCGGCGCTTGAGCAGCCACGACGCCGCCAGATAGGCCAGCGGCCCGGCGAACAGCACCACGAGCGCCGCCATATGGCGTTGGGCCAGGCCGGGATAGGCCAGCAGCAAAAAGCCAAGGATGGCCAGAGAGAACAGATTGTCGACCACGGCGTCGAGTTGCGCCCCGAAGGCGGAGGTTCTACCGGCGCGGCGGGCCAGCCAGCCGTCGATGAGATCGGTGCTGGCGGCGATCGCATAGACGCCGAGCGCCGCCAGCCCCTGGCCGGTCGCCAGCAGACCGAAGATCGGTGCGATAAGCACCGCCCGCGACAAGGTCACGAGATTGGCGAGCTTGAGCCCGCCACCCTCGGCGATCATCGTTCGCCAGAGCGGCATGGCCGGTGTCGTCATAGCGCGGTCTGCCGCTCTTCGAGGCGGATGGTGGTGGGCAGGCCGATCAGCCGCGACACCGGCGTCGCCTGGTGATGCAAAGGGCAGACAATCTCGTCAGCCGCGTTGACGAAGCCGAACTTCAGGGACCCGCCGCGGTGCGGGCACCGGTTGGCCACGAGATAGAGCGCGTCCTGATGGCCGATCAGGAAATACTCGACGCCGTCCCGCCAGATCGGCGGCAGATCCTTGGCCATCCAGGTCGTACCGGTCACGTCGAAGCCTCGGCATCCATCAGGCGGCCCAGGGCTCCGGATGGGAACCTCGCGAAGGCTGCCCCAGAGGTGATACGTCCAAGGCCGCCAACCTGGATCAGTGCCGTTGCCTCGCCCAATCGGGCGGCCGCCGTCGGCGTCAGGGCGGTTGCTGTCGTGAGGCTTTGGGGTGTCGCATAGACTGCGTCACCGGCGACAACGGCGGCGGCGAAAGCCTGACTGACCGCCAGCAGGTGCGCCCCGGCCGTGGCGAAGGCGGCGCTGGTCAATTCGGCGCCCGCGACGATTTCACCGCCCACCTCGTCGCCGTAGGCGGCGACCAGCGGGGCGGCGACCTCGTCGACGATCATGCGGGTGTGATGCAGGTCGATATGGGCGTGTTCGCCAAAGTACCGCGCGTCCACGTCGGGGTGAAATTCCCGCAGGTAGCGGAAATGATCCGCGGTCGAGCGCTGGTAGGCGGTCTCGGCGAACAGCAGGAAGCCCACCTGGAGAAAAATATTTCTCGGGTTCTGGAAGAGGTAGTGGATCGTATTGTGCAGCTCGAGCGTGGCCGTATCGAACAGCGGCCAATAGGCGTTGTATTCGTCGATAAGCCCAAAATCGCGCATCACCGCCTGGTAGAGAACGCTGTGTTTACGGCCGTGGGCGCCGTAGCCGAATTCATCGATCAGGATGCGGAAGAGGGCCGACTGTGGCGCGCCAAAGGCGCCGACGACGCCCAGGGCCGAGGCCGAGGCCTCGGCAAGCAGGTCGGCCGAGGACTGCACCAGAAAGTCGCGATAGTGGTGCGCGCGATTGGCGTCCGTCCGCAGGAAGGCGGTGAAGGCGTTTTCGGGCGCGTCGCGCAACTTCGGCAGCAGACCTTCGGCATAGGCGGCGACGTCATGCCCGGCTGTCGCAGCAATCGCGGCCCGGGCTTGCGGGGCGATCAACTCCAACTCCAGGCCGGCGCGCAGGGCCTCGAGCCGGGCCATTTCCGCCGGATCGTAGTGCCGCTTCAGCCGGGCCAGGATGGAGCCGCCCTGGCTCGGCAGCAGCACATAGCGCGCCTGGTAGGCCCGCATCAGGGTCTGGTGCTTGGCGTGATGCAGGCTGGCCAGATCCGTCGCCGGGCTCGACAGGTCGGCGTCGATGCGCAGGTCCCAGATCGGAAACGGATCGGCGCCGGTCCGGCAGGCCAAGGCCTGGCCGATCCGTTCGATTTCACCCACGGCGATCATGCCGCCACCGCGAGCGGCCGATAGACGGATACCCCGACGCCGCTCTTCATGAAGAGGTCGATCAGGCGCCATTGCGACAGCGACAGCGTCGACCCGCCTTTGCCGGCCTTCAGGTAGGTCGGGGCGTTCAGCGCGCCCGAAATGACCGGGATGTGCTTGATGAAGATCTGCGAGACCAGGCCGGCCTCGAACAGGCTGTGCAACAGGCGCGAGCCGCCCTCGACCATCAGGGTGCGGACGCCGCGCGCGTCCAGCGCGGCCATCAGCTCGACCAGGTCGACCCGCCGATCGCCGCAGCGAATGACCTCGACGCCGGGCTTGGCGCTGAGGGCCGCCACGGCCCGGTCGCTCGCCTGGCGCGAAACCGCGACCAGCGTCGGCAGGCCATCGTTCAACAGGCGGGCGTCGATCGGCAGATCCCCATTGGACGACAGAACCACTCGTAAAGGGTTCACGCCCTCGGCATAGCGCACGGTCAGCTCCGGATCGTCGCACCTGACCGTGCCAGCCCCGACCATGATGGCGTCGTGCCGGGCGCGCTGCCCGTGGAACCAGGCGCGCAGATCCTCGCCATAGAACTGAAACAGGTCCTTGCTGGAAGCGCCGCCGCCCAGCGACATCTTTCCGTCGATCGTCAGCTCAGAAAGGGTGGTGATTTCAGGCATGCGAGGCCTTCGGACCCACAGGCGAAGACCTGTTCAGCCTTTTGCAACGCGCCTAGTCTGGGTTTGTTGCAGCAACCGAGGCGGTGCTGGGTTTGGCGGCCGCGAGCCCGGTCGCGGGTTCGACCACGGACCGGCGGGATTGGCGGCGCTCCAGGACCAGGTCGATCAGGAACAGCATACCCGAGAGCATGAGCGGCAGGATGTAGAACACCAGTCTGAAACCCAGGAAGGCAGCGACCAGGCCGCCCTTGTCCATCGACGGGAGCAGCTGGGCCATGAGGCCTTCGAACGGTCCCAACCCGCCGGGGACGCCGGAAAGGGCGCCGCCCAGATAGGCCACCACATAGTCGGAGATGAAGCGGCGATAGGCGACCGCGCCGGCTGGCAGCAGCACCCAGAGCGCCGACATCGCCAGGCCGTTGTCCACGGTTCCAAGCCCGATCTGAGCCAGGGCATCCGAGGTCGTCGGCAGCTCGAACGACCGGCCGAACAGCTTGAGCGACCCGCGGGCCAGTCGGCAGGCGAGCAGATAGGCCGCCACGCCGGCGATCATCAGCCCGCCCACCAACGGGCCGGCCGGACCCGCCGGCCCTTGCGCGGTGAGCGCGACGACGCCGGCCAGGGTGGCGAATCCCAATCCCGAGGTGACCGTTTGAAAAGCGGTCACGGTCGCGACCGTGGTCAGATCGACCCGGTAGCGGGCGTAGAGCCGGGCCCGGACCGCGCCGGCGACCAGGGCCGTCGCGCCAAGACTGTGCGCAATCCCGTTGGCGATGAAGGAGACGCGGAACGCCGTGCCGATTGACAAGCGCGCCTTGGCCCAGCGCAAGGCGCGCCATTCGATGACGCCCACCACCAGAAAGCTCAGGCCGCATAGCGCCAGCGCCGACGGTAGACGCCCGCCCCAGCGGTGGGCGGCGCTGAGCACCGAGGCCAGACGCAACGAACTGAACTGCGCGACCAGAACCCGCGCCGCGAAAATGAAGATGATCAGGGACAAGAGCGCCAGCGCCGCCCGTACCCACGGTGGGCGCTTGGTGGACCCCGCTGGCGCTCGATCTTGCATTGGATCCCCATCGCCTGATGGTCTCAGGCCTCGCGGCGCGCCTGCCAGTCAAGCGTCGCGTCGCGCTTTCTGTTCCGACGCGACGCCTGGGCTAACGGGTTGACCTGGAAATCGAAAGGCCGGAACTCTGCTGGCGGGCGACGTCAGGGAGCGCGCGCGATGACCACCTATATCGACCTGTCCATCGCCATCGAAAACGACGTGGTGGCCGATCCGCCGGGCTTCTCGCCCAGCGTCACCTATGTCGACCACGCCGCCGGCGCCAACCAGCTGATCGCAGCCTTTCCGGGCCTGGAGATTTCGCAACTGCCCGACCGGGAGGGCTGGGCCGTGGAGACCATCCGGCTCTCGACCCACAACGGCACCCATATGGACGCGCCCTGGCACTTCCACTCTACCCAGGACGAGGCGCTGGCCGGCGGCAAGCGGCCGTCGATGACCATCGACGAACTGCCGCTGGACTGGTGCCAGCGGCCGGGCGTGAAGCTGGATTTCCGCCACTTCGCGGACGGCTATGTCGCCACCGCGGCGGACGTCGACGCCGAGCTGGCGCGCATCGGCCATACGCTGGCGCCCTACGACATCGTGGTGGTCAACACCGCCGCCGGCGCGGCCTACGGCGGCGACCGCTACGTGGCCAGCGGCTGCGGTATGGGGCGCGAGGCGACGCTGCGGCTGACCAGCCAGGGTGTGAAGATCGTCGGCACCGACGCCTGGTCCTGGGACGCGCCCTTCGTGCACACCAACAAGGTCTGGCAGGAGACCCGCGACCCCTCGATCATCTGGGAAGGCCACAAGGCCGGCCGCGAGATCGGCTATTTCCAGATGGAGAAGCTGCACAATCTCGAGGCCTTGCCCTCGACCGGCTTCCGCATCTCCTGCTTCCCGGTGAAGATCAAGGCCGCCAGCGCCGGCTGGATCCGCGCGGTCGGGATGATCGATTAGGCGCATATCCCTCCGTCATCCCCCGCTGGAGCGGCGAAGCCGCGGAATGCGGGGGATCCATGAACACTGACCCTAGACGGTGATCCTGTGCGGCCGCAGCGCTGAACGAAATCACATCAACCGGTGTTCATGGGTGGCCCGGATAAACCGGGCCATGACGGGAAAAATAGGGCTTACACTCAGTGTTTTTTGTCTGGGCCGCCGGGGTGTGGGGGCGCGGCCGGCCGGGCCGCGGCCGGCGCCGCGGCGGGGCGTGCGACCACCACGGGTGCGGCGTGGATCGGCGCGGCGGCGTGCACCGCCGGTCCGCCGCCGGAGGGCCCCGCCGCGTGGATCGGCGGCCCGGCGCGGCTGGGGCCGCCCGCGTGGACGCGAGGCTCTCCAGCCGGCGCGACGTGCGGGACCGCGGCGCCGGCGATCGGACCGGCGGCATGGACCGGCGGCCCGGCGTGGCTGGGTCCGGCCATATGGACGCGGGCTTCGTGAGTCGGGCCGCCGGGCGTTGGCGCATGGGCGATCGCGGCCGGCCCGGCCACCGGCGCGAGCTGATGCTGGACCCGGGCTGGCCGCCCGATCGCACCGGCGGGTGCGCCGGCGACCGGCGACAGCGGCTGGGCTCCGCGATGATGCGACGGCGGACCGGCCGGGCCGCCCGCAAGCGGGCCTACGCCCGCCGGGCCTTGTCGCACAGGCGGGGTATAGCCGGCGGCGGAGCGGCTGGCGGTGATGTCGGCGGGGTTGTGGAACTGGCCGGGGCGCGAGGTGGCGGCGATCGGCGGGGCGCCGCCGTTGACCGCCGCGCGCAGCCGCGGTTCGGCGCGGGCGGCCCGCACCGCGGCGATCTGGTCGTGCGTCGGGGCGATGTGGCGCCCCTGGGCGGCGACGACCTGGTCTTGCGCCGGGGCGACGCGCAGCCCGCCCGGGCCGCCGTTGAAGGCCACCCGGCTGCCGTTGTTGGTGACGCCCTGGCTGAACACCGTGGCGATGTGACGGCCACCGAAGTTGTTCGCCTGGCTGTTGTAATAGAACTGGTCGCCCTGCCAGCGGCCGCCCTCATAACCGGCGCCGCCGTAGCCGTAGCCATAGTCGACGCCGCCGTAGAACCCGACCTCCGGGCCCCAGTAGCCGTCGCTGTAGAGATAGCGGCCGTCATAGAAGCGCCAGTAGCCCGGGGTCCACAGATAGCCCCGCTCGGGCGGTTGGACCCAGGCGCCGGGCACCCAGTAATAGTCGTCGGCGTCGTCGCTCCAGTCCCAATAGCCGGGGGTCCAGAGATAGCCCGGACCCGGAATCGGCGGCTGGTCGTAGACCGGCAGCGGCGGCGGCGGCGTGTCGGCGATCCGCTGATAGGTGTTGCTGGGCGGCAGCGGCTGGCTGCTCAGCGGCGCCGGCGCGGCGGAGGACGCGGCGACATAGGCGCCGTTCTGTCCGGTCCCGTTTTGATTGCAGGCCGTCAGTGAAAGCGCGGCGACGCCGGCGCAAAGGAGCACCACGGCGCGGAACGTCTTTGAATGTCTCATGCTGACATAATCCCGCACCGCGACGCCCGTTCCCGGCAACGCTGGAGCCCCGCCCGATCAGCGGCTAGGTTCGTCGCCCGTCAAGCCGGTTGAGATGAGTGAGCGGGACCACCAGGGGCGGCTGATCGGACGCCGATTGCGAATCGACGGCGACTGGCCTCAAGGTCGGATTATCCTGTAACGGAGCATTCCGGACGTCGATATCGCCGGCTCACGATCCGCGAGGACTTGCAAAGTGCTAAAATGGTTCCACGCGCTGCTGCCGAAGGAAGACCGCTTCTTCGGCCTGTTCAACCGCCACGCCGACGTGGTGCTGCTGGGCGCCCAGGCCCTGCGTGAGCTGTTGAACGGCGGCGCGGGCGTCGCTGACGCCTGCCAGCGCATCATGCTGCACGAGAACGAAGCCGACGCCTTCGCCCGCGAGGTGTCGCTGGCCGTGCGCCGCACCTTCATCACCCCGTTCGACCGCGGCGACATCAAGGAGCTGTCCGGCCTGCTCGACGACGCCATCGACCAGATGCAGAAGACCGCCAAGGCCATCACCCTGTTCGAGGTGGAGCGCTTCGAGCCGCCGATGGTGCAGATGGGCGACCTGATCGTCGAGGCGGCGAAATTGACCGTCGAGGCGGTCGCCCTGCTCTCCGGCATGAGCGAGAACGCCAACCGCATCAATGAGATCGCGGTGCAGATCACCAGGATCGAGGAAGAGGCCGACGAGATCAACGACGCCGGCCTGAAGGCGCTCTTCCTGGCCCACCGCGCCAGCGACCCCATGGGATACATCGTCGGCGCCGAGATCTACGATCACCTGGAAAAGGTGGTCGACCGCTTCGAGGACGTCGCCAACGGGATCAGCGGCGTCCTGATCGAGCATCTCTGATGGCCCGGGGCGCATGAGCCTGTTCGGCGGCGACACCATGCTGATCGGCCTGATCGGCATCGCGCTGGCGTTCGACTTCCTCAACGGCCTGCACGACGCGGCCAATTCGATCGCCACCATCGTCTCGACCCGGGTGCTGGCCCCGCGCTACGCGGTGGCCTGGGCGGCGTTTTTCAACTTCATCGCCTTTTTGGTGTTCGGCCTGCACGTGGCCAATACCGTCGGCGCCGGCATCGTCTCGGCGCATGTGATCGACGACCACGTGATCTTCGGCGCGCTGATCGGCGCCATCACCTGGAACGTCGTCACCTGGATGGGCGGCCTGCCCTCGTCGTCATCGCACGCCCTGGTCGGCGGCCTGATCGGGGCTGGACTGTCAAAGGCCGGCCTGCACGCGCTGGTCTGGTCGGGGGTGATCAAGACCACCGCCGCCATCGTGGTCTCACCGGCGCTGGGCTTCTTCCTGGCGCTCTTGCTGGTTCTGATCGTCTCGTGGCTGTTCGTGCGCCAGACGCCGGGCCGGGTCGACAAGACCTTCCGCCGCGCCCAGTTCGTCTCGGCCTCGCTCTATTCGCTCGGCCACGGCGGCAACGACGCCCAGAAGACCATGGGTGTCATCGCCGTTCTGCTCTACGCCCATGGCCGGCTGAGCGGGGCCTTCCATGTGCCGATGGGCATCGTCCTGGCCTGCCAGGCGGCCATGGCGCTGGGCACCCTGATGGGCGGCTGGCGCATCGTCCACACCATGGGCTCGAAGATCACCCGGCTGTCGCCGATGCAGGGCTTCTGCGCCGAGACCGGCGGCGCGATCACCCTCTTTGCGGCCACCTATATCGGCATCCCCGTCTCGACCACCCACACCATCACCGGCGCCATCGTCGGCGTCGGCGCGGCGCGGCGAACCTCGGCGGTGCGCTGGGGCGTGGCCCGCAACATCGTCTGGGCCTGGGTCGTCACCATGCCGGCGGCAGGCCTGGTCGCGGCGGCCTTCTACTGGCTGTCGCGGCTGGTGGCGCCGTAAGCCTAGTTCAGGATCGCTTCGGCGATGCGTTTCTGGGTCATGGCCTGCAGCGGCGGGGCGGTTTCGGAGAGCAGCTGGATCATGCCAACGAACAGCAGGTCGTTCGTCGGATCGACCCAGAACCAGGTGCCGGCGGCGCCGTCCCACTGATAGGTCCCCTCGCCCACCGGAATGCCGGCGGCCTTCGGATCGGTGAACACCGCGCCGTCGAAACCGTAGCCGAAGCCGGGTCGGATGGTCTGGTGACCGACGCCGAAGCCGGCCGTGAACATCCAGTCCGGCAGGTGGTTGGCGGTCATCAGCTTGACCGCCTCGGGGCTGAGCACGCGCGCCCCGGCCAACTCGCCGCCATTCAGCAGCATCTGGGCGAAACGGGCATAGTCGGCGATGGTCGAGACCAGGCCGCCGCCACCCGACGCCAGCGGCGGTGGCGTATCGCGGTCGGGCATCAGCGGATTGTCGGTCTGCACCAGGCCGCGGCTCTTGCTGGCGCGGTAGAGGGTGGCGAGACGCGGCTGCTTCTGCGCCGGGGTGTGGAAGGCGGTGTCGACCATGCCTAGGGGCCCGAAGATATGCTCCTGCATGAACTGCGGCAGCGACTGGCCGCTCAGGCGCTCGACGATCGCGCCCTGGATGTCCATCGACAGGCTGTAGAGCCACTTGCCGCCGGGCTGATAGGCCAGCGGCAGCTTGCCGACGCGCGCGGCCATCTCGGCCAGCGAGCCTGACTTCCAGACGTCGGCGTCGCGATAGAGCATATCCAGCGGATTGTGCGGGTCGAAACCGTAGCTCAGCCCGGCCGTGTGGGTCATGAGTTCGCGCAAGGTCGGCGCGTGGTCCGCCGCAACCGTGCGGGGCTTGCCGTCTTCGCCCGAGCCGTCGAACACTCGGACGCCCTCGAACTCCGGCAGGTGCTTGGCGATCGGGTCGTCCGGGGACCAGAGACGCCGGTCGTGCAGGATCATCATCGCCGCGCCGGTCACCGGCTTGGTCATCGAGAAGATGCGGAACATCGTGTCGACCGCCAGCGGCTCGCCGCTGGCCAGGTCCTTCTTGCCCATGGCGTGGGTGTGCACGACGCGCCCGTGCCGCGCGACCAGGGTGACCGCTCCGGCCAGCACGCCGCGGTCGATTAGCCGCTGCACCGCCGCATCGACCTTGGCCAGGCCCTCCGACGACAGCCCGACATCCTCCGGCGTCGCCGGCCCCAGATCACGCGCCATGGTTTTCTCCCTCGATTGCGCGAAGTCTTCGCACGGCGGCCCGGTGACGAACAAATAGAACCGTCATCGCCCGGCTTGTCCGGGCGACCCATGAACACAGCGCTTTCCGGAGAGGGTCGTGTTCATGGGTGGCCCGGATAAACCGGGCCATGACGGGATTAAATTG
This sequence comes from Caulobacteraceae bacterium, assembly GCA_041691315.1. Taxonomy (GTDB): domain Bacteria; phylum Pseudomonadota; class Alphaproteobacteria; order Caulobacterales; family Caulobacteraceae; genus Poindextera. The sequence goes on along the minus strand of JBEPUW010000012.1, from coordinate 50,977 downwards.
CGGGCAGGCGCTAGTCGTCGCCGGCGAACAGGCGATGCACGACCTCGTCGCCGCTGGCCCGGGCGCCGAAGACGGCTAGGCGTCCCTTGCCGAGGTCGCGACCGGTGGCGATGGTCTGGCCGTCCTTGGGGCAGAGGTCCAGGCAACCGGTTTCGACGACGCGCACGCGCTTGCCGAGGCCGCGCACCTTGAGCGCGTGGCGGATTTCGCCGCGCAGTTCGGTCTTGCCCTTGCGCCCGCGGCCGAGCTTGGCGGCGCATTTGGCGCAGACCAACACGACCTCGGACCAGGGCGCGGCTTCGATGTGAGGATCGGCCATCGCGGGAGGTAACGTTTCGCGGGCGCGATTGTTACCCCCGCGGCTGACGCAGAAATCTCCCGCTGGCGTCCTATCTCTTCCCGTCATCGCCCGACTTGTTCGGGCGACCCATGAACACCGCGCTTTCCGGAGAGGATCGTGTTCATGGGTGGCCCGGATAAACCGGGCCATGACGTAAAAATTTAGCCCGTGTACCGCCGTTGCAGCTTCCGCATGCCGCCGATCCAGCGGTTATAGTCGGTGGCCTTGCGGCGCATGTATTCCAGCACCTCGGGGTGGGGCAGGACGAGGAAGTCCTCGGCTTCAATGGCGCGCACGCAGGCCTCGGCGACCGCTTCCGGCTCGATCATGCCGTCGACGCTGGCGACGCCGTCGGGATTGCCGGCGGTCATCGCCGTGCGCACCGCCTGCGGGGCCAGCACCGAGACCCGGATGCCCTTGTCGCCGTGGGTGATGGCCAGCCACTCGGCCAGGCCCACCGCCGCGTGCTTGGTCACCGCATAGGGGGCCGAGCCGATCTGCGACAACAGGCCGGCGGCCGAGGCGGTGTTCAGCAGGTAGCCCTCGCCGCGCGCGGCCATCAGCGGCACCATGTGCCTGGCCGCCCAGACATGGGCCATGACGTTGATGTCCCAGATGCGCTGCCAGGCCTCGTCGGGCGCCTCGGCGCCGCCGCCGATGCCGATGCCGGCATTGGAGCAGAAGAGGTCGATCGGACCCTGCTCGGCCTCGACCGTGTCGATCATCAGCTTGATGTCGGCTTCCTTGGAGACGTCGGTCGTAAAGGCGATGCCGCCGACCTCCTCGGCCACCGCGCGGACCCCGTCGCCGTTGCGGTCGGAACAGACCACCAGCTTTGCGCCCTCAGCCGCGAACCGGCGCGCCAGAGCGCGGCCGATGCCGCTTGCCGCGCCCGTCACCACGACGATCCGATCCTTGACCAGCATTGCCTTCGTCTCCCTGAAATCTCGCAGGCCGGTTTTCGGGCTCCGGCGCTCGCCGTTGCTCTACGCGCGCGGCGCAACGGGGTCGAGAGCCGCACGCGTCGGCAGTATCTTCACCGGCGCGCTCTCCAGGATCAGCCACAGCGACGCCTGGCCGACCACGGTGGCGGCCATCAGGTAGAAGGCCGGCGCCATCGCATTGCCGGTGACCTGGATCAGCCAGGTGATGACCAGCTGGGTGGTGCCGCCGAAGAGGGCGATGGAGCTGGCATAGATGGTGGCGAAGGCGCGGCCGCGGATCGCCTTCGGCAGGGTCTCGGTCACCGCGGCATAGAAGGCGCCGGTGCTCATCGAGCTTAGGAACCCCAGCGAGGTGGTGCCGACGACGATGGCCAGCGCGCTTCTCGTCTGCACGATCCAGAAGAAGGCCGGCAGGATCAGCACCAGATAGGCCAGGTTCGGCCAGATCATCAGCGGCCGGCGGCCGTGGCGGTCGGAGAGCCAGCCGCCGAGCAATATGCCGCCGACCCCGGCGATATTGCCCAGCGCGCCGCTCAGGAACGACACGCCCGGCGCCATGTGCAGCGTGTGCTGGGCGAAGGTCGTGATGTAGTTGAAGACATAGGTGCTGATGGTGCCGGCGGCGAGCACCAGGAGCGCCAGCACGATGATACGGAAATTGTCGCGGATCACGCCCAGGCCGCTGCTGGCGGCGGCGACCACGGGTGCGGCGGCGTCGGGCAGATGCAGGGTCTCGGGCAGGCCGCGGCGGACCCAGAGGCCGAACGGGATAGTCACCGCGCCGAGCAAAAAGGCGATGCGCCAGCCGTAGGCGTCGAGCGCCGCCGGGGCCATCACCGCCGACAGCCCCACCCCGCCCAGGCCGCCGAGGGTGGCGGCGATTCCCTGGCTGGCGCCCTGCCAGGAGACGGCCAGGCCGCGGCCGTTCAGCGGCGCCGCCTCGAGCAGATAGGCGGTGGTCGGTCCGACCTCGCCGCCAAGCGAAAAGCCCTGCACCATGCGCGCGGTGATCGCCAGGATCGGCGCGGCGATGCCGATGCTGGCGTAAGGCGGGATCAGCGCCAGCGAGACGATGGCCGCGCCCATCAGGGTGAAGCTGAGCATCATCGCCGGCCGCCGGCCGACCCGGTCGGCATAGGCGCCGATGACCAGGCCGCCGATCGGACGGGTGACGAAGCCGGCCCCAAAGGTGGCCAGCGACAGCATCAGGCTGCCATAGGCGCTCTTGCCCGGGAAAAAGGCGTGGCCGATCTGGATGGCGAAGAAGGCGTAGGTGATGAAGTCGTAGAATTCCAGCGCGTTGCCGATGGTGGCCGCCGCCACGAAGCGGCGCGGCAGCGGGGTGTGCTCGGGTTGCGCAAGGCTCTGCACCTGGCCTTCGGCGTCCTCGGTCACTCAGCCCCCTTGAAATGCGCGCCCGCATTGAGACAGGGATGGCCGCGCTCGGCAACAAGGGCTCGTCCTTGCGCCCAAGTTGCGCGACATTGCCTAAGAAGCTTCAGGAGAGTGACCGGATGTACATCGCCATGAACCGCTTCAGCGTCCTGCCCGGCCAAGAAAAGGCCTTCGAGACGGTGTGGACCAGCCGTGACAGCCATCTGAACGGCGTGCCGGGCTTCGTCGCCTTCCACCTGCTGCGCGGGCCGAGCGATGCGGACCACACGCTTTATTCCTCACACACGGTCTGGCGCGATTTCGCCGACTTCGAAGCCTGGACCCGCTCCGACGCCTTCCGCGCCGCCCACAAAGGCGCCGGCGACAACAAACCCCTCTACGCCGGCCACCCGAAATTCGAAGGCTTCGAAGTGATCCAGGAAGTGCTGCCGGCCTGATCCAACAAAACCGTCATGGCCCGGCTTGTCCGGGCCACCCATGGTCGCCAGAGAACGTGAGTTTCGCGTGGTGAAGCTGACCCATGATCATCTCCCCACGTGGGCGACCATGGTTCCCCCGCATTCCGCGGCTAAAGCCGCTCCAGCGGGGGATGACGGTTATTTTTGTCCGTCATGGCCCGGCTTGTCCGGGCCACCCATGGTCGCGATCCTCGCCGACTAGCCCAGGCCAAAGATCCTCCCAGTTCGGGTTTTCAAGCTCGATTAGGTTGATCTTCCAGTCGCGCCTGTACTTTTTCAGCCGCTTTTCGTTGTGGATCGCCGCGCGCATGTCCGCGTGTTGAGTGAACCAGACCAGACGGGTCAGGCCATAGGTTTTGGTGAAGCCGCTTCGCAATCCCAAGCGATGCTGGCTGATGCGCCGAAGAAACTGGCTGGTCACACCGATATAAAGCGTGCCGTTCTTGTGGTTGCTCATCATGTAGACGGCGATTGAGGCGTCTGCCGCGACCATAAGGCCAAGCTTGGCGCTCATGGGTGGCCCGAACAAGTCGGGCCATGACGGAAAAGATAATTGTCTTCCCCGGCTAAGCCGGCGATGTCCGCCGGACCTATGAACCCTTACATTTCGCCCATGACGGAGAAGGTGAGAAACGCCCCATGCGACTGATCCTCAACATCCTCTGGCTCATTTTCGGCGGCTTTATCGCGGGCACGGCGTGGCTGTTGGCGGGGGTGTTGCTGGCGATCACCATTGTCGGGCTGCCGTGGGCGCCGGCGGCGTTTCGGATGGCGGGGTTCGCCTATTGGCCGTTCGGCAAGCTGGTGGTCGAGCGCGACCTTGGCCCGACCAGCCTGCTCCTGAACATCGTCTGGCTGTTGCTGGCCGGCTGGTGGCTGGCCCTGCACCACCTGGTGCTGGCCATTGGCCTTGCCGTCAGCATCATCGGCATACCGTTCGCCTGGCAGCACCTGAAGCTGGCCGCCCTGGCGCTGATGCCGGTCGGCAAGGCGGTGGTCGAGGCCTGAGCTAGATTCCCAGACCGCCCCGGAACAGCCACAGCAGCACAATCACGATGAGCACCAGGCCGAGCACGCCGCCAAGGCCGCGCCCGCCATAGCTTCTGTGAGCGTAGTAACCGCCACCGCCGCCGAACAGCAGCAACAGGACGATGATGATGATGATCAGTGTCATGGTTCGCCCGTCCAACCCGCGCCGCCTGCGTGCCTGCGGCTAGGCTTTCAACGGCGCGCCGGGCACATCGTTCCGCCGCCGCCTTTTCGCCGCTACCCTGAGCTAGCCGCCGATTCCGCTCGAGCGAGGACCCTTTGCCATGTTCGTCTCCTTCTTTCCGCGCCCGCGGCCCTTCTTCATTTCGGTCCTGGTCTGGATCGGGTTCGCGGTCGGGCTCTGGTATCTGGGCGCCAGGGGCTGGGGTGCGGTCATCGGCCTGCCGCCGGCCGGCCCGAACGCAGCGCCGGTCGTCGGCGTCTCGATGTTCTGGTCGACGCCCTTCCTGTGGTTCTACATCTACTTCTGGGTGGCCGTGGCCCTGTTCGCCGGCTTCTGGCGCATCGTCGCGCCGCATCCCTGGGCGCGCTGGTCGATCTGGGGCTCGGCCCTGATCGTCTTCGCCACCTATCTGCAGGTCGAGGTCAGCGTCGCGGTCAACACCTGGTATGGCCCGTTCTACGACCTGGTGCAGGCGGCGCTCAGCCACACCGGCCACGTCACCGTGGCCCAGTTTTACGCCCAGCTCGCCACCTTCTCCTACATCGTGCTGGTGGCGGTGACCGCCGGCGTGCTGATCGCCTTTTTCACCAGCCACTATGTGTTCCGCTGGCGCACAGCGATGAACAACTACTACGTCGACCACTGGGCGAGCTTGAGGAAGGTCGAGGGCGCCTCCCAGCGCATCCAGGAAGACACCATGCGGTTTTCCACCACGGTCGAGGACCTGGGCGGCAGCCTGGTCAATTCGATCATGACCCTGATCGCCTTCCTGCCGGTGCTGGTGACGCTGTCGCTGCACGTCACCACCCTGCCGCTGATCGGCCGCGTGCCGCAGCCGCTGGTGCTGGCGGCGATCTTCTGGTCGCTGTTCGGCACCAGCTTCCTGGCCCTGATCGGCGTGCGCCTGCCGGGGCTGGAGTTCCGCAACCAGCGGGTCGAGGCCGCCTACCGCAAGGAGCTGGTCTATGGCGAGGACGAAGCCGCCCGGGCCCAGCCGCCGACGCTGGTGGAGCTGTTCAACAATGTCCGGCGCAACTATTTCCGGTTATATTTCAACTATCTGTACTTCAACGTCGGCCGCTATCTGTATCTGCAGGTCGACAACATCTTCCCCTACATCATCCTCGGCCCGACCATCGTCGCCGGGGCCATCACGCTGGGCCTGCTGAACCAGATCCTGAACGCCTTCGACCAGGTGCGCTCGTCCTTCCAGTACCTGGTCAATTCCTGGACCACGATCGTCGACCTGATCTCGGTCTACAAACGCCTGCGCGGCTTCGAAGCCACGATCGCCGGCGAACCGATGCCGACGTTGGAAACCGTGCCCGATGCGGTGACTTAGGGCATTTAATCCGCTCGTCCCGCGAAGGGGGCGAGGCGCGGCCATTTCCCTCCCGTCATGGCCCGACTTGTTCGGGCCACCCATGAACGCGGGCCGTTCCGATTGGCCGCGACGGTCGGGACGGCAGCGGCCACGGACCCAAACTCGGTGTCCATGGATGGCCCGGACAAGCCGGGCCATGACGGTGGGGGGTGGTTTTGCGCGCCGGGCTCTGGAGCCTACGGGACCCGGGTCATCTTGAGGCGGAGCAGGACCGTGTTCCGGGCCGCGAACATCATGGTCGAGGCGCCGAGGTAGCGTTTGTAGAACTCGACCTTGGCCTCGCCGACCTCGGCCACCGCGGCGTCGCGCTGGGCGCGCAGGTTGCGGTGCCAGGCTTTCAGGGTGCGGATATAATCCTCGCGGTCGTTGCGGAAGGCCGTGACTTCGAACAGGCCGTCGCTGGCGTTGAATATCTCGAACGGCCGGGGCAGGTCGGACTCCGGGAAATACTCCAGGAAGAGCTCGCGGCCGGCGAGGGCCGGCACTGGGCCATAGGCGATGGTCTGCAGCACCAGCGGCGCGCCGGGCGCCAGCCAGCGGTGGCAGGCCTCGAAGAACTCCCGATAGATCGCCATCCGCCGCTCTTCGCTGAGGTCGAGGTCGGCGAAATGCTCGAAGGCCCCGACCGAGACGATGGCGTCGTAGGGCGCGTCCGGCCGATGATCGCGCCAACTGTCCAGCCGCACCTCGACGCCGGGCAATTTGAGCGCGGTCACATAGTCGAACTGCTCCTGGCTGAGCGTCAGGCCGACCCCATGCTCGACGCCGCCGGCGGTCAGGTGCGCCAGCATGCCGCCCCAGCCGCAGCCGATGTCCAGCACGCGCCTGGCCCCACGCTTGAGCGCCGGCTCGGCGATCCAGGCCAGCTTGCGCAGTTGAGCAGCCTCCAGCGTGTCGTCGGCGTCGTCCCACAGCGCGCAGGAATAGGTCAGGGTCGGATCCAGCCACAGCCGGTAGAAGCCGTTGCCGACGTCGTAGTGGGCCTGGATTGCCTCCGGCGAGGCTCCGCCCCTCGTCTTGTCCGCCGTCTCGGTCATGTCGCCTCCCTAGCTCACCTCGGCCAGACTTTGTAGCCGCCAGATTTCAGCGGCGAGATCGGTTTGTCTTTCCGGCGCCCTATTGCGAGGGCTAAAGAAACCTCTCATCCCCTTGGGCGAGATCATGCGTAATCCAGTCGTTCCCGCGCTCGCCATCGTGCTGATGGCCGCGACCGCCGCCCAGGCCCAGTACGGCGGCGCTGGCGGCGGCAGCCAACGCCATGGCGGCGGGGGCTCTGCGCACCCCGGCCCCGCTACGCCCCACCCAGTCCCGGTGAGCGACAGCGACATCGTCGGCGTGATCAAGGCGATCGATCCGGCGTCAAACAACGTGACCATCGCCTACGAACCGGTGGAAGCGCGCAACTGGCCGGCCGGGACCATGCCCTTCACGGTCGCCAGGCCGGAGTTGCTTACCGGCGCCACCGTCGGCGAAAAAGTCCGCTTCAAGGTCGACAGCCAGCGCATCGTCGAGCTGAACCCGTACTGACGGCGGCGGCTAGTTCTTGGCCACATGCTCGGGCTTGCCCTTGCGCTTGGTGTGGGCGAACTCCTCGAGCTGCTTTTCGCTCATCGACTTTTCCATCGACTTGGACGCGCCCTGCAGCTTGCTCTTTGGGGTATCGCCGCGCTTGGCGGAAAGCGCCGCGCCGGCGGCCTTCTGTTGGGCGGCGGATTTTGCGGGCATGCGAACCTCCATCGTTTGTCGGAGGTTCGACGCCAAGGGCTGCGTCGGGTTCGCGGCCGGTGAAAATAGCGCGCGGTCCCTCACCCCCTCCGTCATGGCCCGGCTTGTCCGGGCCACCCATGAACACCGCGTTCGGATCAGCAGCCGCCGGCCCTCCCCGACGGTCACGCCCTATCGGGAATGATCGCGTTCATGGGTGGCCCGAACAAGTCGGGCCATGACGGAAAAAGAAGGTAGCGGCGGTGGCCATACGGGAAAACTGGGCGCCAAAAAAGGCCGGCGGAGGCTTGCGCGCCCGCCGGCCTGACGATGCTGCAGCTGGCCCCTTAGAGGGCGCGGCGGCGGAAGAGGGCGTGGTAGATCACCAGCACGACGATCGAGCCGATCACGGCCACGACGATGCTGTAGAGATTGATGCCGTTGACCCCGGTGTGGCCCAGCATGTTGAACAGAAAGCCGCCGACGAAAGCGCCGACGATCCCCAGCACGATGTCGAGCAACGGACCTTCGCCGCCGCGGTTGACGATCATGCTGCCGATCCAGCCGGCCACCAGGCCGACGACAAGCCACGCGATAATGGACATCTGAACGTTCCTTTCGGTCCCACCGTGTCGGATGCGACGCGGCTATGTTGGAAAGGAAATCGCTCAGCGCCTGTGCGGTTCCGATACGGTCAGGCTTGTTGGAGCGGAAACCTAGTCCGCCGCGGCGCCGCGCACGCTCTGCAACAGCCGCCTGATCAGCGGCCCGCCGACAAAAATGAACAGCCCCGACCCGACAAAGGCCCCGACCAACCAAAAGCTATCCACCGCCGCCGTCTCCGTTGTGATCGCTGGGAAACGGCGAAACTAGCGTCGGAGGCGAGTCGCGGCCATGGGACCATTTGGCTCAGCCAGATTTACGCGTCCCTTTTCCCGCGAGGGGAGAAGGGACGCTAGACCGGGTTTGCCGCAAACTTGCTCAGCCTCTAGCCTCAGCCTGCCAACTCGCGCGGGGCGCCCGATGAAAGACACCCACCACCCGTCGCCCGCCGCGCCGCGTCGGCACCTGGGGGTCGTGCACGCCACTGTGCTGGCGCTGGGCATGATCATGACCACCGACACGCTGAAGACCGCCCCGACCGTGGCGCTGAATGTCGGCCATTGGCACTTCTACGGCCTGTGGGTGCTGGGCGGGTTGGTCTCGATGGTGGGGGCGCTGTGCTATGTCGAGATGGCCACCGCCTTTCCCGACGCCGGCGGCGACTACAGCTTTCTGCGCAAGGCCTATGGGGCGGAGGTCGGCCTGCTGTTCGCCTGGTCGCGGTTTTCGATCATGCACACCGGCTGGATCGCGCTGATGGCCTTCATGTTCGCCGATTACGCGGCCGCGCTGCTGCCGCTGAATCCGCTCGGCCACACGCTGTTCGCGGTCGGCACGGTGGCGGCCCTGACGGGTCTGAACCTGATGCACGTGCGTCTGGGCTTCATCACCCAGGCCGGGCTGATCGGCCTGGTCACCGCCGGCTTCGCCGCCGTGGTCATCGCGGCGATCAAGCTGGCCGCAACCCATCAGCTGCCCGCCGCCGTCATCGCGAGCGCGCCCGCCCAAGCCCCGTCGCTCAAGTCATTCTCGGTCGCCCTGATCTACATCTTCCTGGCCTATGGCGGCTGGAGCGACGCGGCCACCCTCTCGGCCGAGGTCCGCCACGACCGCCGCGGCATGCTGGTGGCCATCATCGGCAGCCTGGCGCTGCTGATGGCCATCTACCTGGCCCTGAACGGGGCCATGCTGGTGGGGTTAGGCCAGGCTGGGCTGGCGCAAAGCACCGCGCCGGCGGCCGACCTGCTCGGCCGCGCCTTCGGCCCGGCCGGCAAGACCCTGATCGTCGCGGTGGTCGGGGTCTCGGCCATCGCCAGCATCAACTCCACCCTGATCGTCGGCGCCCGCACATCTTACGCCGCCGCCCGCGACACCCCGGCCCTGGCCGCCTTCGGCCGCTGGGACGGGACGCGCGGCGTGCCCGCCCGCGCGGTGCTGGCCGAGGGCGGCTGCGCCATCGTCCTGGTCGTGGCGGGCGGGTTCGCGGCCAGCGGCTTCAGCGCCATGGTCGACTACATGACCCCGGTCTACTGGGCCTTCATCGTGCTCAGCATGGGCGCCCTGATGATCCTGCACCACAGGTTCCCGGACGCGACCCGGCCGGTCCGCACGCCGTTCTATCCGCTGTTCCCGGCGGCGTTCGCGGTGCTGGCGCTCTACATGTTTGCAGCCTCGCTGCTCGACCTCGGCGCCGGCGCCCTCTATGGCGCGGGCGTGATGCTCGCCGGGATCGTCGTGTTGGCGGCGCTCAAGTTGGCGGGGCCCTCTAGCCAAAACTCCCGGTAAGCTTAAGCTCGGACCAACAATCGGGGGAAAACGTCATGAACAAGCGCAACCTGGCCGCCGGCGCCGCCGGCCTCCTGCTCCTGATCACGCTCAGCTGGGCGTCCGCCGCAGCCACCCAGGCCGCGTCGGAAGATGCTCTGACCGACCCGGCGCTGAAGCGCGCCGAGGTCATCGCCTTCATCGGCGTCAAGCCCGGCGACCGCATCGCCGACATCATCGCCGGCCGCTTCGTGCGCGCCTTCAGCCAGGCGGTCGGCCCCACCGGCAAGGTCTACGCCTATGAGCCGACGGAGATCGCCAAGGCCCATCCGGAAGTGCTGAGCCTGCTGAAGGGCCTCGCGTCCGACCCGGCCTACGCCAATGTTGTCGACATAGTCGCCCCGATCGACGCCCCGACCCTGCCGTCGGGCCTGGACGAGGTCTTCATCCGGCAGAACTACCACGACCTGCACGACAAGTTCATGGGGCCGGCCGACGTCTCCCGCTTCAACCGCAACGTCTATGCCGCGCTCAAGCCCGGCGGCGTCTTCGTCGTCCTCGACCACGCCGCGGCCCCCGGCTCCGGCCTGCGCGACACCGACACCCTGCACCGCATCGACCCCGCCTCCGTAAAGGCGGAGGTCACCGCCGCAGGATTCGTGTTCGATGGCGAGAGCCCGGTGCTGGTCAATCCGGCCGACGACCACACGCTGCTGGTGTTCAACCCGGCGATCCGCGGCAAGACGGACCAGTTTCTGTACCGGTTCCGCAAGCCGCTTTAGGCGCTCGGCGATCCAGGCCGATTGTCGTTGCGGCCGGTTCGGGTGATCGAATCGACTCCGCCGACGTTGCTGCAGCATGACCGACGCTCTTGAGGCCCTTCGCCTGCGCATGGAGGCCGCGGCCGCCGCCGAGGATTTCGAGGAGGCCGCGCGATTGCGCAACCAGCTCAGCCTGTTCCGCGGCCAGCCGGGAACCGAGCCGACCGACATCGACACCTCGCGGCTGACGCGCCAGGTCCCCGGCAAGATGGGCTTGGGGACCAGCGACCAGGCCGCCGTGCCGCCGCCTGGCTGGCGGCCGCCGCCGAAGCCGGACCCGATGACCTCGGGCTCACGCCCCGCCAGACGGCGCCGGCGCTGAGTCGCGCCGCTGAACGACCACCGCATAGGTCAGCAGCACCGCATTGCCGAAGAAGATGACGGCGGCAAAGGCCGGCGCGTCGCTGGTGGTCAGGCCCGTGGCCCATGGAAAGACCAGCTGGCGCCCGGCCTCGCCGAACAGGCCGGGCAGCGCCATCAGCACGGCCACGGTCACCGCATCCGCCGCCCGCCCCTTGCGCCAGGCCAGGGTGACGCGAAAGGCCAGGCAGACCAGCACGGCGACCGCCACCGCGACCGCCGCGATCACCAGCGGCCCGTTGTGGAACAGGATACGCCCGCCAAGGCGAAAGCTGACCGCCCCGTTCAGCCAGATGCCAAGCCCCGCTAGCGCATAGATCAAAGCGTCGCGCCGGCTCATCGGCGCGTTGCGGTGAACGCCCCGTCGTGGCCCTGGACGCGGAAGGCGCCGCTCATCCGGTCGCCCGCCTGCACGCCCCGATAGGTCACGTCGAACTTGGTCAGCAGGAAATTGGACTGATAGGTCCAGTTGACGGTGTTCCCGTCGACGCTGCCGGCGGTGATCGGATGCCGACGGCCGGAGGCGATCTTCGGATTGTTGGTCGAGCCGTCGACGCAGACGCCGCCCAGGCGGGCGCCCTCCGGCTTGAAGCTGCAGGTCAGGGTGAAGGCGAAGGTCCCGACCTTGCCCGCCACATGCCAGTCGCCCGCGACATCGGCGGCGGCCGGCGAGACCAGCGTGGCCATCGCGACGGCGGCCAGGGAGAAGAGCGCGGTTTTCATCGGCGTTGAGCCTTCTGCTGTGGCGGCGCGGGGGGAGATCCCGAATGCGCCACGGGTGAACCGCATACGCCGGGCGGCCGCCGGCCGATCACTCGCAAGGCGGCGCGGCCCTCGCGCCGGACTCAGCGCTGCACCCTGATGACGCTGATCTTGCCGCCGTCCTCCAGCGTCGCCAGCCGCTCGTCGGCCAGCGTCTCGGCCTGTTCCAACCTGAGGCTCTCCATCAAATCGACCTCGCTGACCGCGTGGCGAGCCATGGCCGCCCGGTCGGCCCGGCCATCGCGCACCAGCACCACCGACGGACCCTTGATCCAGCGCTCCAGCCAGCCCCAGCGCAGGGTCGCCATGGCCAGCACCCGGTGCAGCGCGACGATCACCAGGCTGGCCGCCAGCCCGCCCAGGAAGGAGGCCTTGCCGGTCATCATGCGGCTGAGGTTCGAGCCGATGATGATCGCCACGATGATGTCCAGCGGCGAGGCCTGCGAAAAGCTGCGCCGCCCGGCCAGCCGGATGCAGAGAATGCCGAACGCAAACACGATCAGCGCCCGCAGACAGAACTGCGGGATCGTCGGGCCGGCGTCGGGACCGATCAGCGCGGTGAGCCACTCCATGGCCAAGCTAACGCCCTCGCGCCCGCGATGTTCATCCACCCACCGCCACGCCGAGCCGCGTCGGCCACCTCGCGGTGCGCCGCAGCCACAAAAAAAAGCCCCTTCCCCCTCGCGGGGAAGGGGTTGGGGATGGGGGCGCCGGCACAAAGTCCGGCCAATATCAACCGACATCATTCCGTCGCCGCCGCCGACAACAATGCTGACACCTTTCGCCCGCCCAGCCTGTACGATCGGGGGCCATACATCGAACGAGGAGCCCCCATGATCGATGAGCTTGTTTTCTACACCCACCCCATGTCCCGCGGCCGCATCGTGCGCTGGATGCTGGAAGAGGTTGGCCGCCCCTACCGCACCGAGCTCATGGACTACGCCACCACGCTGAAGGCGCCCGCGTACCTGGCCATCAACCCCATGGGCAAGATCCCGGCGCTGCGCCACGGCGAAACGGTGATCACCGAGGGCGCCGCCATCTGCGCCTATCTCGCCGACGCCTTCCCGGACACCGGCCTGGCCCCGCCGCCAGGCGACCACGCCCGCGGCCCCTACTACCGCTGGCTGTTCTTCGCCGCCGGCCCGATCGAGGCGGCAACCACCAACAAGTCCATGGGCTTCGAGATCAAGCCCGAGGGCGAACGCATGGCCGGCTACGGCAATCTGGACCTGGTCCTGAACGCCATCGAGACCGCCATAACCCCCGGCCCCTACCTCCTCGGCGACCAGTTCACCGCCGCCGACGTCTACTTCGGCAGCCAGATCGGCTGGGGCATGCAGTTCGGCTCCATCGAGAAGCGGTCGTCGTTCGAAGCGTACTGGGCACGGCTGAGCGAGCGGCCGGCGGCGACGCGGGCGTTGGAGATCGACGATGGACAGGCCGCCGCTGCGCAAACCTGAGCGGCAGGACTCTGATCGAGACCACGACCGATATGTTGGATGCGGAGCGGCGCTCGGCTCAACTACGACGATCGGTCACGTCGCACCGAATTAGGCCTCAAGACTCTCGCTTCCCTGCAATGTCAGACCGGCAGTATTTTCGTCCTTGCCTGCCTTCGGTGCCCAGACCTTCGGATTGTCTCCGCGTAGCTGAGCGTCCAACCGCATCACAAGCTTCGTGTGATCAGTGACTATCCCAACGGGAACCGTCTCTCGGCTATCTACGGCGACGTGGACCAGAAGCATCGCTACCGCTTGGCCAATTACCAGAATTTCGAGGCCAGATCCAAGTTTCGCTGGGGCCTCCTCGCCGCGCTCGAAGAGCCTACTTACACTCCTCTGGGCGAGCTTCGCCGTCGCCCTAGGCATCAACAAAGTTGTCCCCGACGCCTTCGGAATGTCCGGAAGCCCGACCACCTGGCGGAAGCGCTCTAGGCTCGCGCCAAGATCGGCAGTCATGCCCCACATGTCACCCCCTGGGCGCAGCCAGTGAATATCCGGCTTGAGCTGACCGGACTTTTTAGTTCGCAGGCGCTCAACCAACACCTCGACGTTTGCATCGATGTATGGCGCGCCAACCACCCAGGCACGAGATTCATCCTCAAATCTCGGCCGATCCTGAAGCCAACGTTCAAGATCGAATCGTTGCTTGGTGTCCAAAAAGCGTCGCAGTTGGACGCCAGAAAGGCGCTCGAAATCCGAGAGGCTCGTCACCTGTGCACGCGGCTGGTCGAGACGAGCGTACTGGGCTGAGAGGCTCTCGATCATCTGGCGCATTTGCGGCCTTGAGGCCCCTGTAGCGCCCTCTATTTCTAATTTAGGGGTCCGATCTCCCGCGATTATAGTTTTACGACCCGCGACAATGATCGAGCCGTATCTATCAGGCTCAACGCCTGCGACCGAATGGATACTGACCCGCTCAGGCTCGCGTAGCACACGGACATGCGTGACATAGTCGCGGAAATTCTCTTCGAATGACGTTGGCGCGAACGTGAAAACTTCGGCAAGGAACGCGAAAGCCAATTGTATCGACGACCAACGTATTTTGACTTTCGCTCATCGTGCAAAAATCTTTGTGACGTCGAATACCTTGGCCGCACCGTCCGTTTTCCTCGTCGACTCTTCTTACCAACTACCCAGTTATCTCCCTCAGATCTGATTTTGAGGGTCCAGTCCTTGATTTCTACCAACAACACTCGATCATCCATAAGGATAATCAAGTCCATTTCCAAAGGCGTGTCGTGTCCGGGAAAATATTGGAGGCCCGCATAAAAAACCCAGTCAAGAGGCAGCGCGGCGTCGAGCTGGGTTATCCCCTTAACCTCTCGGGGGTGGATGCCGTCGCTCGCCAGATAGCGAATGGATCGCTTCGGACCGACCATGATCGCCATAGGGCCTGCACTATCGGATAGTTTGCCAATTTTCTTATTCATGTACCGCCCCAATCAGGCGACCTTCACACTACACCGGGAGGTTGAAAAGGCGTTTCCGATTGTTGAGCCGATCTTTCTCTCGACATGCTCCCGAAGAAGGGATCATGAGCCCTCACCGTGAGGCTGACCTTACCGGTTCGCGGATGGTCAAATGGGGTCTGCCGCCAAGGGTTGACCTTCGCTCCGAGAGCGCGCCCGGTCTTGACCAGAAGGGTGCTCAGATCGACTCTTGGGCCTAATACCGGCTCAGGCCTTTGCTCACCTCCCCGGTTGACATCGCCGCCCTCATCCCCTATCCACCGCGCTCTTTTTCGCCAGCCCTAGTGGAAGTTATCGCCCCGTGAAGCGGACCTATCAGCCCTCAAGGCTCGTGCGCAAACGGCGCCATGGCTATCGTCTGCGCATGTCGACGAAGAACGGCCAGAAGATCGTTGCGCGTCGTCGCGCCAAGGGCCGCAAGAAGCTGACGGCTTAAGGGGCGTCGCTCCGCTCGCCCCTCGGCGAGGCATTCACCTTGCCTGACCTGCCTGACATCGAACGCCTGAAGATCCGGCCGGACTTTCTGGCCGCGGCCAAGGGTGCGTCCTGTGCACGTGGGGCGGTGGTGGTGCAGGCGCTGGATCGCGGCGATGGGCGTGAGGCGATCCGGCTGGGCTTTACGGCGACCAGGCGGATCGGCGGGGCGGTGGTGCGCAACAAGGCCAAGCGGCGGCTGCGGCACGCGGCCGCGGCGTTGGCGCCTCTTCATGGCAAGGCGGGGCACGACTATGTATTCATTGCCCGGGCGGGGACGGCGAAGCGCCCCTGGGTGCGTTTGCTTGACGATGTCGAAAGCGCACTGATAAGCCTCGCCGCCAACCAGGTCCCGGCGTCGACACGCCCGGCGGCCGCTTCCCGGTAAGCCCGCATCCATGGATAAGGACGACGTTCGCAACTGGATCGTGTTTTCGGTCCTGGCTGTCGGGATTCTGCTGCTCTACCAGGTCTTTGTGTATGGGCCGCAGCGGGCGCACCAGCTGGCGATCCAGCGCGCCGAGTCCGCCGCCCATGCCGCCCAGGCGCCCGCCGCACCGGGCCAGCCGGCCCCGGGCGCCTTCCTGCCGCTGGCCCAGGCGGCGGCGGCGAGCCCACGGATCAAGGTCGATACGCCCAGCGTCGCCGGCTCCATCGCGCTGCGCGGCGCGCGCATCGACGACCTCTATCTGAAGCACTACCGGCTAAGCGTCGATCCGAAGTCGCCGCTGGTGGAGCTGTTCAAGCCGGAGGGGTCGCAGAACGCCTGGTTCGCCGAGACCGGCTGGAAGAGCCCGGTGGCCAACATGCCGGGCGTGCCGAACGACGCGACGGTGTGGACCGCGCCGGCCGGGGCGGTGCTGACCCCGGCCACGCCGCTGGTGTTGACCTATGACAACGGGGCGGGGCTGAAATTCACCCGCAGCATCGCCGTCGACGCCAACTACATGTTCACGATCGACGACACGGTGGCCAATTCGGGCGCCACGCCGGTGGCGCTGGCGCCCAGCGGCGTGGTCGCCCAGGTCGGCAAGCCGACCACCGTCGCCAACAACATCGTGCACGAGGGCGCGATCGGCATGCTGGGGCACAATCTGGTGCTCGACAAATACGCCGACTGGAAGAAGAAGACGGAGCCGACGACGGTCACCTCCACCGGCGGCTGGCTGGGCATCACCGAGAAATACTGGCTGGCGGCGCTGATCCCCGACCAGGGCGCGCCGATCACCGCGACCTTCCAGGTGCTGCCGTCCAGCCCGACCGAAACCTATGTGGCCAGCTATGTCGGCGCCACCCAGACCATAGCGCCCGGCGCCAGCATCACCACCCATTCGCGGCTGTTCGCCGGCGCCAAGGTGGTGCCGCTGCTGCGCAGCTACGAATATTCCGGCACGCCGCCGAAATACTACTGGTCGCCGGTCACCCCGCACCCCACAGACATCCCCCGCTTCGACCAGGCGGTGGACTGGGGGCACCTGTTTTTCTTCACCCAGCCGCTGTTCGACCTGCTCGAACTGTTCACCCTGAAAATCGGCTCCATCGGCCTGGCCATCCTGGCCCTGACCGTGGTGGTGCGCGGCATCTTCTTCCCGCTCGCCAACAAGAGCTACGAGTCGATGAGCAAGATGAAGAAGATCGCCCCGGCGGTGGAGGAGCTGAAGAAGAAGCACGAGGGCGACCAGGCCAAGATCCAGCAGGAGACCATGGCCCTGTATCAGCGGGAGAAGATTAACCCGCTGATGGGCTGCCTGCCCATGCTGATCCAGATTCCGGTCTTCTACTCCCTGTACAAGGTGCTGACCGTCACCATCGAAATGCGCCAGGCGCCGTTCTTCGGCTGGATCCACGACCTGTCGGCGCGCGATCCGTCGTCGATCTGGACCCTGTTCGGGCTGATCCATTGGAACCCGGCCCTTGCGCCGCTGATGGGCGGCTTCCTCGACGGGCCGCTGCACATCGGGCTTTTGCCGCTGATCTACGGCTTCACCATGTGGCTCTCGACCTCGATGAGCCCGCCGGCCGGCGATGCGACCACCCAGAGGATGATGCAGTTCCTGCCGCTGATCTTCACCTTCACCCTGGCCCAGGTGACCGTCGGCCTGTTGATCTATTGGACCTGGAGCAACCTGCTCACCATCCTGCAGCAGTATGTGATCATGCATCGGTTCCAGGTGGAGAACCCGATCGACAACCTGGTCGCCCGCTTCGCCAAGCCGAAGCCCAGGCCGTCGGGGTGACCGACGAGGCGGCGACCGACGCGGCGGTCTTCACGCCTGAGGCGCTGGAGGCGGCGCGGGTGCTGTTCGCCCGGCCGGCCAGCTTCGTCATGGGCGCGGTGGCCATCGACGGGTTGCCGGAGCCCGATCTGCCGGAGGTGGCCTTCGCCGGCCGCTCGAACGTCGGCAAGTCGTCGCTGATCAACGCCCTGGTCGACCGGCATCGGCTGGCGCGGGCGTCGAACGAGCCGGGGCGCACGCGCGAGGTGAACTTCTTTCTGCTGGACGAGCGGCTGCGGCTGGTCGACCTGCCGGGTTATGGGTTTGCGCGGGCGTCGAAGACCACCACGTCGAAGTTCCAGAACCTCGGGCGGTCGTACCTGCGCGGGCGGCCGAACCTGGCGCGGGTCTACCTGCTGATCGATGCGCGGCATGGGCTGAAGTCCACCGACGCCGAGGCACTGGACGCGCTGGACAAGGCCGCCGTCTCCTACCAGATCGTGCTGACCAAGGCCGACAAGCTGAAACCCGCGCAAGTCGCCTCGGTCACCGAGGCGACGCTGAAAGCCGTCAGCCGCCGCCCCGCCGCCTTCCCCCGCGTGGTGGCGACCTCGGCGGAATCGAAGCTCGGCCTGGCCGAACTGAAAGCCGAAATCGCGCTGGCGGCATTGCCGGCCGGCTAACCCCAATCGTCATGGCCCGACTTGTTCGGGCCACCCATGAACGCCGGCGATGCCAATTGCGCGCGACATCTAACGCGCCTGATCATCCGCGAGCGCATGCGTTCATGGGTCGCCCGGACAAGCCGGGCGATGACGGAAAAAGAACAGCCGGGACTGAGCGTCGAAGACAATCTTCCACCGTCTCGCTTGTTTTTGCGCAAAACTACACAATCTCATGCGTCGAACGCCTTTTGGGATCGACGCACATGAACACCCTTCTTTTCGTGGCCCTGGTCACCGGCGGCCAGGCCAGCCCCTATCAGGCGCGGTTTCCGGACATCGCCGATTGTCGCGCCGAGGGGCGGGATCTAGGCGAGCTGCTGGTCAAGGCGCGGCAGGCGGTGCTGGATCGGTTGCAGGTGCTGGCCGACGCCGGCGAGACCTGGCCCACCCCCACGCCGATCGAGCAGTTGGCCGCAGGCCTTGGCGAAATCGCCATCCTGGTCGACGTCGCCGTTGGCGATCCGCCGGTGCGGGTGAACATCTCGCTGGGCGAGCGGCTGGTGCAGCGGCTGGACGCCGCGGCCGAGGCGCGCGGCATGACCCGCTCGGGCTTCATCGCCCAGGCGGTCAAGGTCAGCCTGGGCGAACGCTCCGGCGGCGACTTCGACGCGGTCAGCCGCCGCATGATCGACGAGTTGGCGTCGCTCGGCCACAAGATCAACGACAGCGTCGGGCCTGAGTCCGCCTTCAGCCGCCGCATGGCCGAGCTGGACGACCGCCTCTACGACGGCGTGCGCCGGGCCGCCGACAGCGTCTCGGCCGCCATGACCCGGCGTCGCGAAGCCGCCAAGGCCGGCCAGCAGGCCGAGCCCGACGCCGCGCACGACGCCTGAACCCTCCCCTTTTCCGGACCCCTGGAGACCCCCTATGCACAAGACCGACTCCGAGCTCAAAGCCATCCGCGACAGCGTCAGCCTGGTGGGCCGGCTGTCCGACAGCATCGTCCGCTTCGGCCCGTGGAGCATCGGCATCGACGGGGTGCTGAGCTGGATCCCCGGCGTCGGCGAGGTCTATTCGACCGTGGCTGGGGGCTTCATCGTGCTGCAGGGCGCGCGGGCCGGGGTGCCGATAACGGTTCTGGCCGGCGCGGTGCTGATCCTGGGCGCCCGCACCCTGGCCAGCGCCGTCCCCATCGCCGGCGCGGTCTTCTCCGACATGTTCACCGCGCACAAGTGGGCGGCGAAGATGGTGGTCGAGTCCATCGACCGGCAGCTGGGCCTGGCGCCCGGCGACGGCGAACCCGCCGACTGGCGCCGCCCGCCCACCGGGACCCGGCGGCCGTTTTTTTCGGTGGGCTAGGACGCCGCACCCCTAACCGTCATGGCCCGACTTGTTCGGGCCACCCATGAACGTCGGCGATGTCAATTGCGCGCGGCATCCGACACTTCTGGTCACCCGCGAGCGCATGCGTTCATGGGTCGCCCGGACAAGCCGGGCGATGACGGTTTGTTTGACGTCCGCTCTGACTAGCTGGGCGCCGCCGGCGCCAAGGTTTGCGGACCGCTAAGCTGAACGCGAAAAAACCAGCGTCAGGACACCGCGCCGCCGCCCAGCGCCTTATAGAGCGTGACCAGGTTGGTCTGGGCGGCTAGGCGGGTGGAGACCAGGGCCTGCTGGGCGGCGTAGAGGCTGCGCTGGGCGATCAGCTCGTTGAGATAGGTGTCGGCGCCGCGCTCGTAGCGGGCCTTGGCCAGGTTGAAGGCGTCGGTCGAGGCGTCGACCAGGGCCTCCTCGCCGGCCCGCTGCCGGTCGATCGTGCCGCGCTGGGCCAGGGCGTCGGCGACCTCGCGGAAGGCGGTCTGGATGGACTTTTCGTAGGTCGCCACCGCCGCGTCGCGCTGCGCCTTGGCCAGGTGCAGGTTCGCGCGGTTCTTGCCGAAGTCGAAGATCGGCTGGGTGAGGGCCGGCGCGAAGGTCCAGGCTCCGGTCCCGGCGCGGAACAGGGTCGACAGCGCCGTCGAGGCCACGCCGCCATCTGCGGTCAGGGTCAGGCTGGGAAAGAAGGCTGCGCGCGCCGCACCGATATTGGCGTTGGCGGCCTTGAGCTGGTCCTCCGCCTGCACAACGTCGGGCCGGGTCAACAACACCTCGGAGCGGATAGCAGCGGGAAGGGCGTCGGCCCGCACCACGGGGGCTCCCACATCGTCCGGCAGGGCCGCGGCGTCGACCGGCGCGCCGACCACCAGGTCGAGCGCGTTCTTGTCCTGGGCGACCTGGGTGGTCAGCCGGGCCACGTCGACCCTGGCCTGCTCGACCACCGTGCGCGCCTGGGCGACGTCCAGGCCGGTGCCGATGCCGCCCTCCAGCCGCTTCTGGGTCAGGTCGAGGCTGGCCTGGCCGCTGGCTTGCGTGTCGCGGGCGATCTTCAGCTGGGCGGTGTCGGAGCCATAGGTCAGAAAGTCGCCGGCGACCTCGGCGATCAGGGTGATCTGCACCGTGCGGCGGGCCTCCTCGCTGGCGAAATACTGCTCCTGCTGGGCGCGGGTCAGGCTGCGGATGCGACCGAACAGGTCGAGCTCGAAGGCGCTGAAGCCGACCTCGGCGGTATAGACGTGACTGTCGAAGGCCCTGGCGCCCGGGACGCCTTGGACGGCCGCGGGCGAGTGGGTGAAGCTCTCGGCGGCCTGGGCGTTGACCTGCGGCAGCAGCGCCGAGCGCTGCACCTGGTACTGGGCGCGGGCCTCCTGGATGTTGGCGACGGCGACGCGTAGGTCGCGGTTGTTGGCCAGCGCCTGGTCGACCACCGCCTTCAGCTTCGGATCGGTGAAGAGGTCGCGCCAGCCGGGCAGCGGCGCGGGCTCCGCCGCCGCGACCCGTGGATAGGCCGGGCCGCTGGGCGAGGCCTCGGGCACAGGCGCGGCCGGCCGGCGATAGGCGGGCTCCAGCGTGCAGCCGGCCAGGGCCAGGGCCAGGACGGCGGCGAGCGGCTTCAGGCGCGCTGGCGTCATGGCGCCGGCTCCGCGACCGCGCCGCCGGGCGGCGGCCGCCAGCGCAGGGTCTTCAGCCCGCCGCGCACCAGGACGAAGAAGATCGGCACGAAGAAGATGGCCAATATGGTCGCCGCCAGCATGCCGCCGATGACGCCGGTGCCGATGTCGTTCTGGCTGCCGGCCCCGGCGCCGGTGGCGATGGCCAGCGGAAAGACCCCGGCGATGAAGGCCAGCGAGGTCATCAGGATCGGCCGCAGGCGGATGCGGGCCGCCTGCATGGCCGCATCGAACGGCGCGACACCGCGCTTCTCGGCCGTGACCGCGAACTCCACGATCAGGATGGCGTTCTTGGCCGAGATGCCGATGGTGGTGAGCAGGCCGACCTGAAAATATATGTCGTTGTAGAGGCCGCGCAGCGTGGCGGCGAGCACCGCCCCGGTGACGCCGAGCGGGATGACCAGCATCACCGCCACCGGGATGGTCCAGCTCTCATAAAGGGCCGCCAGGCAGAGGAAAACCACCAGCAGCGACAGCGTATAGAGCGCCGGCGCCTGGGCTCCCGACAGCCGCTCCTGATAGGACAGGCCGGTCCATTCATAGCCGATGCCCTTGGGCAGCTGTCTGGCCAGGGCCTGCATCTCGTCCATGGCCGCGCCGGAGGAGAAGCCGGGCGAGGACTGGCCCTGAATCTCCATCGAGGGCTGGCCGTTGTAGTGCTCCAGCCTGGCCGGACCGAAGGCCCAGCGGCTGTCGGCAAAGGCCGAGAAGGGCGCCATGGTCCCAGAGCTGGTGCGCACATACCACTTGCCCAGATCGTCCGGCGTCATGCGATAGGGGGCGTCGCCCTGCATGAACACCCGCTTGACCCGGCCGCGATCGACGAACTGGTCGATATAGGACGAGCCCCAGGCGGTGGAGAGGGTGTCGTTGATGTCGCTGAGCGAAGCGCCAAGGGCTCCGGCGCGGGCGACGTCGACGTCCACGTGCAGCTGCGGGGTGTCGTCCTGGCCATTCGGCCGCACGCCGGACAGGCGCGGGTCCTTGTTGGCCAGGCCGAGCAGCTGATTGCGCGCGGCGACCAGGCCGGCATGGCCGACCGAACCCTGATCCTCCAGCTCGAAATCGAAGCCGGTGGCGTTGCCCAACTCCTGCACCGAGGGCGGGATGAAGGCGAACACCTGGGCGTCGCGGATCTTGGAAAAGGCCCGCATGGCGCGTTGAGCGACGGCCGGGGCGCGGTTCTGCACGCCCTGGCGGTCTTTCCAGTCGCGCAGGCGCACAAAGGCCATGCCGAGGTTCTGGCCCGAACCGCCGAAGTTGAAGCCCGAGATGACGAAGGCGCCGGCGATATTGGCCTTTTCGTCGACGAACAGGTGATGCTCGACCTGCTTCACCACCTCGGCCGTGCGCGACTGCACCGCCCCGGTGGGCAGGGTGAACTGCACCAGCATCGAACCCTGGTCCTCGTCCGGCAGGAAGCCCGACGGCAGGCGGACGAAGAGCACGGCCAGGCCGACCAGCAGGACCGCATAGAGCAGCATGGCCGGCAGCGAACGCTTCACCAGGCGGCCGAGGGTCCGGTCATAGCGGTCCACCAGCCGCGCGAAATTGCGATTGAACCAGCCGAAGAAGCCCCGCTCGGCCCGGACGTGCCGTGGATCCTTGGGCTTCAGCAGGGTGGCGCACAGCGCCGGTGTCAGGGTGAGCGCGACGCTGACCGACAGCACCACGGCCGAAACGATGGTGACCGAGAACTGGCGGTAGATGACGCCGGTTGAGCCGGGGAAGAAGGCCATCGGCAGCAGCACCGCCGAGAGCACGACGCCGATGCCGACCAGGGCGCCGGTGATCTGGCTCATGGACTTGATGGTGGCCTCTTTTGGCGGGAGCCCCTCCTCGGCCATGATCCGCTCGACGTTCTCGACCACCACGATGGCGTCGTCGACCAGCAGGCCGACCACAAGCACCAGCGCGAACAGGGTCAGCGTGTTGATCGAATAACCGGCGATGGCCAGGACGCCGAACGAGCCCAGCAGCACCACCGGCACGGTGATGGCCGGGATCAGAGTGGCGCGCCACTCCTGCAGGAAGATGAAGATGACCGCGACCACCAGGAGGATGGCCACGATCAGGGTCTGGATCACGTCGTGGATCGACAGCTTGACGAAGGTGGTGGTGTCGACCGGAAAGGCCGCCTTCATGCCTTCGGGAAAGGTCGGCTCCAGTTCCGCGACCTTGGCCTTGACCGCCGCGACGGTTTTCAACGCGTTCGCGCCGGGCGCCAGCCGAACCGCGACGCCGGAGGACGGCCAGGTGTTGTAGTGGGCGACGACGCTGTAGTCCTCCGCGCCCAACTCGACCCGGGCGACGTCGCTCAGGTGAACCACCGCCCCGTCCGGGCTGGTGCGCAGCACGATGGCCTTGAACTGGTCGGCGGTGTGCAGGCGCGACTGCATGGTCACCGTGGCGTTGAGCTGCTGGCCGGGGACGGCGGGATTGGCGCCGATCTGGCCGGCGGAAACCTGGATGTTCTGCGCCGTCACCGCACTGCGTACGTCGCCGACGGTGAGCTTGTAATTGTTCAGCTTATAAGGATCGAGCCAGATGCGCATGGCGTACTGGCCGCCGAACACCTGCAGATCGCCGACGCCGGTCACCCGGCTGATCGGATCCTGCAGCTTGCTGTTCACGAAGTCGCCGATGTCGGCCAGCGAGTTTCGGCCGGTGTCATCGTAGACCGCGATGACCAGCAGGAAGCTGGCCGTCTGCTTGGCGACAGTGATGCCCTGTTGCTGCACCTCGGTGGGCAGCAGCGGGGTGGCCTGCTGCACCTTGTTCTGCACCTGCACCTGGGCGATGTCCGGGTTGGTCCCCGCGGCGAAGGTGGCGTCGATCTGCACCGTGCCGTCCGATTGGCTCTGGGACGAGAAGTACAGCAGGTGGTCCAGCCCCTTGAGTTGCTGTTCGATCACCTGGGTGACCGAGCTTTCCACGGTCTCGGCGTCGGCGCCGGGATAGCTGGCGAAGATGGAGACCGAGGGCGGCGCGATCGAGGGATACTGGGCGATCGGCAGAGTCGGGATCGACAACGCCCCGGCCACCATGACGACGATGGCGAGGACCCAGGCGAAGATTGGCCGCTCGATGAAGAAGTTGGACAGCACAGCCTAGCCTTGGCCAGGCTGGGCGGGTGGGGGCGGCGACCCGGCCGGCACGGCATGCACCCGGTCGCCGGGCTTGACCCGCTGCAGGCCCTCGACGATCAACCGGTCGCCGGGATTGAGCCCGTTCAGCACCAGCCACTTGTCGCCGACCGCGGCGCCGGTGGTCAGCACCCGGGTCTGGGCGCGACCGGAGGCGTCGACCACCATGGCCACCGGGCGGCCGCCGGCGTCGCGGGTGACGCCCTGTTGCGGGGCCAGGATGGCCGATGGCTTGCCGCCCTGGGGCACCTCGGCGCGGACATACATGCCCGGCAGCAGGACGCCGCTCGGATTGGGGAAGATGGCGCGCAGCGTCACCGTGCCGGTGGCCTGGTCGACGGTGATGTCGGTGAACTGCAGCTTGCCCTTCAGCGGATAATCCGTGCCGTCCTCGAGCTTGAGCGAGACCTCGGTTGAGTCGGGTCCGCCGCCGGTTAGGGCGCCGGCGGCCACGCTGGCGCGCAGCTTCAGGAGGTCGGAGGTCGACTGGCTGATATCGACATAGATCGGGTCCAGCGTCTGGACCGTGGTCAAGGCCTCGGCCTGGCCGGGGGTGACCAGCGCGCCCTTGGTGAAGGCCGAGCGGCCGGTGCGGCCGGAGATGGGCGCGGTGATCCTGGTGTAGTCGAGGTTGATCCTGGCGCTCTGCAGGCTTGCCTGGTTCTGCTGCACGGCGGCGGCGGCCTGGAGGAAGGCGGCCTTGGCGTCGTCGGCGTCCTGGCGGCTGACGCCGTTGATCTTGACCAGGTCGCCATAGCGGTCGGCCTTGGCCTTGGCGGTGACCACATTGGCCCGCGCCGAGGCCAGCTGGGCCGCGGCCTGGTCGTAGGCCGCCTTATAGGTGGCCGGGTCGATCTGGTAGAGCACCTGGCCGGCCTTGACGTCGGCGCCCTCGACGAACAGCCGCGCCTGGATGATGCCGCCGATCTGCGGCCGCACGTCGGAAATGGCGTAGGGATTGGTGCGGCCGGGCAGCTCGGTCTGCAAGGCGACGGCCTGGGGTTGTACGCTGACCACCCCGACCTCGGGAATGCCCTGGTGTTGTGGCGGACGGCCACTGCAGGCCTGCAGCAGCAGAACGCCAGCGGCGAACGCGACCAGTCTCAACGCCACAGTGGTCCGCATCGCCAGGCCCAGACACAACAAGGAATGAACCGCCATCCCCCAAGGGGGCAAGTAGGGCCTTACCGGCGCAGCATCAAGGCGTGACGCTTACAGCGTAAGCCGTTCAGGCGCGAAGAGGCCGATCGGCATGTCCGTTGACCCCGTGGTCGCCAGATCGGCCAGAATTTCGCCGATCAGGCTGGCGAACTTGAAGCCATGGCCGGAGCAAGGCGAGGCCAGCACGATCTGCGGCGCGTCCGGATGCAGCCCGATGATGAAATGCTCGTCCGGGCTGCGGGTATAGAGGCAGGTTTCCGTCCGGCAAGGCCGGCCGGCGGCGGCGGGGATCAGGGCGCGCAGCACCTTGTGCACCCGTTCGACGTCGGCCGCGTCCGCATCCGGCCGGCCCGAGTCGGCGCTGGCCAGGTCGCCACACGCGTGGTGCGAGGCGGCCTTGACGCCGCTGCCGCGAAAGTCGGGGACGCCATAGATGACGTCGGCGGCTGTCTCGAGCATGAAGACAGGAAACCGGTCCGGGGTGACGAGTTCGGGCCGGTTGGGTTCGAACCAGACCAGGACCTGGCGGGTGAGCCTGAGATGCGGGGCCAGGATCGGTGCGAGGTCGCCGATCCAGGCGCCCGCCGCGATCACCGCCCTGCCCGCCTCGATGCGCTCGCCGTCCTCCAGACAGACGACGACATGGTCGCCGGACGGCTGGATATGGATCACCTGGGTGTGTGTGCGGGTCACAGCGCCGAGGCCCGCGGCGGCCTTCAGGTAGAGACCGATGGCTTTCTCGGGCTCCAGAAAGCCGGCGTCAGGCTGAAAGGCGCAGTCCCAGCCGGCGGGCAACTCGAAGGCCGGGAAGCGCGCCGCGACCTGGGCCGGCGACAGGACCTCGTGGGCCAGGCGATGCTCGAGCGCCGACCGCAGAGAGGCGGCAACCATCGGGGAGCTGGGATAGCCGGCTTCGAGGATGCCGGTGATGTTGAGGATGCGCTCGCCGGTCAGGACTTCCAGCCGTCGCCAGTTTCGATAGGCCAGGCGCAGCAGCGGCACATAGGCCGGGTCCTCGGAATAGGCCAGGCGGATCAGCCGGCTCTCGCCGTGAGACGAACCATGGCGGTGGCCGGGCTCGAACCGGTCGATGCCCACGACCCGCCGACCCCGCGCCGCCAGCTCATAGAGTGTCGCCGCGCCCATGGCGCCCAGTCCGATCACCGCGACGTCGACGACCGGCATGGTCTTTATGGGCGTTCGCTGAGGGCCAGCCTCAGGCCGAAACCGACAAAGACGCAGCCCGTCAGCCGGTCGAGGCCCCGCACCACGGCCGGCCGGCTGAGCAGGCGCGCCAGCGGCACGGTGAGCGCGACCAGCAGGCAGAGCCAGATCAGCGACAACGCGACATGCACGCCGGCGAGCAGCAGCGAGAAGGCGGCGACATTGACGCCGTGCGGAATGAACTGCGGCAGGAAGCTGACGTAGAAGATCCCCACCTTGGGATTGAGCAGGTTGGTCAGCAGGCCGCGGCGAAAGGCGCCCAGCCCGCTGGCGTGGCTCGTTGCGACGCCGCCGCCCGGGGCCATTGTCGATCTTGGCCGCAGCAACAGTCGCACGCCGAGATAGACCAGATAGGCCGCGCCCAGCCACTTCAGGGCCGTGAAGGCCAGCGCCGAGGCGGCCAGCAGCGCGGTCAACCCGAAGGCGGCGCCGACCCCCCAGACCAGCAGGCCAAGGCAGATGCCCAGCGCCGTCGCGACGCCCGCGCGGGGGCCATCGGCGGTCGAGGTCCTGAGCACCATGGCGGTGTCCGCGCCGGGCGTGATGGTCAGCAAGGCCGCGGCGGCCGTGAAGGCCAGCAACGGCAGCAGGATATGGATCATCGGCATGGTCTCCGCGGCGGAGAAACGATAGGCCGCTTACATCCCATCCGGAGCAGGGTCAAAAGGGCCAGGTCCGTTCATCCCGTGAGCCCGCCTTGATCCCCTGGTCCCTTCTCGACACCGCCCAGATTCCGAACGGCGAGGGCGAGTTGCGCCTGATGCGGCGCGGCGCGGAGTTTTCGATCATGTCGGGCGCCATCGAGCTGATGAACAGCCGCCTGAGCGGTTCGGAAAAGGCGCTGGCCACACTGGCCTTCGAACGGCTGGGCGACCGTCCGGACCCGCAGGTCCTGATCGGCGGGCTGGGCATGGGGTTCACCCTGCGCGCCGCCCTGGCGCAACTTGGCCCGAAGGCGCGGGTCGCGGTCGCCGAACTTGTGCCGGCGGTCATCGGCTGGGCCGGCGGCCCGCTGGCCGAGCTCTTTGAGGACAGCCTGACCGACCCCAGGGTCACGCTGCATAAGGCCGATGTGGCCGACCTGATCGCGCCGGCCCGGGCGCGCTATGACGCCATCCTGCTGGATGTCGACAATGGCCCGGGCGGGCTTAATCGCGCCGCCAATGACCGCCTCTATACCGTCGACGGACTGCGGGCGGCGAGCCGGGCCCTGGCGCCGGGTGGCGTGCTGGCGGTGTGGTCGGCGGGACCGAACGCCGAATTCGCCAGGCGGCTGCAACGGGCCGGCTTTCACGTCGACGAGGTGCGGGTGCGCGCCAACAGGCCGGGCCGAGGCGCGCGCCACGTGATCTGGATCGCCTCGCCAGGGCCGGGAGACGGCGGCTGATCTTTCGCGCTATGTCGTTCGACGATCGGGCGGATCCCGCCAGCTTAAGGAGCGCTGAACCGTCATGACCACGATCGATGGACCCAGAATGGCGCCCGCTTCCGGCGGCGCGGCGCGGTCGCTGGTCATCCTGCTGCACGGCTATGGCTCGAATGGCGAGGACCTGATCGGCCTGGCGCCGCATTGGCGCGACACGCTGCCGGACACCGCCTTCGTCTCGCCGAATGCGCCGGAGCCCTGCCCGGGCGCGCCGGGCGGCTACCAGTGGTGGGAACTGGCCGGCCCGGAGCGGGGCGACCGGGCGGCGGGCGCCAACCAGGCGACGCCGGTGCTGAACGCCTTCATCGACGCCGAGCTGGCCCGCCACGGCCTGACGGAGGCTGAACTGGCCCTGGTCGGCTTCAGCCAGGGGACCATGATGGCCCTGCACGTGGGTCCGCGCCGGCCGCGCCAGCTGGCCGGGATCGTCGGCTATTCCGGCATGCTGGCCGACCCCGCCGGCCTGGCCATCACCAAGCCGCCGATCCTGCTGATCCACGGCGACCAGGACCCGATGATCCCGATCGCCGCCTTTCACGCCGCCAAGGTCGTCCTGACCCAGAACGGCTTTGCGGTGGAAGACCACGTCAGCCCCGGCCTCGGCCACAGCATCGACCTCGCCGGCCTGCAGCTGGGCGGCCGGTTTCTGGCCCGGGTGCTGGGGTAAGTCTGGTGCGGGACGACTAGGCGCGTGCCTTCTCCCCTCGCGGGAGAAGGGGCGCCGCGATTGAGCCAGCGCCCGTATCTGGAAGCCATGGCGGCCGTCGACGCCGCGGTGCTACGCTTCTGCCCAACCAACAAGAGGGGTGGAACATGCAGGACCTGTGGCGGCGGTCGGCGTGGGAACTGGCGAAGGCGATCGCGGCGCGGGAGGTCAGCTCGGCCGAGGTGGTCGAGGCGCATCTGGCGCGCATCGAGTCGGTCAACGGCCGGGTGAACGCGGTAGTGCGGGTGCTGGCCGATTCGGCCCGCGCCCAGGCGGCGGAGGCCGACCGCCAGGTGGCGGCCGGCGGCCCGTTAGGCGTGCTGCACGGCGTGCCCTGCACCATCAAGGAAAACATCGACATGGTCGGGCTGCCGACCACCCACGGCGTTATCCCGCTGGCCGACGCGATTGCCCAGGTCGACGCACCCGTGGTCGAGCGCATGCGGGCGGCCGGCGCCATCCCGATCGGCCGCACCAATCTGCCGGACATGGCCATGCGAGTGCATACCGACAGCGCCCTGCACGGCCTGACCCGCAATCCCTGGAATGCGGGCCGGACGGCCGGCGGCTCCAGCGGTGGCGAGGCGGCGGCGCTGGCCACCGGCATGAGCCCGATCGGGGTCGGCAACGATATCGGCGGCTCGCTGCGAAGTCCGGCGGCCTGTTGCGGCATCGCCTCGATCCGCCCCTCCGCCGGCCGGGTGCCGGACGCCGGCTCGATCCCCAACGGCGACAAGCTGCTGGCCAGCCAGATCCTGGCCGTACAGGGCCCGATGGCGCGCCGGGTCTCGGACGTGCGGCTGGGTCTGCAGGTGCTGATGGGCGCGCACCCACGCGATCCGTGGGCGATCGACGCGCCGCTGGCTGGGTCACCGCTGAGCCGGCCCCTCCGCGTCGCCGTGGCGGCGGAGCCTCCCGGCGGACCGGTCGATCCCGCCGTATCGGCCGGCGTGCGCCGCGCCGCCGACGCGCTGGCGGACGCGGGCTATGATGTGGTCGAGGCCTGCCCGCCGCGCTACCAGGAGGCGACCGATGTCTGGGCTCAGATCCTGATCGGCGACCTGTCCGTGGCGCTGGGCCAGATGAGCCCGCTGATGGGCGCCGACGGGCGCGCCTTCCTGGAGGCCTTCAGCCAGACCGTGACGCCCCTGAGCGGCACGCCCGCCATGTCGCAACTCTATGTCCTGCGCGACGGCATCGCGCGGGCCTGGTCGCTGTTCATGGCCGAGCACCCGATCGTGCTCACCCCGACCTGGACACAGCTGCCGTTCGAGGTCGGCTTCGACGTGGCGGGACCGGGCGCCGCCGCAGCCACGCGGGCGCTGATGGGGCCGGTGACGCCGGCCAACCTGCTTGGACTGCCCTGCGCCTGCGTGCCCGCGGGCCTCGACGCGCCGACCAATCTGCCGGTCGGGGTCCTGCTCACCGGCCAACGCTTCCGCGAGGACCTCTGCCTCGACGCCGCCGAGGCGGTGGAAGCCCGGCTGGGCTTGCCGACGCCGATCGACCCCCGCGCCTGACGCTCAGACGCCGCCGAGATAATCGCGCTTGCCGATGTCGACGCCGTTGTGGCGCAGGATGTCGTGGGCGGTCGCGACATGGAAGAAGAAGTTGGGCAGAGCGAAGCTGAACAGCAGGTCGCGGCCGGAAAAGGACATCTCACCGCCGCCCATGTTCATCTTGATGGTGCGATCCTCGGCGCCGTCGATCTGCTCGGGCTTGAAACCTTCCAGATAGTCGATGGCCGTCTTGATGCGCGCCTGCAGCTCAGGGAAGGTGGATTCGGTGTCGGGCCAGCTCGGGGCTTCCGTACCCGAAAGGCGTGAGGCGGCGCCCTTGGCCGAGTCCGAGGCGATCTGAACCTGGCGGCTCAGCGGGTGCATGTCGGGCGCCAGGCGCGCGTTCACCAGCACCGATGGATCGATCTTGCGCGCCTCGGCCGAGGCCAGACCCTTGTCGAGCAGGTGCGAGAGGTTCTTCAGGCCGCGCACCAGGACCGGAACGGACACGTCGTACATGGAAAGGGGCATGGAAACTCTCTCGATTGCGGAAGACTGCGGGGGAGCCGCCGCGGGCGCGGCGAGCGCCGCCGCACTAAGGCCGATTAGACGCGCGAGGCAAGGGCGCCACGATGATGCCGCGTCCGTATGATCTTAGCGGTATGCTGAGGTTTCAGGATCAGGCAGTGGAGTTCGATGGGCCGGACTGCGCCAGATGATGCAACGCCCCCCGCCGCGCGCCGGCGGGCGACGGGCCGTCGCCTGGTCGGAGCGGCCTTCAGCCTCGCGGTCCATCTTGGCGTGCTGATCTTCCTGGCGGCGGCGCTGCGCAGCCCGCCGGCTCCGGCGGCGACCGCGCCGATGGTGGTCGAGTTGGTGGATTTGCGGCCTCCGGCGCCCGCCGCTCAGCCGAAGCCAACGCCGACTCCCGCCGCGGCCGTCGCAGAGGCCGAGCCCGTCGCCGCCGCACCGGTTCCGGTCAAGACGCCCGCCCGACCGGCTGTCGCGCGGCGCTCTCCCGCGCCGATCAGGACAGCGAGCCTGGCCGCGTCAGACGCCGTGGCGGACGAGCCCGGAAACGCCCTGAGCGAAGCTCAGATCGCCGGAGCCGCCAGCGCCGATTCCGGTCCCGCCGGCCGACCGTGCGACATGGCCCGGCGACTGCAAAGCGCCCTGCGCAAGGACGCGCTGGTCCAGGCTGCCGTGGCCAGCGCCGCCGGCAAGGCCATCATGGTCTGGGATGGCGACTGGGTCAGGAACCGCGGTGAAGACGGCAAGGGCCTGGCCGCTGTCCGCGAGGCGATCACCTGGGAGGTCGCCTTCGCCCCTCAGGCCTGCCGCGCCGAGCCCGTGCACGGCCTGGTTCTGATATCGATGGGCGAGGCGCAAGGATCGACCCGACTGGCGCTCGGCCTGGAGGCCTGGCGCTGGGCGGATCTGCTCAAGCCCAGACCAGGTTGAGGAAAAGTGCGGGTTAGGCCAGCACCACCAGAACCACGCGCCGGTTCTGCGCCCGGCCGGCGCGCGTGGTGTTTGGCGCGACGGGCTGCCCATCGCCGTAGGAGATGGTCGACATGCGGTTGAGCGGCACGCCCTGCAGGCTCATGAACCGGCGCACCGCCTCGGCGCGATCCTCGCCCAGTCTCAGATTCTCAGCCGCCGACCCGGTATTGTCCGTGTAGCCTTGGATCTCGAGATAGACGTTCTTGTTGTCGGCCTTCAGCTTTTGCACAAAGTCCATCAGCCGGGTCTGGGCCTCGGATGAAAGTTGCGAACTGGAGATCGGGAACTTCATCGAGTCGTCCGACAAAACCACCGAGTACATGAACTTGCCCTCGGCCAGCTTGCCGGCGGCCTCGGCGCGATCAAGCGCGTCCTGGCTGGTCTGATCGAGGTGGGCCAGGTGCGCGCCCTGAGCATCCACCTGGGTCTGCACGGTCGCCACGTGCGTATTGACATAGTCTTCGGTCGCGCAGGCGCTAAGGGACAGCGCGGCCGACAGGGCGACACCGACAGTCATGAGCTTCGACATCTTATCTCTCGCCGATCCGTTGTTGATTGGCTGGCCCCCCTTGCATCACAGAGCCTGCCCGATCCTTGCGTTATGCCGTCAAAAACGGCGAAAACAGGGCCGCTCCCAGCCGCATCCGAACATGGTTATCGCGAGGCGATCAAGGCCGGACGCCCCGGTTTCCCGCGCCACGCGAACCGTTCGTGCGCGGCGCGAAATCTTCGCGCCCTGACCTGTCGAACGGCGCGGAATTGGGACTGAGCCCGATTGGCTCACCCATTGGCGACCAGCTCGCCCGGTTGATCAGATTGTAGGCATCGGTCGCGTCCGGTCGTGAAAACCGGCGGCTTGAGCGGATGGGGTTGCCGGCCGAGGCAACGTCGTGCGCTGATAGCTTGGCAGGAACCAGGTGAGTCGTTTCGACAATGCGCTGTCGAATCAAGGTTTTCGGGCTTCAGCGCCGATGCGCGCTCCGGCCCTTCGACGCCCGCCCACGACTGAATCCGTCCTGCTTCAGGATCATCGTCAGCACGAGGGGGATATCATGGTGAGCCGTGAATTCCGGCTGCAACTGAGGGGCTACGGACTGACCACGGCCGAGATCCACTACCGCCTGCCCGACCATCCGGCGCTGCTGCAGCGCTATCTGTGGCAGGACTACGACCTGGCGCCTGACTTCCCGACCCTGCAGGGCTTTCTCGACTTCTGGCAGCGGGAGCTGGAAGGCGCGCTGCACTCGGTGCGGGTCGCCCACCAACGGCTGATCAAGCCGTCCGAGTGGCGGGCCGTGAACGGGATCATCAGCGTCCACTGAGGCTGCCCGCGCGGCTGTTTGCCCGGCGGCGTCGTCAGGCTAGGTTCGTCGTCCGTAGAGGGGCTGAGGAAACCCGACAATGCGACCCACACGCCGCAGGTTCGTCCAGTCGTCCGCCCTCGCCGTTCCAGCCCTCGCGCTGGCGCGACCTCTCGCCTTTGCGGCCGCGGCCGCCAGACCCCCGGCAAAGACAATGCGCATCCTGATCCTTGGCGGCACCGGCTTCACCGGCCCGCACCAAGTGGCCTACGCGCGGGCCCGCGGCCACACCGTCACCCTCTTCAACCGCGGCAAGGAGCCGAACCCCTGGCCCGGCCGGGTCGAGGAACTGATCGGCGATCGCAACACCGGCGACCTGAAGGCGCTGGAGAACCGCGAATGGGATGTCTGTATCGACAATCCGACCACCCTGCCCTTCTGGGTGCGCGACGCCGGCCGGGTGCTGGCCGGCAAGGTCAAGCAGTACATCTTCATCTCGACCATCTCGGTCTATGCCTCCAACGCCTCGCCTGAGGACGAATCCGCGACGCTGCAAGCCTATGCCGGCAAGGACCCGATGGCCGAGACGGCCGAGACCGTGAAGGCCAGCAACCGCGGCCTCTACGGGCCTTTGAAAGCCGTCAGCGAGCAGGAGGCCGAGCGTCAGTTTGCCGGCGCGACCACTATCATTCGGCCCGGCCTGATCGTCGGGCCGGGCGACGATACCGACCGCTTCACCTATTGGCCCGTCCGTCTGGCGCGCGGCGGCGAAGTGCTGGCGCCCGGAGACGGCGGCGATCCGGTGCAGTTCATCGACGCGCGCGACCTGGCCGAATGGACCATCCGCATGGCCGAGACCCGCACGCTGGGCGTCTTCAACGCCACCGGGCCGGACCATGCGCAAACCATGCGCGGCATGCTGACCGGCATCAGCGCGGCGGTGGGTGGCGACCACCGGCTGGTCTGGGTCCCGACGACCTTCCTGGACGCTCAGAAGGTCTCGGCCTGGAGTGACCTGCCGGTCTGGATCCCTGGCCAGGGCGACACCGCCGGCTTCGCCCGCCGCAATATCGGCAAGGCCCTTGCCGCCGGCCTGACCTTCCGGCCGTTGGCGACGACCTCGGCCGAGACGCTAGCCTGGTTCAAGACCCAGCCACCCGACCGCCAGGCGAAGCTGAAGGCCGGCCTCGCGCCGGAACGTGAAGCCGCCCTGTTGGCGATCTGGAAGGGTCAAGCCAAGGCCTGACGCCGCCTGCCGCCAGCTTCAGTCGATATATTCGTCAGTCACCGCCCCATCGAGGTGGCGGAGCCTGGCCGTGGCCAGCACCTCGGGCTCCATCAGCCGCGCATTGACGCCCATCTTTCGCCGCGCCGGGTCGGCCGCACTCCAGTGGGTGACGCAGCCGCAGGTCGCGCAGCGGTGGAAGATCGTGGCGCGGGGACCCCAGGCGTAGACGTCGGTCGCGCCCGTCACTTGGACCTCCACGGTCGGGTAGTAGGCCCAGAGCACGCCGTAGCGGCGGCAGACCGAACAGTTGCAGTCGGTGACGTCGCTGGGCGGACTGTCGATCGCCAGGCGAACGGCGCCGCAGTGGCATGATGCTTCGATCAAGACTTCCTCCTTATGCGCTGGCTCGCCGTCCGCGTGACATTGTAGCCGGCCTGCTCTATCCGAGGCGCGCCCTTTTCGCCCGGCCGGACCTCCATGACCGACGCAAGTCACGATCCCGAAGAACCCGGCTGGGCCACCGCCAAGACCCTGGCCGAGGCGCTGCCGTTTATCCAGATCTACGACCGCGAGACGGTGGTGATCAAATATGGCGGCCACGCCATGGGCGAGGAGACGGTGGCGCGCCAGTTCGCCGCCGACGCCGTGCTGCTCAAGCTGCTCGGTCTGCATCCCGTCGTCGTGCATGGCGGCGGGCCGCAGATCAGCGCCATGCTGGAGCGGGCGGGGGTCAAGTCCAGCTTTGTCGACGGCCTGCGGGTCACCGACGAAGCGACCATGGAAATCGCCGAGATGGTGCTGTCGGGCGCGATCAACAAAGAGATCGCCAACTGGATCACCTTGGCGGGCGCCGAGGCCGACGTGCGTGGCGTCGGCCTCTCAGGCAAGGACGCCCGGCTGATCACGGTGGAAAAGGCGACGCGGACGCGCAAGGACCCCGGCTCCAAGATGGAGGAGGTGGTCGATCTGGGCTTCGTCGGCCAGCCGACCCGGGTGGACCCCAAGATCCTGGAAGCGCTGATCTATGCCGACCAGGATTACATCCCAGTGGTCGCGCCGATCGGCACCTCTGCGCAAGGCCAGACCTACAATATCAACGCCGACACCGTCGCCGGGGCCTTGGCCAGCGCGCTGAAGGCCAAGCGCATGCTGCTGCTCACCGACGTCAAGGGCGTGCTCGACGCCGAGGGCAAGCTGATCGAGATGATGACCGTCGACGATGCGCGCGCGGCCATCGAGAGCGGCGTCGTCAATGGCGGCATGATCCCGAAGCTGGAGACCGCCATCGCCGCGGTCGAGGGACGGGTCGAGGGTGTGGTCATCCTCGACGGGCGGCGCCCGCACGCCATGCTGATGGAGCTGTTCACACCGCACGGACACGGCACGCTGATCTACGATCCATCCAGCGTCAGAAGCGCCCAGTCCAAGGCGATCGAGCGCCGCCGCGCCACCGCTCGCCAGCGGATCTGATGGCCGCCACCGGCGCGGACCTGCGCCAGATCGAGGTCTGGCTGTTTGATCTCGACAACACCCTCTATCCGGTCGGCAACGACTTCATGCGCCTGATCGAGGCGCGGATGACGCTGTTCGTGGCGCGCGAACTGAACCTGCCACGCGACGAGGCCTGGGCCGTGCAGAAGCGCTATCTGCACGAGCACGGCACCACCCTGGCCGGACTGATAGCCAACCATGGCATCGACCCCGAACACTTCCTGGACGAGGTGCATGACGTCTCGCTGGATGCGCTGACGCCGGACCCCGAACTGCACGCGGGCCTGATGCGCCTGCCCGGCCGGCGGCTGATCTTCACCAACGGCGATGCGCGCCACGCCGGGCGCGTGCTTGAGCGGCTGGCGCTGTCCGACGCCTTCGAGGCGATCTTCCACATCGCCGCCGCCGACTATCTGCCCAAGCCGAACCCGAAGACCTTCGCCCGCCTGATCGAGGCTCACGGCGTCGATCCCACCCGCGCCTGTTTCTTCGAAGACAGCGAAAAGAACTTGGCGCCCGCCGCCGGCCTGGGCATGACCACCGTGCTCGTCGGGCCGCATGCGGCGGCGTCCGATGCGGCCTTCGTGCACTATCGCACGGACAATCTCGCGGCCTTCCTGATGAGCGCGCGGGTCAAGGAGACGGCATGAACGATCAGCCGGGATGGACGCTGGGCGATCTCGAAAAGGCCATCGAGGCAAGCTGGGACGCGCAGGATCAGATCAGCCCGACCACAATCGGCTTCCAACGTGAAACCGTCGAACAAGCCATCGACCTGCTGGACTCCGGCCAGCTGCGCGTCGCCGAAAAGGTCGACGGCGAATGGGTGACGCACCAGTGGCTGAAGAAGGCGGTGCTGCTCTCCTTTCGCCTGCACGCCAACGAGTTGATGGGCGGCGCGGCCGGCTTCACGCACGGCCCGGGCATGGGTCCCTGGTGGGACAAGATCGCCAGCAAGTTCGGCGACTGGACGGCGGGTCAGTTCGCCGACGCCGGCTTCCGGACCGTTCCCGGCGCGGTCGTGCGGCGCGGCGCCTTTGTCGGCAGGAACGCCATCCTGATGCCGTCCTTTGTCAATATTGGCGCCTTTGTCGACGAGGGGACCATGGTCGACACCTGGTCGACGGTCGGCTCCTGCGCCCAAATCGGCAAGAACTGCCACCTGTCCGGCGGCGTCGGCATCGGCGGGGTGTTGGAGCCTCTGCAAGCCAATCCGACCGTCATCGAGGACAATTGCTTCATCGGCGCGCGCTCGGAAGTGGCCGAGGGCTTCATCGTCGGCGAGGGCTCGGTGATCTCGATGGGCGTCTTTCTGAACGGCTCGACCAAGGTGGTCGATCGCAAGACCGGCGAGGTCTATCGCAACCATGTGCCGCCCTATTCGGTGGTGGTGCCGGGCTCCCTGCCGGATCCGCATGGGACCGGGCCTAGCCTGTCCTGCGCGGTGATCGTCAAGACCGTCGACGCCCAGACCCGCTCGAAGACCTCTCCGAACGAGCTCCTGCGGGACTGACCCAGCGCCGATCGATCTAGAGCGGGCCAACGGAAAAGTGCGAAGCGGTTTTCCGCCCGCAACCCGCTCTACCTCTTAGTGGTAGATCACGTTTATGATTTTGGATTGTTCCAATCCAAAGTCATCGTGATCTAGCGGCGACGGTAGTTGTACTGCTCGGAATCGATCGCCACCGTGGCCTGGCCGATATCGCCGATCGGGGCGGTGGCCACACCGCTGAACTGGCGATAGCCGTTGGTGCCGACGCCGATACTGACCTCGCCGTGAACGCGGTTGTCCCGGACCGGGCCGTCATCCTGGAGGCGGTCGGCGGCCGCCGCCTCGCTGACCGAGGCGACCTGGTCGCGCGGCCTCGACAGCGACGGTTGAGCCGGCGGCGCGGTGGCCACGACCTGGCCCGAGCCGCCCTCGACGGCGGCCTGAGCGAACGCCGCGCCGGGCGCCAGCAGCAACAGGCCGGCGATGAGTTTCAAAACGGGTCGAGCCATGTCCTGATCCTCGCGAGCCTTAGCGCGCCATCCTACGCCAAATCGGCGGTGCGGGGGTTTCATATCTGACACGGTCGGCACGACTCAGATGGGTTCGAGCTTGGCCACGAAGCGGTCGTCCTCCCACACCTCGATCAGCTGGTAGTGCGGCGAAACCGTTAGCCGGTTTGCCCCGACCTCGCGGGCGCGCTGGTCGTCGCGGACGGTGACGGCGTCCAACGAAGGTACAGAATAACGGTCGTCGTAGATGTAGAAGATGTAGGTCTTCAATTCTGCTCCGACACAAAACTCAGGTGCGGCGGTCTATCAACGCGTCTGACCGTGACCCGGTGTCCCTGACATTATTCAAAGCTTTGCCGTCTGCGTGTCGGGAAGCCGACACTAAACCTGGGGACTTTTCGGCATGGAATGCGTTTGACCTTGGCGATCGGCCGAGTCGATCGCGTCCGAAGGAAGACTGGTGCAGACCCGAAACTACGTCCTGCGCGCCCTGACCGGTGCCGACCACAGCGCGCTCGAGCCGTTCGCACAGACGGTGGCGCTGGCCTCAGGCGAAGTGCTCTATGAACCGGATTATCCCGTCGATTGGGTCTATTTCCCAAATACGGCGGTTTTGTCCGTGGTCACGGTCATGGTCGACGGACGCACCGTCGAGAGCGACACGGTTGGCTATGAGAGCGTCGTCGGGGTGCTGAACGCGCTGGGCTCGTGCGTGGCGGTCAACCGCACCTTCACCCAGATCCCCGGTTCGGTCATTCGACTCTCGGCCTCGCGCCTGCGCCACCAGGCCGGCCGCAGCGCCGAGTTGCGCAAGCTGCTCATGCGCCACGCCCAGGCCAATCTGGCCCAGGCGCACCAGTCGGTGGCCTGTAACGCCTTGCACGGACTGAACCAGCGGCTGTGCCGTTGGCTGCTGATGTCGCAGGACCGCACCGCCGAGGAGGGCGTGCGGCTGACCCAGCAATACCTGGCCACCATGCTTGGCGTTCAGCGCACCACGGTGACCGAGGCGCTTGGCGAACTGGCCGACGCGGGCCTGATCCGCCAGGGGCGGGGACGCATCGACATCCTGGACCGGCCGCGCATGCTGGCGGAATCCTGCGAATGCTACGACACGGTGCGGGCCAATCTCGAACAGCTGATCGGCCGCGATCCATCGCGCGACGGCGGGACCGCGACGATCGTCAAGGGTCCGAGCGGATCGACACGATAGTCGCGAGCGCGACGGCGAAGGCCAGTTCGACACAGACGAGAATGAGCGACATCATTATCGGTCCTACTCGCAAAAGACGCGGACTTTGGCGTGTCCGTCGTCGACATCGACATTGAAGTCGCCAAGCTGTTCGATCAGCGTCTCAAGATTGTCGGGCTTGATCTGGCTGACATCGAGCGGGATGCCATTCTCGCGCAGGGCGGCATTGACCTGCTCGCGCGCCTGAACCGGGATCAGGGCGCCCAGCCGCACGCCGGCGCGCAGCAACTGCATGGGAATGCGGACATTCACCTTGGCCGGCCCCTCGCCATAGCCGGCGCCGGCGTCCACCACCACGCGCAGGTATTTCGGCGACTTGCGCGCCGGCGGGGCCTCGGCGCTTCCGTTCACCCGGTCGCCGCTCAGCGCAGCGATCAGTCGTTCGGCCTCATCGGCGTTGATCTTGCCGTCCGCGAGCAGATCCAGAATGCGTTTGCGGTCTTCGTTCATGACATCAAGGTCCTCAAATGACGCGGACAAGGATCGTGGCGTCGGGCGCCTGCACTTCGATATGTGTTCCGGCCATGGCCACGAAGACGCGGATCAGGCTCCAGATGACCTGGAACGGATTGAGCCGGGCGATCAGGCAAGCGATCAGGATCAGGGGCGAAAGTACAAGGCCCAGGACCACCAGCAGCAACCAGACCAGAAAGAGCGGCAGCCAGAGCCGGATGCGGCGGCCGTTGCGCGGTTCGATCCGGACGACGGCGATGAGCGGGATCATCGACCTTGCTCCAGTTCGCGGATGGCGGCCTGGACGTCGATCTCGCCGCTCTTGAGCCGGTCGAGCACGTCGCGGTTCGGCGGCGCCGGATCGGTTTCGACGAAGGCCAGGCTGGCGGCGATGCGGTTGAGCCGGGCCTTGATGGTCGGATAGCTGACCCCGAACACCTGCTCCATCTCCTTGATCGAGCCGTGGCTGCGCACGAAGGCGGCGACGAAGACCTGGTCCTCGGCGGCCAGCCGCGCCAGTTCCGGCAGCTCGAACGCGCCTTCGACGGCGATGTCCTTGCCGACCAGCCGCACGCGCTCGACCACCAGCGCCGCGCCACCGGTCAGCCGGGTCAGCTCCTGCCAGTCACGCGGGGTCGCGGGTTGCGAAGCCATCGATCGCTCCTAAGCCATATCGGAGCGTAGATCAGGATATTTAATTTATCAAGCCTTGGATATTGATTTTATCAATTTCACGATCTGGCTTTGATCGAGCCGCCGGCTGGCGCGTCACGCTGACGACCGACGCGGCGCCACAGCGTCCGGCGTCGCCGAGCAGTCTTTCACCGGCCATTGCTCATTGAGCGCCGGCAACGGCGTGCGCTTGGCGGTGATGCGGTCGAGCGTGATCGCATAGACGGTGATCTGGGCCAGGCGTGGGAAGAAGCCGGCCGGCCGATCGGCGTCCGACGGGCTGTATTTCGCCATCAGCGCTTCGCAAAAGCCTTGCTTGGCGTTCCGGTCGGCGACGACGCGGATGCGGCCGAAGACCACGACGCTCTGATAGGCCAGTCCGGTGTCGCACTCGAAGCGGCCGTAAGGCAAAGACCGGCCCGGGCTCGTCCACCTCGAAACAGACCCGGTCATTGGCCTCGACATTGGCGCGCAGGTGGCCGCGCGCGGCGGTGTTGTGGACCCAGATCTCCGTCCCGTCCCAGATATAGAGCAGCGGCGTGACATAGGGCTGGCCGGCGGCGTCCGCCGTCCCCAGCCGACCGGCAAACCCGCGCGCCAGCAAGGCCCGCGCCTCGACCTCATCCATCACCTTGTCCGGCCGCCGGACCTCGGGTAGCGCGCTCATGACTGTTCCTCCCGATGCGCCAGCCAGTCGTCGGCGGCCAGATACCAGACCACGCTCAGCATATCGCCGGAGACGAATTTCGCCGGCACGCGATCGACCACCCGGGCGCCCTGCTTTTCCTTCACCCGGTAGGAGGCTTGGTTGGCCTCACCGTTGCGCAGCCAGAGATGCCGCCAGCCGAGTTCGGTGAAGGCGTATTCGGTCACCCGCTCCGCCGCCTCGGTCATCAGCCCCTGGCCCCAGAATTCGGGGTCGAGCCAGAAACCGCGCTGTGTGCGGCTGACCCCGTCATCCGGCCAAAGATCGATGCGGCCGATCAGCTCGTCCTCGGCGCCCTTCCGGGTGATGGCCCAGATCATCTTCTTGCCCGCCGCCATCTCCTCCTGCGTCTCGACCATGTTGGTCGCCGCGCCGTCGTCGGGATAGGGCCATGGGACGCCAGCGGCGAGGTATTTCACCACGTCCCACTGGTTGAAGCGGCGCTGGATGGTTGGCGTGTCCTCGAGCCGGCAGGGGCGCAAGGTCAGATGCTCGGTATGCAGCACCGGCGTCGGCGGCATGCGCCGCATCGCCCCGCGCTGGCGTCGGCTCAGCCAGTCGTCACGGGTCAGGAGCCAGACCACCTTGACGCCCGGCCCCGAGACCCACGGCGCGTCGGCAATGCGCTCGACGATGCGCGCGCCCTGTTTCTCCTTGATCCGATGCGAGCCCGTGTTGGCCTCGGCGTTGTCGAGCCAGAGATGCGGCCAGCCGAGTTCGACGAAGGCGTACTCGGTGACCAGCTCCGCGGCCTCGGTCATCAACCCTTGGCCCCAGAACTCAGGGTCGATCCAGAAGCCGCGCTGTTCGCGGCTGACCCTGTCGTCTGGCCGCACGCTGATCAGGCCGATCAACTCGTCCTCACCGCCCTTCAGCGTGATCGCCCAGCTGAAATTCTTGCGCTCGGCGCTCTCGTCGACGCAGCGGCGCGCATGCGCCGCGCCGCCGTCGGCCGGATAGGGCCAGGGCGTTCTGGCGTTCAGATAGCGTACCACCTCCCACTGCGGAAACCGCCGCTGCATCGCCGGACCGTCCTCCCGACGGATCGGCCGCAGGGTCAGCCGCGCGCCGTGCAGCACGGGCGTAGGAGGAAGGTGGGGCTCGGCGGTCATCGTCTCGTCTCCTTGGGTGGAGGACGGGACCTGGCGACCTTTGCGCCCCGACCTCTAGGGTGGGGCGGCTTTCGGCGGTCGTTTAAGTCAAACAACCCCGCGCGCGCCCGCGCCCACCGCCCGAACGGGCGTTGGCGTTGATCGGACGAGCTTGGCTTTGCCGCGACATGCGGGGGCTAATAGCGGCGCTCGGCGAGTCTGTAAACCGCTGCGGCGGCGTTAGCGTGCGACCGCCAACTGGCTCGTCCGCGCTTCGGCGGCGGCCTCCTCGAACAGCAAATCGCTGAGCGCATGCAGCGGCGCCCAGTTGCGATCGCGTGGCCGGTAGACCAGATACCAGCCGCTCTTGGCCGTCACCGCCGGCGCGTCGAAGGCCTGGGTTAGCCGACCGGACGCCAGATAGGGATCGACCAGGTGCGTACCGCCGAGCGCCAGGCCCATGCCGGCCGCGGCCGCCTCGTACAGCACCTGCACATCGTCAAAGGTCTTGATGCGCCTCGGCCGATAGCCGCCGAGGCCGACCGCTTTGAACCAGTCGTCCCACAGCCCGAGCACCGGCACGACGCTGAGGATGGTGAAACGGTCGAGCGCCTCGGCGCTCGCCTTGCGCGTGTTCGGCATCAGGCCGGGCGCGCAGACCGGCGCGACCTCGGTATCCAGCAGCCGCTCGCAGATCAAGCCCGGCCAGCCGCCCTCGCCGAAGCGAAGGCCGGCATGGACGTCGCCTATGGAGACATCGACAAGGTCGGCGTTGGTCTCGAGTTCGACATCGATATCGGGGCGCTGCTCACGAAACCGCGCCAGCCTGGGCATCAGCCAGGACGAGGCGAAGGACGGCACCACCGACAGCCGCACCACCTT
Source organism: Caulobacteraceae bacterium (assembly GCA_041691315.1). Lineage (GTDB taxonomy): Bacteria > Pseudomonadota > Alphaproteobacteria > Caulobacterales > Caulobacteraceae > Poindextera. Next base: position 8,111 of record JBEPUW010000012.1, on the reverse strand, counting down.
GCAACTGCGATCCTCGCGCAGCGCCTCCGATCCGGCGTGGATCCGGTCGATCGCATCGCCGACGCTGGCCAGATAGCCTGCGCCCGCCGCGGTCAGCTCGATCCATCGGTTGTGCCGCTGAAACAGATCGACGCCCAACTCGAGTTCCAGGTCGGAAATCCGCCGGCTGACCGCCGAGGTGGTCAGGCCCAGCTGTCTGGCCGCGACGGTCAGGCTGAGGGCGCGCGCGGTGATCACGAAAGTCTCGACCGCGCGCAGGGAAACCGGGCGGCTCATCGGGGCCGTCCTGGCCGGTCGCACGTCGGTTGATGGGAGCGCAAGCGAACCGTCCGAAAGGGAAATTGCATCAGAGAACGTAGTGTTTAGAAACCGACCATCAAGACACCAATGGCTCGGAATCTCGGACTTTGGCCGGGGGCAACCGAAAAGCCGAAATCGAGAGAATTGCAATGAGACTCAAAGCAGCCCTCGCCGCGGCGGCGATTTTGACGTTCGCGGCCGGCGCGGCCAACGCGGATGCCCAAAAATACGCCGCCCATCTGACCGGCGCGGCCGAGGTTCCGTCGAACGCCGCAACCGCCAAGGGCGACATCACCGCCATGCTCGACACCGACACCGGCGAGCTCAGCTATACCGTGACCTATTCTGGCCTCTCCGGTCCCGCCACCGCCGCCGGCTTCCACGGCCCGGCTGGCAAGACCGCCGAAGGCCCCGTGGTCGCCGCCGCCGCCGGTGCGGCCTCGCCGATCAGCGGATCTGTCAAGCTGACCGTCCAGCAGACCCGCGACCTGAATTCGGGCGCCTGGTACTTCAACGTCGAAACCAGCGCCAACCCCAAGGGCGAAATCCGCGGCCAGTTGCGCCGCGGCTACTAGCCCGCGCCGCAAAGCGCGTCGCACACAGCAAAACGCGCCCCCGGCCTTGGGCCAGGGAAGCGTTTTTGCGTGCATCTGAGGCTTGCGAAAAACGGGGCTATCGGCGCTTGATCCGGTAGCCCTGACGCTGAAGCTCGGCCAACAGGTAGTCGGCGCGTTGTGAGAAGGAGGCTGGTTTGCCTTCGAGCCGCTCAAGCGCAACCGCGATGACCTCCCGCGGCGCCCGCGTGGTCACCCGGGCGAAGATGGTCTCTCGCTCTCGCATCCCGCCCGACGAAGCCCCCACGCTCTCTGACGCAAAATGTGGTCGCCAGCCTCGCGTTGCAACCCATTCATCGCGCCATGCTCGTTTGCGGGCGACGAGACGCTCGGCCTTGGGCGGGTTGCAATCGACCATCCCATGTCGGCGGGGCCATCTTGTCGGGTCGTGGGCAGCTGGCCGCCACAATGACGCGCGATGCTTGAATCTGTTAACTTCTACAGACTCCTATATATCTTGACAGCATGGACGAGACTGCAGCCTAGCGTGTCCACTATGTCGATGCTCGACGGATGGCAGACGTGCTCGACACTTCAGTGGGGTGAGCAATGACCGCTGATTTTGGTTGGCAAACCCTGTGGGTAACGGCTGATTCCTTGGCTCTGACCGTCATAATCGCCAATTCCATAAGGTGGTACAGCGCAAGACGGCTCTCTTGGATTGCATGCCTTTGGTGGGGGAATAGCCTTGGCATTGCACTTGCCGTGCTGTTTGCGGCGACCGACACGACTCACCCCCCTTCATCGATCGGCGCCTATGAACTGGCGATCCTGACTTCGGGCGTTATCCTAGCATCGCTTGGAGCCTGGTTAATCGCGGACATGCTTCGAACCCGACGAAACCGCTGACGCGCCAAGTCGGCGCTTACTGGTGCCAATGCCCGATAGGGGCGGGTGTCTTTATCGGAACGATGGTGGGGTGGTCTAATACCGCGCCGGCGCCAAGCCCGAACCCCATGGCGCCGCTTACGCCACTCCGGTTTCCGCTGCCTGACACTGCGTAGGCCCCGTCATTCCCGGTATAGCCCCAACTTCCGCCAAAAAACCCGTCCAGGCTCGTGCTCTCTCCTCGCCCAAAAGAAGCGCCACCACCCAGTCCCACCGTAAATCCTGAACCGCCAAATTGCCCGCGATAGATGCGCCCATCGATCCCGTTATACGTGTACGTACCGATTTCCTGGACTCGGCCGACGCCCAGTCCGAAGTCGCCGCTAGTATAGAAAAACGTCACGGGAAATCGCGGGTCGGGAGGAACAAAGGTGTAGATCGTATTTCCTTGGTTCGGCGGAAGGTAGAAGTCCTTCGCAGGATCGTATGGGAGAAGCGGTAACTTATTCGAGGTGATTGGCCGCCCCGGGACTGAGCCATTCGACGGGACCTGATCTTGTGGGTCATTCTTGGTGCTTTGCCCGGCTAAACCGTCGATATCGCCCTTGCGGACTGCCCCCAAGCCATTTTCAGGGGAAGGCGCCCTCAAAGCATTCACAGCCGGTGTGCTGTCGTCAGCTTGCCGCGCTGAGTCCGCGGCCAGACCGTTGAGGTCAGAGCTGCCCAGGCCTTTCGGTCGGGATCCACCGATCCCCAGCATAGGATTGAACGGCGATGCGACGCCGCCCGCCGAGTCTAGCGTCACCCCCAGGGCACCGCCGGCGGTCGCCTGAGATGTCGGCGCGGAGAGCAGGCCCATGGGCTGGCCTTGCGACGAAATGGGCGGCAAGCCGCTCAGCGGGGCGCCGCCGGGCAAGCCCGGGAAGGCGGCATTTAGGTTCGACAATCCAAAGCGGCCTGGAGGGCTGAAAACGCTCTGGCCGTCGATGCCCCGCGCGGGCTCGAACGTCGCACCCAGCACGCCGCCGAGCGTTGGCTGCGGCGGCGGGGCGGCGAGCAAGCCGATCAGCCCTTGGGATGGGCCGGGCGTCGGCAGGAGGCCGTGCAACGGCCAAGTGTCGAGCTGATCGGCGATGGTCGTGTCCAATGCCATTTCGGATCCGCCGACGCCTTAAGCCCGCCGCGGCGCGCGCGCTGGGGCGGGCGCGAAGCTGCGTTCCTCCAGCTTGCGCAAGGTGTGCTTGAAAAACGCCAGGAAGGTCATGAAGCCGTCGTTGTCGTCGAACACGACGTGGCGGACATAGTCGGTTTCCTGGTCGGCCTGCGGCTCGTCGTCGGCGTTGCGCGGCGTGAAGGAGACCACGTCGTCGCCGCCGGTGAAGATTTCCACCAGGTCGGGCAGGATGGTCTCGACCGCATCGGCGATGTCGGTGGAGACCGCCTGCGAGCGGTTGGGCAGGGCGGCGATGTCGGGCATCTCGCCCTTGGCGTAGTTCAGCGCCCTTTCGCGCGCCTCGGTCAGATCCGGATCGAGGTCGAAGCCGATCGAGCGGGCGCGTTCGCCGCGCACGATGGCCAGGAGCTCGTCATCGCTGAGCGGCGGCGGGGCCTTGCCCGCATCGGTGTCCAGGCTGGGGGCGATCATCGGCGATCAATAGAGGCCGACGAGGTTGGTGGCGGTGGTGCCGGTCGCCTTGATGCGGCGGGTGCGGCAGAAGATGGTCGCGCCCACGGGTGCGGCCTTGAAGGTGGTGGTGGTGCCGACCTCGGTGACCAGGGTCACGTCGCCGGCCCCGCCGACATAGACGCCCGACAGGATCGGCGGGCCTTGTTCGGCGGTGTCCGAGGGGGTGATGGCCACCGCGTCGCGGGGCAGATAGGCGTTGTACATCAGACGGCTCCGAAATCGGGGATGACCATGGCGGTCTCGTCGCGCGGCCGGGTCTTGGCGAAGCGCAGCATCATCAGGGCGTAGCGGGAGGCCGACAGCCGGTCGTCCCTGAGCTTGACGATCAGCCCGTCGAGGCGGTGGTAGAGGCGAAACTCGCCCAGCCAGCCGCCGCAGGTGGAGAACACCTTCCAGCGGCCGGTCTGCATGCGGTCGAGCATCTCCATGATCCCGGCCTCGAGGCCGGCGCCGCCGTCGGCGAAGGTGGCGCGGGCCGGCAGCATCTTCAGCCCCTGTCGGCGGTACTGCGCCGCCAGCTCCTCGCCGGAGCCCTTGTCGTGCTGCAGGCCGTCGTGCGGCCAGGCCGAAGGTATCCAGTCGCCCCAGGGGCGGATCGACGCGGCGTGGATCACCGGCGTGGTCTCGCGCGCCGCGTATTCCTTGCAGACATAGACGCAGTCGGCGTCGCGATCCCAGGCCAGGTTGATGGCCGCGAACGGGTGGTCCCAGCCGAAGTCCAGCCCGTTGATCTGCGGCCAGGCCGGCGGCAGGGCGAAGGGCGCGCAGGATACTTGCGCCTCCTCGATCGGAAAGACCCGTCCCGAGCCCATGGACGGCACGCCCCGCACCCGCGCCTCGCGCTCATGCGGCGGATAGGCCGCCACGATCGCGGCGCGCTGCTCAGGGCTGTAGTGCTCGGCGTCGTCGATGGTCATCTGGGTGACGAAGCGGGTCATGAAAGCGCACCCCCAACCGTCCTCACCACCGTCATGGCCCGGTTTATCCGGGCCACCCATGAACGCCGATGCCTGCGGGCCGGGGAGCGGCATCCATGCCCGCGCCAATTGGAGCGCGGCGTCCGTGCCCGCGCTAAACCACGTTCGCCGGTGTTCTGGGTGGCCCGAACAAGTCGGGCCATGACGATTGTTTTTATGCGTCATCCCGCTGGAGCGGCGAGACGCGGACTCGACTCTGCGACCCGCATGGCGTGAAGCTTCCCGCCAACACCGGGGGAGCCAAATGCCTGAGCAACGATCCGATCTCGACAAGTCCAAGTTGGGGGTCGCGGTGCTGGCGACCTGTATCGCTCAGACGCTGAATGAGTCGGATCCGACCTTTCAGGCGCGGTTTCTGGAGCGTCTGGAACGCGCCTGGTACGCGCTTCAACAAAGGGGTCTCGGCGAGGACAATCCGCTGGCGGAGGACAACCGGCAGGCCATGGCGCTGGTGACCCAGACCCGCATCCTCCTGACCGGCTATGAGCGGACCGCCGCCCAGGTGACCGGCGATGAGCGGACCGGCAGCCAGGCCAAGGCGTTTCTCGACTAGGTTTCGGGCGCCGCCAGGAACAGGCTCACCACCTCGCTCATGCCGAGCAGCGGCGTGAAGGTCACGAACACCATGCCCCCCGTCGCATTCGTCCGGGTCAGGCCTTCCATGTAGATGTCGAGCGGCGGTTCCTCGTCGAACCAGACCACGTCCAGGGTTTCGGCCTGCCATTTCTGGCGGCCCTGGTCGTAGGTCTTGAAGCCGATGGAGGAGAGGCCGCCGCTGGTGTGCTTCACCCGCACCGAATCGAGCGCGTCGGCGATGCCCCGGCGCAGCGACCAGCCGGCCAGGGCATCGCCCGGGATCATGCCCTCGCCCCAGCGGCCCTTGTCCTTGGGCTCGCCGACCAGCATGCGCTGCACCCCGTCGCGGGTGACCTCGCCGGTCTTCGAGGCGGCCCAGGCGCGGATCGGAGCCGTAAACCGGCGACCCCTCCACCAGGGCGGATAGAGGCCGGTGGCGTGGATGGCCAGCTCCGCCGCGCCGGAAAAGCTCTTGCCCAGCTGGTTGCCGGCCATCAGCAGCCGCTCGCGATGGGCGGCGCCGTGCTCATGGAAATCGGCCTGCTTGGCGTAGGGCCTATAGCGGCTGAGCTGACTCCGCCGGCGGCGCGCCAGCTGGGTCTCGGCCGTCTGGATGAAGTCCAGCATCAGCGAGCGCGCGCTGCAGCTTGCGGACGCGGGCGGCGAGCTGCTCGTCGTCAAGCTCATCGAAAACCTGGACTTTCGCCGCAACCTCGCGCGGCAGGATGGCCAGGGCGGCGCGCACGAAATCCTGCGGCCGCTCGGCCGCCACCGTCTTGATCGCCGCCGGCCCCTGCTCGCGCCAGACCAGCAGGAAGTCGGCGATAAAGGCCTCGCCAAGCTGCTCGCCGGGGTCCCTGGGTTTGGCGGGGACCTTCACCTAAGCCTTCCGCTTATCGGGCCGGCGGCTGCGGCCGATCCAGGTCAGGGCGTCGATCTTGCGGCGGAAGCCGCGCTTCAGGGTGCGACCGGCCTCGTCGAAGATGAACCAGTCGCCGGCGGCCGTGAAGCTGACGCTCATGCGTACTTCCCCAGCACCTGGTCGGCGCGGGGATCGACCGGTTTGGGCGGCTTCAGCGGCCAGCGGTTCTGGGCCTGCGGAAAACGCGCCTGGGGCAGCAGGACGACGCCCATGGCCTTGGGCTTCAAGGCCGCCATCAGTATTTGCCCAGCCGCTTGGCGTCGACGTGCTGGGTGGTGCGATCGCGGCCGGTCGAGGTGATGTCGGGCTTCGGCGACGGCTTCGCCGCGCCCTTGACGGGCTTGGTCTTGGTCATGATGAGCTCCGGGAGATGCGGCGCACGCGATCCCAGCGCCTGAGCTTTCAGCTGAGGCGTTGGGTCTGAAGCGCGTGTGGAGGGATGGCGGGAGGCGGAATCAAAAAGCCCCGAAACCGAGGTCCGGGGCCGTTCCGACGCGATTTCCGCCGATGAGGGTTTATACCCCGAAAAACGTCATTTCGTCAAGCTCGGATTCCGCGGCCCGGGTCTGCCGCATGCGGGGAAATGGCCTGCGTCTTGCCACCTGAGGCTCGCCTCCCCGCCGTTTGGGGCGTCGGAGCCGAGTTGGAGTGGCGTGGTGTCTCATTATGGTTCTGTTAACCCTGGAGTTCAGCGTCACGACCTCAAACGCGTCCCGGTTTTCATCGCACTGACGGCGGCTGCCCCGGCCAGGCCCCAAGTCCGGGGAGCCGCGCGATGAACCGCATCAAGATCGCCGAAGGCAAGCCCTGGGTCATCCGCTTCGAGCGGAAGACCGGCCGCTGGATTCTGGCGCCGCGCCACCGTTATCCGGGCCCGGCGCTGGTGCTGCTCGAATGGGCCGGCGTCACCGCGGCGGCCTGCGCCATGCTGATCGGCGGCCTGTTTTTCGGCCTTTACCAGGCCCGGCCGGACCTGGACGTGCAGAGCCGCGGCTTCGCCGACGCCTCGGTCGAGGCCATCACCGGCTCGCTCTCGACCGGCGAGCTCTTCGCGCGCGCCTCGCCGGATTTCATCGATTCGGCGTCCGACGCCTTCCACGCCGACTTCCGCCACCTGGCGGCGCTTGGTCCGGGCGTGATCAGCCAGGGCTGTCATGGCCTGGCCAGGATCGAGCCGCTCGGGGTCTATTCGGTAGTCACCGCGCAATACAGCTGCGAACTGCGCTCGAAAACCGCGCGGTCGGTCGTGGTCATGTCCCTGGCCCGGAACCTCAGCGCCTGGAGGATCACCGGCTTCTACGTCAGCCCGCCGCAGCCGATGAGCCGCTGAAGAACCAGCGCCGCAATTAAGACCCTGGTGACCGAACCGCCTTCTACCTCGTCGCATGAGAGCTTCAACTTCCGCCGCCTTCGACCACGGCGCCGCCCTTAGAGTGCCGCCGGCCCATGACGCCAACGGCTGGCGCATGCTGATGATCTGGCTGGGCGATTGCGGCCGGCGGACGGAGACCCCGGGCCTGGTCGAGGTCGCCACACCGGCCGGGCCCGCCGCCGCCGCGCCGGGCGACTGGATCGTGCTCTCCGTCAGCGGCGCCTATCACGTGACCCGCTCGGGCCAGCGCGCCGGCGAACTCTAGGGAGCTTCCGGCGGCGCTCGGGCGTTGCGGATGGGTAAGAGGAGACCTCATGCCCGATCCCAACCCCATCCCGCCGCCGATGGAAGAACCGCCCGCCCAGCCACCCGAAATCGATCCCCCCGCCCCCGCCGAAATGCCGTTCGTCGACCCGCCGGCCGCCCCGGTCGGGCAGCCGGTCGATTAGCTTTACGCTCGAGGGCGACCCTCCAGGCCGTTTCCCCCTCGCCGGCGCTGCCCGCCTGGGTGGTTTGACCGCCGATCGAATTCAGGCGACGGTCAGGTCCCGGCGGAGGTTCGCCGTCACATAGCATCAGATGACCGGGGGGCAGGACGATGCAGACGAAGATGGCCATCCTTGCGATGGCCCTGGCGCTTGCCGGCTGTCACAAGCCGCAATCGCAACAAGCACAGCCCGATCAGGCAGCCGTGCGTCAGCTCGACGCCCAGGCCAAGGCCGAGGAGGCCGAGGCCGCCCGGCTGGAGGCGCAGGCCGCGGCCGCGGCTCCGGCCGCCGCCGCGCCCGCTTCGACGACGAGGAATGGGTCGGGCTCCTCGAGCGCGCGCCAGAGC
>JBEPUW010000011.1:0-95289 GCA_041691315.1 Caulobacteraceae bacterium | reverse complement strand
GTGGCCGCAGGCCAGCAAGATCTGAACCATGAAAAACACGAAAAGCACGAACGTCGGGCTTCGATGCGGAGCCGGACTGCCTCCAGCCGATGCCGCTCCCCGTTCGTGCTTTTCGTGTTTTCCGTGGTTGAATCCCTTGAAGGCGCTTCCGCCCCCGCCGAGGCCTGATTTGACCGCCAGGTTCGCCAAGGACGCCAAGAGGTTGGGGGACGACTGGAATCGGTCGCGCGCCAGGGCGCGCATTCAAGGCTTGGTCTTGGCTCCCTTCACGAACTTGGCGGTTGAATCCCGGGGGGCGGCGGCCATAGTGCCGGGCAGGGGACCGTCGAAGCATGCGCAGCGTTTTCTTCAGTATCGCCTACTGGACCCTGTCCAGCTTCTACGTACTGCTGGCGGCCGTGGCCTCGCTGTTGCCGGGACCCGGGCCGGTGCAGGCGGTCGTGCGGTTCTACAGCCACCGCATGGTCTGGGCGTTGCGCTGGTTCGCCGGCATTAAGATCGATCTGGAAGGCCGCGAGCGCCTGCCGGCGGGCGCCTTCATCCTGGCGGCCAAGCACCACTCCTGGGGCGACGGTTTTGTGATGTTCGCCAATGTCGACAAGGTCGCCTTCGTCACCGGCGACCATCTGGAGCACATCCCGCTGTTGCGCGGCATCCTGCACAAGCTGGGCGCCATCGTGGTCGACAGCTGCGGCGGGCCTGAGTCGCGCCGGGCCCTGGCCGACAGCGCCGCCGCCGCCCATGCCGAGGGCAAGCGCATCCTGATCTATCCGGAAGGCCATCTGGCCAGGCCCGGCGAGCGCTTCCGCTATCGCACCGGGGTCTTCCACATGTATCGCGACTTCGACATGCCGGTGGTGCCGGTGGCGACCAATCTGGGTCTGTTCTGGCGTCAGCAGGACTTCAGGAAGACGCCCGGAACCGCGACGGTTGAGTTCCTCGATCCCATCCCCGCCGGCCTCGACCGGCGCGAATTCATGGCCAGGCTGGAGACCGCCATCGAGACCCGCACCAGCGAGTTGATCGCCCAGGCCACCGGCGAGCCGGTGAAGCCCTCCGTGCTGATGCCGACGCCTGGCGAGAAGCCCAGCCTGGCGGCGCAGACCGCATGAACCTGATCGGCCTGCCGCCGCAGCCCGCCGGCGTCGCCTGGCCGACCGAAGCCTGGCCCGAGGGCGCGCTTGCCGGCCGCATCGCCGGGCGCGTGCGCGAGGCGGTCGACTATGCCTTCAGTCCCGAGGCGCTGCCCGATCTCGGCCAGACCCACGCCCTGGTGATCATCCAGGGTGGACGGCTGGTGCTCGAGCGCTATGCCGACGGTTTCGGACCCGAGCAGACCTGTCCCTCCTGGTCGAAGGCCAAGAGCATCACCCAGGCCCTGGTCGGGATCGCGGTCGGCGACGGCCTGCTCGACATCGCGGCGCCCGCAGATGTTCCCGAATGGACGGCCGCCGGCGACCCCCGCGGCCCGATCACACTGGACCTGCTGCTGCGCATGTCCAGCGGCCTGGCCTTCGTCGAGGACTATGAGCCCGAGCATCCGTCCGACGTGATCGCCATGCTGTTTGGCGAGGGCAAGGACGACGTCGCCCGCTTTGCCGCCAGCCAGCCGCCGGCGCATGCGCCTGGCGGCTTCTGGTCCTATTCGAGCGGGACCAGCAACATCGTCAGCCGCTGCGTGGCGCGGGCCATGAACGCCTTCGGCGCCGATTTCGAAGCCTTCATGCGGGCGCGATTGTTCGAGCCCCTGGGCATGACCAGCGCCACGCCCAAGTTCGACACCGCGGGGACCTTCATCGGCTCGTCCTACTGTTTCTGCACCGCCCGCGACTTCGCCCGTTTCGGCCTGCTCTATCTCAGGGACGGGGTGTGGGACGGGCGGCGCATCCTGCCGGAGGGCTGGGTCGATTATGCCCGCACGCCCACCTGGCAGCAGCCGACCGAAGACGGTCCCTACGGCGCCCACTGGTGGCTGGGCCTTGGCGGGTCCGGCTCGTTCTCCGCCAACGGCTACGCCGGCCAGTTCACGATCGTGGTTCCGGACCTCGACATGGTGGTGGTCCGCCACGGCGAAACCCCGCTGGCTCTGCGGGAAGGGCCACCAGCCTGGCTGAGCGATCTGATCGGACGGTTTCGGGAATAGGCAGACCGGCGGGCTGGTGTTCTCGCGAACTCTTTTTCACCGTCATGGCCCGACTTGTTCGGGCCACCCATGCACACCGTCTAGGGTCAGTGTTCATGGGTCCCCCGCATTCCGCCGCTTCGCGGCTCCAGCGGGGGATGACGGAAAAGGAACAGGCGCGTCCCTTCTACGCCCCGCCGCAGCTGTGGGCGGAGTCGGCTTCGGTCCAGCTGGTGCCGGCGCGGGGGTTGGTCACCTTGTAGACGGAACCGCGGGTGTCGCCGGGCGGGCAGCCGGTTGGCAGGCTGACCAGGCACATGGTCACCCTATCGCCGGTGCGCCAGCCGCGCACCGCGGGCTCGACATCATAGGAGACCTGCGAGGTGTCGTTGGCGTACACGACGGCGCTGCCGCTGGAGGGATCGCCCTCGAGACGGCTGCTCATCTGGCTGATGGTGGTGGTCACGCACTGACCGGCATGGGTCGGCATGGCGGCGCTGGCGGTGGTCCCGGCCAGGGCCGAGGCGACGGCGACCAACGCGAAACTCGACCTGAGCATGATGACGGCCTCCCCGGCCCGGCCTGGCTTTGCCAGCCTAGGCGCGGCGGAGAGGCCGTCAAGAGCGGGCGTCCGGGCGGTGGACGCCCAACCCAGCTTGTCGCCCCTAGCCGATGCGATGGCTGATGGCGTTCTCGTGGCGGTTCAGCCGCATCTGTTCGGCGCGGCTCAGGTGGCCGCCGTCATGGCGCGCGAAGCGGCGCTCCTCGAAGCGGACGCGATGGTCGGCCATGTGCAGACGGTGCGCCTGATAGGCGGTCAGCACGTGCATGCGCCGCTCTTCGCGGATACGGACGTCCTGACGCTCCAAGCGGTTGTTCAGCTCGACCCGGCGGGGATGATGATCCTGCCAGTTGGTGGCGGCCGAGGCGCTGGAGGCGGCGCCGCCGATGGCGAAGACCAGGCTGGCCGCGGCGATCAGGGTTTTGATCTTGCTGTTCATGATGATGCTAGTCCTTTGAACCGATGGGCTCGGGGGGCGGGCCACACCATGTGGGCGTCTGCCGAACTCAAGCGCGATACTGACCGTTCGGCGCTGAATTGGCGCTGAACTCACCGGCTCAGCCTGTGTTCATCCTGCCGCCGCGGTTTGGCCGCAGTCGTAAAGCCCGCGTCAACGGGATTGGGCGAAGATCAACCATGCTTGACCGCCGCCGCCTGCTCAGCCTTGTCGCGCTTCCCCTGCTCTTCGCGCCCCCCGCGGCGCTGGCCCAGGGCGGGGCGCAGAAGAAGAAGGGCGGCGGCATCACCTACATCCAGTTCCCCACCCTGACGGCGACCATCTTCCGCTCGGACGGCCATCGCGGCGTGCTGACGGTGGAGGCGGGGGTCGACGTGCCGAACGGGGCCTTGCGCGCGCGGGTCAACCTCTCGGCGCCACGGCTCAGGGCGGCCTATGTGCAGCTGTTGCAATCCTATGTCTGGTCGCTGGGTCCGGGCTCGCCGCCCAATCCCGACTATCTGTCGATGGCGCTGCAGAAGGAGACCGACCGGGTGCTCGGCCAGCCCGGTGCGCACCTCTTGCTGGGCGCCATGCTGGTCAACTAGCGGCGGCGTCCATGATCCGGGCCAGTTCGACGTCGTTGGCGGTGACCCCGCCGGCGTCGTGGGTGGTCAGCACCACCTCGACCCGGTTGTAGACGTTCGACCACTCCGGATGGTGGTCGAGGCGCGACGCGGAAAGGGCGACCTCGGTCATAAAGGCGAAGGCGGCATTGAAGTCGGCGAACTTGAAGCTCTTGGCGATCGCCTCGCGGTCCGGCGCGGCGGTCCAGCCGCTCAGGTTTTTCAGGGCCTCGGCGACGGGGATCTTCTCGGGTCTCGCCATGCTCAGAACTCCAGTCCTGTTGCCTTGCCCAGGGCGTCAAGGGCCTGGGCCTCGGTCTCCACCTTGATCGCGACCATGCCCAGCTGGGCGGCCGGTTTGCAGTTGATGCCGAGGTCGTCGAGATAGATGCACGCCGCGGGTTCGACCGCCAGCAACTCGCACATCATCTGATAGATGCGCGGGTCGGGCTTGCGCACCCCGACCTTGGAGCTTTCCACCACCGCGTCGAACAGCTCCATGATGCCGCCGACGCGGCTGGCGGCTTCGGCGCTGGCCGCCATGCCGGGGCCGCGGCCGGCGCTGGCCATGTTGTTGGTGATGCAGCCGACCTTGAAGTGCTGTTTGCACGTGCGCAGCGCCTCGACCATGCGCGGGCGGACGTCGCCGGAAAGCAATGGCAGCACGTCCGCGCCGCGCACCTCGTGGCCCAGGGCGGCGGCCTCATCGGCGAACTTCAGGTCAAACCCTCGCGCGTCGATTTCGGCGCGCTCGAAGAGCGCCCAGGCGTTTTCGTGCGGATTGGCGGCGTTGATGCCGCGGATCAGGTCCTTGGGCAGGCCGCGCCTGGCCTCATAGCGGTTGAACGCCTCGAACGGCGAGGTGGTGAAGACGCCGCCGAAATCCCAGATCACCGCGTCGACCGCCAAGCCATCCTCCCGCCAAATCGTTCCGGGGCGAGGCTTAATCAGGCGCACTCAGCCGCGCAAGGGCCGCATCGGGGCGGGGTAGTTCTCTTGCTGGTAGAATCCGGGTTCGCGGCGCGAGCGAATGGTTAATATGGCCTTAAGACCCATTTCGGCGAGGCTTGAACACCCATGCGCGTTCCGATTCTCTCAGCTTGCTGTGCAGCGCTCAGCCTGGCGGCGCTCCCGGCCACCGCCCACGGCTGGTCTTCGAGCGAGGCCGCCGAGCACAACTGTCCCATCGTCCAGCCGTCGCATCCGGGCGGTTCTCGTCACGCGGCTCACCCGGGCGCCTACCATCATGCGCACGCCGGCGTTGGTTGCCCGGTCTGGCGGTCCGCGCCGGTTCATTACGAGTATCAACGGGTCCACACCCCGAACGGGATGGTCGCGGCGTGGTCGACCGACGACCGCTGGCGGCAGGATCGCCGCGCCTGGGCTGACGGAAATTGGAGCGGCCGGGGCGGTCCTGGCTGCCATGACGCCAACGGGCCGGGGGCCTATCGCGACGGCGATGACGGCCATCGCGCAGCGCCGGACCACGGCATGCGCTGCCACGACGATGGGATGCGCCGCGAGCGCGCCTATGCCCAGTCGAGCGGTGAGTTCAACTATACGCGCGAGGTCGATTCCGGCTGGTCGTCTTCGGAGCGGATGGAGCGGCATGACGGCTGGGGCGGAAATGGCCACCGGCCTTCGATGACCGACCGCTACGGCTTCCTGACCTGGCCCGGCAAGACCCACTTCCTGCACGGTCAGCCGGTCGGGCCGATGGGCGACGCGCCGGACATCGGCCCGCAGGCCCCGCCGGAAGAGTCGTGGCAGGTGCACCCCTAGATCACGATGATTTTGGATTGATTCAATCCAAAATCATGAACGTGATCGAGCCCTAAGAGTGGGAGCGGGTTGCGGGCGGAAAACCGCTTCGCACTTTTCCTCAACCCGCTCCAGCTCCACAGCTGCAACCGGCAGAGAAGGCCCGCGTTTCATCGGACAAGATAAGCGCGGGCCGTTTGCCGGTTCGCAAGCGAGATGGAGACGAACATGACCAGAGCCCCCCTTAGACTGGGCCTCGCGCTGGTGCTGGCGATGGGAACGGCCGTCCCCCTCGCGGCGCACGCGCAGGACTATTCGAGCGATCCCTATCAGGCCCAGCAGGAGTACCAGCAGCGGCAGGAACAGTACCAACAGCAGCGGCAGGACCAGCAGGACCAGGTGAACCAGTATCAGGACGCCCAGTCCCGCTACCAGGACCAGCAGGGCGACTATGCCGACCAGCGGATGACCTATCAGCGCGCCCGGGGTAACTACGAGCGCGACCGGGCGATGTATGACGACCGCTACGGCGAGGGCGCCTACATGCGCTATTACAGCAGCCGCCCCGAAGCCTATGACGAGCGCTATGGCGATGGCGCCTATGAGCGCGACTTCGGCGAGAATCGCGGGGATTCGCGCTGGGACAACTAGTCGGCCATGAAGCGGTAGCCGACCCCCGGCTCGGTGACCACATAGCGTGGGTTGGCCGGATCGGCTTCCAGCTTTTGCCTCAGGTGGCCGACGAAGACGCGCAGGTACTGCACGTCCTCGACATTGGCCGGGCCCCAGACGGCGGTCAGCAGGTGGCGATGGGTCAGCACCTTGCCACCGCCGGCGGCCAGCCGGGCGAGCAGTTCGTATTCACGCGGTGACAGCCGCACTGCCTCGCCGCCACGGCTGACCAGGCGCTTGACCAGGTCGATCTCGATATCGCCGGCCTTGATCAGGGCCTGGGCGCCCTCGCGGTTCAGCGCGTGGCGCATGGCGACGCGCAGGCGCGCCAGCAGTTCGCCGACGCGGAACGGCTTTTCCACATAGTCGTCGGCGCCCAGGTCGAGCGCCTCGATCTTCTCCGTCTCCCTGTCGCGAGCCGACAGGATGATGATCGGCCCCTCATAGAAGGCCCGCGCGCGGATCAGCGCCTGCTTGCCGTCCAGATCGGGCAGGCCGAGGTCGAGCACCACCGCGTCCGGCGCCCGGTTGGCGATGGCCGCCAGGCCGTCGGCGGCGGTTTCCGCCCGCAGCGCCTCATAACCGACCGCCTCGAGGGCGGGGCCGAGGAAGCGGTGGATCTGCGGCTCGTCGTCGATCACCAGGATGCGGGGCTTGTGCGCAGACATGATCAGAGCAGCAGCCGATGGGTGGCGACGGTCTTCGGCAGGCTGATCAGGATGCGGGTGCCGCGGCCGCCGATGAGCGGGGAAGCCGCCGCGATCCGCCCGCCCATGGCCTCGACGAAGCCCTTGGCGATGGACAGGCCGAGGCCGGCCCCCTTATTGCGTTCGCCCCGGGTGCGGTCCGACGACTCTTCCAGGCGGCGGAACTTCTCGAAGATGCGCTCGATGTCGGCCTGCGGGATGCCAGGCCCCTCGTCCTCGATGGAGATCACCACATTGCCGCGGTCCTCATAGGCAGCGACATCGATCGCCGAGCCGTCCGGGCTGTAGGCGATGGCGTTCTCCAGGATGTTGACGATGGCCTGTTCGAGCAGGCCCGGATCGGTCTGCACCGCGCTCAGCTCGCCCGGAAAGTCGCGCACCAGCTTCCGCGTCTCCAGCCGGCGATTGACCCGGGTGATGGCGGCGGCCAGGACGTCGCGCACGTCGGTGGATTCCGAGCGGGTGTTCAGCGCCCCGCCCTCCAGCCGGGTCATATCCAAGAGGTCGCCGACATAGCGGTTCAGCCGCTCGGCCTCCTCGCGGATGCTGATCAGGAGGTCGTCGCGGACCTCGCCCTTCAGGGTCTTGCCGTAGTCGATCAGGGTGGTGGCTGAGCCGAGAACGGTGGCCAGCGGCGTGCGCAGGTCGTGGCTGATTGAATTCAGCAGCGCCGCGCGCAGCTTGTCTGAGCGGCGCAAGGCCTCGTTTTCGACCGTGGCTGCGGCCAGCTCGGCGCGTTCCAGCGCCACCGCGCCCTGGTCGAGCATGGCGGCGACCAGCCGTTCCTCATCGGCGCCCATCGCTTGGTTGAGCTCGACCCCGGCGACGCCGGCGCGGCCCCGCAAACCCACCAGCGGCCGGAAGGTCCAGCCGACCTGGGGCAGGGTGCCGGTGCCTGACCCGGCCGGCTCGCCCTTCTCCCAGGCCCAGCGCGCGGCGGCGAGCGCGCCGGCGGTCAGCAGCACCGTGGTCGGCGCCCCGGCCGCCTGGATCAGGTCCTCGCCTTGCGGCAGCAGCACCACGGCGCGGCCGCCGGCCGCGGCGGAGGCCTGTTCGGCCAGGGCCTGGGCGGTTTCGTCCTGGGTCGAGGCGGCCGAGAGCCGGCGGCTGGCGGCCAAGAGCGCGGTGACCGCCGAGGCGCGCTGGGCGGAGAGTTCGGCCTGGTCGCGAACGCGACCGGAGAGCCAGCCGGTGACCCCGGCGACCGCGATGAAGATGGCGAAGGTGAAGACATCGGTGGCGTGACCGATGCGCAGCGAGAAGCGCGGCTCGAGGAAGAAATAGTTGTAGGTGACGATGGCCAGCACCGCCGCCGCCAGCGCCGGCCTCAGGCCATAGGCCAGGCCGGCGCAGAGCACGCTGGCCAGGAAGATCATCGCCAGATCCGCGCCGGTCGAATAGCGGTCGAGCTCCAGGGCGACGATGCTGGCCATCGCCACCAGGGCGAGCCCTGCCGCATAGCCATGCCACCAGTTCGCCGAATGCGAGGGCCGGGTGGCGATGGGCGCCGTGCGTTCGTCGGGCGCGCCGGCGGCGACGAAGTGCAGGGCAGCACCCCCCGAACGCCGCAACAGCGCATTGGCCAGCGAGCGGTCGGTCAGCACCCGCCAGCGGCTGTCGCGCGCCTTGCCGACGACGATCTGGGTGACGTTGTTGCGGCCGGCGAAGGACAGCACCGCCTCGGGCAGGTCGTCGCCGGTGAGCACGACGCTGGCTCCGCCCAGCTGTTCGGCCAGTTTCAGCGCCTCGGCGATCCTGCGCGCGGCGTTGGGGTCGCGGTTGGGCCGGTTGGGCCGCTCGACGGTGGCGACGGTCCAGGATGCGTCCATCAGGTCGGCCAGCCGGCGTCCGGCCCGCACCAGGGCGCTGGCCATGGCGTCGCCGGCGATCAGCACCAGGATGCGCTCGCCGGCCGCCCAGGGGCCTTCGATCCCCTGGCGGCGCATGGCGTCGACCATCTGGCCGTCCACGGTCTGGGCGGCGCGGCGCAGCGCCATTTCGCGCAAGGCGGTCAGGTTCTCGGGCTTGAAGAACCGCACCGCGGCCAGCTCGGCGGTCTCGGGCACATAGACCTTGCCGGCCACCAGCCGCTTGCGCAGCTCATCAGGCGTGATGTCCACCACCTCGATCTCGGCGGCGGCGGAGAGCGCCGAGTCCGGCACCGTCTCGCGCACCCGCACACCGGTGATCTTCCAGACCACGTCGACCAGGCTCTCCAGGTGCTGGACGTTCAGCGTCGTCCAGACGTCGATGCCGGCGGCCAACAGTTCCTCGACATCCTGCCAGCGCTTCGGATGGCGCGAGCCCGGCGCGTTGGTGTGGGCGTATTCGTCGACCAGCAGCAGTTGGGGCTTGCGCGCCAGGGCGCCGTCGAGGTCGAACTCCATCAACTGGCGGCCGCGGTATTCGATCGGCCTGCGCGCCAGGACCACCAGATCCTCGGTCAGGGCCTCGGTTTCCTTGCGGCCGTGGGTCTCGACCACGCCGACCACCACGTCGGCGCCCTCAGTCTGGCGGTGCTTGCCGGCGGTGAGCATTTCGTAGGTTTTGCCGACGCCCGGGGCCATGCCGAGATAGACCCGGAGCCGCCCGCGCCCCTGCCGCTTGGCTTCGGCGAGTAGCGCGTCCGGATCGGGTCGGTTTGGCGCGTCCTGGCTCATCAAGCCCTAGGTTGGGCCACCGGAAAGCGCGCGTCGAGAGCCCGATTGACGGCGAGCACGTTGACCGTCGGTTCGCCGATGAATCCGAGCAGGGGCTGGTGGGTTTCGGCGTCGATGACGGCCAGCACGTCCACCAGCGACGCGCCCCGATGGGCGGCGATGCGGGTGGCCTGCAGGCGGGCGTTGTCGGGGCTGACATCCGGGTCGAGACCGCTGCCGGAGGTGGTCACCGCGTCGGCCGGGATGATCCCCGGCCCGTCGTCCTTGGCGATGGCCGCGGCGTCGGTCTTGATCCGGTCGATCAGCTTCTGGTCCAGCGGGCCCAGGTTGGTCCCGCCGGAACTGGTCGCGTCATAGCCATTGCCGGCGGCGGATTCGCGGGGATGCAGATATTCGGGCCTGGCGAAGCCCTGGGCGATCAGGCTGGAGCCGATCACCTGGCCCTTGTCGCCCCGCACCAGGCTGCCGCCGGCCTGAGCCGGGAAGGCCAGGCCGGCGAGCCCGGTCATGGCCAGGGGGTAGGCCAGGCCCAGGAGCAGGGTGAACAGGACCGTCATCACGACGGCGGCGCGGAGGTGGGAAAGCATGGGTTCGGGTCCTCGTATCGTCGGTCTAGGCGAGGTGGATCGTGGTGATCAGCAGGTCGATGATCTTGATGCCGATGAAGGGCGCGATGACCCCGCCCAGCCCGTAGATGGTCAGGTTGCGGGTCAGCAGCCGGCCCGCGCCGATGGCGCGATAGCGCACCCCGCGCAGCGCCAGCGGGATCAGCGCCACGATGACCAGGGCGTTGAAGATCACCGCCGACAGGATGGCGCTGTGCGGGCTGCCCAGCCGCATGACGTTGATCGCGGCCAGCGACGGCAGGGCGACCACGAACAAGGCCGGGATGATGGCGAAATACTTGGCCACGTCGTTGGCGATGGAGAAGGTGGTCAGCGCGCCGCGGGTGATCAGCATCTGTTTGCCCACCTCGACGATCTCGATCAGCTTGGTCGGGTCTGAGTCCAGATCGACCATGTTGCCGGCCTCGCGCGCGGCCTGGGTGCCGGTCTGCATGGCCACCCCGACATCGGCCTGGGCCAGGGCCGGGGCGTCGTTGGAGCCGTCGCCGCACATGGCGACCAGCCGGCCCTTGGCCTGCTCGTCGCGGATCAGGCCCAGCTTGTCCTCCGGCGTCGCCTCGGCCAGGAAGTCGTCGACGCCGGCTTCCGAGGCGATGGTGGCGGCGGTGATCGGGTTGTCGCCGGTGATCATCACCGTGCGCAGGCCCATGCGCCGCAGGTCGGCGAAGCGCTCCTTGACGCCTGGCTTGACGACGTCCTTCAGGTGGATGACCCCCATCAGCTTGCCGTTCTCGCTGACCGCCAGCGGCGTGCCGCCAGAGCGGGCGATACGGTCGACGGCGGCGGCAAGATCGGCCGGCACATCCTTCGGCTCCAGGCCGGCGGCCTTATAGACGGCGTCGACCGCGCCCTTGCGCCAGCTCATGCCGGCGGTATCCAGGCCCGACATGCGCGTGGTGGCGGTGAAGGCGACCGGGGTCGCTCCGCTGGGCATGTCTTCGACCAGCGCATGCTTTTCCCGGCCGAGTTCGAGGATGGAGCGGCCTTCCGGCGTCTCGTCGGCCAGGGAGGCCATCAGAGCGGCCATCAAGGCGCGCTCTTCGGGCACGCCGGGGGCGGCGATCACCTCGGTGGCCATGCGGTTGCCGAAGGTGATGGTGCCGGTCTTGTCGAGCAACAGGGTGTCGACGTCGCCGGCCGCCTCGACCGCGCGGCCCGAGGTCGCCAGCACGTTGACCTTGAGCAGCCGGTCCATGCCGGCGATGCCGACCGCCGAGAGCAGGCCGCCGATGGTGGTGGGGATCAGACAGACGAAGAGCGCCCCCAGCACCATCGGGTCGAGATTGACGCCGGAATATTTGCCGAGCCCCAGCAGGGTGACGACCGCCACCAGGAAGACCAGCGTCAGGCCGGCCAGCAGCACGGCCAGCGCGATCTCATTGGGCGTCTTGCGGCGGTTGGCGCCCTCGACCATGGCGATCATGCGATCGAGGAAGCTGTCGCCGGGCCCCGAGGTGACGCGCAGCTTGATCCAGTCGGAGACCACGGTGGTGCCGCCGGTGACGGCCGAGCGGTCGCCGCCGGATTCGCGGATCACCGGCGCGGACTCGCCGGTGATCGCCGACTCGTTCACCGAGGCGACGCCTTCGACGATGTCGCCGTCGGCCGGCACCACGTCGCCGGCCTCGACCAGCACCACGTCGCCGGCCCGCAGCATGTGCGACGGCGTCGGAGTGACCTTGCCGTCGTCGCCAAGCTTCTTGGCGTTGGTGGTGACCCGGGCGGCGCGCAGGGAATCGGCGGCGGCCTTGCCGCGGCCCTCGGCGACGCTCTCGGCGAAGTTGGCGAACAGCACCGTCGCCCAGAGCCACAGCGCGATCTGGATGGCGAAGCCCGGCGAGCTGTGGCGGACGATGGCGTCGACCACCGAGACGGTGGCCAGCGCGGCCACGACCTCAGTGGCCAGGATGACCGGATTGCCGGCCAGCTTGCGCGGGTCGAGCTTGACCAGGGCGTCGAGCCCGGCGCGGCGGAGGATGGCACCTTGGGAGCCGGCGGCGGAGACAGCGGAAGGCATTGTGGGATCACCGTTCCTTGTTGAATTTGAACATCAGTGGCCGGCGATCAGCTTGAGCATCTGGAAGTGCTCGACGATCGGGCCCAGGGCCAGGGTGGGGAAGAACTGCAGGCCACCGAGGATGATGACCACCCCGACCAGCAGGCCGACGAAGAGGCCCGTGTGGGTCGGCAGCGTGCCGGCGGTGGCGGCCAGTTTCGGCTTGGCCACCAGCGATCCGGCCACGGCCAGCACCGGGATGGCGTAGCCGTAGCGGCCGACCATCATGGCGATGCCAATGGTCACATTGTACCAGGGGCTGTTGGCGCTGAGGCCGCCGAAGGCCGAGCCGTTGTTCGCCGTCCCGGAGGTATAGGCGTAGAGGATCTCCGACAGGCCGTGCGGCCCCGACGCGGCCTGGGCTTTCAGCGCCATCGGCAGGACCACGGCCACGGCGGTGAAGCCGAGGATGGCCACGGTCATGATCAGGGCAGAGAGCATGACGTACTTGATCTCGCGCGCCTCGACCTTCTTGCCGAGATATTCAGGCGTTCGCCCGACCATCAGCCCGGCCACGAACACCGCCAGCAGCGCCATGTGCACCATGGCGTAGAGGCCGGAGCCGACGCCGCCGGGCGCGAGTTCGCCGAGTTGCATCAGGAAGAGGGCGACGCCGCCGGCGGCGGGAGTCAGGCTCTCGTGCTGGGCATTGATGGCCCCGTCCGAGACGGCCGTGGTCACCGCGGCGAACACCGAACTGGCGGCGTCGCCGAAGCGGACCTCCTTGCCCTCCATGTTCGGCGTGGTCTGCACATGAGCGGCGACCAGGGCCGGGGTCGGCTGGGTTTCGGCCACATAGATCGCGGCGGCGCCCGCGCCGACGATCATGACCATGGCCGCGATCAGCGCCCTGGCCTCCTTACGCGCCCCGGCGACGATGCCGAAGGCCACGGCGCAGCCGAAACCGACCACCAGCATAGCGACGATCTCGAGGAAGTTGCTCAGGCCGTTGGGATTCTCGAACGGATGGGCGGAATTGGCGCCCAGGAAGCCGCCGCCATTGGTGCCGAGCTGCTTGATGGCCTCCTGGCTGGCGATCGGGCCCATGGAGATGGACTGTTTGGCGCCTTCGATCGTGTGCGCGTCGACGTGGGCGAGCAGGGTCTGCGGAATGCCCAGGGCGACCAGGACCAGGCCGAAGACGACCGCCAGCGGCAGCATGATGTAGAGCGTCATGCGCACCAGGTCGGCCCAGAAGTTGCCGATCGTCTCGCCGCGATTGGTGGCGAAGGCGCGCGCCAGGGCCGCCGCGACCGCCATGGCCATGACCGGCGAGACGAAGTTCTGCACGGTCAATCCGGCCATCTGCGACAGATGGCTGGCCGCGGATTCGCCGGAATAGGCCTGCCAGTTGGTGTTCGAGACGAAGCTGATGGCGGTGTTGAAGGCCAGGTCCGGCGACATGCCGGCAAAGCCTTGCGGGTTCAGCGGCAGCACGCCCTGCAGGCGCAGGATGCCGTACAGCACCACGAAACCCACGCCGTTGAACGCCATCATGGCGATGGCGTAGGTCACCCAGCTCTGACCCTTTTTCGGGTCTATGCCCGAGAGACCGTAGAACAGCCGTTCAACCGGCTTCAGGATCGGGCTGAGCCAGGTCGATTGGCCCTCCCATACCCGCGCCATATAGATGCCGAGCGGCCAGCCGAGAGCGACGGCGAGGCCGATGACCAGGGCGATCTCCGCCCATCCTTGGATGTTCATGGAGATGTTCGCTTTTAGAAGTCTTCGGGGCGCAGCAGGGCGGCGAGCATGTAGAGCGTCACGCAAGCCGTTGCGACGACGTAGATGATGGCGAGGATCATGGCTCAGACGCGCCTGAGCAGCACGGCATAGACGCCGAACAGCGCGAACAGCGCCACGCCGGCCAGGATGTAGACAAGGTCCATGGGTCAGCTCCGAATTCTGGAGCCGCCCATGTATCGCGCATGGGCATCAAGGTTCGCCGTCCAGGAACGAGCGGCGGCATAAAGGACAGATAAAGGTCAGGCGGCGCTGGGGTTGTGGATCGTCCATGCGGCGACCCATCGCAAGCGTGCTATGTTCGGCTCCCGTTCTCGAAGGCTCCGGCCATGAATCCGATCACCCTCTTCTTTGTCGTCATCCTGCTGATCGCCGGCTCGCTGGCCGGCCAGTTCGTGCATCCGGCCCTGGCCGCGCCCTTCATTTTGCTCGCCGCCATCGTCGGGCTGTCGCTGAAGATGGCCAATGTCTGGCAGCGCTTCGTGGTCCTGCGCGCCGGCAACTTCCACGCCGTGCGGGGGCCGGGCCTGTTCTTCATCTTTCCGATCCTGGACAATGTCGCCCAGGTCATCGACCAGCGCATCCAGACCACCGCCTTCAACGCCGAACAGGCGCTGACCAAGGACACCGTGCCGGTCAATGTCGACGCCATCATCTTCTGGCGCGTGCACGATGCGCAGAAGGCGGCGCTGGAGATCACCGATTTCCGCCAGGCCATCGACCGGGTGGCGCAGACCTCGCTGCGCGAGATGATCGGCGCCTCGATGCTCTCGGCCCTGCTCGCCGAACGCAAGGCCGCCGACGCCCAGCTGCGCAACGAGATCGCGCTGAAGACCGAGCATTGGGGCGTCTCGGTGAGTTCGGTGGAGATCCGCGACGTGGCCATTCCCGTGGCCCTGCAGGACGCCATGTCGCGCCAGGCCCAGGCCGAGCGGGAAAAGCAGGCGCGAGTGATCCTGGGCTCCGCCGAGGCCGAGGTGGCCGCCAAGTTCGTCGAGGCGGCGCGCACCTATGGCCAGGACCCCATGGCCTTCCAACTGCGCGCCATGAACATCATCTACGAGACCACCAAGGAACGCGGCGCGACCATATTGATCCCCACCGCCATGGTCGACGCGATGAACCCGACCACGGCTCTGGCGCTAGCGCTGGCCAACAAGACGCCGCCCGACGCCGAGCCGCCCGCCCCGCGGCCGCCGCCCGTCAGGCGGACGCCGCAAACTTAAGCTCGCTTACGACTTTTCCATCGACGGAGGGCCGGTGTCCGAGCGTATAAGGTCGGCGCGTCTCCCCCCGCTCCGCGACGCAACGCCTGCTTGTATTATCGTAGAGTGCGTTTGCTCCATGCCGGTTCCCTCCAATCGCCGCGACCAGGCCGCCGCCCATATCCAAAGCGGCCTGAAGGCGCTGGCGGCCAATGCGATCCCGGCGGCGCGCGCCAGCCTGCAGGCGGCGGTGGCGCTGGAGCCCTCCTGGGCGGAGCCGCGCTTCAATCTGGCCCGGGTCTATTTCGCCGCCGGCGATCGCGACCTCGCCGAGCAGACCCTGCGCGCGGCGCGGGAGGCCGATCCGCAATACGCCCCCGCCATCCACATGCTGGGCACCATGCTGTGCGACCGAGAAGCCTTCGTCGAGGCGTTGCCGCTGTTGCGCCAGGCCGCCGCGCTCGAGCCGGATCGGGCCGAGTTCCAGCGCGACCTGGGCGTATTGCAGCTGTTCATTGGCGACATCCGCGCGGCGCGGACCAATCTTCACCGCGCTCTGGACCTGGATCCGCTGGTCAAGGACATCCTGCCGACCCTGGTGCGCATGACCCGGATGGACTCCGGCGGGGCCGAGGCCGAGCGGCTGTTCGACCTCACCATGGCGCTGGCCGAACGCGTCGACGAGCTGCCGCGTCCGGAACAGATCCGGGTCTTCTATTCGCTCGGCAAGGCGCTGGAGGACCGCGGCGACTACGACAAGGCCTTCGACGCCTTCGCCAAGGCCAACGCCATGCACCGCGAAACCGTCGCCTATGACGCGGCGACGTTCGAGGCCCGTTTCCAGGCCATCGCCGAGGCGTTCAACCCGGCCCTGATCGAGCGGCTGCAGCACGAGGGCAAGGGCGCCGAGAGCGACCGGCCGATCTTCATCGTCGGCATGCCGCGTTCAGGCACCACTCTGGTCGAGCAGATCATCAGCGCCCATCCCGACGTGCACGGCGCTGGCGAGATCGATCTGCTTCACCGCCTGGTCGCCGAGTCCCACGGGCCTGGCGGCTCGAAGTTCCCCGACTGGGTCGCGGGCATGAGCGGCGACGACATGGCCGTCGTCGGCAAGGCCGTTCTCGACGCCCTGCCGCCCATGCTTGCCGGCCAGAGCCGCCAGACCATCAAGCGGCTGGAGAACTACCAATATATCGGCCTGATCCACCTCTGCCTGCCCAACGCCACCATCATCAATTGCCGGCGCGACCCGCGCGACAGCGGCTTTTCCGCCTTCGCCATGCTGTTTCTGGAGGAACAGGGCTTCACCTACGACCTCGCCGAACTCGGCCGGCATTGGCGCGCCTACGACCGGCTGATGGCGCATTGGATGGCGGTGCTGCCGCCGGGCAAGATACTGGAGGCGCCCTATGAAGGGGTGGTGGCCGATCTGGAAGGCTGGACGCACCGGCTGCTGGAACATTGCCATCTGGATTGGGACGACGCCTGCCTGCGCTATTACGAGTCCAAGCGCCTGGTGCGCTCGGCCAGCTTCGCCCAGGTGCGCGAGCCGATCTACACCACCTCGCTGGATCGCTGGCGGCCGTTCGAACACCGCTTACGGCCGATGCTCGAGGCCATGGGCGAGCCCTGGGCGCGGGGCCATGTCGAATGGGACGGCGTGCGGGCGCACGGGCGCGAGACCCCCGCCCGCGCGGCTGGGACCCCGGGAAAATAATCTTCTTATTCGTCATCGCCCGACTTGTTCGGGCGACCCATGAACACCTGCGTTGGCCGCTCATCCCCGGTGACGGCCGCCAGTGCGAAGTCACATTCTCACGTGTTCATTGGTGGCCCGGATAAACCGGGCCATGACGGGAAGGTTAGGTCGCGGCCCCGAGACGGCCTTTGGTCTAGGCCCGGGTCTTGATCACGTCGCCGGCCAGATAGGCGTCCGCCTCGCGCAGCTTTAGAAGCTGCTCGCGCGGAAGCTGTTGCACCACCGCGCCCGTGCGCCAGTCGACCGTCTTATAGACGAAGCAGCCGGCCGCCTGATCGTCCTCGATGACCAGCCGCAGATCGGCTGGATCGGGGCCGGCGGCGGGCGCGGCAGGGGTGCTCGCCGGGTGCGGCGCGGCATCGGGAACGCCGATCGGCGCGGCTCCGAGGCTCGGGTCGGCGGCGGCATTGGTGATCTGGGTCATGTCAGGTCCCAGCGCGGAAAGGCGGCGGGCCGGATCTGGCCCGCCGCCTCACGCGTCAGATCTACCGGAACAGGCTCAGGAGCACCGAGCTCGACTGGTTGGCGATCGACAGCGCCTGGATGCCAAGCTGTTGCTTGGTCTGCAGAGCGGTCAGCTGAGCGCTTTCCTTGCCGAGGTTGGCGTTGACCAGGTTGCCGATGCCGGTGTCCAGGGTGTCCTGCAGGTTCTGAACGAAGGTCAGTTGGTTCTGCAGGGCCGTGGCCCCGGTGCCGAGTTGGCCCAGCGCGCTGTTGGTCTTGGTGATCGCCGAGGTGACCGCGGTCACCATGGCGGTGGCCTGAGCGACCGAGCCGATCGAGGCCGCCGCCGAGACCGCGCCAAGGTTGGCGCCGCCGAGCGACAGGTCCTGCGACGCGACCGTGATGATCCCGCCGGAGGCCGTGGCCAGCGCCTTGATGGTCGTGCCGCCCGACTTGATCATGTTCACGCCGTTGAAATCGGAGTTGGACACGATCTGGGTGATCTGGCCGAGCACCGACTTGAACTGGGTGTTGGTGGCCGCCAGGCTGGTGGCGTCGAGCGAGGTGTCCGACGCCGTCAGGGCCAGGGTCTTCAGCTGGTTGAGCAGGTTGGAGACGCTGGTGCCGGCCGAGGTGGCGACCTGAATGGTCGACTGGCCCCGTTGCAGCGACTGGGTGACCGCGTCCAGCGAACCGGAGGTGCCACGTTCGTTCTGGGCGATGGCCCAGATCGCGCCGTTGTCCTGCGGGGCCGAAACCGCAAGGCCGGTGGAGACTTGGTTTTGGGTCTTAGCCAGAGCCGCGGCCGTGGCGGTCAGGTTCTGCAGGGCGATCAAGGCGCCCGGATTGGTGTTAACGCTTAGCGACATAACAAGGTCCTTTTTCAGGTGTCCGGCGTCATTTTGACGGCCGAGGGCGTTTTGCCCGACCTGTAGCGCACGCAAGCGCCGCGCCACCGGGCCGACGCTCAGCGGGGTGGTTCAGACGGCCGGAATACGGGCGCTATGGAGCCATTGTCGCGGCGGCGACTGGGCAATTTCAGGCGCGCCGAAGGCCTCGCGGCGAAATCTGCCTAGCCAACCCGGCAAGTTCTGCCGGTCCAGCCCCGATCAGGCCCGGCAACGGGCCTTCGGCAACAAGGTAAACGAAAGGCCGGTTTAGGCCGGTTGATTTGGTTAAGATTTCCTGAACGCAGCGGCCGGTTGGTTCGCCGTTTTCGCGGCGAAAAACGTCGTGTGCAGACCGCACGCGCCGGCGGCCGCGCCATTGGTCGCCGCGCCGCCGCACTCGGCGTTGCATCCGCAGAGCGCCAGGGCGGCGAGCGCCGCCAGAACCACGCCAATCTTCATCGAAACCCCCGTTGCCCCGCCATCGCTGGATGGCGACTCTAGATCAGCCTCAACCCTATTCAACCCCAGGGCCGGCGCGAAAGAGGGTGGTCAGGCCGGCCAGCACGGCGCGGTCGCCGTCGACGCTTTCGAAGGCGCGCCCAGTCCGCGACAAGGCCCGGGCGTACCAGCGGCAAAGTCCCGGATCGCCGAGCAAAACCACCGGCTCATCCGGTTCCAGGCCGGCCAGGGCCGGCGCGGCGGCGACCTCGGCCCCGATCAACAGGCCCGACAGATAGGAGGCGCTGCTCTCGGGTGTCGCCGCCCGGACCGCGGCCACCACCCGCGCGCGGGTGCTGAACAGCCGCGCGGCCAGGCCGCCGCCGTCACCGGCCGCGGCCAAGCCGGCATCGAAGGCGGCCTCGTCGTCGACCGCGGCCTCGGTGCGCAGCACGCTGTGGCGCGACAGGACGGCGTAGAGTTCACCGGTCATGAAGGTGGTGACGCGGGTCAGGCTTGCGTCGTCCAGCAGCACCCACTTGGCGTGGGTGCCGGGCAGGCAGAGCGCTTGGCGTCCGCGCTGCGTCTGCGTTCCCAGCCAGCCGGCGATCTGGGTCTCCTCGCCGCGCATGAAGTCTGGCGCGACCGTGGGCCCTGGGCCGCGCAACCCAGGTACGATCCAGACCGGCGCGTCGCCGTCGCGCACGCGGCAAAGGCTCTGGCCAAGCGCGGTCAGATCGACTGGACAGTCGAGGTAGGGGACGGCGCGCCAGCCGAGGTTGGAGCCGATCATGCCGCACAGGATGGCCGGCAGGTCCTGGGCGGCCAGGGCCGGGCGCACATCGATGTCGAACCGCTCGGGGGCCTCGCCCGGCTTCAGGCGCGAAATGCCGAAGGGGAAGTCGCGCCGATCCCGCACCTCGCCCGCCTCGCCGACCACCCAGGCGCGCAGATTGGTGCCGCCCCAGTCGCAGGCGAGGAAGGCGCCCACCGGCGGATACGCCCGCTTCGGCCTCAAGCCTTGGGCGCGGCGCCTTGGCTTTTCTTGAGCAGATCGGTCAGGTCGGCGATCGCCTGGGTCAGCATCAGGACTTCCTTCTGCCGCAGCGCGTCGACCTTTTCATGCAGAAGCTCGATCTCCAGCTCCGCCTTGACGTTGATCTGGTGGTCGTTCTCCGCCTCCTTGCGGTCGATGTCCTGCTGGCGGTTCTGGCTCATCATGATGAACGGCGCCGCGTAGGCCGCCTGAAAGGAGAGCGCCAGGTTGAGCAGGATGAAGGGATAGGGGTCCCATTTATTGATGAAGGCGGTGACGTTCAGCACGATCCAGACGAACAGGATTCCCGACTGAACGATGATGAAGGGCCACGATCCCATGGTCGCGGCGACCCTGTCGGCGACCTTCTGGCCAAAGGTGAGCTGTTCGGCGGCCTTCTCGGCCTTGCCACCCTTGCGCAGCCCTTTGCGCAGATTCCGCAGTTCGGACAGCAGCCGCTCTTCGGTGTCTTCGATCTCGTCCGTCAGGTTGTGCGCCGTGGCCATGGTCTTTGCGTCCCCCAGATCATCCCGAACCGACATAAGGCCCTGAAACGCGGCGGATTCCAAATCGGATCGGCGGTTTTGAAAAGCCTATGCCGTGTCCTTCTATCGGCTGGGCGGGGAAAGCCTTATGAGGTTGAGGGCCGGGCTGTCGGCCGGCTGAAAAGGGGCGCGCAGTCATTCCGGGCAGCCAGCGGTCATTCCAGTTCGGCGACTGGCGGGTCGAGCCGTCGCGCGGCCTGCTGAGCGACTCAGGCGGGCGCGACGTGCACATCGAGCCGCAGTTGATGGACCTGCTAGTTCTGTTCGCCACCTCCGACGGCCGGGTGCTGGCCAAGGACGAGATCATCGCCCAGGTCTGGAGCGGCCGGGTGGTCGGCGACGACACGCTGGCGGCGGCGATCAGCCGGCTGCGCTCGGCCCTCGGCGCGACGCCCGCTCATCGTTACATCGAGACCGTGCCCAAGCGCGGCTATCGGCTGGCGACGCCGCCGGCGGACCCGGAAGCGACCGTCTCCAAGGCCGCACCACCGCGGGAAGACTCCGAGGCGATGCGGCTGGTCGCCCACGGCCTGGCCATGCTGCGCACCGGCGCGCCCATGGCCCTGCCCCAGGCCAGGCTCTATTTCGAAGCGGCCATCGGCGCCGACCCCAGCCTGGCGGAGGCTCAGGCCGGGCTGGCGGAGACGCTGTTCGCCCAGCACCTGATGGCCCAGGACGCCAGCCCCGGCCTGTTGCGCTCGGCCCAGGCCGCCGCCGCCGCCGCGGTCGGTCTGGACGACCAGCTGGCGCGCGGCTGGACGGCGTTCGGCTATGCGGCGCTGATCGCCGATCGGGATTTCGCCGCGGCCGACCGCGCCTTGCTGCGCGCCATCGCCCTGGACCCGGCGGCCGCCTCTCCGCACCGCTACCGCGCCGTTGCGCTGGGATCGGTCGGGCGGCTGGTCGAGGCCGAGCGCGAGGGCCGCAAGGCCATCGAGCTTGAGCCGCTGTCGCTGGCCGGCCGCAACCTGCTGCTGCAGATCCTGCTGGCCGGCCGCCGCTATCCGCAAACCGTGGCCGAGGCCAAGGCGATGGCGGCGCTGACGCCAGCGGCCAGCGAGGCCTGGTACGCGCGCGGCTGGGCGCACGTGCTGATGGGCGAGCGCGAGGTCGGCGTCGACGCGCTGCTGCACGGCCTGAAGCTCTGGGGCGTGGGTGAGACCGAGATCGCCGCCCTGCGCGAGCTCTACCGCGCCGAGGGATTCAGCCGTCTCTGCCGCGCCGTGGCCGACTTCTTCGAGACCCAGTCGGTGATGTTCGCCGCCCGCCCGACCGACATCGCCGTGCTGCGCACCCTTGCCGGCCAGACCGACCTGGCCTTCGCCGCCCTGGAGGTTGCCGTCGCGCGGAACGACGTCTACCTGCTCTTCCTCGATGTGCTGCCCTGGTTCGATGTGCTGAACAACGATCCGCGCTGGCGGCCTCTAGTGGAGAAGGCGCGTCTGGTGCGCTGAGCGCACGCGCACCTCAAGGAAATCCCAAGCTTTTTCCAAGCCTGTCGCAAACACCTTTCTCCGCAGCCCAGCCAGTTTCGGCCCGCTTCCGGAGCCTCCGGCCGCCAGTTCCGCAACGGAGATATTCCATGAGCACCCAACAAACACAGGGGGGCGGCCTGATGAGCCGGCTGCCCATCAGTCTCAGAGCCATCGTCGGCGGCCTGCTGGTCGGCATGGTCGCCGCCAACGTCTGGCCGGTGCTGCTCTACAAGCTCGGCGCTCCGCTCGCGGCCGCGATCGAGCTGGTCTTCCTTGGCCTCTATGTCTGGTGGTTCACCGGCGCCGCGCCGGGCGCCTGGAAGGCCCAGCGCACCGATCTCGGCCGCGGCGGCAAGCTCACCCGCACCCAGTGGGGGTGGGGGCTGCTGGCGGCGGTCTGTTTCGCCGCCACCGTGCATGCGGCCATCATCCTGCTCTTCCGCTTCGTCCCCTTCCCGGCGGCGGCCTTTCATAAGGGCTACGACCTCTCCTTCATCCCGACGCTGCCGCTGCGCTGGCTGGCCTGTGTGGTCTCGGCCCTCTCGGCCGGCGTCTGCGAGGAGATGGGCTTTCGCGGCTACATCCAGCGCCCGATCGAAAAGCGCCACGGCGCGGCGACCGCCATCGCCATCTCGTCGCTGATGTTCATGCTGATCCACCTGAACAAGGACTGGTCGATCTTCGCCATGACCCCGATCGTGCTCGGCGCCGGCGTCCTGCTCGGCGTGATGGCCAGGGCCGCAGGCACGCTGGTCTTCAACATGCTCGGCCACTGGATCATGGACATCGGCCTGTTCGCCTTCTGGTGGACCCAGATCGCCGGAACCTTCACCCAGCGCCCGATCTTCGAGACCGGCGTTGACCTCAGCTTCTTCGGCGAGTGTGGCCTGTTCGCGGCGGTCCTGACGCTGCTGCTGCTGGCGATCAGCCGCCTGGCGAGGTTGAGAGCCCCGGCAACCGCGTGAAGTTCGACGTCGTCGCGGAGGTCAGGGGAGAGTGCCGAAAAGGTGGCGCGCCCGACAGGATTCGAACCTGTGACCTCTGCCTTCGGAGGGCAACGCTCTATCCAGCTGAGCTACGGGCGCTTAGGCGGCTAGGCCGCCAAGGGCGCGATACCTAGCCGAAAGGGCGGGAGCGCGCAAACGGCGGTGTCAGGCGGCCGCTGGCGTCGGGGCGCCGTAGGTCAGGGCCATGAAGACGTCTTCCAGGTCGGGGTTCTCGGTGGCCAGGTCCTTGATGGTCACGCCGGCGTCGCGCACGGCGGTCAGCACCTGTTCGACGCCGGCCTCGCCGCTCTTGAAGGTGATGGCCAGGTCGCCGCCGGCGCGGATGCGGCCCTCGAAACGGCCGAGGTCGGGGACGAGGCTCAGCGGCTCCTGCGGCGTGATCACCACGGTGCGGGTGTCGATGCGACGGAGCAGCTGGCTGGTCGGCTCGCAGGCCACCACTTCGCCGCGGTTGATGATGGCGATGGTGTCGCAGAGCTCCTCGGCCTCCTGCAGATAGTGGGTGGTGAGGACGATGGTGACGCCCAGCTTGTTCAGGCCGACCACATAGGCCCAGAGCTGGCGGCGCAGCTCCACGTCGACCCCCGCGGTAGGCTCGTCCAGGATCAGCACCGGCGGGTTGTGCACCATGGCCTTGGCCACCATCAGCCGCCGCTTCATGCCGCCGGAGAGCTGGCGCACATAGGCCTCGGCCTGTTCGCCGAGGCCAACAGCGGCGAGCAGTTCGTCGGTGCGCCGCTCGCGTTTAGGCACCCCATAGAGGCCGGCCTGCACCTCCAGCGATTCGCGCGGGGTGAAGAAGACGTCGGCGGCGATCTCCTGGGCCACCACGCCGATGCAGGCGCGGGCGTCTCTGGGCCGCTGGTCGATGTCGCGGCCCCAGATCTGCACGGTGCCGGCGCTCTTGCGGACCAGCCCGGCCAGGATGTTGATGAAGGTCGACTTGCCGGCGCCGTTGGGGCCCAGCAGGCCGAAGATCGAGCCCCGCGGTATCTGCAGGTCGATGCCGTTCAAAGCGAGCTTGGCCGGGGTGGTCTTGGTCTTCGCATAGGTCTTGACCAGACTGCGCGCTTCGATGGCGAACTCGGGAAGTTCCATACTGAGGGGAATGCCTTTTTTCGTTGAATTGACGCTGCCGGGCGCGCCGCATAGGTATGCGCGAGCGACCGCATTGCCAAGCGCGCCGGAGCAGACTCAGCCGATGACCCTCGAAGTCGACGCTACCGGACCGTATGTCGATCCGCCCGAAGTGGTTCCGGTGCGCACGCGCCGGGTCGCCTGCGACGGGGTCGGCGGCGCGCTCGGCCACCCGCGTGTCTATCTGGAGATGGGCGAGGGGTCGTTCGTCGAATGCGGCTATTGCGACCGCCGCTTCGTGCTCACCGACAAGCCGCTCGACGAGGACGAACGCCTGGCTCCAGGGGCGTACGAGGGTTCGGCCGGGCACTAACCGGCCTACCGCTTCACTGGAATTGCCGGCGTCCCTACAAGCCCCTTCCCCCTTGCGGGGGGAATTATATATTCAGACCGATCTCAAACTGGATGCGTGACAGCATGGCAACGCCAGCAAAGAAGGCGCGGGACCCCGCGCAAGCCCAACGCTTCATCGAAGCCGCCAGAGAAGCGGAATGCAGCGAAGACGAGGCGGAAATCCGCGAGAACATGAAGCGGATCGCCGAAGCGAAGCCGAAGGCACCCGCCCAGTGAGGCTACTCTTAGCCATGATCTTCGCTTTGGCGCTGACACAACAGGCATCGGCTGAGACGCTGCTGCAATGCTTCGGATATCGGCTCTCTCTCGCGGCTACGATCAGCCACTACATCGACATCAACGGATTGCACGCCGATGTCGATGGAGCGCGCTACGATGTCCATGAGGCCGCCGCTGCGATTACCCTAGACAATCCAATTCGTGATGGTCAGCCCGACACGAATGCGCCTGTGCGCATTGAGATCAACCGCGTCGATGGACGTTATTTCATGATGTTCGCAGGCCAGCCTGGCCAAGCGGGCGATTGGTCAAGGCCGCAGGACCAAGGATGCAAGGCGGTCACGCCCAAATTCTAGGCTTGTTTGTCAACGATATAATTCCCCTTGCGGGGAAGGGGTTGGGGATGGGGTGTCAGCGCCGCGCTGCCGGTTTGGCGATTAGTCGCGAAGCATCCGTCGCCGCCTTCGGCGGCGCACCCCCGCCCCGTACCCCCGCCCCGCAAGGGGGCGGGGAGCGCTTAGTCGCCCCACACAGAGCCGCGGAGCCGTTTATTCCGAGACGAGGTCGTTCATGTGTTCGACCGCTTCGCCGAATTCCAGCTTGAACTCCTGCACCACCTGGCCGGCGGAGCGGACGGAGTCGATCAGGCCGACGCCCTGGCCGACGAAATAGGTGACCATCTCGCGGGCCTTGTCGTTGCCGGCGGCGGCGGAGCGTTCGACCGAGCGCAGGGCGTTTTCGCTGACCAGGCTCATCAGCGGCATGGGCAGGGCGCCGGGGCTGTCGGGGCCGCGCTCCCAGGCCTCCGTCCAGGCCGAGCGCAGCTGGCGGGCGGGCTTGCCGGTGCGGCTGCGCACGCGCACAGCGTCGCGCGACGAGGCCTCGATCATCTTCTGGCGGAAGATCTCGCTGGTCTCGCTCTCGACCGTGGCCAGCCAGACCGAGCCGGTCCAGACCCCGGCGGCGCCCATGGCCATGCAGGCGGCCATCTGCCGGCCGTTCATGATCCCGCCGGCGGCCAGCACCGGCACGTCGCGGATCGGCCTGATGGCGGCCAGCACCTCGGGCACCAGCACCATGGTGGTGACTTCACCACAGTGACCGCCAGCCTCAGTGCCCTGCACCACCAGGATATCGACGCCGGCATTGACCTGGCGAATGGCGTGCTCCTTGGCGCCGACCAGGGCCGCGACCGGTACGCCGTGCTTCTTGCCCATGGCGATCATCGCCGGCGGCGGCACGCCCAGCGCATTGGCGATCAGCTTGATCGGATGCTCGAACGCCGCCTCCAGCACCCGAAGCGCCGTCTCCGGATCGAAGGGTTGCGGCCGGTCGTCGGATACCTCCTGCACGGCGAGCTGCACGCCGGCCTTTTCCAACAGGTCGGCGGCGAACTGGCGGTGTTCGTCCGGCACCCGCGTCTTCAGGCTGTTGTAGGTGACCCCGACCTCGCCGGCCGTGGCCATGTTCTCAGGGACCAGCACGTCAAGGCCATAGGGCTTGCCGTCGACGTGCTCGTCGATCCATTTCAGCTCGCGGTGGATGCTCTCCGGCGAGTGGCCGGTGGCGCCCAGGACGCCGAATCCGCCGGCGCGGCTGACCGCGGCGACCACGTCGCGACAATGGCTGAAGGCGAACAGGGGAAACTCGATTCCCAGCAGGTCGCAGATCTGTGACTTCATGGCGTTTCCTCCGCTGCCTTAGTCGTACGCTACGGCGATGCCGCCGGGGAAGAAAAGCGAATGCTGATCAGGCGCCGACGCTCATCGACAGGACCCGGCTGATCGCGGTCAGGTCGCGGCCGGACTCCGCCGCCCAGGCGTTGAACGCTGTCTGCACCGTCTTCAGGTCGCGCTTGCCGCTCGGCGGGCGGGTCAGCACGCCTTCGCGGATCAGGGCGGCGGTCACGTCGCGGCTGGTGATGAAGGAGGGCTTGCCGAGGCTGCGCAGGAAACGCATGGCGCTCTCGCCGCCCAGGCGCGAGGCGCGGGTCTTCAGGAGTTCGAGCAGGCCGGCATAGTCGTCGTCCGGCCAGTCGGCGAAGGCCCTGGCGGCGCTGCCGTGCTCGGCGGCGAGATCGAGCAGGAAGCGGGCGTTGGACTGCACCGACAGGATCTTCTGGGCGTTGCGGACTATGCTCGCGTTCTTGAGCAGGGCGTCGAAGGTCTCCTCGCTCATCGCCGCGCAGGTTCCCGGATCGAAGCGGTTGAAGGCGATCTCGAAGCCCGGCCACTTGTTCTCGATCACCTTCCAGGAGAAGCCGGCCTGAAACACCCGCTCGGTCATCATGGCCAGGATGCGGTCGTCCGGGGTGGCGGCGATTTGGTCACGGGTCTTCGGCGCATGTTCGGCGATCAGCGCCTCCAGCGCGTCCAGGCCCCCCTTGCGCGCCGCGGCGGTGGCGTAAATCGCATCGAAGCTTCCCATGGCTCAGCCCCTCCGTCCGGACGTAGGTCAGTCTGGTCGCTGGGCTGAAACCGTCAAGCTTCCGGGCGACATCAAAACGCTTGCGCTTGGTGATATAGTTAAGTATAACACCATCTCAGACATTCGGAACGCACGATGGACCACGAATGGAACGACAGCCAGCCGATCTACCGCCAGCTCCGCGACCTGGTCGTGGCCATGATGCTCGACGGCCTGCTCAAGGAAGGCGACCCGCTGCCTTCCGTGCGCAACGTCGCGGCGGAGTACCGGATCAACCCGCTGACCGTGCTCAAGGCCTTTCAGGCGCTGGTCGATGAGGGGCTGGTCGAGAAGCGGCGCGGCCTCGGCATGTTCATGATGAGCGGCGCGCGAAACCGGCTGCTCGAAGGCGAGCGGCAGAGGTTCCTCACCGAACAATGGCCCCTGGTCCAGGCGACCATCGAGCGGCTCGGCCTGACGCCGCGGGACCTGCTCAGCGCCAGCGCCGGCGCGACCCCAACCGCCAAGGAGCCCTGAGATGGCCGCCTGCATAGAAGCCCGTGGCCTGCGCAAGGCCTATGGCGCGACCGTCGCCCTCGACGGCATCGACCTGCGCGTCGAGACCGGCCGCATCATCGGCCTGATCGGCCCCAACGGCGCCGGCAAGACCACGGCGCTGAACGCCATCCTCGGCCTTACCGCTTACCAGGGCGACCTCAAGGTGCTCGGGCGCGATCCCTGGCGCGAGCGTGACGCCCTGATGGAGGACGTCTGCTTCATCGCCGATGTCGCGGTGCTGCCGCGCTGGATCAAGGTCGACCAGGCGCTGGACTATGTCGCCGGCGTGCATCCCAGGTTCGATCGCGCCAAGGCCGAGGCCCTGCTCGCCAAGACCACGATCAAGCGCTCAAGCCGCGTGCGCGAGCTGTCCAAGGGCATGGTCACCCAGCTGCACCTGGCCCTGATCATGGCCATCGACGCCAAGCTGCTGGTGCTCGACGAGCCGACGCTCGGCCTCGACATTCTGTATCGCAAGTCGTTCTACGACAGCCTGTTGAACGACTATTTCGACCACAGCCGCACCATCATCGTGACGACGCACCAGGTCGAAGAGATCCAGCACATCCTCACCGATCTGATGTTCCTGAACCGCGGCCGCATCGTGCTGGACACCAGCATGGAGGCGTTCGAACAGCGCTACACCGAGGTGCTGTCGCCGCCGGAGCATGCGGCCGAGGCGCGGACGCAAGGGCCGATCCAGGAGCGCCAGGTGTTCGGCCGCAGCCTCTTCCTCTTCGACGGCGCCGATCGCGCCCGGCTCGCCACGCTCGGCGAGGTGAGAACCCCCAGCATCGCCGACCTGTTCGTCGCCGTGATCGGCGGAGACCAGACCCAGAAGGCCGCCGCATGAGCCCGTCAGACGCCATCTCCGATCCTGCCGTCCCGTCCGAAGCGGCCCCGGCCCGGCCCCGTTCCGTGACCCGGCCGTTCTATTGGTCTGTGCGCCGTGAACTCTGGGAGAACCGCTCGATCTATGTCGCGCCGGCGCTGGTGGCCGCGGTGGTGCTACTGGGCCTGCTGGTCGGGTCGATCAACCTGCACCGCGCGACACACCTGGTCTCGACGCTGGATGCGTCCAAGCGCCAGGCCGCCTTGGGCATTCCTTTCGAGGGGGCGGCGGCGATCATCCTGGTGGCCTCGTTCATCGTCGCCTTCTTCTATTGCCTGAGCGCCTTGCAGAGCGAACGCCGCGACCGCTCGATCCTGTTCTGGAAGTCGCTTCCGGTCTCCGACCTGACCACGGTGATGGCCAAGGCGGCCCTGCCCATGGTCGTTTTGCCGGCCGTCACCTTTGTGGTCGTCGTCGTGACCCAGCTGATCATCCTGGCCGCCAGCCTTGTGCTCCTGCCCTCGGTCGGCCTGCCGGCGACCGCCCTCTGGACGCAGTTCCCAGTCCTCAACAGCTGGGTGGAACTGGCCTACCTGCTGATCTGCCTGGCGCTCTGGCACGCGCCGATCTGGGGCTGGCTGATGCTGGTCTCGGGCTGGGCGCGACGGGCGAGTTTCCTGTGGGCCGTCGGGCCGCCGATCGGCGTGGTGATCTTCGAGCGGCTGGCCTTCGGCACTGCCTATGTCGACAAGCTGCTGCACTACCGGGTGACCGGCGGACTGACTGAAGCCTTCTCCAGCCAGGCCACAGCCGGGAAAATGAGTTTCGACTCCGCCAGCATGGACCCGATCGGGTTCCTGACCAGTCCGGGCCTGTGGAGCGGCCTGGTCGTGGCCGCGGCTCTGTTCGCCGCCGT
Source organism: Caulobacteraceae bacterium (assembly GCA_041691315.1). GTDB lineage: Bacteria > Pseudomonadota > Alphaproteobacteria > Caulobacterales > Caulobacteraceae > Poindextera. The sequence continues at coordinate 66,094 of JBEPUW010000011.1, read as the reverse complement.
TGTCTGGCAGCGCCGCTACCGCACGCCGATCTGACCGCGCTGGGGGAGGGGGAATGCCATGCTTATTCTTCAACCGTCTCTGATGCTCGTCTTCGTGATCCACATCGCCGCGGGCGCGCTCGCCCTCGGTTCGGGGCTGATCGCGCTGTTCGCAGCCAAGGGCGGTGCGCTCCACCGGATGGCCGGCGCCGTCTTCTTCGTTTCCATGCTGGTCATGGCGATCTTCGCCGCCGTTCTGGCCGTCGCCATGCCGGGCCAGATCGTCAATCTGTTCATCAGCGCCTTCACCTTGTACCTGGTGGCGACGGGCTGGCTGACCGTCCGGCGAGGCGAAGGCGCCATCGGCCTCGCCGAGAAGATCGCCATGGTCGTCGCGCTTGTTCTCTGCGCGCCGTTTGCGGCGTTAGTCTTTCAGATGGCCACGGGCGTGACGCTGTTCAAAACCGCGTTCGCCTTGGAGGGCGCGATCCTCATCGCGCTCTATGCGTTTGCGACCATCATCGCCATTGCCGCCATCGCCGACGTCAAGGTCGTCCTGGCCGGCGGCATCTCGGGGGCGCCGCGCATCGCCCGGCACCTGTGGCGCATGTGCCTGGGCCTGACCCTGGCGGCGGGCTCGGCCTCCACCAATGGATTCGCTCGCCTGTTACCCGGCCCCTATCACGTGCCGCAGATCTTCTTCCTGCCGCAGCTTCTGCTGCTGGGTGTGCTGGTCTTCTGGGTGATCCGGGTCCGCTTCACCGGCTGGCTCAGCCGCCGGTCAGCCGGCGATGTCGCGTTTCCGGTCGCGCAACGGGGCTGACCACGGCGGCGGAAGCGCCTATCTTTCGCCGATGACCGACACCCTCGCAGACGCGCCCGACACCCTCGCCGATATTCCCCGCGACATGACCCAGGATGGCCCGGCCATTCGGCTCTATGTGATCGACGTCTCCGGCTACATCTTCCGCGCCTATCACGCCCTACCGCCGCTGACCCGCAAGTCGGACGGCCTGCCGGTGGGCGCGGTGGCCGGATTCTGCAACATGCTGTGGAAACTGCTGGTCGACATGAAGGCCGCGCCCGATGCGCCGACCCATCTGGCGGCGATCTTCGACCATTCCGAGAAGACCTTCCGCAACGACCTCTATGCCGAATACAAGGCCCACCGGCCGCCGGCGCCCGAGGATCTGGTGCCGCAGTTCCCGCTGGTGCGCGAGGCAACCAAGGCCTTCGGCGTGCCGTGCATCGAGCTGCCCGGCTATGAGGCCGACGACCTGATCGCGGCCTATGCCTGCCACGTCCGCGACCTGGGCGGCGAGGTGGTGATCGTCTCCTCCGACAAGGACCTGATGCAGCTGGTCGGCGAGCGGGTCTCGATGTTCGACCCGATGAAGAACATCCGGCTGGGGCCCTCCGAGGTGGCCGAGAAGTTCGGCGTGCCGCCCGACAAGGTGGTCGACGTCCAGGCCCTGTGCGGCGACTCCGTCGACAACGTCCCGGGCGCGCCTGGCATCGGCATCAAGACCGCCTCAGCCCTGATCCTGGAATATGGCGACCTCGACACGCTGCTGGCCCGCGCCGGCGAGATCAAGCAGGACAAGCGCCGCCAGACCCTGATCGACTTCGCCGACCAGATCCGGCTGTCGCGCGAGTTGGTGCGGCTGGATTGTGAGACGCCGCTGCCGGCGCCGATCGAAGAGCTGGATATCGCCGAGCCGGATGCGGCGGTGCTGGCGCAGTTCCTGGAGGTGATGGAGTTCCGCACCCTGGCCAGGCGCGTCGCCGAGGCGATGAACGGCGGCGCGGCGCCGGCGCCCAGACCGGCGGCCGAGCCCGTGGCGGCCAAGCCGATGGATGCCAGCGGCTATGTCTGTGTGCGTGACCTGGCGAGCCTGGACGGCTTCATCGCCCGCGCCCGCGCCGAGGGCCTGGTCGCCTTCGACACCGAGACGGATTCGGCGTCTTCGGCCAATGCCGGCCTGTGCGGGATCTCGCTGGCGGTGGCGCCGGGCGAGGCCTGCTACGTGCCCGTAGGCCACAGCGGCGAGGGCGACGAAGGCCTGCAGTTCGCGGCCAGCGATCTGCAGCAACTCGATCTAGCCGAGGTGATCGCGCGCCTGAAGCCGCTACTGGAAGACCCGGGGGTGCTGAAAATCGCCCACAACGTCAAGTACGACCTGGCGGTGCTGTCCCGTCACGGGATCACGGTCTCGCCGATCGAAGACACCATGCTGATCTCCTATGTGCTGGAGGCCGGCCTGCACGATCACGGCATGGCCGACCTGGCCAAGCTGTGGCTGGACCACGAGCCGATCAGCCTGAAGAGCGTGACCGGAACCGGCAAGGCGCAGAAAAGCTTCAAGCACGCGGCCCTGGAGTCGGCGACGGCCTATGCCGCCGAGGACGCCGACGTCACCGTGCGGCTGTACCGTCACCTGCGGCCCAGGCTGGCGCGGGAAGGCGTGCTCAGCGTCTATGAGACCCTGGAGCGGCCGCTGCCGGCGGTGCTGGCGCAGATGGAGTGCGAGGGGATCCGCGTCGATCCGGAGCAGCTGCGGCTGCTCAGCCACGACTTTTCCATGCGCATGAGCGAACTGGAGGCCGAGGCGCAGCGCCTGGTCGGGCGGCCGTTCAACCTGGGCTCGCCGAAGCAGATCGGCGACGTGCTGTTCGGCGAGATGGGCCTGCCGGGCGCGAAAAAGACCGCCACCGGCGCCTGGGGCACCGACGTGCGCATCCTCGAGGAGCTGGCCGCCCAGGGCCATGCCCTGCCGCGGGTGTTGATGGACTGGCGCATCCTCTCCAAGCTGAAGGGCACCTATACCGACAATCTGGCGCAGGCGATCTCCGAGCGCACCGGCCGGGTGCACACCTCCTATGCGCTGGCCTCGACCACCACCGGGCGGCTGTCGTCGAACGATCCGAACCTGCAGAATATCCCGGTACGGACGGAGGAGGGCCGCAAGATCCGCAAGGCCTTCATCGCCGAACCTGGCCATCTGTTGATCAGCGCCGACTACAGCCAGATCGAGCTTCGCCTGCTGGCCCACATCGGCGACATCCCGCAGCTGAAGAAAGCCTTCCAGGCCGGCCACGACATCCATGCCATGACCGCCTCGGAGATGTTCGGGGTGCCGATCGAGGGCATGCCGGCCGACACGCGCCGGCGCGCCAAGGCGATCAACTTCGGCATCATCTATGGGATTTCGGCGTTTGGGCTGGCCAACCAGCTGTCGATCCCGCGCGATGAGGCGGCGACCTATATCGAGACCTATTTCGACCGCTTCCCGGGCATCCGCGCCTATATGGACCAGGCCCGCGCCCAGGTGCGCGAACACGGTTTCGTCACCACCCTCTTTGGACGGAAGGTCAATATTCCCGACATCCGTTCGGGCAACGTGGCGCACCGCCAGTTCGCCGAGCGCGCCGCGATCAATGCGCCGATCCAGGGCACGGCTGCCGACGTCATCCGCCGCGCGATGATCCGTATGCCGAGCGCCCTGAAGGCGGCGGGCTTGCAGGCGCGTATGCTGCTGCAGGTGCACGACGAACTGATCTTCGAGGCCCCGGAAGCGGAAGCCAAGGAAACCGCCGCCGTCGCCAGCGCGGTGATGGAAGCCGCCGCCGAACCCGCCGTCGCCCTCAGCGTCCCCCTGGTCGTCGACGCCCGCGCCGCCAAGAACTGGGACGAAGCGCACTGACAGAACGCACAGCAACAAACCGTCATCCCCCGCTGGAGCTGCGAAGCGCGGAATGCGGGGGACCCATGAACACTGACCCCAGACGGTGTTCATGGGTGGCCCGAACAAGTCGGGCCATGACGGATTGATCGCAAGCTTATGTGTGCGGTTCGTGCACGCGCCTTGACTGGCGTCGGGTTCGGCCCTAGTCGGTCCCGGCCTTCTTTTAGGCCCAGGTGGCGGAATTGGTAGACGCGCTGGCTTCAGGTGCCAGTGGCTTAACGGCCGTGAAGGTTCGAGTCCTTTCCTGGGCACCAACGCCAAAGGCGGTGCGAAGCCCGTGACGATCCATCAGCACGATGGCGACCTGCCCGACGGGCTCGATCTCGGCCCGGTTGTGGCGATCGACACCGAGACCATGGGCCTGCGCCTTGGACGCGACCCGCTGTGCGTGGCGCAACTCTCCGCTGGCGACGGCGACAGCCATATCGTCCGCTTCAACCGGCCGGCCTATGACGCGCCGAACCTCAAGCGGCTGCTGGCCGATCCGGACGTCCTGAAGCTCTTCCACTTCGGCCGTTTCGACATCGCCATGTTCGCCCTGCACCTGGGCGTCACCACCGCCCCGGTCTATTGCACCAAGATCGCGTCGAAGCTCGCCCGCACCTATACCGACCGGCACGGGCTGAAGGACGTGGTGCGCGAACTGATGGGCGCGGACATGTCGAAAGCCCAGCAGAGCTCCGACTGGGGCGCCGATGGGCTCAGCCCCGAACAACTGGCCTATGCGGCCAGCGACGTGGCCTATCTGCACGGCCTACGCGACAAGCTGAACGCCATGCTGGTGCGCGAAGGCCGCATGCAGCTGGCCCAGGCCGCGTTCGATTTCCTGCCCTGGCGCGCCAAGCTGGACGTGGCCGGCTGGGAAGACGTCGACATCTTCGCCCACAGCTGACCGTGCGCCCATGACCGCCCAGGCGCCCCCGGCAGAAACCCTTCGCCTGGAGCGGCGCGCCCGCGACATGCGCCGCTGGCGGCGGCGTTCGCTGATGATCGCGGCCTTTCGCCGGCTGCTGCCGCTGGCCATTCTGGGCATCGCGCTCGGGTTCGGCGGCTGGGTGCTGTTCGGCGGTCTGTTCAGCGGCGGTGCGGGCCGAGGACCCGCCCCCAGCTCCATCCACATGACCAATGCCCGCTTCCTGGGCCGCGACGCCCAGGGCCACGCCTATGTGCTGACCGCCATGGAGGCCGCCCGCGACAATACCGACGTTCAGAAGATCACCCTGTCCCGGCCGGCCCTGGCCATGGATTCCGACGGCCAGAAGCCGACCCAGCTTTCGGCCGACCACGGTGTTTATCGCGAGGACAATCGCATCCTGCTGCTCGACGGCCATGTCTCGGTGCGCGACAGCCAGGGCGATACCTTTGTCACCGATCAGGCCATCGTCGACACGGTGAACGGCGCGGTGGCCGGCAAGTCCCAGATTGTCGGCCAGGGCCCGATGGGCTCGATCCGCGCCGATTCCTACGCCGTCTACGACCGCGGCCGGCGGCTTGTTTTCCAAGGCAAGGTTCACTCCCGGCTCAATGCGCACTAGATAAGGCGCTGGCGGCCCCGATAGCTTCAAGGATGTGAATGGCGATGATGCGGACGGCCGTGGTTTTGTCGGTGTTCAGCCTGGCCGCCGCGCCAGCCTTCGCGCAGCTGTCGTCCGGCTCCAACGGCCCCGTCGACGTCACCGCCGACCAGCTGGAAGCCCAGCCGCAGCAGTGTCTGGCCATCTATCGCGGCAATGTCGAGGCCTTGCAGGGCACCAGCCGCCTGCGCACCAACCTGCTCAACATCTACGCCAAGGCGGGCCCCGCCCAGGCCCAAACCGCGCCGGGCGGCGGCCCTACCAGCAAATGCGGCGCGCTGGATCGCATGGAGGCGCACGGCTCGGTCTATTACGTGACGCCAAGCGAGGTGGTGAAGGGCGACGACGCGGTCTATCTGGCCGACGCCAAGACCATCACACTCACCGGCGACGTGGTGATCAGCCAGGGCAAGAACGTCGTGGTCGGCAACCGGCTGGTGATCAATACCGACACCCAGCACGCCACCATGGAGTCCAACGCCAAGGGCGCCGGCGCGGCCAACCGGGTCCGCTCGGTGCTCTATCCCGGCAGCCAGGGCGTCGGGCTGTTCCAATCCGCGCCGACCAAGCCTTGACGACCGCCTGGGCTCGGAAAGCGTCGCGATGAAGCTTGAGACCATCAAACATTCGGCCACGGCCGGAACCGGGCTGTTCGCCGATGCGATCGGCAAGTCGTTCCGCGGCCGCAAGGTGGTCTCGAACGTCAGCCTGCGGCTGGCGCGCGGCGAGGTCGCCGGCCTCTTGGGTCCGAACGGCGCCGGCAAGACCACCTGTTTCTACATGATCACCGGCCTGATCGGCGTCGACTACGGCGCCATCTGGCTCGACGGCGAGAACATCACCGCCCAGCCCATGTACCAGCGCGCCCGCATGGGGGTGGGCTACCTGCCGCAGGAGGCGTCGATCTTCCGTGGCATGACGGTGGAAGAAAACATCATGGCCGTGGTCGAGATGCGCGAGCCCAGCGATAAGCGCGCCCGGGTCACGGTCGACGGCCTCTTGGAAGAGCTGCGCATCGAGCATCTGCGCGCGGCGCCGGCGGTCTCGCTCTCCGGCGGTGAGCGCCGCCGGGTCGAGATCGCCCGCGCCCTGGCCAGCGAGCCTGACTTCATGCTGCTGGACGAGCCCTTCGCCGGCATCGACCCGCTGGCCATGGCCGACATCCGCGAGGTGATCGCCTACCTCAAGGGCCGCGGCATCGGCATCCTGATCACCGACCACAATGTGCGCGAGACCCTCGACATCATCGACCGCGCCTCGATCATCCACGCCGGCGAGGTGCTGTTCGAAGGCGCCCCCGACGAGATCCTCGCCGACCCGGAAGTGAGACGCGTCTACCTCGGCGACCGGTTCAGCTGAATTCCCGACCAAACCTCCACCGTCATGGCCCGACTTGTTCGGGCCACCCATGAACACGGGCGAGTGAGAGTTCGCGCGGCGGCAGCCGCCGAGGATCATCGGACATGTTGGCGTTCATGGATCGCCCGGATAAACCGGGCGATGACGGGGAGGGGTGCGGCCGCGGTCCAGGCTGCCAAATTTTGGCCCTATTCCCGACCGGCATTAACCAGTCGGTGGCAAAGGCCGCCCTAAGGTCTGAGGCAAGATTCAGGCCAGGAGGGCGCGTGGCGCTCAGTCCCCGATTAGAGTTGAGGCAAGGCCAGGGCCTCGTCATCACGCCGCAACTGCAGCAGGCGATCAAGCTTCTGCAGCTGTCCAGCGTCGAGCTCGAGACCTATGTCGAGGGCGAGCTTGAGCGCAATCCGCTGTTGCAGCGCGACGAGCGCGATTCCGACGGCGAGACGGACGCGCCCGCCCACGCCGAACGCGAGGTCGAGATCGGCGAAACCGCGCTCGATCGCATCACGGAATCAGCCGCCGCCGCTGACATGGATGCCGCGCCGTCAGACCTCTATGCCGACACGTCGCCTGGTGAGGGCCTGAATGTCCACGGCGCCGATTCCGGCGGGGAGACCTACCAGACCGGCGGCGCCATCGACTGGTCGCGCGCCGGCCGCGGCGGTGGCTTCGACGGCGAGGAACAGACGCTGGAAGGCGGCGCCCAGCGCGCCAAGACGCTCAGCGAACACCTGGCCGACCAACTGGCGGTCGCCGGGTTTTCAGGCCCCGACTATCTGATCGCCCAGGTGCTGATCGACGGGGTCGACGAGGGCGGCTATCTGCGCCTGGACCTGGACGAGGTGGCCGAGCGCCTCGGTTGCGCGCCGGAGAAGGCGCAAGCCGTGCTGACCCGGTTGCAGGGCTTCGAGCCCACCGGCGTCTTCGCCCGCGACGTGGCCGAGTGCCTGCGCCTGCAGCTGATCGAGCGCGACCGCTGCGACCCGGCGATGTCGGCGCTCTTGGACAATCTGGACCTGCTCGCCAAGCGCGACATGAGCGGTCTTCGCCGCGCCTGCGACGTCGATGAGGAAGACTTAAGGGAGATGTTGGCGGAACTCCGCGCCCTGACGCCGCGACCAGGCGCGGCCTTCGGCGGCGAGCCAGCCGCCCCGATCACGCCGGACGCCATGGTGCGCGAGAGCCTTGGCGGCCTCTGGCACGTGGAATTGAACTCCGACGCCCTGCCACGTCTGCTGGTCGACCAGCGCTACCACGCCCGCGTCTCCGGCGGCGCGCGCACGGACGCCGACAAGACCTTTGTCGCCGATTGCCTGGCCTCGGCCAACTGGCTGGTGCGCAGCCTGGATCAGCGGGCCAAGACCATATTGAAGGTGGCCTCGGAGATCGTGCGCCAGCAGGACGGCTTTCTGGCGTTCGGCGTCGAGCACCTGCGGCCGCTGAACCTGAAAACTGTGGCCGAGGCGATCGGCATGCACGAATCCACCGTCAGCCGGGTGACCTCGAACAAGTATCTCGCCACCCCGCGCGGGGTGTTCGAGATGAAGTTCTTCTTCACCGCCGCCATCCAGTCCAGCGACGGCGGCGCCGCCCACTCGGCCGAAAGCGTGCGCCACAAGATCCGCCAGCTGATCGAGTCCGAGGTCGAGCCGGAGACCGTGCTCTCCGACGATCGCATCGTCGAAATCCTCAACGAGACCGGCGTCGACATCGCGCGCCGCACCGTGGCCAAGTATCGCGAGGCCATGCGCATCCCGTCCTCGGTGGAACGGCGGCGGATGCTCAAGGAAGCGTGCTGACCTAAGGGTCTCCGCTACGCTTGACTTCCCCTGGGCTCAGGGTCTCGACTGCCGTTCATGCAAGTTCAAGTCTCCGGCAAACATGTCGCTATCGGCGAATCCCTGAAGACCCGGGTCACCGACGAACTCCTCTCCAGCATCGGCAAATATTTCGACCGCGGCGGCGACGCCGAGGTGGTGGTCAGCCGCGACGGCCACAGCTTCAAGGTCGATTGCGCCGTCACCCTGGCCTCGGGCCAGCAGCTGCAGAGTCATGGGCTGGGGGCCGATGCCCACGGCGCCTTCAGCACCGCGCTGGACAAGATCGAGACCCGCATCCGGCGCTACAAGCGGCGGCTGAAGAGCCATTCGGTGGCCGCCAACGCCAAGCAGGCGGAGACCGCGGCCCTCTATGTGCTGCGCGCGCCGGAGGACACCGAGGACGAGGACGGCTGGGATGCGGCGGAAGGCCACGGGCCTCCGGCCGCCATGATCATCGCCGAAACCCAATCCCCCTTGCGCAGCATGACCGTTTCGATGGCGGTGATGCAGCTGGACCTGACTGAATCTCAAACAATCGTGTTTAGAAACGCCGCCCACGGCGGATTATCGGTGGTATATCGCCGGCCCGACGGAAACATCGGCTGGATCGATCCGGAGCGCACCACCAGCGCGCTCGAAGCCGAGGGGCGCGACTGACCAAGAACGGGTCGGGAGCAAACTTCCGCTGCGGACGTTTTGGCGGTCGAAGCGTTTCGGTTTGTACAGTCACCACGGGCGGGCGTCTTGATCACTATCGAAGATTTGCTGGACCGGCGGGCCATCACGCCGAAGCTGTCCGCGCACACCAAACGCCAGGCCCTGTCGCTGTTGGCGGAGACGGCGGCGCGGCGCTTCAACCTGGATGCCGGCGAGGTGCTGGACGCGCTGCTGGCCCGCGAACAGACCAGCTCGACCGGTGTCGGCTCGGGCGTCGCCGTGCCGCACGCGCGGCTGGCCGGGCTCGATCGCATGCGCGGCGTCTTTCTGCGCCTTGAGGCCCCGGTGGATTTCGATGCGATCGACGGCGCGCCGGTCGATCTGATCTTCGCGCTGTTCGCGCCGGCGGACGCCGGCTCCGAACATCTGCGCGCCCTGGCCCGGGTCGCGCGCCTGCTGCGCCAGAAGGACCTACGCCAGCAACTGCGCCAGGCCCGCACCCCCGACGCCATCCACGCCCTTCTCGCGCAAGAAGCGCGGCCGTCGGCGGCGTAAAAAATCGCTCCCTCTGGGAGAGGTTGTCTTTAGTGCACCGAGACCGGGGCGAGGTCGTTGGCCAGGGCGGCGGCGACGGCGGATTCGCGGTCGCCCATCACCGCCAGGCGTTCGCCGTCGGCGCGGTGGACCGCATAGAGAATCTGGTCGGGGTCGATGGAGAAGCTCCTGCTCTCTTCGATCGGAGTCGAGGCGAGAATTTCGCGGGCCTTGATCGGCCGGACATAGACCAGATCGGGCGCGCCAAGAGCGGCGAAAGCTTCGGTGGAGAATTCAGGCGTCGTCATGACCGCCTCCTTTTCAAAAACTCAACGCGTTGAACGACCGCAAGGTTCAGCCGGCCGTCCTTATCGGTATCCGCCTGGTCCTTTTCGCGGGCTCTGGCAGCACGAGATCGATGTGGAGCAGACCGTGCTCCAGCACCGCGTCGCTGACCTCAAGCCCGTCGGCGAGGACGAAGGTTCTAAGGAAGCCGCGCGCGGCGATGCCGCGATGCAGAAAGGCGCGATCGTCTGCGTCTCTCGTCTCGCCGTCCTTGCGCCCGGCCACCGTGAGCTGGTTGTCCTCAACCACCACATGCAGCTGGTCCGGCGAAAAGCCCGCCACCGCCAGGCTGATGCGGAGCCGGCCGTCTCCGGCGTCCTCCACATTGTAGGGCGGATAGCTTTCGGCGGCGGCCTTGGCCGCACGTTCGATCAGCGAACGCGTGTGCTCGAAACCGAGCAGGAACGGACTGTCGAACAGGATCGTACGGTTCATCGGCGAAGCCCTCGAACGAAGCGACTTCGTCCGCCTTTAGGCCTCGAGAACCCTGTCAGGCGCTCCCTCGGTCTCGGGCGAACCCAACATAAGTGGCGATTGGAAACCCGCTGTTCAAGCGGCGTTCGCGGAGACGCCCGCGTCAGCGCATCGAAAGGGCGAGCGGGCGGTTGTCCAACTGGTCCAGCACCGTCTCGAGCTGGTCGAGCACGCCGGCGCGGACCACCTTTTCGCCAGGGCTCATGGGAAAGCCCAGCCGGACCTTCGCCTCATAGACCATGTCGGCGATCATGCCGCGATTGGCGGCGTGGGTGATGAGGGCGCTGACCAGCGCCTCCTGCACGGCCAACCTCTGTTCGACTTCATTTCCGCTCATCATCCGCCTCCCCGTTTGGCGTAAATCATGGCTAACAGCCTCGGAACTTAAGTGTTGAAGTGGGCGAAATTTTGACCAAATACGGCCTATACATGGTAATACTTTAGTAACGATTGGGAGTTGGTGTGAAGAGAATCGGCAGGGTTCTGTTGACCGGTCGTATCGCCGATTTCATTGCTTCTGTCGGACGTCCAGGGCCACATCATTTGGATCGGACCGGCGCGGTGTGCCACCCTCCGCGCACAACGGGAGGCAGCCAATGAGCGAGCACTATCCGGTGGTGGAAAAGTCGGTGACCGAGCTGCAGGCCGCCATGGCCGCGGGCGCCGTGGACTCGGCCGGCCTGGTGGCGGCCTACCTGGCCAGGATCGAGGCGATCGACCGGTCGGGGCCGACCCTGCGCAGCGTCATCGCGCTCAATCCGAAGGCCATGGACGACGCGCGCCGGCTGGACGACGAGCGGCGCGCCGGCGCCTCGCGCGGGCCGCTGCATGGCGTCCCGGTGCTGGTGAAGGACAATATCGACACCGACGACGGCACGGCGACCACGGCCGGCTCGTTGGCGCTGAGCGACAACGTCACGCTGCGCGACGCCCCAGTGATCGCGCGGCTGAAGGCGGCGGGCGCGGTCATCCTGGGTAAGACCAACCTGTCCGAATGGGCCAATATCCGCTCGACCCGTTCGGTCAGCGGCTGGTCGGCCGTCGGCGGCCTGGTGAAGAACCCCTATGTGCTGGACCGCAGCTCCTGCGGCTCGTCGTCGGGGACGGGCTCGGCGATCGCCGCTTCGCTGGCCGCAATTGGCGTCGGCACCGAGACGGACGGGTCGGTCACCGCGCCGTCCTCGGTCGCCGGGCTGGTGGGATTGAAGCCGACGGTCGGACTGGTCTCACGCACCCATGTCGTGCCCATCTCGCACAGCCAGGACACGCCGGGACCGATGGCGCGCAGCGTCAGGGACGCAGCCATCCTGCTCACCGCCATGGCCGGGGCCGATCCGACCGACCCCGCGACGGCGCAGGCCGACGACCACGCCTGCGACTATGCCGCCGAGCTCGAGGCGGCCAGCCTGAAGGGCAAACGGCTGGGCCTCCTCGGCTTCGCCGCCGGCCTCTCGCCAACCGTCGATGGGGTCTTCGCCGCGGCGGTGGTGCTGTTGAAGGGGCAGGGCGCCGAGGTGGTCGAGCTCGCCGATTACAAGCCGCCGCCCGAACTGGGCGCCAACGAGCGCGCCGTCCTGCTGAGTGAACTGAAAAGCGACCTCAACGCCTATCTCGCCACCACGCCGGCGACCGTGAAGACCCGCACCCTGGCCGATCTGATCGCCTTCAACGCCGCCAGCACCCGCGAGCTGGCGCTGTTCGGCCAGGAGTTCTTCGAATTGGCCGAGGCCACCAAGGGCCCGACCGACGAGGCCTACCTCAAGGCGCGCGCCGACGGCTTGCGCCAGGCTGGCGCGGATGGGATCGACAGGCTGATCGCCGAGCACCAACTCGACGCCCTGATCGCGCCCAGCTACGGGCCAGCCTCGCGGTTCGATTTCGCCGCCGGTGACCACACCAATGGCCGCTCCTCGCAACTGCCGGCGGTGTCCGGCCATCCGCACCTGACCGTGCCCATGGGCCAGGTCCAGGGCCTGCCGGTCGGCCTCTCCTTCATCGGCCCGGCCTGGAGCGAGGCTGTGCTGCTGGCGCTTGGCCACGCCTTCGAACAAGCGACCAAGGCCCGCAAACCGCCGACCTACCTCGCCTCGCTGGAGACGACGCCCGAGGCGGCGCTGGCGGCGGCGCCGAACCGCTGACCGGCTCGTGCAGATCGTGCCTCGCGGCCTCAGTAGTAGCGCGGGATCGGGCCGAGCTGCGGGGTCAAGCGGTCGGAGAGGTCGAACATCACCTCGTCGACGTAGCACCAGCCCCAGCCCTCCGGCGGGTCGTAGCCCTCGATGATCGGATGGCTGGTCGCGTGGAAGTGCTTGGTGGCGTGCTTGTTCGGCGAGTCGTCGCAACAGCCGACGTGGCCGCAAGTGCGGCAGATGCGCAGGTGCAGCCAGATCGCGCCCATTTTCAGGCACTCCTCGCAGCCCTTGGCGCTTGGCGTCACCGTCCGGATGGTTCCTAGGTGAGCGCAGTCGTTGCTCATGCGAGGCCCCTATTCAGCCAATCCAGGATCGCCGGGTTCTCCTCGCGCGGATAGGCGTGGCTAAGATCGGCGATCTCGCGATAGGTGACGTCCGCCCCCGCCGCCGTCAGGGCCTCGTTGGCGCCGCGCGCCACGTCGACCGGGAACATCCAGTCCAGCGCCCCGTGCACCAGATAGATCGGCAGATCGCGCATCCGCTCCGCATCGGCCATCTGGGCGATCATCGGGTGGAAGGAGGCGGAGACCGGGGCCAGGTGGGTGAACGGCGAGTCCGCCTCCAGACCGCTGACATAGGTGAAGGTGCCGCCGTCGCTCATCCCGGTCAGCAACAGGCGCCGCTCGTCGAGGTTCCAGCCCCGGCGGGCCAGGTCGAGGATGCGGGCGAGGTTCGGCGTGTCGCCGTCCGGCCCGGAGAGCGCCCAGGTCTGACCGACGGCGGTGGGCGCGATCAGGATGGCGCCCTGGCCGCGGGCGTCGCGCAGCCAGCTCCACAGGAAGCTGCGGCCATTGCCGCCGCCGCCGTGCAGGGCCATCACCAGCGGCCATGGCCGGTCGGGCGTGTAGTCCTCGGGCACGTACATGGAAAAGCCGCCGCCCCCGCCCGGTGCGTCATCGATGTGCACCAGGCCAGCGTCTTCGCGCGGCTCGGCCCCAGTCAGGCGGGCCTGCAGATCCGGGTCTTCGCGGCGCGCCGGCGCCAGGAAGAAGCGGCTGACCGGCGGCAGGCCGGCGGCGAGCGGGTAGAGCGCTTCCTGGGCGCGCGGTAAGAGGCGGAGCGCGCGGAAGGCGGCGCGCAGGCCATCGGCATCGTCCGGCGCGGCGCGCAGGCCGTCGAAGGCGTCGAGCACCGCGTCCCTGGCGGCAGTCAGGCGCTCGCGCATCGGCGCCAGGTCCTCGGGCCACGCGTCCAGGTTGGGCCGCACCAGGCGCAGCGCCGCGTCGGGCGAGCCGATGGTCTCCAGCACCAGGCCGTATTGGGCCGGGTTGAGGTTGCGGGCGGCAAAGCCCAGCGCCTCCAGCGACCGCAAAAGCGGCGGCAGAATCATGGTCAGGTCGTCCAGAACGCCGTCTTCCATCCTGGTCTCCCGCAATCGGTTTTGCAGCCCGCTGGGCGCAGGCTAAACCTTGGCGCCATGCAAGGTCCAACCCATTGCGGTCACGCCCGGTGAGCCCGCGCCCGGACGCCGTGATCATCGGCGGCGGCCACAACGGCCTGGTCTGCGCCTTCTACCTGGCGCGGGCGGGCCTGAAAGTGCGGGTGCTGGAGCGCCGCGGCGTCGTCGGCGGCGCGGCGGTGACCGAGGAATTCCATCCCGGCTTCCGCAACTCGACAGCCAGCTACACGGTCAGCCTGTTGAATCCGAAGGTGATCGCCGACATGCGGCTGGCCGAGCGGGGCTTGCGCATCGTCGAGCGGCCTATCTCCAATTTCCTGCCGCAGCCGGACGGCGGCTATCTGAAGCTTGGCGGCGGACTGGAGCGCACGCAAGGAGAGTTCCGGCGGTTCTCAGCCCACGATGCCGAAGTGCTGCCGGCCTATTACGAGGCGCTGGAAGGCGTGGCCGAGGTGCTGCGCGACCTGGCGCTGAAGACCCCGCCCAACGCCGGCGGCGGCTTGCGGTCGCTGCTCGCCGCCGCGACCCAGGGGCGGATGCTGGCGTCCATGCCGCTGGAGCGGCAACGCGACGTGCTCGACATGTTCACCAAGAGCGCGCGGGCCTTTCTGGACGGCTGGTTCGAGAGCGAGGCGGTCAAGGCCGCCTTCGGCTTCGACTCTGTTGTCGGAAGTTATGCCAGCCCGGACACCCCCGGCTCGGCCTATGTGCTGCTGCACCACGTGTTCGGCGAGGTGAACGGCAAGAAGGGCGCCTGGGGCCACGCCATCGGCGGCATGGGCGCGATCACCCAGGGCATGGCCGAGGCCTGCCGCGAGGCGGGCGTCGAGATCACGGTCGGGGCGCCGGTGGCGCGGGTGCTGGTCCAGAGCGGAGTGGCAGTCGGCGTGCGGCTGGAGTCCGGGGCGGAGGTGACGGCTGCGGCGATCGTCGCCAATGTCGGCCCGCGCATCCTCTATGAGGGGCTGATCGACGCCGCCGACCTGACACCGGACTTTCTGAAACGGATGAAGGGCTTCAAGACCGGCTCCGGGACGTTCCGGATGAATGTGGCGCTCTCCGAACTGCCCGACTTCACCTGCCTGCCCGGCAAGGCGATGGCCGAGCACCATCAGAGCGGCATCATCATCGCGCCGACCCTCGACTACATGGACCAGGCCTTCACCGACGCGCGCCGGTTCGGTTGGTCGAAGGCGCCCATCGTCGAGATGCTGATCCCGTCCACCATCGACGACAGCCTGGCCCCGCTCGGAGCGCACGTGGCCAGCCTGTTCTGCCAGCAGTTCGCGCCGGTGCTGCCCGACGGCCGCAGCTGGGACGACGAGCGCGAGGTGGCGGCCGACCTGATCGTCGAGACGGTTGACGCCGTCGCGCCCAACTTCAAGGCGGCGATCCTCGGGCGGATGATCCTCTCGCCGCTCGATCTGGAGCGGACCTTCGGCCTGGCCGGCGGCGACATCTTCCACGGCGCGCTCAGCCTCGACCAGCTCTGGGGCGCGCGGCCGCTGCTGGGCCATGGCGATTATCGCGGGCCGCTGAAGGGGCTCTACATGTGCGGGGCCGGGACCCATCCCGGTGGCGGCGTCACCGGCGCGCCCGGCCACAACGCCGCCCGCGAGATCCTGGCCGACCGCAGCCTGTTCGGACGCGTGCTCGGGCGCCGTTGACGCCGGGTCGCCATTGCCGCCCGCGGCGTTTCCTGACAGGCTTTCCTGAACAAAGTTCAGTGACCTCTGCAAATGCCCCTGTCGCCCCAGCGCCGCTTCGTCACGCCAGAGCTCGACGAGTCGGTGGAGCATCTCGCTGCCCGCGCCCTGCCGGGCGAGCCGCTGGAGGTCGCAGTCGAGCGCATCAAGGGCTGGAACCTGCACATCTTCGCCATGCGCCGGCCGCGCGGGCTTCTGCTCGGCAGCGACGTGGTCTTCGTCGAGCCGCCGCAGGCATGAACGCGCTCGCCCTGCAGACAGAGGCGACCATCGTCGGCGCCGAGATCGCCGGAGGCCATGACGGGACCGCCGAGCTCGTGGTCTCGATTCAATATGAGAACGGCGTGATCGGGTCGGTGACCCTCGACGCCGACACCGGCTTCAGCATCATGCAGGCTTGCGGCGCGGCCGACCTGGCGGCGCTGATCGGGCGGCCATGGCGCGAGATTTCCAAGGGACTTTGAACATGTACGACATTCTGATCAGAGGCGGACTGGTGGTCGACGGCTCCGGCGCGCCCGGTCATCTGGCCGACGTGGCGGTCAAGGACGGCCGCATCGCCGCCGTCGGCGCCAACCTGCCCGGTGAGGCGCTGCGGGTGATCGAGGCGGGCGGCCAGGTGGTCGCGCCCGGCTTCATCGATCCGCACACCCATTTCGATGTCCAACTGCTCTGGGACGGCGCGGCGCGCCCGGCGCTTGAGCACGGCGTCACCTCTATCGTACCCGGCAACTGCTCGCTGTCGCTGGCGCCGCTGAAGGCGGGCGACAGGGCCGGCCTGATCGGCATGTTCCAGCAGATCGAGGAGTTGCCGCCGGAGGCCTTCACCCAGGCCTTCGAATGGACGTGGGAGGACTTCGCCGGCTATCGCGCGGCGCTGGAGAAGAACCTCTCCATCAACGTCGCGCCGCTGGTCGGCCACAGCGTCATCCGGCTCTGGGTCATGAGCGCCGAAGCGCAGCAGCGCCCGGCAAGGCCGGACGAGATCGCCGCCATGCAGGGCCTGCTGCGCGAGTGCCTGCAGGCCGGCGCGGTCGGCCTCTCGACCAGCTTCGTCGACGTCGACGAAAAGGCGCGACCGGTGCCAAGCCGCTTCGCCCAGTTCGACGAGCTGGACGCGCTCTGCGCCGTGCTCGGCGAGTTCGGCCGCATGCTGCAGATCGTGCCGGAATTCTACGACACCGACATCACCATCGCCCGCATCGACCAGCTGGCTGAGCTGTCGCTGAAGCACGGCATCCCGACCACCTTCTCGCCGGTGTTCGACAACGACCTGACCCCGCACGCCGCGCCGCGCCAGCTGGCCCGGGTTGCCGAGCAGTTCGCCCGCGGCGCGCGGGTCTGGCCGCAGATGCAGACCCGGCCGATCGACATCAGCTTTTCGCTGCTCCGCCCCAGCCTGTTCTTCGCCCGCCTGCCGACCTGGATGCGCACCCTGCGCCTGCCTCTGGATGAGCGCATGGCGGCGCTGAAGGACCCGGCGACCGCCGACAAGCTGGTGGCCGACGCCGGACCCGATGGCGGCGAGCGTTTGATGGGCGAGTTGATCGCGCGCGGTGGCGACGCCATCCCGGCCGAACTCGCCGGCCGCACCCTTGGCGAGATCGCCGCCGAGCGCGGCGAGGCGCCGGCGCGGACCCTGATCACCCTCTCCATCGAGCACGACCTGGACGTCGCTTTTCTCGCCGCCAACCGCGGCCACGACCGCACCGACCGCATTGGCCCGATGCTGGCCGATCCGCTGGTGCACATCGGCGCCAGCGACGGCGGCGCGCACATCGCTTCCTTCGCCACCTACGGCGACACCGGCTTCCTGTTCAGCGAGTTCGTCCGCAAGGCGGGCGTGCTGACCCTGGAAGCGGCGGTCAAGAAGATCACCTCCGACACCGCCGCCATCTGGGGCCTGAAGGATCGCGGCTCGCTGGCGCAAGGCTTCGCCGCCGACATCGTGGTGTTTGACGCCGCCACCATCGGTCGCGGCGACGAGCGGCCGGTGTTCGACATGCCCGGCGACGGCATGCGCTACGTGCGGGACTCGGTCGGGATCGACACCGTCCTGGTCAATGGCGAGGTCGCCTGGGCTAAGGGCGACTATACCGGCTCGGTCTCGGGCGAGATCTGCGGGATCGCCCAGACGATGACTTAGGCGACCGTTCAAGCGTCGCCGGGACAAGGGAGGACGTCATGGCCGACGACGGCTTTGTGCTCGAAATTCCCGAGATGGTCGGCATCGAACTGTCGCCCCAGCGCAAGCCGCAGGCGGCGACCCGGGCCTGGCCCAGGGGCACGCGGATCATCTCCGCCGACAGCCACATGCTGGAGCCGGACTGCTGGGTCGACCGCTTCCCCGAGCACCTGAAGGATCAGGCGCCCAGGATGGAGTTCAAGGACGGCGGCTGGCAGCTCAGCGTCAACGGCCGCCAGATGACCCCGCCGCATGTCGCCGCCGGTCTCTGCACCTCGCTGGAATGCACACCGGGTTTCACCGACATCGACGCCCGCATGGCCGACCTGGACGTCGAAGGCGTCGAAAAGGAGCTGATCTTTCCGCAGCGCCTGTTCGGCCTCTACATGTTCGGAAAGATGATGAACCGGCCCGAGACCTTCGGCGCCTATAACGAGCACATCGCGCAAGCCTGCGCGGCCGGCAAGGGGCGGCTCTTTCCGGTCATGGTGCCCAACTACTGGGATCCGGCCCTGGCGAAATCGTCGGTCGATCGTTGCCAGGCGCTGGGCGCCCACTGCCTGATGGTCCCGATCAAGCCCGGCGACGATGTCGACGACGAGCCGATCCAGTACTCCAACCCCAAGCTGGACCCGCTCTGGGAGGCGGTCGCGGAGTCCGGCATCCCGCTCTGCTTCCACATCGGCGAGGCGATCCCGACCGCCGCGCCCGGCGCGGCCGGCACCTTCGTGCTGACCCAGATGCAGGGCTTTCGCCACATCTGGGGCCAGCTCACCTTCGGCGGGGTGTTCGACCGCTTCCCCAAGCTGAAGGTGGTGTTCGTTGAGGGCGGTATCTGCTGGGTCGCGTCGATGATCCACGACGCCGACATGATCTACAATTCATTCCCGACCGCGATGAACCCCAAGCTGGCGCACCCGCCCAGCTGGTATTGGTTCAACCACTGCTATGCGACCTTCATGACCGATCCGGCGGGCCTGGAACTCCTGCACCGCATCGGCGCCGACCGGGTGATGTGGTCGAGCGACTACCCGCACCAGGAAAGCACATTCGGCTATACCCGCAGCGCCATCCAGGCGGTGTTCGACGCCACCACGGTGAAGAACGCCCAGATGATCCTAGGCAAGACAGCACTGGACGTCTTCAACATGCATTAGGGCGAAGCGCCCGCTTGTGGCTCATTAGCGGACTCGGGGAAGCGCGCGTTGACCGCGGGTGGCGCGGTCATCGAAAGCGTGCGGGGTCGTCCAATCAGCTTGCGCGCGCGGCGCGATGCGATCGCGGCTCGGGGCCGACGCATCATTCATGGCGGTGACAGTCAGGTGCGAGCCGGGATGACGACAGGCAGGGTCTCGAAACCGTGGATGAAACTCGAGTGGCTGCGTTCGTGTTCGCCGGCGACCCTCACCTCGGGAAAGCGTTTCAGGATTTCTTCCCAGATGATGGTCAGCTGCATCTCGGCGACGCGGTTGCCGACGCAGCGATGGACGCCGAACCCGAAGCTGAGGTGCTGGCGCGGCCGCTCACGGTCGATGTCGTAAGCGTCCGGGTTTTCGATCTTGCTCTCGTCGCGGTTGCCCGAGATGTACCACATGGCCACCCGGTCGCCCGCCCGGATCATCTTGCCGCCGACCTCGGTGTCCTGCAGCGCCGTCCTGGCCATATGCGCCAGCGGCGTCTGGTAGCGGATCGATTCCGACACCATCGAGCCGATCAGGTCCGGGTTGGCGCGCAGCTTGTCGTACTGGTCGGGATTGCGGTTCAGCTCGTAGACGCTGCCGGAGATGGTGTTGCGGGTGGTGTCGTTGCCGCCGATGATCAGCAGCACGACGTTGCCCTGATACTCCGCGCGGCTCATGTCCCGGGTGACGGGGTTGTGCGCCATCATGGAAATCATATCCATGGCCGGCGGGGCGTTACGCTTCTGCTCCCAGAGCTCGTCGAACCTGGCCTGGCGTTCGATCCCGGCGGCCAGCCGCTCCTGCGGCGTCATCTCGGCCCCGTCGCCGGTGGTCCAGTAGAGCAGCTTGCGCCGCTCCTCGAAGGGGAAGTCGAGCATGGTGGCGAGCGTCATCGAGGTCAGCTCTTTCGACACCCGGTCGACCCAGTCGAAGGTCTCGCCGATCGGCAGGGCGTCGAGGATCTGGCCGGCGCGCTCGCGCACTATGGGCGCCATCTGGGCGATGTTGGCGGGCGCCAGGGTCGGGCTGACCGCCTTGCGCTTGGGGCTGTGGTGCGGCTCGTCCAGGCTGATGAACGAGGCTTCGCCGCGCTGCGCCGCCTCGATCTGCTCCTCCTTGGTGCGCTCGCCCGGCAGCCGCAGCCGCTCGGCCGCCATTTGCAGGTCTGTCAGCACGATCCCACCGGTGGAGGTGAAGGCGCCATGGTTGGTGTCCACCGCCATGATGTCGTCCCACCGGGTGATCGACCAATAAGGGCCAAACTCACTCTCGGGCGTGAAGTGGACGGGGTCTTCGGCGCGCAGGCGTTTGAAGACGGGCCAGATGGCGCCGGTCTGGAAGCGGTCCGCATTGCCCGGATTGAGCGTCTCCAGCGGCGCAGCATAGGCCTCGGCGACGGCGGCTTCCGGGGCGTCGACTTTGACGGCTATGTTCATGGCTTCACTCCCTTTTGGCGGGCGCCAAGGCGCTGCTCTTCGGCAGCTGCATGGTCATGGCGGGCGTCGGTTCGGGCTAGTCGTGATCCCAGCGGCGACCTAAGTCAATGCTCGATGACTTAGGTCCGCGGTTGGGGGCGCCGCAACGCCGCAATCTCTAGCGCGCGGTGATACCTGCGCCAACGTCGCGGCCCGTCACAGTTGCTTTTCGGCCAGACTGCGGAAGTCGTCCGGTACGGATCGCGACGCGCCGGGCGCGGCCGAAGCATAGTTCACCGCCGCCCAGCCGAAGCGCTCGCGGATCGCGTCGATGGCCCGATCGGCGCGCAACCGGGCGATGCCGCGATGTGTGCCCGGCCGTCTGCCGTCGTCGGCGAGGTGGAACGGCAGTTCGAACTGCAGAGCCGGATCCTCGCCGAGATGGGACGCGGAGATCGCCAGCAGTGAGATCGTCGGCTCGGCCGGGTTGTCGGCCAGCACGCCGCGCACCAGCTCGATGGCGACGTCCGCCAGCGCGGCGGTGGCGCAGATCGGCGCGGGCAGGGTCAGCGCCCGGGTGACCGCGCGAAGATCGGCGAAGCGGACGCGAACGGTCACCGTTCGGCAGGGACGATCCTTGGCGCGCAGGCGCCGCGCGACGCGGTCGGCCAGGTGCTGCAGGACGGGGCGGAAGACGGCCTCGGTGGCCGGCCGCCGTCCCAGGGCCGACTGCGCCCCAGCCGAGTGGGCGCGTCGGTGGGTCTGGATGACGCGCGGATCGCGGTTCCAGGCGAGCGATGTCAATTTGTGGCCGACGGCCCGGCCGAGCAGGCGCTGCATCGCCCAGGGCGAGCTCTGCGCCAACTGGCCGATCGTGGTGACGCCGGCATCGGCCAGCCTGACCCTGGTCGCCGGCCCGACCCCCCACATCAGCTCGACCGGGAGGTCGTGCAGAAAGGCAAGCTCGCTGTCCGGCTCGACGACGACCAGCCCATCCGGTTTGGCGACCTGAGAGGCGATCTTCGCCAGGTGCTTGGTGCGCGCCACGCCGATGGAGATCGGCAGCCCGAGCTCGTCCCGCACCCGCGCCCGCACGCGGGTCGCGATGTCGGCGGGCGCGCCGAAGAGTTGGATCGACCCGGTGACATCCGCGAACGCCTCGTCGATCGAGATGCGCTCGATGTCCGGCGTGAAGTCGCCCAGCACGGCGATCGCCGCATCGCCCAGGCGCTGGTACTCGCTGAAGTGGCCGCCGGTGAAGATGAGGCCGGGACAAGAGCTGGCGCGCCTGGCGACCCGGCATGCCGCTCCTCACCCCGAAGACGCGCGCCTCATACGAGGCGGCGAGCACGACGCCGCCGCCGACCGCGATCGGCTTGCCGCGCAGGCTAGGCTGAAGCAGCTGCTCGACCGAGGCGTAGAAGGCGTCCAGGTCAGCATGGAGGATGGTGGCGCGCACGAGGATAGATGTTCTGGTTATGTTCACGTCGTCAAGCGCGCCTGTACGGTGATCGACCGGCCGCCACCTTCGCGGCCCAGGCCTAACGAGTAACCACGCAGGCCTCCATGCGACGCACGCA
The DNA here is from genome assembly GCA_041691315.1 of Caulobacteraceae bacterium. Classification (GTDB taxonomy): domain Bacteria; phylum Pseudomonadota; class Alphaproteobacteria; order Caulobacterales; family Caulobacteraceae; genus Poindextera. The sequence continues at coordinate 43,948 of JBEPUW010000011.1, read as the reverse complement.
ACGTCTGTCGAGCGGCGCTATCGCCTTCAATGCCGGCGCGGAGAGTCCTGCGCCGCTCAGCCCGTGATGCGCACCGTGGCGCCCTTCAGGTAGCTCATGCAGACGACGCCGTGGACGCGCTGGCCGCTCAGGTTGCGGGCGGCGAACTTGTAATAGATGTGGTCGCTCTTCGAGCAGTTGATCCCGAACAGGGTGCGGGTCAGGTGCACGTCCGCGAGGTTCAGCGCCTCGACGCTGGCCCGGGCGCGGTTGCCGGCGAAGGGCCAGATATAGCCGCAGCCGCCCAAGGTCAGCGAGGCGGCCGCGACCGCGAGGAGAAGCCACGGCCTCACGCCACGCCGTGGTTCAGGCCCGCGCCACATTCACGTTGCCGCTCATGGTGTTGAGGACCAGCTCCACCCGCTTCTCGTCGGCCTGCGGCGCGCCGGCGGCCTCCAGGTCGGAATTGACCCGGCCGCTCATGGTCGAGATGTCGAGCAGGGCCGCCGAGCCGCGGACCACGCCCACCGAGATGCGGCCGGAAATGGTCTTGGCGCGGACCAAGCCGTGGTCGGCGCGGCGGATCTCGACATTGCCGGACGCGGCGAAGGCCTCCAGGCTGTCGCCCGCCTCGCCGATCTCGATATTGCCGGACGCGGTGGTCAGCTTGGCGTCGCCGGCGGCGCAGTCCAGCTCGGCATGGCCGGAGCCGGTGGCGATGCGCGCATTGGCGCCGACCTTGCCGACGCTGATCCGGCCTGAGCCGGTCTTGGCGTTGACCGATCCGGCCGCCGAGGCGACGACGATGTCGCCCGAACCGGTGCGCGCGCGGGCCTCGGCGCAGTCGTCGATGCAGACGCGGCCGGAGCCGCTCTCGGCATTGACCTCGCCAAGGCGGCCGACGGTCTCGATGCGGCCCGATCCGGTTGTGAGGTTGGCCGCGCTACCCAGGGGGCAGTAGATTTCGGCCTCGATCCCGCCGCCAAGTCCGAACAGTGACAGGCCCGACTTGTGGATACGCACCCTGATCTCGTCGCCGTCCTGGACGATCTCGGCGTCGGCGATCCAGGCCCTGGCCGTAAGGTCGCCGTGAATGGCCGTCAGCACGACGCGCGTTTCGGCGGTCTCTTCGGCCGCCAGCCGGATGCGGCCCTTGGGGATGTCGACGCGCAGCCGAACCGGCGTCGGGGTCTGAAAGCTTTGCATGCGCCTGTCCTGGGTCATTTTATCCTGGCCTTTTTGACGGGGTCGCCCCTGAGCGCGAAGGCCAGGGTGCGGCTGATGGAAGTTGGCGCGGTCGCGGGGGGGAGCGTCACCGGGCGGTGGGTCGGCGTCAGGGTCGTCTCTTGGCTCATCGCGCCCACCCCTGCACCCGCCGACCGGAGCCGTGCTGACGCCCGTGGTCCTGGGCGCGCGGTTCGTCGGTCGGCGCGGCGGCGGCGCGGGCGGCGGCCACCAGCCAGGTGTTAAGCGACTGGCCGCGCCGGGCGGCCAGCGCTTCGGCGCGGCCCTTCAGGGCCTCCGGAAGCCGCAGGGTGATGCGGGCGGTGGGTTCGCCGTCATCGGGGTCGATCGGCTCGTCGGTCGGTGGCGGCGGCGCGCGCGGCCCCTCGATTACGAAGACCGGTTCACGGCCGACTAGGCGCACGTCGATGGCGACGCCGGGCAGGGCGTCGCGAATCTCGGCGGCAGCCTGGCTGAGCGCGTCCATCAAGGTGAGCCGAAGGGCGGGATCCAGCGCCAGCAGCAGCCGCTCGGCGGCCGCACGCACATCCTCGCCGCCCACCTCGGCGGCGCGGCTCAGATCCTGACTCAGGTCGTCGATGAGGCCGGTGATGTCCATGCGCATCAATATGACATCATAATGGTGTCACGGCAACACCATTACGCAACTGCGACCGCCAGCGGGCGGGTTATCCGATCTTTTTCAACGCCCTTTGGAACAGCCCCAAGGTCGAGGCGTGCAGGTAATCGCCGGTCTCCTTCGGCGCGCGGCCGGCGCAGGCCCGGGCGTAAGTGCCTTCGAGGATGCAGCCGATCTTGTAGCAGGCCAGCACCTCGTACCAGTCGGCGGAGGCGACATCGCGGCCGGTCTGTTCGGCGTAGCGGGCGATCAACTCGGCGCGAGTCGGGAAGCCGGGCCAGGGCTTGACCGGTCCTGTCTCGGCGCCGTCCTCGGGCCAGTTGGAGAGCAGGACGCCCAGGTCCACCATCGGCTCGCCGACCGTGACCAATTCCCAGTCGACCATGGCCGCCAGCTGGCCGCTATCGCGCCGGAACAGCACGTTGGCGAAGTGGAAATCGCCGTGGATCAGGCCGGGGCGGAAGTCGCGCGGCCGGTTGTCGTCCAGCCAACCGCCGATGGCGTCGACGCCGGGCAAGCCGTCCAGCCCTGGCCAGCCGGCATGCTCGTGATAGCTCTCCAACTGCGCGCGCCAACGTCCGGCCTGGCGTTCGAGAAAGCCGTCGGGCCGGCCGAGATCGCCCAATCCGCGCGCGAGGTAGTCGACCTGGCCCAGGGCGGCGATGGCGTCGACCATCTCCAGGCCCATGCGGTGGCGGATGGCCGGGTCGCCGGCGTGCAGGGCCGGCATCTCGTCGCGCGGCGTGAAGCCGTCCACCGGCTCCATCAGATAGAAGGCCGCGCCCAGCACGTCCTGGGCCGGACAGGCGGCGATCAGGCCGGGATGACGCACGGGCGTGCCCTTGAGCGCCGCCAGCACCCGCGCCTCGCGCGCATGGTCTCGTTGGAATTGGCCCGCAGATGCTTGGGCGGACGGCGCAGCACGAAGGTGCGGCCGGCGCGCTCGAAGCGCAGCAGGATGTTCTGCGTGCCGCCGGCCATCAGCACCGGGTGCTTGATCGGGCCGTCGCCGAGACCCTCGCCGTCCATCCAGGCGCTCAGCGCGTCCAGCGGCACGAGCGCCTGCCAGTCCTGGTCGCCGCCGGGCGCCATGGCCTTGACGGGTTCGGTCACGACAAAATCCTCCCTCGCGGCCCGTCGGGGACGCTGGCTTGTTTTCGAAACGCGTTCCAATGAATAATCCCGACCCCAGCGACGTTTGACCGACGCCGTCGAGCGTATTTCCAGCGCCTATTTCGAGGCGGTGAAAGCGAGGCGCACGCCCACGACGGTGGCGTTGCGCAGTTGGGGCTGGCCGCTGGGATGCATGACATATTGGACGTCGGGCTGGATGCTGAGCCAGTTGGCAAAGGCGTAGCTGTATGTCGCCTCGAGCGTGGTCTCGGCATCGAGCAGGGTCTTGCCCTTCGACAGCGCCGCCTCACGCGCCGGCCCGCTGAAGCCGGCCCGATTGATCGCCAGGCCAAGCTGATCCTTGTCACGCCCTGGAACGGCGCCGGTATAAACCAGGCCAGCGCCGAGGTATGTGTCGATCGGATTGATCTGACCGTTGCCGATCCCGAGCCTGATCCAGCCGCTGAGGCCGCCATCATCCGATTTGGGCCTGGCCAGCAGCTTGCCCTCGACCAGCCCATAGATCCCGGCGTCGCCGCCGATGCGCCGGGGCGCTCCCGACGCCGTGAACCGGTCCAGGGCGTCGAACTGGGCCGTATAGCTCCAGACGCCGGCTTCCAGCCGCGCTGCGTCGCCGTAGCGTTTCTCGACCTGGGCGATGAGCAGGGCTCCGTTCTTGGCCGACAGGATGACGGCGAAACGGCGCAGATTGTTCGGATCGCCCGCCACCCCATCGAACACGCCGGCCCGGATCGTCCATCCGTCCGCCGGCTTGTAGAAGACCGTCGAGGCCAGGGCCGTGATCGGATAGATGGACGGTCCGTTCAGTCCGGTGCGGGAGATGTCGGGCCCGATGCCGTCCGAGCTGTTCAGGAACAGAGCGGCCGTTTCCTGGACGTCGAATTCCGAGTTGAGGTCGACCAGCCCGAACTTGACCCCGGCCCGGCCGGCCAACAGGCTCCGGGCGGCCCAAACCTCGTAGACGCGGAAGGCTTCCGGGGCGTCGATACTGCTGACGGTTTGGACGTCGCCGACTAGGTCGCTGCTGAAGGCGGCGCCGTTGGCGTGTTGAGCGCTGGCGAGCGCCGTCCAGCCGTCATGACCGGCCGCGGCGCCGTCATAGGCGATGGAGAGCGCCAGCTTGTCCAGGTAGCGGGCGCCCCGGGCGCGGCCCCCGGACGCATTGTCCAGGGCGTCGGCGGTGTAGGCGACAGCCAGGGTGAACGGCGCCTTCGGGGCATCGGATTTCGGATCGTCCGCGCGGCCCGTTCCCGGCAGCGCCAATGCGAGCGTCACCAGGGCGGCGCCCAGGGTGGTAAGCCGAGACATCATGGCCGGCCCCTCCCCGCGGCGGTTGGACGTCTAATAGACCATCACGGCTAAGGTTCCTTTCTGCATTTTCGCGGACGAGACAAGGCCCTGCGGTTCTCGCGAGCGTTCAGGCCGCGTCGTGGAAGATGATCCCGAGCGTGTGCCGCCGGCCTGAGCGCACCGCGCTGACGCCGTGGCGGAGCTTGACCCGATAGTCGCCGCGGACGCCATGCACCGGACGGCCGTTGACCGCGAACACCAGCGCGTCGCCCTTGTGCAGGGGTGCGACTGCGGCCCGGGTCTGCATCCGCGGCCGCTGTTCGGTGATGACGAACTCGCCGCCGTCGAAGTCGCGGCCTGGCGCGGACAACAGCACCGCGACCTGCAGCGGGAAGACGTGTTCGCCATAGAGGTCCAGGCAATTGTAATCGCCGGGGCCATACTGCAGCAGAAGCGGCGTCGGGCGGGTCTGGCCGGCGCGATGGCAGCGCTCAAGGAAGGCCGAGTGGTCGTCCGGGAACCGCACCGACAGTCCCATCCGCTCGTGCCAGCGGTTGGCCAGCGGGGCGAGCGGCGGATAGAGCGCGTCGCGCAAGGCCTGCACCAGCCGCGGCAGCGGATAGCTGAAATAGCGATATTCGCCGCGCCCGAAGCCGTGCCTGGCCATGATCACCTGACTGCGGAAGCCTTCGCCGCGTTTGTAAACGCCGGCGGTGGCCGCGCACTCCGCATCGCCCAGCAGGTTCGGCAGGATCGCCCAGCCCTGGGCGTCCAGATCGGCCGAGACACCCGCCCAATCGATCGTTTCAATGTCGGTCATGGCTTGGGCTCCTAGACTTGCCGGATCGGCAAGGTCGCACCCACGGCCCACGGTCACACTCCCGCTCTTGCTTTCGAACTCCTATCGCGGCGCGGTCACCCGGTAGATGCGAGCCACCCGGTGAGGCCGATCACTTCGGCGGCGATGTCGGTGACCTGGCGACGGTCGGTGGGAACGCGGGCGACCCACTGCGGCGCTTCGGCCTCAAGCCAAAGCGCGGCTCGGCGACTGCGGTCCAGGTGCCAGCTGAGGCCGCCGCCGATCTCGCGGGCGGACAGACGACTGGCCGCCGTGTCATCGTCTGCGGTCAGCAACACACCGACGAACCGAACCTGGCCCCGCAAGGCGCGCGCCATCCAGGGCGCGCTGATGACCGCGGCCGTATTGGTATAGACAAGCCGATCGTGACCCAGCGCACGGTAGTTGGTCCATATGGCGGCGAGGTTGGCCTCGCTGATCTTCTCGCGGACGGGATCGCCAGCCGGCGCTGGAAAGACCTGATCGAGATTATCCCCCTCGATGTAGCAGTGCGACGCGCGCGCCTCCTGCAACTGCCGCGAGACCTCCCAGCCGAGCGTGGACTTGCCGACGCCGGATCGGCCACCGATCAGCAGGACTTCCGCATCATATTGCGGGTTGGCGGTCATTGGCGGCGGGACCGACCCGTCCGTAGTTGAGGATGTGCGAACCACCTCAACCAAGCATCTGACCAATTCGGAAGATCGGAGGAAGTGGTGGAGCTAAGCGGAGTCGAACCGCTGACCTCTTGAATGCCATTCAAGCGCTCTACCAGCTGAGCTATAGCCCCGAGAGTTCGGGTATTCGGTTGCGGGCTTAAGGCCCGTCCGCGAAGGCGGCGGACCCTATGCCGAGCGGGTTTTTCGATCAAGCCCGCGCGGGCTCAGTCCTGTTCGCCGTCGGGCAGGCCCTCGATCTCGTCTTCGAAATTGTCGTCCTCGTCCTCGTCGTCCACGAGGAAGGGCACGTCGGCGGCTTCCTCTTCCAGTTCTTCTTCCTCGGCGAAGTCGACGCCCAGGTCGTCGGCCGGCGGCGCGACCACGCCTTCGGAGCCTTCGGCGTCGTCGTCGCTCTCGATCGGCTCGGCGGCGACCTCGTCGACCTCGGGGGTTTCGTCCACCTCGTCCTCGAACCCATCCGGTTCGACGGGCGCGGGCTGGGGCGCTTCTTCCTCGGCTTCGTAATCCGGCGTCGTGGTGCGCGCGCGGACACGGCGGCTCTTCAACGCTTCTTCGGGATCAAATTGGGTCGCGCATTTGGGGCAGGTCGCCGGCCGTTTGCCAAGGTCGTAGAATTTAGCCTGGCAGGCGGGGCAAATTTGCTTCGCGCCCAGTTCGGGATTGGCCAAGGACGAGACCTTCTGACGTGCAACGATGAGGCGGAGGGCGGCTCCCTTGCCACGCGCGGGGGCCGCTGTCAAAAGCTAAACCCCTCCGCCTTTCCGCTCATTTGGGAGTCCTTGACCACCATGGCGCCCGCCACCCTCACGGCTCGGCCGGGATCGCCGTTGCGGGGCCGCGTCAAAGCGCCCGGCGACAAGTCGATCTCGCACAGGGCGCTGATCCTCGGCGCCCTGGCCACGGGCGAGACCGGGATCGAAGGTCTGCTCGAGGGCGAGGACGTGCTGGCCACCGCTCGCGCCATGGCCGCCTTCAGCGCCGGGATCGAACGGATCGACGAAGGGCGCTGGCGCGTGCGCGGGGCGGGTGGGCTGGCCGAGCCCGCCGACGTCATCGATTGCGGCAATTCCGGCACCGGTGTGCGCCTGATGATGGGCGCCGCGGCGGGCTTTCCGATCAGCGTCGCCTTCACCGGCGACGCCAGCCTGCGCGGCCGGCCGATGATGCGGGTCTTGCGGCCCTTGAGCGAGATGGGCGCGGCCTATGTCTGCCGCGATGGTGGCCGGCTGCCGCTGGCGATCAAGGGCGGGAATCTGAAGACCATCGCCTATCGCCTGCCCGAGCCATCGGCGCAGGTAAAGTCGGCTGTGCTGCTGGCCGGCCTGAACGGGGCTGGCATGACCGAGGTGGTCGAGCCCGAGGCCACCCGCGACCATACCGAACGCATGCTGCGGGCCTTTGGCGCGGTGGTCGAGGTGGACGACCACGCCGACGGCCGTCACATCCGGTTGGCCGGAGGCCAGGCTCTGAGGGGCTGCGCCATCCGCGTACCGGGCGATCCGTCGTCGGCGGCCTTCCCGCTGGTCGCGGCGCTGATCATCCCGGGCTCGGAGGTGACGGTAGAGGGGGTGCTGCTCAACCCGCTACGTACCGGCCTCTTCAAGACCCTGATCGAGATGGGCGCGGATCTAACCGTTGCGAACGCGCGCGAAGACGGCGGCGAGCAGGTCGGCGACCTTACCGCCCGCTACGGGCCGCTACAGGGGGTCGATGTGCCGCCGGAACGCGCGCCCTCGATGATCGACGAATATCCCATTCTGGCGGTGGCGGCCGCCTTCGCCGACGGCGAGACCATGATGCGCGGCCTTGGCGAGTTGATCGTCAAGGAAAGCGATCGGCTGGCCCTGACCGTCCAGGGGCTGTCGTCCTGCGGCGTCATGGTCGAACAGGAGGCCGATACGATGAAGGTGCGCGGCTCTTCGGGCGGCAATCACCGGGTCCGCGGCGCGGCCTCCATCGCCACCCATGGCGACCACCGCATCGCCATGGCCCACCTGATGCTGGGTCTGGCGGCAGAACAGGCGGTCAGCGTCGATGAGCCCGGCATGATCGCCACCAGCTTCCCGGGTTTCACCGCGCTGATGGGTGGGCTGGGCGCCGAGATCGAGGCGGCGTGAGCGGCTTCGTCATCGCGGTCGACGGCCCCGCCGCCTCCGGCAAGGGCGCCATTTCTACCGCCCTTGGCCGCGCCTACGGCCTGCAGGTGCTGGATACCGGCTTGCTCTATAGAGCCGTGGGCTGGGCGGTGCGGCGCGCCGGCGAGGATCCTGACGACGCAGTCGCCGCCGAGCGGCATGCCAGGGCGCTCGATCTGGCAGATCTGGACGTCTCGGCCCTGCGCAGCCTGGAAGCCGGCCAGGCGGCCAGCCGCGTGGCGGTGCATCCGGCGGTGCGCGAGACCCTGCGCGCCTTCCAGCGCGGCTTCGCCGGTCAGCCGGGCGGGGCGGTGCTGGACGGGCGCGACATCGGCACGGTGATTGTCCCTGCGGCCCCCGCCAAGCTCTATGTCACCGCCTCGGCGCAAGCCCGCGCCCAGCGTCGCTGGCTGCAGCTTCACGGTAGCGGCGAGGCCGGCAGCCTGGACGACATCCTGGCCGACATCGCCCGTCGCGACGCGGTCGACTCCGGCCGCGCCGACTCGCCGATGCGGCCGGCGGCCGACGCTGTCTTGCTGGACACCACTGAAATGACTATAGAAGCGGCCGTCGATGCGGCCCGCCGTATCGTCGAGGCGGCGCGCGCCCGGTGGGAGACTTCCCCCTAGGCAATCCCAACGTGTCCTTCCCTCGTCCACCGCGGGCCTCGCGCGCAGACCAAGGTCGACGCGCTCTTCGCACACCGATTTTCAGACACCCGCGGGTTCGATGCGGACGCGATGCGCGTTCCGCCGTTCACCGCTTAGAACACGAAAGAATTCAATGGCTGACGATATGAGCATGTCCCCCTCCCGCGACGACTTCGCGGCCTTGCTGGACGAGTCCTTCGGTGGGCGCGACTTCATGGAAGGCTCGGTGGTCAAGGGCAAGGTGGTCGGGATCGAGAAGGATTTCGCCATCATCGATGTGGGCCTGAAGACCGAAGGCCGCATCCAGGTGAAGGAATTCGGTGTCGATGACGACGGCAAGGCGACCATCAAGGTCGGCGACGAGGTCGAAGTCTTCCTCGAGCGCGTCGAGAACGCGCTGGGCGAGGCGGTCATCAGCCGCGACAAGGCCCGCCGCGAAGAGGCCTGGACCCGTCTGGAAGGCGTCTATGCCCTGAACGAGCCGGTCATGGGCTCGATCGTCGGGCGCGTGAAGGGCGGCTTCACCGTCGATCTCGGCGGCGCCTCGGCCTTCCTGCCCGGCAGCCAGGTCGATATCCGCCCGGTGCGCGACGTCGGCCCCCTGATGGGCAAGGAACAGCCCTTCGCCATCCTGAAAATGGACCGGCCGCGCGGCAATATCGTCGTCTCGCGCCGCGCCATCCTGGAAGAAGCCCGCGCCGAACAGCGCACCGAGCTGGTCAGCCAGTTGACCGAGGGCGAAGTCCGCGAAGGCGTGGTCAAGAACATCACCGACTACGGCGCCTTCGTCGACCTGGGCGGCATCGACGGGCTGCTGCACGTCACCGACATGAGCTGGAAGCGCGTCTCGCACCCCAGCCAGGTGCTGGCGGTCGGCGACACCGTCAAGGTGCAGATCGTCAAGATCAACCCCGACACCCAGCGCATCAGCCTGGGCATGAAGCAGCTGCAATCCGACCCGTGGGACGGGGTGGAGGCCAAGTATCCGGTCGGCGCCAAGTTCACCGGCCGCATCACCAACATCACCGACTACGGCGCCTTCGTGGAGCTGGAAGCCGGGGTCGAGGGCCTGGTCCACGTCTCCGAAATGTCCTGGACCAAGAAGAACGTGCACCCGGGCAAGATCGTCTCCACCAGCCAGGAGGTCGAAGTCGTGGTGCTCGATGTCGACGCCTCCAAGCGGCGCGTGTCGCTGGGCCTGAAGCAGGCCATGGACAATCCCTGGGAGGCCTTCATCGCCGCCCACCCGGTCGGTTCGACCGTCGAGGGCGAGGTCAAGAACGCCACCGAATTCGGCCTCTTCCTGGGCCTCGACAACGACATCGACGGCATGGTGCACCTGACCGACCTCGACTGGAACGCGCCGGGCGAAGAAGCCATCCAGCGCTACAAGAAGGGCGAGGTGGTCAAGGCCAAGGTTCTCGACGTCGACGTCGAGAAGGAGCGCATCTCGCTGGGCGTCAAGCAGCTCGGCGGCGATCCGCTGGCCCAGGATACCTACAAGAAGGGCCAGACCGTCACCGTGCAGGTGACCGAGGTGACCTCCGGCGGCATCGAGGTCAAGTTCGGCGAAGACGAAGCGCCGATGACCGCCTTCATCCGCAAGTCCGACCTGTCGCGCGACCGGTCGGAACAGCGGCCGGAGCGCTATGCGGTCGGTGACCGCCTGGACGCCCAGATCGCCAATATCGACAAGTCGGCGCGCCGCGTCTCGCTGTCGGTCAAGGCGCTGGAGATGGCCGAGGACAAGCAGGCGATCGAAAAGTTCGGCTCCTCCGATTCAGGCGCGTCGCTGGGCGACATCCTGGGCGCGGCGCTGCGCGAAAAGGCGGCCAAGGAGTAGGCCAACCTTCCAAAACCGCTCAAGCTTTGGGCGCCGTGACCGCAGATGGCGGCGCGGCGTCCAGGTTTGGCGTGTTTTAATGCGGCTAACCCCTTGAACCTCAACCAGGACTTGGCCATGGTCAGGTTGGGGAGTTTTCGGGGGCACGCATGATCAAGTCGGAACTGATCGCCAAGCTGGCGAGCGAGAACCCTCACCTGACCCAGCGCGACGTCGAGCGCGTGGTCGGCGTGGTGCTCGATCGCATGGCGAGCGCGCTGGAGGGCGGCGGCCGCGTCGAGCTGCGCGGCTTCGGGGCCTTCTCGGTCCGCTCGCGTCCGGCCCGCACCGGGCGCAATCCGCGCACCGGCGCGGCGGTCAAGGTCAAGGCCAAGCACGTCCCCTTCTTCAAGAGCGGCAAGGAACTGCGCGAGCGGCTGAACGCCGACGAATAAGGAAGCCCCGATGCTGAAGGAATTTCGCGACTTCATCGCCCGCGGCAACGTCGTCGACCTGGCCGTCGGCGTGATCATCGGCGGCGCCTTCGGGGCCATCGTCAAGAGCCTGGTCGACCAGATCATCATGCCGCCGATCGGCCTGCTCACCGGGGGCGTCGATTTCGCCGCGCTGAAATGGGTGCTGAAGCCCGCCGCCGGCAAGGCCGCCGAGGTGGCCGTCGGCTACGGCCTCTTCATCAATACCGTCATCCAGTTCATCATCATCGCGCTGGCCATCTTCCTGATGGTCAAGGCGATCAACAGCCTGCGCCGCGAAGAGGCCAAGGCCCCGGAAGAGCCCGACGCGCCGACGACCACCGAAGCCCTGCTGGTGGAAATCCGCGACCTGCTGAAGACCCGACCGGCGTAAGGCTCGGCGCTCGGCCCACCGCCTATCCCCAACCGTCATGGCCCGACTTGTTCGGGCTACCCATGAACACGGGCGACGTTGATCTCGCGGTGCGGTTCAGCCGCTCTGGATCACCGGCCAGCATCGACGTTTATGGATCCCCCGCATTCCGCGACTTCGCCGCTCCAGCCGGGGATGACGGTTCTGGTAGGGCCGCTGTCCCTGGGCTGGCGAAACCCCTCGCGAGCGCTTAAGTCGGCGGCCCAGCCAGGCGGTATCCATGACGGTCACCAAAATCTGCGGGCTTTCGACGCCGGAGACGGTGCGGGCGGCGTTGGACGGCAAGGCGGGGTTTGTCGGCTTCATGTTCTTCGCCGCCAGCCCCCGGGTCGTAGCGCCCGACCTGGCCGGGCGGCTGGCGGCGCCGGCGCGCGGGCGGGCGAAGATCGTCGCGGTGACCGTCGATCCCGATGACGCGGCGCTGGATCGCATCATGCGCGAACTCAGTCCCGACCTGATCCAGCTGCATGGGCGCGAGACGCCGAACCGGGTGCGCGAGGTCGCGCTGCGCACAGGCGCCGGGGTGATCAAGGTGGCGCCGGTCGCTGACGCCAGCGACGTCGATGCGGCGCGCGCCTACGACGGCCTGGTCGATCATCTGATGTTCGAGACCAAGCCGGCGCCGGACGCCGAACGGCCCGGCGGGCTGGGCCTGACCTTCGACTGGAGCCTGATCGCGGGGCGGCGGTTCGAGCGGCCGCACTTCCTGGCCGGCGGGCTCGATCCTTGGAACGTCGCCGAGGCGGTGCAGCAGTCCGGCGCGCCGATGGTCGACGTTTCCTCTGGCGTGGAGCGCGGGGCGGGGCTAAAGGACCCCGGCCTGATTTCGGCCTTTCTGGACGCGGTCCGACGCGCCTAGCCCCTTAAGATTTCCGCATCCCGTGAACGCCCCAACGACGCCCAACGACTATTCGGCCTATCCCGACCGGGCCGGGCGCTTCGGCGACTATGGCGGCCGCTATGTGCCCGAAACCCTGATGCCGCTCGTGCTGCAGCTGGAGCGGTCTTACGACGACGCCAAGGCCGATCCGGCCTTCCGCGCCGAGCTGGCCAGTGACCTCACCCACTATGCCGGCCGGCCGAGCCCACTCTATTTCGCCGAGCGCCTGACCGAACATTTCGGCGGGGCGAAGATTTATCTGAAGCGCGAGGAGCTGAACCACACCGGCTCGCACAAGATCAACAATTGTGTCGGCCAGATCCTACTGGCCCGGCGCATGGGCAAGACCCGCATCATCGCCGAGACCGGCGCCGGCCAGCATGGCGTGGCGACGGCCACCGTCTGCGCCAGGTTCGGGCTGCCCTGCGTGGTCTATATGGGCGCGGTCGATGTCGAGCGGCAGGCGCCCAACGTGCTGCGCATGAACCTGCTGGGCGCCGAGGTGCGGCCGGTGACCAGTGGCGCCGCGACGCTGAAGGACGCCATGAACGAGGCCCTGCGCGACTGGGTCACCAACGTCCACGACACCTACTACCTGATCGGCTCGGCGGCTGGGCCGCACCCCTATCCGGCCATGGTGCGCGACTTCCAGGCGGTGATCGGCGAGGAGACCCGTAGCCAGGTGTTGGACGCCGAGGGCCGGCTGCCGGACGCCCTGGTCGCCTGCGTCGGCGGCGGCTCCAACGCCATCGGCCTGTTCCACAACTTCCTGAACGACGCCAATGTCCGGCTCTATGGCGTCGAGGCCTCGGGACGCGGGCTGAACACGGGCGAGCACGCCGCGGCCATCAACGGCGGCCGGCCGGGCGTGCTGCACGGCAACAAGACCTATCTGTTGCAGGACCGCGAGGGCCAGATCACCGAGGCCCATTCCATCTCCGCCGGTCTCGACTATCCAGGCATCGGACCGGAGCACGCCTTCCTGCACGACGTCGGCCGGGCGACCTATCTGAGCGCCACCGACGACGAGGCGATCGAGGCCTTCCAGCTGCTGGCCCGGCTCGAAGGCATCATCCCGGCGCTGGAATCCTCCCACGCGCTGGCGCGCCTTGCCGATGTGACGCGCGACGTCGGCAAGGGCGGCATCGTGGTGGTCAACCTCTCCGGCCGCGGCGACAAGGACCTGGCCGCCGTGGCCGAGCACCTGGGGCGTCGCACCTGATGGCCGGCGCCGGACGCCTGCAGGCGCGCTTCGCCGCCCTGAAAGCCGAGAGCCGCGCCGCCTTCGTGGCCTACATCATGGCCGGCGATCCGGACGCCGAGACGGCGCTGGATATCCTCAGCGCGCTGCCGGCCGCCGGCGCCGACATCATCGAACTGGGTTTTCCGTTCTCCGATCCGATGGCCGAAGGCCCGACGATCCAGCGCTCGGCGCAACGCGCCCTGGCCGCCGGCATGACCTTGAACGGCGTGCTGGAGACGGTCCGGCGCTTTCGCGAGCGCGACCAGACGACGCCGATCGTGCTCATGGGCTATCTCAACCTGCTGCTCACCCACGGGCTTGAGGCCTTCGGCCGCGATGCGGCGGCGGCGGGCGTCGACGCCCTGATCGCCGTCGACTGTCCGCCGGAAGAGGCAGGCCCGCTGGCCGACGCCATGGACGCGGCCGGGGTCGACCTGATCCGCTTTGCAACCCCCACCTCCGACGATCCGCGGCTGGCGGTGATCGCCCGGCGAACGGCCGGTTTCATCTACTACGTCTCGGTGGCCGGCGTGACCGGGGTCAAGGCGGTCGATACGGCCGGCGTCGGCCCGGCGGTCGAGCGGGTGCGCAAGGCCACCGGCCTGCCGGTCGCGGTCGGTTTCGGGATCCGCACGCCGGAGCAGGCGGCGGCGGTGGCCAGAGTGGCCGACGCGGTGGTGGTTGGCTCGGCCCTGGTCGACGAGATCGCGGCCGGGCTGGCGGCGAACGAAAACGTGACTTCAAGGGTTCTGGAAACGGCGCGGCGTCTGGCTCAGGCTGTGCGTTCGGTCGGCCAGGCGAAGGTGCAGGCTTAATCGGCATGGCGGAAGCCAAGGATTTCTCGACCAAACGCGGCGCGCCACTGGCCGCCGCACCCGCCAAGCCAGCGCGCGAACGCACCGGCTGGCTGTCCAAGATCGCGCCGGGCGTGCGCCGGCTGGTGGCCAAGCGCGAGGCGCCGGACAATCTGTGGGTCAAATGCCCCGACACCGGCGAGATGATCTATCGCCCCGACCTGGAGGCGGCGCTCTGGGTCACCCCGGCCGGGCGGCACATGCGCATCGGCGCCGACCTACGCTTCGCCTACACCTTCGACGGCGGCGTGCACGATGAGATCGAGGCGCCCCAGGCCCCCGACGATCCACTGCACTTCGTCGACCTGAAGCCCTATCGCGAGCGGCTGGCGGCGGCGCGCAAGGCCAGTGGCGAACGCGACGCGGTCTCCATCGGCGCCGGCGAGATTCATCGCGTTCCGGCCGTGGTCATGGTGCAGGACTTCGCCTTCCTCGGCGGCTCGCTGAGCATGGGCGCCGGCGAGGCCTTCATCGCCGCCGCCAGGGCCGCGCTCGATCGCGATGTGCCGCTGGTCGCCTTCACCGCTTCGGGCGGCGCGCGCATGCAGGAGGGCGCGCTGGCCCTGATGCAGATGGCGCGCACGACCCTGTCGGTCCAGGACCTGAAAAAGGCGCGGCTGCCTTACGTCGTGGTGCTGACCGACCCGACCTATGGCGGCGTCACCGCCTCCTACGCCATGCTCGGTGACGTACAGCTGGCTGAGCCGGGCGCGCTCATAGGCTTCACCGGCCCGCGCATCATCGAACAGACTCTGCGCGAGACCTTGCCGCCGGGCTTCCAGCGCGCCGAATACCTGGTCGAGAAGGGGATGATCGACAAGGTCGTGCGTCGCAAGGAGGCGCCCGAGGTGCTGGGCTCGATCCTCTCCACCCTGATGCTGGGGCGCAGCCGTCGTTCCGCCGCCTGATCCGACCGTGACCATCGATTACGATCCCATCCGCACCTCGGACCGGACGATCCAGCGGTTGCGCGCCCTGCATCCGTCGAAGATCGACTTCTCCACCGGCCGGGTGGAGCGGCTTCTAGCCACGCTCGGGCATCCCGAGCGGCGCATGGGACGGGTGATCCATGTCGCCGGCACCAACGGCAAGGGCTCGACCTCGGCCTTCATGCGCGCCATCGGCGAGGCGGCGGGACTGAAGGTGCACGTGCTGACCTCACCGCACCTGGTGCGGTTCGCCGAACGCATCCGCATCGCTGGGACCCTGATCAGCGACGCGCTGTTGGACGAGTTGGCCGACGTGGTCGAGGCGGCCAATGAGGGCCAGCCGATCAGCTTCTTCGAGATCTCCTCGGCGCTGGCCTTCGAGGCCTTCGCCCGCACCCCGGCCGATATCAGCGTCATCGAGGTGGGTCTTGGCGGCCGCTACGACTGCACCAATGTGTTTGAGGCGCCGGCGGTCTCGGTGATCACGCCGGTGGCGCTCGACCATCTGGAGATCCTCGGGCCGGAGCTTTCCAAGATCGCCTGGGAAAAGGCCGGCATCATCAAGGCTGGCCGCCCCGTCGTTTCCGCCCGCCAAGTCGACGAGGCGCTGGAGGTGATCGAGCGAGAGGCCGACGAATTGGGTGCGCCGCTCAGCCTGATGGGCCGGGATTTCGACGCCTATGAGGAGCGCGGCCGGCTGGTGGTGCAACTGGGCGACCGGCTGCTCGACCTGCCGCCGCCCAGCCTGTTCGGTCCGCACCAGGTTGGCAACGCCGGCGTCGCCATCGCCGCCATGCTCACTCTGGGCGATCCGCGCATCGACGAGGCGGCCATCGGCAGGGGGGTTGCAACCACGGTCTGGCCCGGGCGATTCCAGTCGCTGACCAAGGGTCCGATGGCGGAGAAAGCGCGCGCACGGGGCGCCGATCTCTGGCTGGACGGGGCGCATAATCCGCACGGCGGAGAGGCGCTGGCCGAGGCAATCGGCAAGCTCGCTGTGCGGGACGGCAGGCCGGTGACTCTGATCGTCGGCATGTTCGGCCGCAAGGATGCGGCGAAATTCTTCCCCTATTTCACCGCGCTGGGACCCCGGGTGTTCACCACCACCTTCCAGTCGCCCAGCGCCGCGCCCGCGGAGCTGCTAGCCGAGGCCGCGCACGCCGCAGGCCTGAACGCCACCATTGCCGACGGGGTCGAGAACGCCCTGGACCTGGCCCTGGCCGAACCCGGGCCCGCGCCGCACATTATCGTCTGCGGCGGCCTGCACTTCGTCGGGGATGTGCTGGCCATGACCCCGGAGACCTGGCCGACCTAAGGCCGTCCGCGCGTCAGAAGTGATGCGTGCACATGGCCAGCAGCAGGATGATCGGGATCGGCACGCCGACACAGAAGAGCAGAATGGACCGCATGAGCTTGCCTCCAGCTAGCCTTGAAACGTGGCCGCTTGAACGCACCAAGGGCGCGCCGGTTGCGGTCGATCCGAGCGCCGACTTGACGTCGCGAACGCCAGCGCGCTGATAATCGCGGCGGTGGACAAGGGCGGCCAGCATGTACACGCGGATTCTGCTTGCCTATGACGGGTCGCGCGAAGGCCTGATCGCCCTGCGCGAGGGGGCTTTGCTGGCGAAACGCTGCCGCGCCCAGGTCTTCCTGCTGTCGGTGCTGCCGGCCTCGAGCGGCCTTCAGATGGCCGAGGGCGTCTATCCGGGCGCCGTCAGTCAGCAGGTCGACAGCTACAAGGACCTGCTGGCGCGCGGCGTGGCGGTGCTGAAGCAGCTCGGCCTGAACCCGGTGGCCAGGCTGGTGGTCGGCGAGCCCGCCCCGCAGATCGGCCAGTTCGCCAGGGAGATCGGCGCCGACCTGATCGTCGTCGGCCACAAGCCGCAGAGCCTGATGCAGCGCTGGTGGTCGGGCGCCAGCGGCGGCTATATCAGCGAACACGTCGCCTGCAGCCTCCTGGTCGGCCGCAAGACCATCAGCGACGAGGTGTTCGCCGCCGAGCTGCAGCCCGCCGACCGGATTTAGGCGGCTGGCTGTTCCACCTTGGGCACGGCCATGCCGCGCTGAACGGCCGGGCGGTCGGCAACCACCTTCAACCAAGCTTCGATCGCGGGGTTGTCGCCCCAGGCGCCCGGCGCGGCGCGTTTAAGCATGGTGGAGGCGGCGAGGGTCCAACCGTAACAGGCGATGTCGGCGATCGAATAGTCCTCGCCGGCCAGATAGGGGACGTGCCTCAGGCGCTTTTCCATCACCCCGAACAGCCGGGCCGACTCGGTGGTGAAGCGTTCGATGGCTTCGGGCGACTTCTCCTTCGAGCGCATGGCGAAAAAGCCCAGCTGGCCCAGCATCGGGCCGATGCCGCCGACCTGCCAGTAGGTCCACTCCAGCGCCTTGTAGCGAGCATGGCCGGACGGGGCCAAGAACTTGCCGGTTTTCTCCGCGAGATAGGTCAGGATGGCGCCGCTCTCGAACACGGCCAGCGGTCCGCCCTCGGCCCCGTGGTCGACGATGCCGGGGATCTTGTTGTTGGGCGAGACGGCGAGGAATCCGTCCTCGAACTGTTCGTCCTTGCCGATATTGACCGCCTTGACCTCGTAGGCCAGGCCGGCCTCCTCCAGCATGATGGAGGCCTTACGGCCGTTCGGCGTGGTCCAGGTGTAGAGGGTGATCATTGGCTATTCCGGAAGGTCGATCGGGCGGCGGGGCTTGGGGTGAACGCGCGAGAACGCTAGTCTGACGCATGATCGATCCGCAAAACCTCGCCGACCGCGCCGTCGACGAACTCGGCCGGCTGATCGCCTTCGACACCACCTCGCGCGACTCCAATCTCGACCTCATCGCCCATGTGGAATCGCTGCTCGGCGACCTGGGCGTGGCGTCGCGGCGGGTCGCCAACGCCGACGGCTCCAAGGCCAATCTGCTGGCCTCGATCGGACCCGAGGCGGAAGGCGGCGTCGTGCTATCCGGCCACACCGACGTGGTGCCGGTGGACGGCCAGGCCTGGACCTCCGACCCCTTCACCCTGCAGCGGCGCGAGAACCGGCTCTATGGGCGCGGGACCTGCGACATGAAGGGGTTCCTAGCGCTCGCCCTGGCGGCGGCGCCGGACTTCGTCGCCGCGCGGCTGAGCAAGCCGGTGCACCTGGCCTTCTCCTATGATGAGGAGATCGGCTGCCTGGGCGCGCCGGACCTGATCCGGGAGATCACCGCCAGCCTGCCCCGCCCAGCCGCCGTCATCATCGGCGAGCCGACCAATATGGAGGCGGTCTCCGGCCACAAGGGCATCGTCTCGTTCAAGGTGACGGTGCTGGGTCACGAGGCCCATTCCAGCCTGACCCATCTGGGCGTCTCGGCCAACATGGCGGCGATCCGGCTGATGGCCTCGCTGGTGGCCCTCGCCGAGCGGCTGGAGCGGGATGCCGACGCCGCCTCGCCCTTCCTGCCCAAGGGCGCCAGCCTGACCATCGGCGTGATCAACGGCGGCACGGCGCTGAACATATTGGCGCGCAAATGCGTCTTCGGCTTCGACCTGCGCACGCCACCGGGCCTGGAGCCCCGGGCGATCGTTGCCGATTTTCTCGCCGAGGCCGAAGCCCTGGACGCCGAGTTGAAGTCGCGCTTTCCGGACGCCGGCGTGACGGTCGAGCAGCGCTCGAACGTGCCGGCGCTAGCGCCTGAGCCCAGTGGCGCGGCGGAGGCCTTCGCGCGGCGCCTGGCCGGCGATAACGGACCGGCAAGGGCGGTTTCCTATGCGGCGGAGGCCGGCCAGTTCCAGCAGGCCGGCTATTCGGTGGTGATCTGCGGACCCGGCTCGATCGATCAGGCGCACCAGCCGGACGAATATGTCGAAGTCGCTCAGATGGAGCGCGGCGCGGCCTTCATGGCGCGGCTCCTGGAGGCTCTGGTCGAGGCGTAAGGCGGCCCAGCGCCCAGGCGGCGGCGTCACGCACGACCTCGGAAAAGTCGTCGAGCCGAGCCCGCGCCGCGTAAGCCAGGGCCGGATCGCCGGAATTGCCGATGGCGTAGAGCACATTGCGCACGAAGCGGTCGCGGCCGATGCGCTTGATCGGGCTTTTCGAGAACAGGGCGCGGAAGGCGGCGTCGTCGAGCGCCGCCAGCCAGGCCAATGGCGGGCTGACCAGCGCCTCGCGCGCCGCCAGCTTCGCCTCGCGCGCGGCCTGGGCGAACTTGTTCCAGGGGCAGACGGCCAGGCAGTCATCGCAGCCGTAGATGCGGTTGCCGAGGCTCCCGCGGAATTCCTCCGGGATCGGCCCGGCATGCTCGATGGTCAGGTAGGAGATGCAGCGGCGGGCGTCGAGCTGGTAGGGCGCCGGAAAGGCCGCCGTCGGGCAGATGTCCAGGCAGGCGCGGCACTGGCCGCAGTGGTCGGTCTCGGCCGCGTCGGGGACCAGCACGAGGTCGGTCAGCACCACGCCCAGGAAGAGCCAGGAGCCAAAGTCGCGCGAGACCAGGTTGGTGTGCTTGCCCTGCCAGCCTAGGCCGGTCGCGCCGGCCAGCGGCTTTTCCATCAAAGGCGCGGTGTCGACGAAGACCTTGACCTGGCAGGTCGCCTCGGCCGCCAGCCAGCGCGCCAGCGCCTTCAGCCTGGCCTTGATCAGGTCGTGATAGTCGTCGCCCTGGGCATAGACCGAGATGGCGCCCCGGTCGCGGCGTTCCAGCGCCGCCAGCGGGTCGACGTCCGGCCCATAGTTGACGCCCAGCACGATGGCCGAGCGGGCGTCCGGCCACATGGCGCGCGGGTGGGTGCGGCGCTGGGCGGTTGTCGCCATCCAGTCCATCTCGCCGTGACGCTCCAGAGCGACGAACTCCTGCAGCCGCGCGGCCGCCGGCCATGGCGCCTCGACGCCGGTCAGGCCGCAGGCGTCGAAGCCGATCTCCCTGGCCTTCGCACGGAGCCGCGCCTCGATGGGCTCAGAAGTCGAGGTCGTCATAGTGCGGCGCCGGCATCAGGCCGGGCCAGCGGTCGGTGAGCAGCGGCCGGAAGCAGGGACGGGATTTCAGCTTCATGTACCAGGTGCGCACTCCGCGGAACTCGCCCCAGGGAATATCGCCGAAATAGTCGATCACCGACAGGTGCGCGGCGGCGGCGAAGTCGGCCAGGCTGAGGCGCCGGCCGTTCAGCCAGTCACGATCCTCCAGCAGGTTCTCGACATAGGTGAGGTGGGTTTTCAGCGCATCGCGTCCGGCGCGCAGATTGGCGTGGTCGGGCGAGCCCCTGCCCAGCAGGCGCTTTTCCATCTTCTCGTGCAAGAGCAAGCCGTTGACTTCGTTGTCGAACTTGCGATCGAACCACTGCAGCAGCCGCCGCGTCTCGGCGCGTTCGGCCGGATCGCGGCCCATCAGGCCAGGCTCGGGCTCGTTCTCCTCGATGTGTTCGAGAATGGCGCGGCTCTCGCAGATGATGATCTTGGCGCCATCGCGCACCTCGACCAGCACCGGGGTCAGGCCGGAGGGGTTCAGCGTCTGGAAATCGCTGCGCCGCTCCCAGTAGCGTTCCTGCACTTCGTTGAAGGCCAGCCGCTTTTCACCAAGCGCCAGCCGCACCTGGCGCGAGGCCGGGTCGAGCGGAAAGTGATGCACGGTGCGTTCGACGGTCATGGCTCGGTTCAGCTAGCGCGTGCGCCTTAAGGTCTCGTTTACCGAGCCGGCGATTTTGCGGCAGGGTCGTGCACTTCGGGGAAGGATCCGCCGTGCGGCTCGGCCGCACCGCGCGGATCGGGATGCACGATGATGTCGGCGGTAGGATAGGCTTCCAGCACCCGGCGCTCGGCCGCCACCATCACCTGGTGCGCCTCGACCAGGCTGAGCGAGGGGTCGAGCTCGGCGTGCATCTGGATGTGGATATAGGGGCCGGAGGCGCGGGTGCGCATCGAATGCACGTCCCGGACCCGCGGGTCTTTCTTCATCAACTCGGCGATCCTCGCCCGCGAGTCGTCAGGCAACTCGTGGTCCATCAGTTCGAATGAGGCCTGGCGAAAGACGCCGATGGCCCCCCAGACCAGCCAGGCGGTGACCAGCAAGCCGGCGATGGCGTCCGGCGCGGGGCCGCCGAGCAGGGCCGCGGCTCCGATGCCGGCCAGGGCGACCAGATTGGAGCCGAAGTCGACGACGTAGTGGGCGCGGTCGCCTTGCACGGCCACCGATCGGGTGCGGCGAAGCACCTGCGACTGGGCGAAAACCAGGCCCGCGGTCATCACCAGCGACAGCCCCATCACCGCCATGCCCCAGAGCTCGGCCTTGACCGGCTGCGGGTGCAGCAGCCGCACGATCGCCTCTTCGGCCACCAGCGCCGCGGTGGCGAAGACCAGGCCGGCCTGGGTCAGGCTGGCGAAGGCCTCGGCCTTGCCGTGGCCGAATCGGTGTTCGGAGTCCGGCGGGCTGGCGGCGTAGCGGACCGCGAAATAGGTGACCAGGGCAGCCAGCACGTCCAGGCCCGAGTCCGCCAGCGAGGCCAGCAACGCGACCGAGCCCGAGGCGTGCCAGACCAGCGCCTTGACCACGGTCAGCGTCAGGGCCACGGCCACCGACAGCCGGGTGATCCGGCGGGTCATCAGCGCCGTCTCGGCCACACCGAGCGGCGGATGGGCAGCCGCCGTCATTCCGCGTCGAACTCCGCCACCAGATGGCCGGGCTCGATCTCCTCCAGCCGCGGAATATAGATGCCCGACAGCGGGTCGACCGGCAGTTTCGACGGCATAAAGCGCAGCGCGGTCAGCGGATCGAGCGGGCTGGGCGCCTCACCGACCAGCCGCACCCGCGGCCGCGAGCGTTCGCGAACCGGATCGGGAATCGGCACCGCCGAGAGCAGGCCACGGGTATAGGGATGCCTGGGGTGGGCATAGATCTGCTCGCGTGAGGCCTGCTCCATCACCCGGCCCATATAGAGCACCATCACCCGGTGGCTGATCTCGCGCACCACCGCCAGGTCGTGGCTGATGAACAGCATGGCCATGCCCAGCCGCTTCTGCAGCCCGATCAGCAGGTCGATGATCTGGGCGCGGATGGATACGTCGAGCGCCGACACCGCCTCGTCGCAGATCACCAGGCGAGGATTGAGGATCATGGCGCGGCCGACGCCGACCCGCTGGTTCTGGCCGCCGCTGAGCTCATGCGGATAGCGGTTGATCAGACCCTGGTCGAGCTCGACCTGGTCCAGCATGGCGCGCACCGCGACCTCGCGCTCGGCCCGGGTCATGGAGGGGCGAAAGGCGCGCAACGGCTCGGCGATGGAATCGCCGACGGTCATGCGCGGATCGAGGCTGGCCAGGGGGTCCTGGAAGACGATCTGCAGGTCCTGGCGCGCCGCGCGCATGGCCTTCTGGTCGGCATGGGTGATGTCGCGGCCGATGAGGGTGACCGCGCCGGTGGTCGGCGGAATGAGGTTCAGCACCGCCCGCGCCAGGGTCGACTTGCCCGAGCCGCTTTCGCCGACCACGCCCAGGGTCTCGCCCTGGCGCAGCTGGAAGCTGACCCCGTCGACGGCGCGCAGCCGCTTGGTCTCGGTGAACAGCCCCTGGCGAACCGGAAACCAGACCTTCACGTCGTGCGCCTCGACGACGATTTCCGCATCGGGCGCGACCGGATCGGGCATGGGCCGCCCGCCGCGGTCGTCGCGGTCCAGGCGCGGGATGGCGGCCAGCAGCGCGCGGGTATAGTCGCTCTCCGGCGTCGCGAAGACCCGCTCGGCCTCGCCCTCTTCGACATAGAGGCCGTCCTTCATCACCGCGACCCGGTCGGCCAGCCGCGCGATCACCCCCATGTCGTGGGTGATCAGCACCATGGCGGTGTGGGTCTCGGTCTTCAGCTCGGCCATCAGGTCGAGGATTTCCGCCTGCACCGTCACGTCCAGCGCCGTGGTCGGCTCGTCGGCGATCAGTAATTCCGGTCCGCAGGCCATGGCCGCGGCGATCATCACCCGCTGGCGCATGCCGCCGGAGAGTTCGTGCGGATACTGCTTCAGCCGCCGCGCGGCCTCGGGAATGCGCACGTGGTCGAGCCAGCGCCTGGCCTCGGCAATAGCCTTGTCGTGGCTGAGGCCCAGATGCGCGCGCAGCGGCTCGGCGATCTGCTCGCCGATGGTGACGTGCGGGGTCAGCGCGGTCAGCGGGTCCTGGAAGATCATGGTCATCTTCGAGCCGCGCAGCTTGTTCAACGCCCCGCGCTTCAGGCCCAGCAGCTCCTGGCCGTGCAGCCGGATCGAGCCGGTCGCCCTGCCGTTCTGGGCCAGCAGACCCATGGCGGCCATGAAGGTCTGGCTCTTGCCCGAGCCGCTCTCGCCGACCACGCCCAGGCACTCGCCGCGCGCCACCCGGAGGCTGACGCCCCGCACGGCCTCGACCAGGCCGTCGTGGGTCTGGAAATCGATACGCAGCTTGTCGATGGCGAGGACGGGCGTGTTGTCACCGGATGCGGGCAAATCGGGCGTCCTGAACGAAGAGGCGATGGTCGGCCCTTCTAGCCCGGCTGAGTCCTAGCGCCAATTGGTTGGCCGCGCGAACACCAACCCGACCCGTCATGGCTCGACTTGTTCGGGCCACCCACGAACACGGGCGATGGTGAGTTCATGGCGTGGTTCAGCCGCTGCTGATCACCGGCCAATGGCGACGTTCATGGATCCCCCGGATTCCGCCGCTGCACGGCTCCAGCGGGGATGACGGTTAACTAAATGGCCGACGCCACGCTGGCGTGAGTGAAGCCGGCGATCGCCGCGTCGTCCACCGCCGTCGGGGTCGGCAGGCCGTGGACGATCAGGTTGGGGCTGACCGTCTGGGCGGCGATGGCGAAGGCTTTCAGGCGCGCCGGGGCGTCGCCGGCGCTGAGGCCCAGCCATGCGGCCTCGACGGAGACGCCGCGCAGGCCGCAGGCCTTGACGGCGGCCAGCGCCGGGCGGCTCGGACGCACGCGGCCGACCACGCCGGTGCAAAGCGAGCGCACCAGGCCGACCACCTCGACCAGCCGGCTGGGCGGCACACCGGCATCCAGGCCGCAGATCTCGAGCAGCATGCAGGCGCGCATCGCCTCGCGCACCGACTCGGTCATCTTCAACAGCCGCAGGCGCGTGTGCTGCACCGCCAGCGAGGAAAAGCTCACCGGCACGTGCAGGGTCAGCGGCCCGCCATAGTCGGCGGACTCTTCCAGCAGGGTGGCGGCGTAGGCGAAGGTGGCCACGTCGATGGCCTCCAGTTCGGCGGCGTTGGCGCCCAGCGGCACGCCCGAGCGACCAATCAGGAAGGACATGATCAGGCCGCGTCTCAGGTTCCACACCGGCTCGACCGTCAGCCGGATGTCGAACGGTTCCTGCTTCGGCAGCGCGAGCTCGACCACGCTGGTGCGGCCGGCCAGCGGCGGCCGCCAGGGCGGCGACTGCTGTTCGCTGAGGTCCTCGGCCCCGCCGGTCGCCGCCGCCTTCATGGCGGTGCGGGCGCGGGCCAGGCGGCCGAGGTCGGCCGGCGCCGAGACGATGGTCCCGTCGACCAGGTCGGTGACCACGCGCACGGCGATGTCGCCGGTCTTGATCTCGCCCAGGAAGAATTTCAGCACATCCTGCAGGATGGTCAGGCACAGCGCCTGGGCGGCGAAGCCCGGGGCGCTGGGCGCGGCGACCAGATAGTTGATGTCGTCGATGCGCACCGCCAGGTCGGCGGGGCCGAGCTTGCGCTGGAACTCCTGCTCGACATGCTCCCAGACGCGGCCCTTTTTGGCGGCCCAGCGATCACCCAGTTGGCGGCGGATGGCGTCCAGCCCGATCAGGTTGACCGCGCCGGTGGTCAGCACGCCCGAGGCGCGGATGCGGTCCAGCGTCTCGCGCGCGCTGACCGAGGCGATCCGGTCGATGCGGTCGTCCGACGGCCGCTGCGCGGCGCCGGCGGCCAGGCTGGGGGCGTTGGCGGCGGACATGAGGCGGCGACTATCGGCCCCGCCGCCTTAGTCGGACCTTAACGCTGCGGAATTCGGTTCAAGACCGGCCGGCCTCGAACGCCGCCGTCGTAGCGATCAGGTTGTCGACGTCGGAGCGGCCTGGCGTCCAATGCAGCAGGCGTTTGGCGCGGGCCGGGTCGGCGACCAGGCAGGGCGGGTCGCCGGGACGCCGCGGGCCCATTTCCGCGGCGATCGGATGGCCGAGCACCCGCTCGGCGGCCGCCACGATCTCGAGCACCGAGAGCCCGGCGCCGCTGCCGAGGTTCATCGCCTGGCTCTCGCCGCCCTCGGCCAGGAACTTCAGCGCCGCAACATGGGCGTCGGCCAGGTCGGCGACGTGCACATAGTCGCGCACCACCGAGCCGTCCGGCGTCGGATAGTCGGAGCCGAACAGCTTCACCGGCCGCCCGGCCCGCACCGCCTGCAGCACATTGGGAATCAGGTGGGTTTCCGGCTCATGCCGCTCGCCGATCTCGCCGGCTTCGTCGGCGCCTGCGGCGTTGAAATAGCGCAGCGCGCACCAGGCCAGCCCCTGGGCCTGGCCGATAAAGCGCAGCGCCCCTTCGATCACCCGCTTGGTCTCGCCATAGGGGTTGATCGGATTGAGCGGCGCATCCTCAGGGATCGGCTCGCTGGATGCCTCGCCATAGACCGCCGCGCTGGAGGAAAACACCATCCGCCCGACGCCCTCGGCGCCCAGCGCCTCCAGCAGGCGCAGCGTGCCCGAGACATTGTTGGCGTAATAGCGCGCCGGTTCGGCCACCGATTCCGCCACCAGGCTGAGCGCGCCGAAGTGCATGGCCGCGGTGATCTTGTGCTCGCGCACAGCGGCGCGCACGGCCTCGCCATCGCCGAAGTCCGCCTGGATCAGCGGCCCCCATTTCACCGCGTCGGCATGGCCGGTTCGCAGATTGTCCAGGGTGACGGGCTTGTACCCGGCCTGCGCCAGGGCCTTGCAGGCATGCGACCCGACATAACCGGCCCCGCCCACGACCAGAATGGCGTCCATCGAGGTCTCCAGGCTGGCGCGTGAGGGAAGATCGGTCGGGAAGCCGCCTGTGCTTTGTAATGGCCCGCTCTCAACGTGCAAGGCTTTGCCGGCGCCGCGATCGAGGCCAAACGCCTTACCCGATAAGCTCTAGCTTAATTCACCGCCGGTCGTGGTCGAATCCCATCCGCAACAGTCGGTTACAGGGATTGTGTCGCGGTGCAGCATCGCGGCGGTTATGTGCGGACCACCCTTAGGGAAAACACTGATTCGCATGCCCATTTCACTGGTCCAACGCGCCGCGGTTCAATCGTCGATCGCCTTTATCGATCTCGCCGCCCAGCAGGCGCGGCTGCGACCGCAGATCGATGCGGCGATCGCGCGAGTGCTGGCGCACGGCCAGTATGTGATGGGGCCTGAGGTCGGGCTGCTGGAGCGGCAGCTGGCCGCCTTCGCCGGCGCCGCCCATTGCGTCAGCTGCGCCAACGGCACCGAGGCGGTGGCCCTGCCGCTGATGGCCTGGGGCATCGGGGTGGGCGACGCGGTCTTCTGCCCCAGCTTCACCTTCGCGGCGACCGGCGAGGTCATTCCGTGGCTGGGCGCCTCGCCGGTGTTCGTCGACATCAAGCCGGACACCTACAACCTCGATCCCGAGAAGCTGGAGGCGGCGATCCTGGCGATCAAGGCCGAAGGCAGGCTTGCGCCCCGCGCCATCATCGCCGTCGACCTGTTCGGCCAGGCGGCCGACTATCCGGCCATCGCCGGCATCGCGCGACGCCACGGCCTGAAGCTGATCGCCGATTCCGCCCAGTCCTTCGGCGCCACACTGCATGGCCGGCATGCCGTGAGCTGGGCCGACTGCATGACCACCAGCTTCTTCCCCGCCAAGCCGCTGGGCGCTTACGGCGACGGCGGCGCCATCCTGACCGAGGACGACTGGCTGGCCGAGCGGATACAGTCGCTGCGCGTGCACGGCCAGGCGACCAAGAGCGACATCGAAGGCCACAGCTTCGACCACGACCCCAAGTATCTGAATCTGCGCGTCGGCATGAACAGCCGTCTCGACACCCTGCAGGCGGCGATCCTGATCGAGAAGCTGCGGGTGTTCGAAGACGAGATCGGCTGGCGCAACGCCGCCGCTGAACGCTACACGGCCGGCCTGGCCGGGTCGCAGGTGCGCACCCCGATCGTCATTCCGGGCGGCCTGTCGACCTGGGCGCAATACACCATCGAGCACGACGACCGCGACGGCCTGGCCGCGCACCTGAAGGCCTACGACATCCCGACGGCGGCCTATTATCCGATGCCGATGCACACTCAGGACGTCTATGCCGGCTATCCGCGCCCCGGCGGCCTGGCGGTCAGCGAAGCCAAGGCCGATCGGGTGCTCAGCCTGCCCATGCACGCCGACATCGACGCCGACACCCAGGATCGAATCATCGAGGCGGTGCTAAGCTTCAACGGCTAGGGTTCCGTCAGGGGGACAGATGCCGTTCAGCAATTGGGTCTTCGGTGCGGCCCTGGGCTTGGTCGCCGGGTCCGCCACGGCCCAGGCCGTTGGTGAGCCGCCGTCGCTGGCCTTCGACCTGCACCTGCGATGCCTTGGCGCGACCTCGGTCGTGGGCCTCGGGCCGGTCTCGGCCGACGATCCGATGCTGGTCGACATCACCGGCGACCGCGGCCGCATCCGCATCCCGCACATCATGCGCCATCCCGGCGGCGACGAGGGCTGGCGGCCGCTTCGAGACCTGAAGCTCGACGAGCATCTGATCACCGGCCATTTCGCGCTCAACCTGTGGAACTGGCCCTCGGTGACCATCGACCGGGTCAGTGGCCGCATCGCCCTGGTCGGCTTCCGCGGCTTCGCCTTCCACGGCGATTGCGCCGCCTACGACGCCAACGCGGCGCAGAGGTTTTAGCGCGCTCGGGCCCGCCACTGCTCGCGGGACTGGCCCCAGATGTCGACCGGATAGGCCTCGAACGGCGCCGGCAGCTGGCCGGGGCCGCGATTGGTCGACCCCAGCCTTTGCGCCACCTTTTGCGAGGCTGTGTTGTCCGGATCGATGCAGTGGATGACGTCGGTCCAGCCCAGCGTCTCGAACGCCCAATCGATGGCGGCGACCGCCGCTTCGGTGGCGTAGCCCTTGCCGTAGGCGTGCTTCATCAGGCCCCAGCCGACCTCCGTGCCGGGCCAGCCTTCCGGGACCCACGGCCCGGCGCGGCCGATCCAGCGGCCGCTGGCCTTCTCGATGATCGAAAACATCGAATAGCCCTGGATGCTCCAGGCGCCGGCGATGGAGATGAAGCCGCGCCAGGCGGTCGAACGAGCCTGCGGGCCGCCGATGAACTTCGACGCCTCATCGGCCATCAGCGCCGCCCAGCCCTCGAAATCCTCCGCCGCCGTAGGGCGCAGGATCAGGCGGGCGGTTTCCAGCGTCGGACCTTCGGGCATCGCGGACTGGCGGGCGGTCAGGCGCCCAGCATCTCCTTGACCGTGTCGCGTTCGCCGACCAGTTCGTCGTTGGTGATGGCGATCTTGCTCTTGGCGAAGTCGTCCATAGCGATGTCGGTGATCGCCTGGTAGCCGGTCGCGGTCGAGCGCACCGGCATGCCGGCCCAGATGCCGTCGGCGAAGCCGTAGGCGCCGTGGGTCGCCACGGCGACAGCATGCACGGCGCCGGGCGTGTTCAGGTCGCGGACATAGTCCACCACCGCATTGGCGGCCGAGCCGGCCGAACTGACGCCGCGCGCCTCGACGATGGCGCCGCCGCGCTTGCCGACCGTCGGCAGGAATTCGGTCTTCAGCCAGGCGTCGTCGCCGATCACCTCGGCGGCGGGCCGGCCGTCGATCTTGGCGTGGGTGAAGTCGGCGAACATGGTCGGGCTGTGGTTGCCGTAGATGTAGAGGTCGCTGACCGAAGCCACGGCGACGCCGGCCTTCTGGGCCAGCTGGGTCTGGGCGCGGTTCTGGTCCAGCCGCACCATGGCGGTGAACTGGTCCGGCGACAGCCGCTTGGCCTGGTCGGCGGCGATCATGCAGTTGGTGTTGCAGGGGTTGCCGACCACGCAGACGCGGGTGGTCTTGGCCGCCACCGCGTCGACCGACCTGCCCTGGCCGATGAAAATCTTGCCGTTGTCCTTGAGCAGGTCGGCCCGCTCCATGCCGGGGCCGCGCGGTTTTGAGCCGACCAGCAGGCACCAGTCGGCGTCACCGAAGGCCGCGTCCGGATCATCGGAAAGCACCATGCCCCTGAGCAGCGGGAAGGCGCAGTCGTCCAGCTCCATGGCGACGCCCTTCAGCGCCTTCTGCGGGCCTTCGACCGGGATTTCCAGCAGTTGCAGGATGACCGGCTGGTCTGGGCCGAACATCTCGCCGGCGGCGATGCGGAAGAGCAGGGCGTAGCTGACATTGCCGGCGGCGCCGGTGACGGCGACGCGAAGGGGGGATTTCTCGGCCATGGTTCTGCTCCATCCAAGCTCAGGCGGGCGCGGCGTAGCGCATTAGCCCCGTCGCCGGCAATGGCCGAGCGGCGCGGATGCGCTAAACAGGGCGAGATTCGGAGCCTGCCTTGAGCGCCTTCATCCTGTCGCCCGCCTTTCTCGAAACCTCGACCCCGCTGGCCGCGCTCGGCCTGAGCGAGGCCAGGTTGCAGGCCGATGCCCGCTGGCCGTGGATCGTGTTGATTCCACGCGTGGCGGGGCTGCGCGAGATCACCGACCTCTCAGCTGAGGATCGCGCCCGGCTGATTGAGGAGATCGCGGCTGCGGGCCGCGCCGTACAGGCGATCGGCGAAGCGTTCGGCCGTCCTATCGAAAAGCTGAACGTCGGCCTGCTCGGCAACATCACCCCCCAACTCCACGCCCACGTCGTCGGCCGCCGAGCCGACGATGCCGCCTGGCCCAACCCCGTCTGGGGTGCTGGAGAGGCGCTAACCTACGCCCCGGAAGCGCTGGAAACCGCCCTCAGGGCCGCGCGACAGAGCTTCAAATAATCCGCTCATCCCCGCGGAGGCGGGGACGAGCGGATTGTTGTGGGACGCTCGCGACCTATTCCCGCGTCATCGTGACCTTGGTTTTGACGCCGGCGATGGTCAGGGCGCCGGTCCAGGCGCTGCCGAGGGGTTGCAGGGTGAGGGTCTGGGGTTGGGGTGGGTCGCCTTCGTCGAAGACGATGGTGATGTCGGCGCCGTTGTGGCGCACGGTCTCGAACATGCCCGACGCGTTCAGGCCGTCCGGGCGGCGCATGTCGCGCCAGGCGCCCTCGACCTGCGGCGCCATCGGCGTGGTGGCGCGGGGATCCGGGACGCCGCCGGAATCGGAGAACTGGAAGACATAGAGCACCGGACCGCCGTCGAGGCTCAGGCGCCAGCGGCCGTCGAGCGCGCCGCGCTCGGCTTCGGCGCTCTGGTAACCCGTGCGGATCTGGGTTTCGCCGACGCCGGCCTGGGCGTTCGAGGCCGGCGGGCCGTCCTCTCCGTCAGGGAGGGGCGGCGCCGCGGCTGGTGCGGGTTGAGCGGCGGGCGCGGGCGCAGGTGCAGTGAGCGGCGGCGCCTGGCCGACGATCACCGCGGCGAGGACGGCCAGCAGGCTCACGCTGGGACCTGTGCGCGGATGGCGGCGTCGATCTCGACCAGGCGTTCGGCCTGGTCCAGGTGCAGGCGTTCGGCCAGCCGCCCCCCGACTTGCAGGGCGCCCTTCTTGGCGTTCTCGGGCAGGCCGTAGGCGGCGATCACCGCCCGCGCCCACTCGACCTCGGCCGAGTCGGGCGAGAACAGCCGGTTGGCGGTCTCGATCTGGTTCGGATGGATCAGGGTCTTGCCGTCGAAGCCGATGTCGGCCGCCTGGCGGCAATGGGCCTCGAGCAGGGCGGTGTCGTCGATGGCGTTGGTGACGCTGTCGAGGATGGCCAGGCCGTTGGCGCGGGCAGCGGCGACCGCCAGGCTGAGGATCGGCAGGTGCGGCGCCCGGTCCGGCGTCTGCCGGCCGCCCATGGCCTTGGCCAGGTCGTTCAGCCCGATCGCCCAGCAGGCCAGCCGGCTGGTCCCCGCCGCCTCACCGATGGCGTTCAGGGCGAAGACCGAGGCGGGGGTCTCGATCATCGCCCAGAGCGCTGTGTGGCCGGGCGCGGCGGCGATCGCCTTGTCGTAGGCGGCGATGTCGGCTGGCCCGTTGACCTTGGGGACCAGGATGGCGTCTGGGCCGGCTTGCGCCGCGGCGGCCAGGTCCTCGGCGCCCCAGGGCGTGTCGAGGCCGTTGCAGCGGACGATCAACTCGCGCGCCCCGAAACCGCCGGCCGCGACGGCGGCCACGGCCTGGGCGCGGGCCTGCGCCTTGGCGTCCGGCGCCACCGCGTCCTCGAGGTCCAGGATGATGGCGTCACAGGCCAGGCCGAGCGCCTTCTCGATCGCGCGGGCGTTGGAGGCCGGCATGTAGAGGACGCTGCGGCGGGGGCGATGGGTCATGCTGTAACGCTTGTCGCCCGCTGCCGCGGCCAGTGCAACCACGCCAAGAGCGGAGGCCTTGCTTCGGCCTTCCGGGTTCGGCACACCAAGGCATGCCGCCCGCGCCGGATCCGCCGTCATCCGATCCCTTCGTCTTCCATGACCCATCCGGCCGCCGTGGGCGCCGTGCGGGGCAGTTCGGCGGTCTGGTGCTTTCGTTGCTGGCCGCCATTGTCGCGGGCTTCCTGATCACGCTGGCGCTGGCGCCGCGGCTGCCCGACGTGCAGCTGCGCGATCCGCGCGCCTACCAGGCCCTGCATGTGGAAAACGTCAGGCGGCTGAAGGGAAAGCCGGCCTGGACCCATATCGGCCGGCCGCGCGCGCCTGGGTCCAACCGGGCGCTGAAGGCGCTGACCGTCGGCTTCTATGTCAGCTGGGACCCGGATTCCCGCGCCTCGCTGACCCAGCACATCGGGCAGCTGGACGTGGTGGCGCCGCAGTGGTTTGCGCTGAAGGACACCGGCGGCGACCTCGACATCACCGACGATCCGCAGGCCGTCGCCCTGATCGCCAGCCGGCCGCATCCGCCGGCGGTGCTGCCGGTCATCCACAATGCGCACGCGGAACTGTTCGACGCCGGACTGGCCAATGGCCTGCTGCTGCATCCGGCCGCCCAGGACAAGCTGGTCGCCACCCTGGTCGCCCAGGCGCAGGCGCACGGCTATGCCGGCTATGTCTTCGACCTGGAAAACATGTCGACGACCGCGGTCAAGGCCTATCCGGCCCTGCTCGCCAAGGCGCGCGCGGCCCTGAAACCACTTGGCCTGGAGGTCTGGGTCACCGCCCCGTTCGACGATGACGACTGGCCGCTGAAGGCGCTGCAGGCCAATTCCGACACCCTGATGCTGATGGCCTACGACGAGCACTGGCTGACCGGCCAGTCGGGGCCGACCGCGGGCGAGGACTGGTTCGAAAAGTACCTGCAATCGCGGCTGTCGATGCTTGATCCGTCGCATACCATCGTGGCCTTCGGGGCCTACGGGTACGACTGGACCAAGGCCGACGCTTCCGGTCCGGCTCGGGCCGACGGCATCACCTTCCATGAGGCGATCCAGACCGCCAACGACAGCGAAGTCGACATCGCCATGGACGACGACGCGCTGAACCCGCACTTCGGCTATATCGACGAGGGCGGCCGCAAGCACGACGTCTGGTTTCTCGACGCCACCACCACCTTCAACCAGATCAAGGTCACCGATCCCTGGCACGTACGCGGCTATGGCCTGTGGCGGCTGGGTTCGGAGGATCCGGGGGTCTGGACCCTGTTCGGCAAGCCCTATGGCGACATCTCCGCCGCCGGGCTGATCAACCTGGCGCCGGGCGGTTCTGTGGACTTCAACGGCACCGGTGAAATCCTGCGGGTCACAGCGACGCCGAAGCCCGGCAAGCGCACACTGACCTTCGATCCCGACACCGGCCTGATCGCCGACGAGCATTACGATCAGCTGCCGACCTCGTACATCATCGACCGCTATGGGGCGCACCCGGGCTGGGTGGCGCTGACCTTCGACGACGGGCCGGATTCGCGCTGGACGCCGAAAATCCTGAAAATCCTCGAAGACAAGCAGGTCCCGGCCACCTTCTTCGTCATCGGCGAGAACATGCAGGCCCACCCCGGCCTGGTCAGCCGCGAGGTGCGCGACGGCATGGTGGTGGGCAACCACACCTATACCCACCCGGATATCTCGAAGATTCCGCCCGGTCTGGTCGATGTGCAGCTGAACGCCAACCAGCGCCTGTTCGAGGTGATCTCGGGCAAGGATTTCCGCCTGTTCCGGCCGCCCTATTTCGGAGACGCCGAACCGAGCACCCCGGCCGAGGTCAATCCGCTGGTGACGGCGCAGAAGCTCGGCTACCTGATCGTCGGCCTGCGCATCGATCCGGGCGACTGGAAGCGGCCGCCCGCTTCGGCGATCATCCAGAGCACGCTGGACGGGCTGGCGCGGGACGATCCGGAAACCGGTCGGTCTTCGATCGTCCTGCTGCACGATTCCGGCGGTGATCGCGCCCACACGGTCGAGGCCCTGCCGACCCTGATCGACCAGTTGCGCGCGCACGGCTATCGGCTGGTCAGCGTGCCGCAGCTGATGGGCATGGCGCCGGACCAGGCCATGCCGCCCACCAGCCGCAGCTGGCTGGAGCTGACCCTGGACCGGATCGGCTTCGGCATCTTCCGCGAGATCAATGTGGGGCTGAACGCCCTGTTCGTCAGCGCCATCGTGCTGGGGGTGTTGCGGCTGATCTTCCTGGCCGTGCTCGGCATCACCCATCGCCTGCGCGAGGATCGCCGCCGGCCGGCCGACCTCGACCCCGAGACCGGGCCGCTGGTCAGCGTGCTGATCCCCTGTTTCAGCGAAGAGAAGGTCATCGCCTCATCGGTCAGCCGCATCCTGGAATCCAACTGGTCAAGGCTGGAGGTGATCGTGCTCGACGACGGCTCGACCGACGGCACCGCCGAAGAGGTCCGCAAGCATTTTGGCGGCGACCCGCGCGTGCGCCTGCTCAGCTTCGCCAATGCCGGTAAGGCGCTGGCGCTGAACCGCGGCCTGGATCAGGTGCACGGCGAGATACTGGTGGCGCTTGACGCCGACACCCTGTTTCCGCCCAACACCATCGGCCGGCTGGCGCGCTGGTTCGTCGATCCCAAGGTGGGCGCGGTGGCCGGCAACGCCCTGGTCGGCAACCGGCGCAACCTGATCACCCGCTGGCAGGCGCTGGAATACGTCACGGCGCAGAACCTGGAGCGGCGGGCGCTGGCGGCCCTGGGCGCGGTGACGGTGGTGCCGGGCGCGGTCGGGGCTTGGCGGCGTTCGGTGCTGGAGACGCTGGGCGGCTATCCCTCGGACACCCTGGCCGAGGACCAGGACCTGACCATCGCCGCCCAGATCGCCGGCTGGCGGATCGAGTTCGACCCGGACGCGCGCGCCTATACCGAGGCGCCGGAGACGGTGTCGGGTCTATTGAAGCAGCGCTTCCGCTGGTCGTTCGGCACCCTGCAATGCATCTGGAAGCATCGGGCGGCGACCTTCAGCCCCAAGCATCCGGTGCTCGGCTTCGTCGCCCTGCCGCAGATCTGGCTGTTCCAGATCATCCTCGCCACCGCCGCGCCGCTGGTCGACCTGGGGGTGATCTGGAGCCTGGTCCTGGCCGGGGTCGACCACTTCTTCCACGGCGACGAGGCCGGCAACGACAAGCTGGTGCTGGCGCTGCTCTATTGGGCCATCTTCATCTTCGTCGACCTGTCGGCCGCGGCCCTGGGCATGGCGCTGGAAAAGCGCGCGCCCTGGTCGGACACGCCGTGGATTCCGGTGCAGCGGTTCGGCTACCGCCAGCTGATGTACTATGTGGTGGTCAAGGCGGTGGTCACCGCCGTGCGCGGGCCCCGCGTCGGCTGGGGCAAGCTCGAGCGCCGCGCGACGGCGGCGGTTGGCGCACGAGGATGAGCGGAGCCACAACATGCCCAGCCTGCTGAAGCGGATTGGTGTCGACCTGCCGATCTTCCAGGCCCCGATGGCCGGGACCTCGACGCCCGCCCTGGCGGCAGCCGTCTGTAATGCCGGGGCCCTGGGCTCGATCGGCGTCGGCGCGGTGGACGCCGCCGGCGCCCGGGAGATGATCGAGAGCCTGAAGGCGCTCACCGGCGGGCCGTTCCAAGTCAACGTCTTCGCCCACCGGCCGGCCAAGCCCGACCGAGAGCGAGAGCGCGCCTGGCTGGAGGCTTTGGCGCCGGTCTTCCGGCGTTTCGACGCCGAGCCGCCCTCGGCGCTGCACGAGATCTACACCAGCTTCCTCGCCGACCCGGTGATGCTGGAGCTCTTTGTAGAGACCCGGCCCGCGGTGGTCAGTTTCCACTTCGGCCTGCCGTCGCCGCAGGCGATCGCGCGCCTGAAGGCGGCGGGCATCGTGCTGTTCGCGTCGGCCACCAACCTCGACGAGGCCGAACAGGCGGTCGCGGCCGGGGTCGACGCGATCGTGGCTCAGGGCTACGAGGCGGGCGGCCATCGGGGCGTGTTCGATCCGACGGCGCCCGACAGCCAGCTCGGTGTCACCGCGCTAACCAGGCTGCTGGTCGGTAGGCTCTCCATTCCCGTGATCGCCGCCGGTGGGATCATGGACGGGGCCGGGATAGCCGCCATGCTGGACCTTGGCGCCGAGGCCGCCCAGCTCGGGACGGCCTTCGTCGGCTGTCCGGAATCCAGCGCCGATCAGGCCTATCGTGACGCCCTCTTCGGGCCCGGCGCAGCTGCCACGGAGATGACGGCGCTGATCTCCGGCCGCGAAGCGCGCTGCCTGCCGAACGCCTTCACCGCCCTGAAAGACGGCGCGTTGAAGGGCGTGAAGCTGCCCGACTATCCGATCGTCTATGACGCCGGCAAGGCGCTGGCCGCCGCCGGCCGGGCCAAGGGCGAGGGCGGCTTCGGGGCGCAGTGGGCCGGCCAGGGCGCCCCGCTGGCGCGCGCCATGCCGGCCGCGAAGCTGGTCGAGACCCTGGCCGCGGAACTCTGAGCCTGGCCCGCCGTACGGCTGAATGGCCGTGCGAGGGTCGATCGCGGGCAAAGCCGTCCGCGCGCCGTTGCGGCCTGTCGCACTCAACGCCTATAAGGCCCCGCGACTTCGCGATCGGCGAGCGCAGAGACCTGGAAGGGGCCGCCTTTTCCCATGAACATCCACGAGCACCAGGCCAAGGCGGTCTTGAAGGCATTCGGCGTTCCCGTGCCGCACGGCTTTGCGGCCTTTTCGGTCGATGAAGCCATCGCGGCGGCGGAAAAGCTCGGCGGACCGGTCTGGGTGGTCAAGGCGCAGATCCACGCCGGCGGTCGCGGCAAGGGCGGCGGCGTCAAGATCGCCAAGTCGCTCGACGAGGTGCGCAGCTTGGCCGACGCCATGCTGGGCATGACCCTGGTCACCCATCAGACGGGGCCGAAGGGCAAGTTGGTCAGCCGTCTGTACATCGAAGAGGGCGCCGATATCGCCCGCGAGCTTTACCTCTCGCTGCTGGTCGATCGCGAGAGCAGCCGCGTCGCTGTCGTCGCCTCGACCGAGGGCGGTATGGACATCGAGGAGGTGGCGCACGCGACCCCTGACAAGATCATCACCTTCACCATCGATCCGGCCACCGGCGTTTTCCCGCACCACGCCCTGGCGCTGGCCAAGGCGCTGAACCTGACCGGCGAGCCCGCCAAGCAGGCGCGGACCCTGCTGCCGGCCCTCTACAAGGCCTTCGTCGACACCGACATGAGCCTCCTGGAGATCAACCCGCTGATCGTCACCGGCGACGACAAATTGGTCGTGCTCGACGCCAAGGTCGGCTTCGACGACAACGCGCTTTATCGCCACGACGACATCCGCGCCTTGCGCGACGAGACCGAAGAGGACGCCAAGGAGATCGAGGCGTCGAAATACGACCTCTCCTATATCGCGCTCGACGGTGAGATCGGCTGCATGGTCAACGGCGCGGGCCTGGCCATGGCGACCATGGACATCATCCGCCTCTATGGCGCGGCGCCGGCTAACTTCCTCGACGTTGGCGGCGGCGCCTCGAAGGAAAAGGTGGCGGCGGCCTTCAAGATCATCACCGCCGACCCGAACGTCAAAGGCATACTGGTCAACATCTTCGGCGGCATCATGCGCTGCGACATCATCGCCGAGGGCGTGGTCGAGGCGGTGAAGGAGATGGGCCTGACGGTGCCGTTGGTGGTGCGTCTGGAAGGCACCAATGTCGAGCTCGGCAAGACCATCATCCGCGAGAGCGGCCTGAACGTCATCGCCGCCAACGACCTCGCCGACGGGGCCGAGAAGATCGTCAAGGCGGTCCGCGGCTGATGCCGCCGCCGACCCGTCCGACCGCCGACCTCAATTCAGAAGTGCGAGCCTAGATGTCCATTCTCATCGACAAGTCGACCAAGGTGATCTGCCAGGGCATTACCGGCGCCCAGGGGACCTTCCACACCGAGCAGGCCATCGCTTACGGGACGCAGATGGTCGGCGGCACCTCGCCGGGTAAGGGCGGCTCGACCCATCTGGGCCTGCCGGTCTATGACACGGTCGCCGAGGCCGTGCACATGACTGGCGCTACCGCCAGCGTCATGTACGTGCCGCCGCCCTTCGCCGCCGACGCCATCCTCGAAGCCATCGATGCCGAGATTGCGCTGATCGTCTGCATCACCGAGGGCATTCCGGTGGCCGACATGGTTAAGGTCAAGCGGTCGCTGAGCGGATCGAAGTCGCGGTTGATCGGACCGAACTGCCCGGGCGTGCTGACCCCCAACCAGTGCAAGATCGGCATCATGCCGGGCAACATCTTCAAGAAGGGCTCGGTCGGCGTTGTTTCCCGCTCGGGCACGCTTACCTATGAGGCGGTGTTTCAGACAACCAATGTGGGCCTGGGCCAATCGACCGCGGTCGGCATCGGCGGCGACCCGGTCAAGGGCACCGAGTTCATCGAAATCCTGGAAATGTTCCTGGCCGATGACGAGACCCAGTCGATCGTCATGATCGGCGAGATCGGCGGCTCCGCCGAAGAGGATGCGGCTGAGTTCATTAAGCATTCTAAGGTTAAGAAACCGATGGTTGGTTTCATCGCCGGGCGCACGGCGCCGCCTGGCCGCCGGATGGGCCATGCGGGCGCCATTATTTCGGGCGGTAAGGGCGGCGCGGAGGACAAGATCGCGGCCATGGAGTCGGCCGGGATCAGAGTGTCGCCTTCGCCGGCCGCTCTGGGTGAAACCCTGGTAGAGGTGCTGAAAGGCGCCTGAACAGCGATCAAGCGTAATGGGCGGTCCGCGCTCGGCTTAGTAGAAGCTCCGCGGCGAGACCGCCGGGAACGGAGACAATGGCTGACGATTCCAGTCTCGCCCCTGGGCGGTTGAACCAGGTTCTGAGCGAGACCTCATTCCTCTACGGTGGCAATGGCGCCTTCGTTGAGGACCTCTATGCCCGCTGGGCCGCGGACCCCAATTCGGTCGAGCCGTCCTGGCGCGCCTTCTTCACCTCGCTGCACGATCAGACCGACGAGGTGAAGCGCGCCGTCGAGGCGCCCGCCTGGACCCCGCCGCAATCCCGCGAGGCCCGCCCCGACTGGGTGTCGGCGATCGATGGACTATGGCCGGCGGTCGAGGCCAAGCTCGCCAGCCGCATCGCCGAGCGCCAGCCTGGCGTTAGCGCCGACGCGGTGCGCGCGGCGACGCTGGATTCGCTGCGCGCCATCATGATGATCCGCGCCTATCGCATGCGCGGCCACCTGGCGGCCAATCTCGACCCGCTGGGTCTTGCCGAGCGCGAGGACGCCAGCGAACTCGATCCGGCCTCCTACGGCTTCGCCGAGAGCGACTACGACCGGCCGATCTTCCTGGATTTCGTGCTGGGTCTTGAGACCTCGACCATCCGCGAGATCCACACCATCCTGCAGCGGACCTACTGCGGCAATGTCGGCGTGCAGTACATGCACATCTCCAATCCCGACGAGAAGGCCTGGCTGCAGCAAAGGATCGAGGGGCGCGACAAGGAGATCGTCTTCACCCGCGAAGGCAAGATCGCGATCTTCAAGAAGCTGATCGAGAGCGAGAGCTTCGAACGCTTCCTTGGCAAGCGCTTCCCCGGCACCAAGCGGTTCGGCCTCGACGGGGCCGAGGCCCTGGTCCCGGCCATGGAGCAGATCATCAAGCGCGGCGGCGCGCTTGGCGTGCAGGACATCGTCATCGGCATGCCGCACCGCGGCCGGCTGAACGTGCTCGCCGCGGTGATGGGCAAGCCCTACCACGTCATCTTCCACGAGTTTCAGGGCGGCTCGTCGCTACCGTCGGACATCGAGGGCTCCGGCGACGTCAAATACCATCTGGGCGCCTCGTCGGACCGCGCCTTCGACAACAACAACGTCCACCTGTCGCTGACCGCCAATCCCTCGCACCTGGAGATCGTCAATCCGGTGGTGATCGGCAAGGCGCGCGCCAAGCAGGCCTTCCTGCTGCGCGAGGAGCCGACCGCCGGACGCAGCCACGTGCTGCCGCTGCTGATGCACGGCGATGCGGCCTTCGCCGGCCAGGGCGTCATCGCCGAGTGCTTCGCGCTGATGGGACTGAAGGGCTATCGCGCCGGCGGCACGCTGCACTTCATCGTCAACAACCAGATCGGCTTCACCACCAGCCCGCGCTATTCCAGGTCCAGTCCGTACCCGTCGGATTCGGCCCTGATGGTCGAGGCGCCGATCTTCCACGCCAACGGCGACGATCCGGAAGCCGTGGTCTACGCCGCCAAGGTGGCCATCGAATATCGCCAGCAGTTCGCTAAGGACGTGGTCATCGACATGTTCTGCTATCGCCGCTTCGGTCACAACGAAGGCGACGATCCGACCATGACGCAGCCGATCATGTACGCCAAGATCAAGAACCATCCGTCCACGCGCGAACTCTATGGGACCAGGCTGGTCGCCGAGGGCGTGGTCACCCAGGCCGAGATCGATGACTGGGTCGCCGAGGCCTCGGCCTTCCTGGATCGCGAGTTCGACGCCGGCAAGACCTATGAGGCCGACAAGGCCGACTGGCTGGACGGCAAGTGGGCGCACATGGCGACCGCCAACGGCGACGACCGCCGCGGCCAGACCGCTGTGCCGCTGCAGCGGCTGCGCGACATCGGCTTGAAGCTCACCGCCCTGCCGTCGCGGCTCAACGTGCACAAGACCGTGCAGCGGGTGATCGAACACCGTCGGGAAGCCATCGAGAGCGGCAAGGGGCTCGACTGGGCCACGGCCGAGTCCCTGGCCTTCGGCAGCCTGCTCGACGAGGCCTATCCGGTGCGCCTGTCCGGCCAGGATAGCGTGCGCGGCACCTTCGTGCAGCGGCACAGCGACATCATCGATCAGGTCACGGAAGAACACTATACGCCGCTGAACAACATCCGCGCCGGCCAGGCCCCGTTCGAGGGCATCGATTCGGCGCTGTCGGAAGAGGCGGTGCTGGGCTTCGAATACGGCTACTCGCTGGCCGACCCTAACACCCTGACCATCTGGGAGGCGCAGTTCGGCGACTTCGCCAACGGCGCGCAGGTGGTCATCGACCAGTTCATCTCGTCCGGCGAACGCAAATGGCTGCGCATGTCGGGTTTGGTGATGCTGTTGCCCCACGGCTACGAAGGCCAGGGTCCGGAGCATTCGTCCGCCCGGTTGGAGCGCTATCTGCAGCTCTGCGCCGAGGACAATCTGCAGGTGCTCAACTGCTCCACACCGGCCAACTATTTCCATGCCCTGCGCCGGCAGATGCACCGTG
This sequence comes from Caulobacteraceae bacterium, assembly GCA_041691315.1. Lineage (GTDB taxonomy): Bacteria > Pseudomonadota > Alphaproteobacteria > Caulobacterales > Caulobacteraceae > Poindextera. Next base: position 3,056 of record JBEPUW010000011.1, on the reverse strand, counting down.
AGTTCCGCAAGCCGCTGGTGGTGATGACGCCCAAGTCGCTGCTGCGGCACAAGAAGGCGATCTCCAGCCTGGCCGAGTTGGCCGAAGGTTCGTCCTTCCACCGGGTGCTTTGGGACGACGCCGAGCACAATCCCGAGCTGACCACGATCCGGCTGAAGCCGGACGAGCATATCCGCCGGGTGATCGTCTGCTCCGGCAAGGTCTATTACGACCTCCTGGAAGCGCGCGAGGAGGCGGGCGCCGACGACGTCTACATCCTGCGTCTCGAGCAGTTCTATCCGTGGCCGATGCGCTCGCTGATGACCGAACTGGCCCGCTTCAAGACCGCCGAACTGGTCTGGTGCCAGGAAGAGCCGAAGAACATGGGCGGCTGGACCTTTGTCGATCCGTGGATGGAGCTGACGCTGGCGCGGCTGCAGATCGCCGCCAAGCGCGCCCGCTATGTCGGCCGTCCGGCCTCGGCGTCGACGGCGGCCGGGTTGATGAGCCGCCACACCAAAGAGCTGAAGGCCTTTCTGGCCGAGGCCTTCGCGGCCTGAACCGCGACCAAGGAGTAAGTTCGCTATGACCGACATCATGACCCCGGCGCTCGGTGAATCCGTCACCGAGGCGACCGTGGCCCGCTGGACCAAGAAGGCGGGCGAGCCGGTCAGAAAGGACGAGGTCCTGGTCGAACTGGAGACCGACAAGGTTTCGCTGGAGGTCGTCGCGCCGGAGGACGGCGTGCTGAGCGAAATCGCCGCCGCCGAGGGCGAGACCGTCGAGCCGGGTGCGGTGCTGGGCAGGGTCACCGCCGGGGCGGGAGCCGCTACGGCAGCGCCCGCCACGGCAAAGCCGGCCGCCGCGCCAGCCCCGAAGGCCGAGACGCCCAGGGCCGAACCCGCCGTCGCCGCGGCTCCCGCCGCCGCGGCCGAACCTCAGGCCGCCGCCGTCCCCACCTCCATCTCCGGCGTCAAACCTTCGCCCGCTCAGACGGCCCAGCCCGCCGCGGCGACCGCCCAGCCCCGGGCGCCGATCCTGGCGCCCTCGGCCGAACGGATTGTGCAGGAGAACAATCTCGACCCAACCAAGATAGCGGGCGCCGGCAAGGATGGCCGGATCACCAAGGGCGACGCGCTGGCCGCGCTGGAATCGCGTGCCGCAGAGGCCAAGGCCGAAGTCCCGGTCCAGGTCGCCGCGGCCCCGCGCGAAGTCGCGGCTCGCGAAGAGCGGGTGCGCATGACCCGGCTGCGCCAGACCATCGCGCGCCGGCTGAAGGAGGCGCAGAACAACGCCGCCATGCTGACCACCTTCAACGAGGTGGACATGACCGCGGTCATGGCCCTGCGCAATCAGTACAAGGAGGTTTTCGAGCAGCGGCACGGCATCAAGCTCGGCTTCATGAGCTTCTTCGTCAAAGCGGTGATCGCCGCGCTCAAGTCCGTCCCGGATATGAACGCCGAAATCGACGGGACCGACCTGATCTATAAGAACCACTACGACATAGGGGTCGCGGTCGGCACCGAGCGCGGCCTGGTGGTGCCGGTGGTGCGCGACGCCGATGCGCTGGACATGGCGGGGGTCGAAAAGGCCATCGCCGAGCTGGGCAAGAAGGCGCGTGACGGGACCCTGGCGCTCGACGACCTGCAGGGCGGCACCTTCACCATTTCCAATGGCGGGGTCTACGGCTCGCTGATGTCGACGCCGATCCTCAATGCACCGCAGTCGGGCATTCTTGGCATGCACAAGATCCAGGATCGCGCCATGGTCGTCGGCGGCCAGATCGTGGTCCGGCCGATGATGTATCTGGCGGTCTCCTACGACCACCGCGTCGTCGACGGCCAGGGCGCGGTGACCTTCCTGGTGCGGGTGAAGGAGCACATCGAAGAGCCGCAGCGGCTGCTGTTCGACCTCTAGGCGCAGGGCCTTGACGGACGGCGTGGCTGAGCATATCTACACGACATAGATACGTATCTATGCGATATAGATATAAAAGTGCGAGGCGGTCATGTCTGGTGTCAGGGAATTCGGCAAGCCGTTCGAGGGCGCGCGGGCGACCGCGAAGTTGTTTCAACATGGCGGCAGCCAAGCTGTGCGCCTGCCCAAGGCCTTCCGTTTCGAGGGCACGGAAGTGACCGTCCGGCGCGACGGCGAGGCGGTGATCCTCGAGCCTATCAACAAGAAGCGCCCGCCCACTCGGGAGGAAATGGACGCGTTCTGGGCCAAGATCGACAGCCTGGGAGGCGCTGACTTCCCCGACCGGGAACAGCCGCCGATGCAAGAGCGCGACTACGATTGGTGACGCTGTCTATCGACACCAACGTCTTCATCGATCTTATCCGAGGCCGGAGCCCCGTTGTGCGGGAGCGCTTTCGGCTGGCGCTCTCACAGGATGAACAGCCGCTCGTAGCCTCCCTGATTGTCTATCAGGAGCTTTTGTACGGCGTCGAATTGGCTAAGCGGCCGGACGCGCAACTCGAAAATGTCCGCGATGTGCTCTCGCGGGTAGAAATCCATCCCTTCGACGAACGCGACATCACCGTCACCGCGCGGCTTCGTGGTCAGTTGAAGCGACGCGGCTTGGCCATAGGAGCATATGACGCTTTGATCGCCGGCCAGGCGCTGGCGCGGGGCTGGACGGTGGTCACCGCCAACACGCGCGAATTCGCTCGCATCGACAGGCTGAACGTCATCGACTGGACCGCACCGGCGGCCTAGAGAAACCAGGACTCCAGAAGGGATAGCGCAATGCCCCAATACGACGTCGTGATCATCGGCGGCGGGCCGGGCGGCTACAACGCCGCCATCCGCGCCGGACAGCTGGGCATGACGGTCGCCTGTGTCGAAAAGCGCGCCACCCTGGGCGGGACCTGCCTGAATGTCGGCTGCATTCCGTCCAAGGCGCTGCTGCACGCCTCGGAATATTACGAGATGGCGCTGAAGGATTTCGCCGGCTTCGGCATCGACACGACGGTCAAGCTCAACCTGCCCAACATGATGAAGCAGAAGGAGGCCGGCGTCACGGCCCTGACCAAGGGCGTCGAGTTCCTGTTCAAGAAGAACAAGGTCGACTGGAT
>JBEPUW010000010.1:0-100685 GCA_041691315.1 Caulobacteraceae bacterium | reverse complement strand
GCGGGGTCTTGTCGCCGTACTTCGAGAACACGTCGTTGAAGCTCTGGCAGATCAGATGGGCGGTGATGCCGTAGCCCGCCATTTCCCCCATGGCGTTCTCCAGGAACGGCAGGCTGCCGAGCTTCGGAAACTCGTCCAACAGCAGCAGCAGGCGGTGAAGTTTCTTCCGTCGCCGGCTATCGGCGTGCTCGCTCTCCATCAGGCTGTTGATGGTCTGGCGGGTAAAGACCCGCACCAGGAAGGCCAGCCGATCAGCGTGCGCCTGGGGGGTGATGATGTAGAAACTGACCGGCGCCTCGGAACAGACCAGGTCGCCGATGGAGAAGTCCGACCAGCTGGTGGCGTATTCCACCAAGGGGTCGGCCCAAAGTGAGAGCGCGGCGCGGCAGGTCGCCAGCACATTGGACTTCACGCGTTCGTCCATACTCTCAAGCGCGCGAGCGCCCAACAGCACCTCCGGGTGGCCCTCCGGGATCGCCTCCCCGCGCTCATCGCGGGCATGGCCATCACGCGCATGCAGTTCGGGCCTGTAGCGGTGATGGGTGTGCAGCATCGCGTGCAGAGTGGGCTCGATGTTGATCAGCAGCCGGCGGACCTGGGCAAGGTTCTTGCGCTCATCTGGCTCGCTGTAGAGGACGTGCAGGATCACCGCGGTGAAGAAGTCGGTGGCGCTCTGATCCCAGAAGTTCAGGTCACCCGCCTTGCGGCCCAGAGGGTCCACCAGGATGCCCACGACATTCTGAATGTCGGCGATCTCCATCACCCCCTTGCGGACCTCGAATAGGGGGTTCCAGCGCACCGTGTTGGGATCGGTCGGCGCGAAATAGAAGACGTGACTGAATTTCTTCCGATGGTCGGCGGTGATGTGCCAGAGCTCGCCCTTGCGGTCGTAGACAAACACGCTTTCCGGCCAGGCGACCAGGGTCGGCACCACATGGCCGGCGCCCTTCCCGCTGCGCGAAGCCCCGACAATGATGGCGTGCTCGACGCCGTGATAGGTCAGGTAGCGGCCGCCGAACCGGCCAAGCACCCGCCCAGTCATTCGCCCCTTCGGGTCGATAAGCTTCGCCCGCTTCACGTCCTCGATCTTCGCCCAGGCGGCGGCGCCGAAGGCCCGGGGCAAGCGGCGACCGCGGCGGACCAATACGATAGCGAGGGCGAGGGGGACCAGGCCGACAGCCAGACCCACCAGGCTCGCGAGGTCGAAGGCCTGCGGATAGGTCCGGTCGAAGCGGGCATACCAGCCGAGGAAGGCCCACGGCGGATAGAACCGGATCGGGCCGAAGTCAGCCAACCCGCCGCCGAATTCTCGGGGAAAATGGAAGGCGGCCGCAACGTCCTGGGTCGCGGCGACGAGCCCCGCCGCGAAAGACAGCACGGCGAGAAAGCCGAATACCGAAAGGCGTCTGGAGGCGGTCATCGAGCGCTCCTAAAGGGTTGGGAACAAGGTGCGGGCGATCCGCCGCCCCAGCCCCTTGTTCAGCCGGTCGATGGCCTGGGTGCGGGCGGGGACCGGATGGCGAGCGATGGAGGCGCGCGCTGGTGCGCCGACGCTGCGGATGAAGCGGGTGGCGTCCGGAGATTGAGCGGGGACCTTGAGGCTGCGCTCCCCCAATTCCTGCGCCACAATCAGGTCGTTGAGGGTGCGGGTGGCCGAGGCGATCCGCTTGTCCATCCGCTTGATCTTGCGTTCGAGCGTGCGCCGTTTGCCCGCCGCCTGCGCCGCCCGATCCAGGCCCGGCTGGCGGCGATTGGCGATGGCGGTTTGGCCCGGCCGAGACCGTAGCCAGGTCTGCCGGAAGGCGTAGCGCAGCTCGGTTCGACGCACCTCGGCCCGGGCCCGCGCCAGGGCGTTGAGCTCGGCGTGTTTGGCGTAGATCATCCGCGCCGGATTTCGGATCCAGGCGAGCAGCGCATTGCGCCGTTCCCGTGTTCGCTTGATCCGGGTTTCGGTCTGCTGCAGGCGCCCTCGAGCCCGCGCCCGCGCCACTCGATCGGGTTCCAGCAAGTCCCGTTCGATCTGGCGGGATGACCGGACCGGCGCGGGCTTCAGGGCCTCGCGCTCACGCGTCCAGGCGCTCCGCTCGGCCATGAGTTCGGCGCGAACGCGCGTGGCCTCGACCACCAGCTTGTCGATCGGCGCCTCGACGATGGGCGCAGCAGCCTCGATCCGCTGGGCGGTGTCGGAATAATCCCGGCGATCGCGCCGCGCGGTGTCGTTGCGGGCGCGGATATCGCGGTTGCGCTCACCGCGATCGGTCCGCCGATTGCGCCGCTCCAAGGCGGTCGCGGATGGGCCCAGATGTTCGGTGGGATCGCGGTCAATGCCCTGGGCGGCGAGGCTTTGATGGGAGACTTGCGGCGCGTCGGGTCCAAGGTGGCGACGCAGGTGCACGTTCTGGATTTCCGCCCATCCTGCCCGCCAATCTCGGACCTGTTTTGGCGACCACCAGGCGGGGTCCTTTTTCCCAAAACCTTCGGGTGTCACCTGGCGGGTCGAGACCAGGATGTGGGCGTGGAAATTCCGCTGATCGCCGTCCTTGCCCGGCTGGTGCATGGCGATGTCCGCCACCATGCCGCGGCCGGTAATGTGCTCGGCGACGAAGGCGCGGACCAGGGCGCGGCGCTGCTGAAAATCCAGCTCATGCGGCAAGGCCAGGAGGATTTCGCGCGCCGGCACCGCATCCTTGCGCGCCTCGCTGGCCTCGGCTGCATTCCATAGCACCTGGCGATCGCGGAAGGCCTCGGGCGCGCCCTGCGGCAGCATCACCTCGCTATGCTCGACGCCGTCCTTGCCGGCGAAGTCGAACTCCATGGCCAGGCGCTCGTCGGTCAGGGACGCGCCCGCGCGATAGGCCGCTGCGGCTACGACCGAGCGGCCCTGGGACCGTTGGATCGTCTGAACCTGCGCCAGGTAGGACGCCATGCACCACGCTCCTTCTCCGGCCACGGGCCGGCGGGATCGCTAAGGGCAACGCCCTTGGCTCAACCGACCAGCGGCGCTGATCATCGGGGTCGGTTGAGGGCGTCGGGCGCCGCCTGACCGCGAGGGTCGATGGGCGTAGCCCAAGCGACCCGTATATGCGCCATTGTCCTCAACTGACCGCTGACACCATGGACCATAACGCAGCACAATGCTATAAAACTGCGTAGCGTCGATAAAAGCGGATTTCACTGCCATGACGACGATGACGGATAAGCGCCGGCGAAACGCCCGGCCTTCCAAGTACCGCCCAAGGACCGACGCCCAGAAAAAGCGGCGGCGCGAGCAGTGGGAAGCGCGCGTCGAAGATCGCAAGGCGCGCACCCAGATCGACCTCGAGGCCGACCTTCGAGCCCGATACGACGCGCTTGAGGCAGCCCTTCGGGACCGTGGCGAAGTCGGCGTGCATCGCCGCCGGCACAGCATCGCCCTGGACGACATCACCGACGACGCCAGACGGCTGTCGGTGCTGAAGGCGAGGGTCGAACGGCTTGAATCGCTCTGGCAGATCAACCGCCGCAAACGAGAGACGCGGGGCAAGATCATCATCGGCGGCGCGCTACTGGCCGAGTTGATCGAGGCCACCGCTGCTGGCGACACCGGCTTCCTTGCGGCCCTGCTCGACGTCCTGGACCGGCGTGTCGAACTGGCGCGTGACCGGCTGACGGTCCGCGAGCTTTTGGGCGATGCGCCCCTGCCCGTGAGCTTCGGTCTGAAAGCCAGCGACGATGCCCAAGACGACCCCGCAGCTGTCTTTCAGGAAGGTCCGGATTTCGACGTCATGGTCCAGTCGGCGATGGCCGAGGAGGTGGTCTTGCACCCCTCGCAGATCGACCCCAACGACGCCGACCTCGACCCGGTCTGGGAGCGCCGTGCTTAGGGCCTGGCGGCTCCAACCGAGCCGTCCGGACCGACGAACATCGCCTGCGCCGGGTCGCCCGCCCGCGCTCGCACCGAAGCGGGGTCTGGCGCTGTTGGCGCCGGGGCCACGAGGGAGCCAGAGGGGGCGTCCGCACGGTTCTCTCCCACGAACATTGTGGTCTCTGAACCGGGAACTGCGGCGCGGGAACGGCCAGGCTGAGCCCCCTCCCCGCGGGCCGTCCCCACAAAGAAGCTGTGGGCGCCGATCACCGCCGAGGGGGTCGCTCCGCCGAAGTTGACCAACTGCGGCGAGACCGTCCCCGCCCGAGCCCGGTTGGCCACGATCCTTGGGTTCTGGAAGTAGCGGGCGCCGTGGGTGAGATCGGGAAGGCGCCCGTCGAGGATCAGGTTCAAAATTGCGTCGACATGGGCTTGCTGGGCGGCTGAAACCGGCGGCAGACGACGCCAGTCGCCGCCCGCCGTCATCACCGGCTCGAACTGGGCGTGGGCGTTCAGAACGGCATCCACGCTGGCGCCCCAGCGCCCGTCCGCGAGCCGGTTGAGGATCGCATAGATCACCGCCGCCAGACCGGAGTCGCCTTGGTTGCCTGCCTCGGCATAGGCCACGCGGGCCAGCCCGTCCCGGGCGCCCGGGGCCGCGAGGGGTTCGGTCAGATCAATGGGCTTCCGGATCGGATCGGCAGGTGCGGCGACCACGGTCGCAGGCGGACAGATCACGCCGGGCGGGAGCCTGTCGGCGGTCCCGCCATGGGCGAGGATGGCGCACAGGCCGGCGATGGCGGCGGGGTCCATCACGCCCTCCCCACGCCCGTCACGACGGGCTGGAAAACGCCTATGACCGCATCGCGACGGACGGGCCCGAAATAGCGACTGTCGAAGCTATTGGGCACGCGGATGGAGAAAACGAACAGCTCGTCAGGTCCAAGACGGCGACACCCCATCCAGCGGGGAAGCGCCCGCCCCTCCCCGTCTTGGGAGGCAATGGGCGCGCGGACCTGGCCATTGATGACGAGGCGGCCCGAGGCCGCGCAGACACGGTCGCCGGGGCCCGCGGCGACGGCCTTCAACATCGGCGTTCGATGCAGATAGCTCAGCTTGCGGTCGGCGTAGGGAAAGGCCGCCGCCGGCGCTCTGAAAGCCACGATCGCGCCCACCCGGATGGGCGCGAGCGTCGCGGTGTAGAGGCCAAGCGGCTCGCTTGGCGTTGTGTTGAGCAGCACCAACGGATGAAGGGGGTTCGAGGCCAGGGCGGCGACGATGGCGGCGCCCGCGAGGCGGGTGAGAACGGCTGTGCGGCGCGACAGTCTCGGGCGGATACGGGCTTGTGACGGTAGGACGGCGTCGGTCATCGGCCGGGCTCCGAGGGCAGTATTTTAGTATATTACTGCTCTTGTCGACCCAGCGACAAGTCCCGTTAGGGGGTCAGCCGGCCGCTCGATGGGCGCGGACGTGCTGTGCCTTCCAGGCCAGCATCGGCATTCTGGCGATGCGCGCCTTGACCGCCTCGGGCACATCGAGGCCGGAAGCGTCGATCTCGCCGTGATCGAGCAGCCGATCCAGGAAGACAATCTCGCCCGCCGTGCGCGCGAACAGCGGCGCTAGGCCCTCCTGGCAAAGGGCCACCGACTCGGCGATCCAACGGTCAACGCCACCCGCAGCTTCGAAGTGGTCTCGCGGTAGGCAGATGGCGAGCTTCTGGCGCAGTTCGCGGGGATCGCCGCCGATATCGTCGAGGCTGGCCTGTCGCCAGTCGCGGCGCCCGGCCCCGCCCCAGGCCAAGACACCGGCGCGGATCAGGGTCCAGTCGAGGCTGGGCGCCGCCAGAATCCTGCGCGCGTCGAACAGATCGCGCGCCGCGCGGCGATCCATCAGCGCCACCAGCTTGCCCGCCACGACCTCGTGGATGTCGATCACCGGGATGTCCGTGGCCACGATCCCGCCGAGCGACCGCGAGGCGGTCGCGTGAACGCCGAACAGAGGCTCGCGGGACATGTAGTTGAGATCGACCTCGATGGAGGCGCCGCCACCCAGCGCCGAGCCGTAGCGCGCCACCCATTTGCCGCCAGCGTGGTCCTCCGGCTGGCGGGTGACTTGGTAGCCTTGGGCGGCGAGCAGGGCCAGGAGCGCGGCCTGTACGACTGGCCGATCGGCCTCCATGGCGTCGCGCGCCAGGGCGCCGATGTAGTTCAGGTCGATGTCCACCGACAGGCGGTCCAACGCCAGGTGGAACATGTTCAAGGCTGTGCCGCCCTTCAGGGCGACGCGGGTGCGAAGCTGTGGGTCGCCGGCGATGGCCTGCAGCAGATCCAGCAGGCGCAGCACCTTCTCCAGAGTGGGCGCCGGAAGGCCAGTTTCGCCCGCGATGCGCTGCAGGGTTTCGGCGGAGGGCGCAGCCATCAGTGCCCCTCAAACCGGGCGTCGATCACTTGGCTGGGGAGCACCACGTTCCAGCCGGAGGCGGGACGCCCTTCCCCGGCCACGGCGCCCAGCGCATGGCGGGTCTGGCGAGGCGCCAGGACGCGGATCGCGTCAAGCGCCGCGTCCGGGACCCGCAAGGGCTCGCGGTGGCGTTCGAGCCACCAGCCGGCGACGCCAGCGGCCGTTGCATTGCCGTTGGCGGCGAGGTGTTGGGCGAGCTTTTCAGCGTCCAGTCGAACGATGAGGTCGAGACTGTTGAACAGTTCCTCCGCGCCGCCCGCCAGGTCCGGACGGTCGAAGACATCGGCGACCGTGCGCTCCAAGGTGGTGACGCCCACCGACTGGCCGACCCGGTCCAGGGTCGTCACACTGTCGGGGCCGAGCGGCGCGGCGGGACGCACGAACCGGCAGGTGAAGTCCGCCGTCTCGAAGCTGCCCGGCTCGCCCGAGGCGATGACCTGGACGTCAAACTCCGCCGAATAGGCGTACCCATGCGCCTCGAGCGCGGAGTGGTAGCCGATCACGCCGTCGGGCCGCAGGCGCGAGGCCACGAGGAGGCGATCGACCCACCAACTCTTCGAATCAGCGTGTTTGGGCACTGAGGCGTAGAGGCCCCGGGCCACGCGTTTGATGTTGCCGGCCCGCACATGCTGGCCCAGCATGGCGGTGACGGTCTTGTCGTCCGAGGTCCGCCCAACCGCGCGCGCGTAGTCTGCCCGGCGGAAAACCGGTGTGGCGCTGAAGAAGGGTGCGGACAGGTTTCGGGGCATGGCGCGCAATAGGATCGACGAAAGCGATAGATAAAGTATTGCTTCGTCCGACTCAAGGGGGTTTGAGCTCCGACGCAGTCCTCCCGGTGATCGCGACCATCAACCTGTACCGCGCCGAGACGCGCCGCCGTCATTGGATGGCGCTGGGACCGGCGATCAATCGCCCGCAACCGTGGTTAACGGCCCGTTAACTCCCTCAAGGCGATTGAACGTATTTGCGGCCCTTACCGCCACTTTTCATTCAAGCCGAATTGCCCGAGGGTGTTCAGATGCTTTCTCGCGGGAACGATCCACAATGACTGCTATCTTGGGCGATGCGGAGCGGATTGGTCAATTGGCCCAATCCGGAGAGCAGATGGTGGAGCGGCTCCGCCGCACAGCCTTCCTGCCGGGCAGCGTTAAGGCGCTGGACGCGAGCGTCGGCATCGCCGAGGCGGCCGTCCTGCTCGGATGCTCCACCAATCGAATCCGTATGGCCGAGCAAGATGGTCGCCTCCCCCCGCCGCCTGAGAGCGAAGCGGGGCGGCGGCTCGGCTACAGCATCCCGGCTCTCCTCAACATGCGCGAGGTGCTGGGCGCCTCCCCACGACGCGGGCCGAACGACGCGCCGGCGATCATCACCGTGCAGAACTTCAAGGGCGGCGTCGGGAAATCGACGGTGACCACCCACCTCGCCCACTATTTGGCCATTGCCGGCTACCGGGTCCTGGTGGTCGACTGCGACAGCCAGGCCACCACCACCACCATCTTCGGCTTCAATCCCCACCTCTCCATCCAGCGCGAAGAGACCCTCTACCCCTATCTGTCGATCGAGCCGACCGAGGACGATCTTCGCTATGCGGTGAAGAAGACCGCATGGCCGAACGTCGACCTGATCCCCTCCAACCTGCAGATGTTCGACGTCGAATATGAGATGGCGGCCGCCGGCAGCGGCGGGCGCGGCGGGCTGGTGACGCGCTTCCGCAAGCTCCGTGAGGGGCTGTTCGCCCTGGCGCAGGACTACGACGTGGTCCTGCTCGATCCACCGCCGGCTCTGGGCACCATTTCCCTCGCCGTCATGCAGGCCGCGAACGCCCTCCTGGTCCCCCTGGCCGCCACGACGCCGGACTTCTGTTCGACCGTGCAGTTTCTCTCGATGATGGAGCAGGTGATCGGCCAACTGAGCAGCGCAGGCATCACGGTCGAATATGATTTCTGCCGCCTCCTGTGCTCGAAATTCACCGCCAACGACCCGAGCCACGCCATGGTCCAACAGATCATGGAGCAGGCCTTCGGCGCGTCGCTGCTGCCGGTGCCGATTCTGGAGTCGGCCGAAATCAGCCACGCCGCCCTGCGGATGCAGACCGTCTATGAGCTGGAGCGGCCGATCGGCACGCCCAAGACCCACAAGCGATGCCGCACCAATCTCGACGAGTGCTTCGGGCAGGTCGAACAACTCATTCGCCGGCGTTGGGGTCGCTTAGACGCGCCCGCTCCCGCCCTCCAGGCTGTGGGGTGAGGAGGCCACCATGTCGAAACGCCAATCCGACTACCTCTCCAGCCTCCTGAGCGATCCGGAGCCGGCCCCAGCGGCCAGCGGCGAGGCGTCCCCTCCCCTCCCCGCGCCCGAGACGTCGGCGCGGCCCGTGAGATCCACGACCTTGCTCGAGCGCGAGAGCGCCCTGGCGCGGATCGCGTCGGGCGAGGTCAAGCAGGTCACCCAGTTGCTACTGGACCCGGCGCGCGTTCGGATTTGGCCGGGCAACGCCCGCCACCAAGCCGGCCTGACCGAGGAAAGCTGCCGGGACCTGATCGACTCCATCCTCGCCGAAGGCGGTCAGAAGGTGCCGGTCGTGGTGCGCCGCGTGACCGACGACGAGACCTACGACTACGAACTGATCGCAGGCACGCGGCGGCATTGGAGCATCAGCTGGCTGCGGGCCAACAACTACCCCGACACCCAGCTCCTTGCCCAGGTCCAGAACCTGGACGACGAAAGCGCCTTCCGGCTCGCCGATCTGGAGAACCGCGCCCGGCGCGACGTCTCCGATTTCGAGCGCGCGCGAAATTACCGCGAGGCGTTGAAGAGCTATTACGGCGGTCGTCAGGTTCGCATGGCCGAACGGCTGAACCTGTCGAAGGGCTGGATGTCCAAGATGCTGACCGTGGCGGACCTGCCCGACTGGGCTGTCGCCGCCTATGCCAGCCCGGCCGATATCCAGCTGAAGGTCTGCTACGGGCTCGCCCAGCGTCTCGCCGCCTTAGCCGCGGATGATCCGAAAGCGATCAGGCGGGCCAAGGCCGAAGCCGAAGCCCTCGCCGCCGATCAGGCGAACAGGCGCGAGGCGAACCAAGCAACCCTCGCGGCCGCCGACGTCACCAAACGGCTGACCGACGCCACCCACGACGCGGGCGGCGAACCCGAGGTCCTGTTCAGCGCTGACTCGGCCCATGGCCGTCCCGCTGTCTCGGTCCTCTCAGCGAACCGCAATGGGGCGACCGTGCGCATTCACGCCGGGTCCGGCGCCAGCGATGCCGAGATCATGTCGATGCTGGCCGACGCCCTGCAGGCGCTGCGGTCGAAGGGCAGGGGCGTCACGCCGTGAAAAGTTTCCCCGGGGAAACTTCTGAGGCCGAGGAGGCGGGATCGCAAAAGTTTCCCCGGGGAAACACCTGCGCGCGCCGGACCCCGCGATGAACGAGCGGGCTCATATCACCGAAGACCAGGTCGACCTCTTCCTGCCGTACCTGGCCGACCTCGACCTGCGCGACCAGCGCGAAATGATGGAACGGCCCTTCTTCAGCCTGTCCAAGTCCAAGCGGCTGAAGCCGATCGATTACACCGCGCCCGATGGGAAGACCTGGGTCCACGTCTCGGCCAACCCGAACTACGGTATGGCGACGATCTGGGACGCGGACATCCTGATCTACTGCGCCAGCATTCTCAACGACATGAAGGAGCGGCGGGCCAACGAGATCCCCCGCGTCCTGCGGGTCATGCCCTACGACATCCTGCGCAGCATCGGCCGGCCCGTCAGCGGGCGTTCCTACGCGCTCCTTAACGCCGCCCTCGACCGCCTCCAGTCGACCACCATCAAGACCAACATCCGCGCCGATCACCGGCGCGAGGCGACCTTCTCCTGGCTCGATAGCTGGAGCCAGATTGTCGACGAAAAGACCGAGCGCTCGCGCGGCATGTCGATCGCGCTGTCGAGTTGGTTCTACGACGGCGTGCTGATGGCCGGCGGAGTGCTGTCCATCGACCGCGCCTACTTCGACATCACCGGCGGCCGGGAACGCTGGCTCTACAGGGTCGCGCGCAAGCATGCCGGCGGGGCAGGGGAGGCGGGGTTCTCGATCGCCATGCCGACCCTGTTCGAGAAATCCGGCGCCGAAGGGCAATATCGCCGCTTCAAGTTCGAGATTGCCGCGATCGTTCGGCAAAACGCACTGCCAGGCTATTGCCTCGCCTTGACCCCGGCCGCCACCTCCTCGGAGCCGTTGGTGCATATCGTCCGCCGCGGCGCCGCGTCTGCGCCCGCCAAGACCAGGGCGGCGCCCGCCAAGACGGGACCGAGCCCCGCGCCGGAAAACCGTGCGCGCAAGGCCTTGCCGGCTCCCGAGGAGGCACGGGGCTATCTGACCGACGAGACCCTTGACCACCTGAGGGCCAACTACCGGGGCTGGGACTTCCACGCCCTGCACGCCGAATTCAAGTCCTGGCTCCACGCCGACGCCGAACGGACCCCGGACCGCTACCAGAGCGCCTTCATCGGCTATGTGCGCCGCTATCACGAAAAGAACCGACATCAGCTCGGCGGCCGTTGAGGTCACCGTTCCCGAAGTGACGTGCTACCGCCGGCTTGTAGACCCCTCCGTCGCGGGTCGGGTCTAAACGGCTGACCCCTTTCCCGCAATTTGAACCTTCTTCTTGCCCCGGCCCGTCGATTTGATTCTATCGCCGGCGCCGCACGCGCCGAAATCACTGGCCACCGATGGCTTTCGACACATCAGGAACGCGCCACGACACAACGGGGACGCAGACACGGCACTTCGGGAACGCCGGCACGATCCATCGGGAACAAAAGCGCGATCCATCAGGAACGCTGTGGCTCGTTTTTGCGCGCAAAGTCAGATGGTTACGGCCTGATGCGGGGCCTTAACTTCATAACCTAGAATCTAACCCCTCTAACGCCCGGATTTTATGAAATTAAGGATTAGGTAAGCCTTAGACCAACGCCCGAAGCCCCGCCCGGATGTCCGGGCGAGGCGGTGAGGCGGTGATCAGTCCTCGTCGGCGGGATTCTGCTCGGGCCGGTCCAGCGACTTCAGTTCATGACCGGGCATGGCGACCACCACCTTGGTGAAGTAGCGGTCCTGATCGTCCTTGTCCTTGTAGTGCTCGTTGCGGATCTCGCCTTGGACGAAGACCTTGGCGCCCTTCGGAAGGGCCTTGGTGGCCAGCCAGTTGACCGTCGCCGGCGTCCAGATCTCAACCTGGTGCCAGGTGGTGTAGTCTTTCTTCTCGCCGCCCTTCTTGGTGTATCGGCTCGTGGCGACCCGCAGGGTGGCGTACTTCTTGCCGCCTTGGGTGGTGCGGATTTCCGGCTCAGCGCCCGTGAAACCGATCAGTTGGACTTGGTTCAGCATCGTCTTTCTCCGTCTTCCGCCCGGAGGAGCCCGGGCGGCTCGCGGTCCCTGCCGCGATCACGCAACCTCCTGGGTCGGGGCAAAGCGAACGGATGAAGCCCGGCCACGCTGGAAACCGGCCTGCACGCAGCGCAGCGAAGGAAGGCCGGAGGGTCCGGCGCGGCCGCCTCGCTGGCGAGGTTGGCTTCAACCGGGCGCGACCCGGCCTATGGTTTGCGGGATTGATCGCGCGGGACCGTCCGCCGCCACGCTCACGATCGCCGATGACGAAGACCGATGCACCTGGCCGACGCAGGTCAACGCCGGCCCCGAAACCGCCACCGGCCAAAACGGACTTGTCGCCACCCCGGGCCACGCCCACCTGCACACCTGGGGCGAGATCCAACAGCCATCACGGCCCTCGCGATCACAGGCGACCGGAGACATGCCCTTGGCCCGCCACCTGATCGACGTGTGGGACGCTAAAAGCTTCGATCCGGAGCTGACCGCACAGTTGCACGACCACCTGGACGTCATCACGGCCTACGTCGCCCGGGACCGGGAGATCCTCCTGGCCCATGAGTTGGGTCGCTCCCGCAGCCTGATGCGGCCCGACAACACCCACGCCGCCGCCTTTCACGCCCTGCAGGACGCCATGGGCGAGGCGATGAAGACCCGTTCGATCCGGGCTTGGCACTACACCCGCATGACCGACGCCGAGGTCGCGCTCGCCCGGCGGGACGGCATCCACCTTTCGACGCCGCAGACCCTGCAGACCCGCTTCGACGCGCTGGTGGCCGCCGGCGATCTCACGGCCGACCAGGTCGAAGCCCTCTACGCCGCCAGCCCGTTTCACGCGCAACATGACTCGCG
The DNA here is from genome assembly GCA_041691315.1 of Caulobacteraceae bacterium. Classification (GTDB taxonomy): domain Bacteria; phylum Pseudomonadota; class Alphaproteobacteria; order Caulobacterales; family Caulobacteraceae; genus Poindextera. The sequence goes on along the minus strand of JBEPUW010000010.1, from coordinate 88,151 downwards.
GTCGGGCAAGTTCTGGATGACCTCTCACCCGATCGCCATCGACGACGGCGGCGTCAAACCCTTGATGGCGCACTGGGGCGGCGAGGTCGCCTCGATGTGGATGAAGGACGAGGCCCTCTTGGCCCCGCTGGCGACGATCGGGCGGCCCCGCATCCTGGAGGTCGCCGTTCCTCTCGCGGCGACCCACCACGCCCATTCCGCCGGATGCGCCGTGGTGGCCACCTACGGCCGCGCCGAGGGCGCGCACCTCGAGAAGAAGGCCTTCGACCTCTATGTCCACGAACCGCTTCTGTCGACCGCGCTCCTGGCCGTGCATACCGAAGTGGAGGCGAGCTTCGCCGCCATGGGACGAACCCATCCGGCCGGCTTCGTGGACGTCTCGATCGGGTTCTGGAAAGAGCTGACCGGCGAGGACGACTAGGGTCCGAACGCGGCCAACAGAACGAATCATCAACCCCAACCGCTGGCGGGTCGGGGTGCAAAATCCGCTAGGTCTTGGAATCTGTTCGGGAGCTGTTCCGCTAAAAAGGAAGGGCGGCCGGATCTCCGACCGCCCCGAAGCCGGATCAATGCAGGGTCCGGCGCTCCTTCATCATCTGGGCGAAGAAAGCGATCGCACCGGCCTCCAGGGTAAACGGGGCGTGGGTCTTCTCTTCCTGCAGGTCCAGCGCTTCGCGCACCGACCAGGCGTCCCAGCACTCGGCCACCACATACCAGTTGTCGACGTCGTAGAATTGATGGGCGTGTTCCAGAACCGCCTCTGCCATCGCCATGCTCGCCATCTTCGGTCTCCTGCCTTCGACCGGCAGGCTCATCCCGCGATCGTGCGACCGTCCGGGGCAGGGGGCGGACAGGCTCAGGGCCGGCGGCGTTGGAAACCGGCCTGCACGCAGCGCAGCGGAGGAAGGGCGGAGGGTCCGGCGCCGACGCCTCGCGCCCGCGAGGTCGCCTTGAGCCTGGCCGCCCTCTGCACCAGGTTCGCCTTCAGATCGCTTGTATGTCCGCCCGTTCCATTGGCCTGGAGAGCCGGCGGCCCCGACGATCCGCACTCGGGTCCAAACCCCCTCGTGGCTCTCGACAGCAAAAAAGATGCGGCGACCTTGCGGCCGCCGCACCGGCGGGCTCAGCCTCGGGCTTTGACCGGGTAGTGACGCACCCCTTGCTCGCCCGCCTTCTGGGCGAGGTTCAACGCCGGCCCGAACGCCTTGAAGGTGGTGCTCCGATCCAGGTCGATCGAGTTGGTCAGGGTCAGTACGCACACTGGCTCCAGCTCGAGGATCTCGTCATTGGCCCGGAACGGGGCCGCCCGCCGATGGCGATCGAAATCCGCCTTCGCCAGCACCAGGGTGACGCGCTTCTGCTGCGCCCACTTGATGGCCAGCCGCTCGGCGCCCTTGGCCCCGGTTGTGGCCAGAGCCATCTCCGGCCACTGGCTGCGCGCCCAGTTCAGGGCATCGAAGATGCGGTTGGCGTCCTCTGCGGTGTCAGCATGCGGTGCGCCGCGGAAGGCGACGATGACGGCTCCAGGATCGCAGGCCGCCTGTTTGCGGGCCTTGCTGGCCCGCAGGGCGTCGCGCGCCTCGATCTGGGCGGCCGTGGTCTTCGACGGCTTCACTGAGCCCTTCCAGGGGCTCCAGACCTCGCCAGTGGAGGTGGTGTAGCTGGCGGCGGCCGCATCGCGGACGATCTCCATGGCCAGGCAGGCCACGTCTGCCGCCCGCGCCTTGCGCGTGGCCTCCTGGATCTCGGTGTCGAGGATCTCTGATCCGTCGAAGTCCCGGATCAGGCCGGAAAGGACGTCACGGGCCTTGTCGGCGTCACGTTCGATGCGACCGGCGGCGGAATGGAAGGCCCCGATGAGGGCTTCACCGACCAAGCTCTGAAAGTCTTCCAGGGCGGTGTCGCCCACAACGTCCAGGAGCTCGTTCATGAGGCTGTGGCCGAGCTGGTGCAGGGCCGCCTCGGGCGGATGGGTGCGGATGTCTTCGAGATGGAGGGTTTGCGCCTCGTAAGCCGTGAGGCGGTCGTCTGTGGGGGAAGAGAGGGAAAGCGGCATGGGGGAATGTCCCTGGTTGGCGTGGGGTGAGCTCGTCGGCTCGTGACCGGCCTCCGCGCCGACCGGCGGCGGGCCCCACAAGGGCGAAGAGCGCAGCGTCCCTTGTGGGGCCCGCCGCAGGGTGGCGAGGTCACTCGAGCCAGAGAGCCACCCCGCGCGATCAGGGCCCCTCAGGCCTGCCGCACCGACCTCACCGACCGCCGCTACGCCTCGGCGGCGACGACCAAGCCGCCAACCCTCTCAGAAACCGCCGCACGGCCACCTCGCCCTGCAGCGGCTTGGCCTTGCCGGGCCGATGCGCCAGCTGGTCGTGGGTCCTGCAGTAGACGCCGTCCGCCAGGCGGCCGCAGAAGGTGAAGCCCTCGGCCTTCGGATCGCCGATCGGCCACTTGCAGGCGTGAGCGCCAAGGTCCGCCATGCAGTCCACCAGGCCCGGGCCTTCAAGGCGCGGTGCAGGCGTCGCTTCGACGATCCGCGGGCGCGGCGTGCGGGGCAGGGAAGGGGGCCGCGCGGGGCGTGCGATCCTGGGGGTGCGAACGGTCCGACCTGGGCGCGAGGGCGTCGCCCGCCCACTGAGGCCCAGGCGGTGGACCTTGCCGATCACGGCGTTGCGGGTGACCCCGCCCAGCTGCTTGGCGATCTGGCTGGCGCTGAGGCCGTCCAGCCAGAGCTCGGAGAGGGTAGTAACACGGTCGTCAGACCACTGAGCATCGGACATCGGGGGACTCCTCCAGACGCGCTCGGATGAGCGCACCCGGCCCCGGCCTTCCTCCCCCTTTGGGGCGCACCGGCTAGATCAGGCCCTGCTGCTTCAAGCTCACCACAACATCGCCGCCGACGATGACGTGGTCGTGGACCTGAATCCCCAGCGCCTTGGCCGCCGCAACAACCTGCTTGGTCACCTCGATGTCCGCCCCCGAGGGGGTCGGGTCGCCCGAGGGATGATTGTGCACCAGGAGGACCGCACTCGCCGATAGCTCCAACGCCCGGCGCACCACCTCACGGGGATAGACCGGGGCGTGGTTCACCGTTCCTTCGCCCATAAGCTCATCGGCGATCAGCTGGTTCTTCGTATCGAGGAAGAGGACATGGAACACCTCGCGGGGCAGAGCGGTCAAGCGAGCCCGCAGATAGGTCGTCACCGCTCCCCAGGACCCCAGCGCCTCGCGCCGGCGCAGCGGGTACTGCAGCGCTCGCACCAGGAGGGCGTGCAGCAGGGTCAGCTCCGCGGCGATGTCCCAGCCTACGGTTTGCGCGAGCTCGGCGTGCGGCGCCCCAAGAACGTGGCCGATGTCGCCGAAGCGCGCCAGAAGCGCCTCCGTGATCTCGGCTGGATCTTCGACGCCCGGTTGGCATCGCGCCACCAGCCGCTGCAGGGTTTCAGCCTCATCGAGGGTGTCGACGTCGGCGAGGCGCCGACGAACACCGATGGGACCGGCAGGGGAGGGGGGACTAGGGCCAGGGCCGGCGCCTCCGCCACCCCCGGGGCGAAAAGATCGGGCTGGGCGCGGCTAGTCATGGCCGCCATCCCCCGAAAGGAGGGCCGCGACCAGGGGCGCATGGGCCGGATGATAGCGCGACAGCGTGGTGCGCGCCGCAGCCCAACACTCCGCCCCCCGGGCGGCGTCACGCTCGAAGGTGTCGAGCCCAAGCACCAGGTAGGGGATGGCCCAGTCGCAATCCTCCTCAAACCAGCCGTCGCCGCTGTAGGCGGTCGCCCGCAAGGGTTCGGGGATGCGGGCCAAGGCGGTCAGCGAGACGCGGATGCCCCCGTGGGAGGCCGTGGTCACCGCGACGGCGTCGGGTCCAAGGGGCGTGACGGTCTGGATCGGTCCCCAGGGGGAGGAGGATCCACAGGCGGGCGGAAAGGGGTACAACATGGCCGGCTCCAGCACCGACCGAGGACCATTCACCGGTCGGCTCGCCCGGCCCGTCCCTTCCTCCCCCCTCTCACGGCCCCAGCGGCCAGCACGACGAAAGCCGCCGGCGAGAATGCCAGCGGCTTCCTGGGGTCGGGGCGGCTGGCCTGAGGCTCACGCCGCCTTGGGCAGCACCGACTGCGGCGGCCATTTGGCCAGCACCGCCGCGACCACGCCCGGCTGATCGGTCGGGACGAACACCCGGGGCGTGTAGTTGATGACCTCGGTGAAGCAGCCGAGCGCGTGGAACGCCGCACGCTGCGGCGCTGCCCCCACCACCTCCATCCGGTAGCGGTCCATCACCCGGGCGCGTCGCAGCCACAGGCCCCCGGCCAGGCCGATGGCCGATCCTTCCTTCAGCACCACGGTGGAGACCCGATCAGGATCACCATAGGCGCTGGCGACGTCGGAGAGACCGAGCGCGACCTTTAAGGCTGGGACCTGGCCCGGATCGATCAGGCGGCCGAGCCAGCGGCGGCCATCGGGCGCCTTGAGCCGCCGCACGGCCGCGCCCTTGTCGGGGAGGCTCGACCAGATCGGCAGCAGGAGGCCCGAGACCAGGACCAGCTCGCGGGTGATCCAGGGGTCGGCGGCGGCGATCTCCTGGTCCCATGCCGCCCGCCAGCGGGCTTCATCGGTTGGCTCCCACGCCGATTCCTCAAACCCCTTCAGCGAGGCGATGGAGCGCTTCTCCGGGCGGATCAGGCGCACAGCCGGGACCATGTGGTCCAGGTCGTCCGTTGTGGTCAGGCCTTGGACCACCAGGGCGGCGCGGCCGGACTTGCTATTCACCGCAAAGACCGTGGCCTCCGGATCGATCCAGTCCAGGGCCTGGTCCGCCGGGGTCAGTTCGCGCTCGGTGCGGACCTGAAAGTGCAGCAGGCGCGTCTGGGCCCCGGTCACCGCGTCGGTGCGGATCACCTCCTCGTCCTGGATCACCACGTCATCGGCGACGATGTCCTCCATGCCGCGGTCGAGTTGACCGGCCGCGGTGGCCCGCTCCAGGATGGCGGCGAGGATCTTGTCGAAGGCCGCGAACAAGGCGTTCTGATCGGCGATGCGCAGCGCCAGCAGCCGATTGAGGAAGGTGTTCATGGGCGGCATCTCGTCCGCGTCCTTCAGCAGACCGTCCTTATCGGTGAGGCTGAGGCCGGTCTTGGCCTCGAAGGCCTTGCGGTCCATGGCCTCCACGGTTCCCAGCTCCAGCTCGTAGTAGAAGGCCTGCAGGGCGCGGTGCGCCCAGGGGCTTTCCAGGTTGTCCTCGGCGCGGAACAGGCCATTGCCCGCCGTCCGTCGCTCACCCCGGGTCAGGGCGCCCAGGCTGTCGAGCCGGCGGGCGATGGTGGAGGTGAACCGTTTCTCGCCGTGGATGTCCGTGGTGACGGGTCGGAACAGCGGCGCGCAGGCCTGGTTGGTGCGGTGCGAGCGGCCCAGGCCCTGGATCGCCGCATCGGCCCGCCAGCCGGGCTCCACCAGATAGTGGACCCGGCGCTGCTGGTTCTGCACCGCGAGGTCGGCGTGGTAGCTGCGCCCCGTGCCGCCGGCGTCGGAGAACACCAGCACCCGCTTCTTGGCCGACATGAAGGCGTCGGTCTCGGCCTTGGCCGCCGAGGCGCTGCGCCGTTCCACCACGCGCCGGCCTTCCCGGGTGATCACCCGGCGCGAGCGTCCGGTGATCTCGGCGACGTGGTCGCTGCCGAGGGTCGCGATCAGGGCGTCCAGCACGCCCGGCACGGCCGGCAGGCAGGCCAGACGGATTACCAGCTCCTCCCGCAGCCGCAGGGCCTCCTGGCTCTCCACGGGCCGGCCATCGGCGTCGGTCACCGGGACCATGGCGACGTTGCCGTCGTCGTCCTCGACCGCGTCCATGGCGTGGGTGGGAAAGGCGCCCATGAGATAGTCGAGCACCTGATCCTTGGGGGTCAGGTCGACGGTGAGGTTGTTCCACTCCTCGGGCGGGATCTCGGCCAGGCGCCGCTCCATCACCGCCTCATTGGTCGAGACGATCTGCACCACGCTGGAGCGACCGCCGGCGAGGTCCTTCCGGATCGAGGCCACGAGGGAGGGGGCCTTCAGCCCGGCTAGGAGGTGGCCGAAGAAGCGCAGCTTGGCGCCTTCGAAGGCGGACATGACGGCCGAGGCGGCCTGGCCGGACTTGGGTTTGCCGTCCTCGCTGATGCCTACGGCGTCCAGGGCGGCGCGAAGGTTGCGATGGATCAGCTGGTAGGCGTCGGCCCAGGCGTCCCAGATGGCGATGTCGTCCGGGGTGAGCGGATGCTGCAGGGGCTCGTACTCCACCCCCTCGAACGACAGGCTTCGCGACGTGTAGAGGCCCATGGCCTTCAGCTCGCGCGCGATCAGCTCCATCGCCGCCACCCCGCCCGCGTCGACGGCTTCAATGAAGGCTTCGCGGGTGACAAAGGGCGCCTCCGGGCCGCCCCAGAGGCCCAGGCGCGCCGCGTAGGCCAGGTTCTCGGGCGTGGTGGCCCCGGTGGCTGAGACGTAGAGGATGCGGGCGTTGGGGAGCCGGTTCTGCAGGGCCAGGCCCGCCAGCCCTTGCTGGGAGGCCTTCTTGGTCCCCCGCGCGCCCTTGCCGCCGCCGGCGGCGTTGGCCATGGCGTGGGCCTCGTCGAAGACGATCACCCCGTCGAACTCGGCCCCGAGCCAGGCGACGATCTGGTCGAGCCGTGAGGCCCGGTCGCCCCGGGCCGGCTGCCGCAAGGTGGCGTAGGTGGTGTAGAGGATGCCCCGGTCGAGCCGGATGGCGTCGGCCTGCTTCCAGGCCGACTGCGGGGTGATGTCGCTGGCCGCGCCGCCGATGGCGCCCCAATCGCGCCGGGCGTCCTCCAAGAGGGGATCGTTCTTCGACAGCCACACGGCCCGTTCCCGGCCCTGGGCGATGTTGTCGGCGATCACGCCTGCAATCTCCCGACCCTTGCCGCAGCCGGTGCCGTCGCCGACGAAGAAGCCCTTGCGGAAGCGCACCGCGCCCGGGTGGTCGTCCGCCACCAGGGTCAGCAAGTGAGCCGCCTCGCCGGGGATCCACGACCCCGGCAGGACCTGGGCGTGCGCTTCGCCGGCATAGATCACCGTCTCGAGCTGGGCGTCCGAGACCAGGACGTCTGACACCACCTTGGCCGGCAGCAGCGGACGGTAGGTGGGCGCCGGGGGCGCGACCGAGGCCATCGGCCCGGATTCCACCAGCGGGGAGGGGTGGGGCGCGCTGTGCGCCAGACGCACGCGGCCCAGCGCATAGGCCTGGTAGAGGCCGACATCGTGCCCCTCGCCCGACCAGGGGCGGGTCTCATAGGCAAGCGGCGCGGCCGTGGTGATGAAGGCCAGACGGTTGGAGGGCGTGGCCAGGGCCCGGGCGCGGGGGACCAGGACCGCGGCGTGGTTCAGGCTGCGGAACTGGCGGGGCTGGGCGGTCGGCCGAACCGCGACCCCCGCCGCCACGATCGCGGCGTCGGCCAGGGTGTCCGCGTCGCCGATCGGCGGCAGGGCGCCATCGGCGCCGCCGCGATCGATCACCAGAAGGCCGGTCTTCACCGAGGTGCCATGCTTGGCGTAGGCGCGGTCCATGAACGCCAGCCGCAGGTGGACGCGGCCGCGCTCGGCCAGTTTGCGCATCGCCGGCGCGTCGTCGAACAGGCGCGCCGGGACGATGGCCGCCATCCGCCCCCCTTCGGCCAGGCAGTCGAGGGCGGCGTGCAGATGGGCCTCCAGCGCCTGGAACGGCGGATTGACCACGGCGACGTGGAAGCCGCCCGACGCGGGCAGGAGGTCCTTCAGATGCACGGCGTCGTGCTGGGTGCGGGCGGCCAGCGGGAACAATCCCTCCAGCAGCGCAGCGCGCGCGGCGCTGACCTCGTTCAGGGACACCGCCCCGCCACAGGCCTCGGCCAGGACCGCGAGAAGGCCGGTCCCGGCGGAGGGCTCCAGCACCAGATCGCCGGTGCGTACCTGCGCGGCCAGGACCGCCAGGGCGCCGAGCTGGGGCGGGGTGGAGAATTGGTCCAGCGCCAGCTGCTCTTCTGAGCGGCGCGAGTGCGTCAGGCTCAGGGAGGCGAGGTTGGACAGCAGCGCACAGATCTCGGCCGGCGCGTCTTCGAGCCGTCCGATCTGCGGCGCCAGCCGCCGCAGCTGCAGCACCAGGGCCGCCTCGATGGCGTCATAGGCGTCGCGCCACAACCACGCGCCCTCGGTGTCCGATCCCCCGAAGGTCGTGGTCATGACGTTGGCCACGAGCCGCCTGTCGAGCGGTCGCGAGCGGTTGAGCTGCGGGGTCAGGGCCCGCGCGGCGGCCAGGACATTGGCGGCGTGATGGTCGGCGCCGGCGGCGGTCGTGGTGAAGAGCGGAAGCAGGGCGTTCATGGCGAGGATCCAGATCACCCGCGGCGGAGGGCGCCTCCCTCCAGTCCCGACGGGCTCGCCCGTCCACTCCCTTCCCCCGATCCTTTGCTCTTGTCAGAGCGCGGCGCGGCCCACTGGGTAGGCTGATCGCCAGCAGACAAAGAGCCCCCGCCCGAAGACAGGGGCTCCAGGGTCCTAGGCCGCGAGGGGCTCGGCGCTCTCGGGAGCGGAGGGCTCGCTTTCAACCTCAGAGTCCGGTGCGTCGGCCGACTCGTCGATCTCGGCCGCCATCGGGGTCTCCCACGACAGCGCCGCCGGCGCCCACTGCCGCTCGGCCGCCGCCTCGGCGACGAAGGTGACCAGGTCGTCCTTCTTCAGGGTCTTGGCCCGGTCGTCGTCGACGCCCATCTCCTCCAGGAGCCCCGTAAGCAGCTTCTTGGAGTGAACGGCCAGGTAGGGCTGGTCGGGGGTCCAATGGGCCGAGATATCGGCGCCGCAGAGCGCGCTGATCTCGGCGGCCTCGGCCCGGGCGGCGTGCCGGATCGAGGTGGAGCGGCCTTCACGCAGGTTCAGCGTGATCGCCACCAGCTCGGCCATCAGCGCCATCTTCTCACCGTGCGGCAGGGTCTCGACCCAGGCGATCGGGCGCAGGCCCGAGGCCTTGTAGGCGGTCCTCCGGGCGTCGAGGCGGATCTTCACCTCGCCGTCCAGGCTCGCGATCGGCGGGGTCGTCCCCCGCCGATAGGCGGTCGCCGAGATCTGCGCGGCCGACTCCTCCAGGCTGCCCGACGAATGCAGCGCCACCTGCTTGAACAGCTGCGCCACCAACACCGTTAGGGCCGCGCTGGGATCGTCGGCCAGGTCTCGGATCAAACCGCGCGTGGCCACGTCGGTGCGGGTCTCGTGGAAGACGTGGCTCGACCCCTCCACATCGACGTCGGCCCTGGGGACATCGATGTCGGCGGAGGCGCGGCCATAGCGGCCGCCCACCACCTCGATCTCCTCATCGTCGCCCTCGTCCGCCTCGCCTTCGATCGCCTCGCTGGGAAGCGGCACGGTGTAGAAGGTCGCCGCCACCCCATGGCCGTCCGACGGGGCCAGGAGCACGGCGGCGATGCGGCTGTCGGTCAGGCCGGCGCCCGCCTGGACGGCCATCGCCTGGATCAGCGGCGCCAACATCGCCGGGGCTTCGTCCGCCCACGGATCGAGGTCCTGAAGCGCGCTGGATTGCTGGGCGACCGCATAGCGGGCGGCCTCCAACGCCGCCCGCTGCGCGTCGGTGAGATCGCCCGTGTAGAGATAGGGCAGGCGGTCGAACCCATCCGGCGCCCCGAAGCGCGCGTCGCGGCCGCAGAAGACCGTCAGCTCGTCACACGCCAACAGGTCCACGAGGGGCTGAAGACGCTCGATCCACGCGGCCTGCAGGATCTGCGGGTCCAGCAGGTAGTCGGGGTATTCGCCGAAGAGGTCGGAGGAGACCCGGCCGCCGGCGGCGACGTAGCGATCCATGCCCACCAGGGTGAAACGGTCGTCCTCGACCGTCACCCGATCCTGCTCGATCACCGCGCGCAGCTGATAGTCCTGGAAGTGGCCGTCCAGGGCCGACTGGGCGATCTCGGCCTGCTGCTTCTTGTCGGGCAGGCGCGCGAACAAGCGGACCTGCTTCAGGGTCAACCGGCCTTGCCGCAGAGCGGTCAGCACCTTGGCGTGGACGCCAGACAGGGCCTCTAGGCGCCGAATCTCCAGCTCGGCGTAACCGAGCGCGGCGGAGATGGCGCGGGTGTCCATCTTCGCCTTCCGAAGCTTGCCAATGGCCACGATGACGTCGGCGATGTGGACCGGGGCGTGCTCGGTGTTGGGCAGCACGATGGCGGCCGCGTGCTGGGCCGGGGTCACGGCCAGCTTGCAGTCGATGAGGTAGTCGTCATCGATCTTGCCAGCGTCCCGCAGCAGGATCAGGCCGAGGCGGCGCCGGCGACCGTCGAGCGCCATGAACTTCTGCTCGGACGTCTTGCCTGGGCGCACGATCGGCGGGATCACCACGCCCGCCGCCTCGATCGTGTTGGCCAGTTGCGGCACGCCGTCGTCGGCTGGCTCGTTGTAGCGCAGGTTCTCCTTGGCCAGGCCCAGATCGCCGAGGCGGACCTGGACGGTCTCCATCGGCTCGGGGGCGAAGGGGATCATGGCCGGAGCGGCGGGCGTGGTGTCAGCCATACTGTCAGGGGTGTGGGTCTCGGTCATCGGGGTCAGGCTCCAGCGCCTGGGCGAGGGTCATCCTGCCCCTGGGCGCACCCGCCCGGTCCCTTCCTCTCCCCTTTCCCCCACAGTCGGGCGCCGCGCCTCCCGGCCCAACCATTGGTCCCACTGCGGCCACGGCGCCGGCGGTAACTCTACCCGCGCCGCGACGCCGGTCTCGACCAGGTGGGCGCGCAGCACCTCGGCCGAGGCTTCGCCGTCCTTGCCCCGGTCCCCAGCGATCAGCACCGAGCGGACCCCCTGTGGCGCCGACCAGGCGCGCAGGTTGCGGGTGGACTGTAGCGCCCAGCCCGGCAGGCCGAACCATTCGCTGGCCGCGCGGGTGGCGAACACGCCTTCGCCCACCAGCATGTCCGGGGCGGCGGGATCCATCCGCACGGCGCACCCCGGCGGGGTGACGCCGACGGTCTTGCGCGGCAGATTCAGGTCGATGGCGCGGCGGCCATTGGGCGCCAGATAGGTCACCTCGACCGCCACATAGCGGCCGTCCGCCGCCTGGATGCCGGCGAGCAGCGCCGGGCGGCGCAGGCGCCCTGGCCGATAGACCGAGACGGGGACCTCGCCGTGGTGACGAAGCGCCTGCAGCCCCGGCAGGGCCTGCGTCAGGCCGCGAAGCCGGCAATAGCGGGCCGCCAGCGTGTGACCCAGCGGCTTGCCGTCGTCCCACAGGGCCAGCGCCGCCTCCAGCCGCTCACGGGCCGAAGCCGGCTCGCGCACAGGACGGCCGACCAGGCGCGCGCCGGGGCCGTCCAGCGGCGCGTTGGCGGCGTCGATCAGGTTCAGGTCGCGCAACTGGTCGAGCACGGCGCGCCAGTCGCCATCGCCGAAGGTGTGGACCACGACACGATCGCCCTCGAGCAGCAGCGAGACGGAACGGTCGGCGGCGCTGTGACCTGGCGCGGGCACATTGGCGCGGCGGCCGCCCTCATAGAGGTCGCCGCCGAGAGTCTGGACGATGGCGCGCAGGGACATGGTTCAACCTCCACCAAGATTCACTCGCCCGGTCCCTCCCTCTAACCTCCGGGTAGCGCAGTATTACGCCAAAATACTGCTCCGCGAAGTCAAACCGGGGTGTTGCGGGGTGTCCCCGCTGGAGGGGGTCGGCAAAGACGCCGTCGGCTTTGCCGCAGGGGGAGGGCGCTCACCCCTCTTGACCCCCTTGAATACTCGGACCCTTATCGAACGAACACCCGCGCTGCAGAGCAATATTGCATCGGCGACTTTGCTGGGGATTCAGGTTAGCTCTGCTGTGATCAAAGGGGGCCGTCGAGACACTGTGGCAGGACGTAAAATTCCATCTGACGACGGACAGGAGTCGGCCGGCGAAGCCTGGATTCGTTCGGCCGACGGCGAGCGGGCCGTGCGAACTCGCGTCCTGAACGCGCTCCTGGATAAAGGCGGGGTGGTGACCGAAGCCCGCTTGGTGGAGGGACTCGACGGCCTTTGGACCATCCGCCTGCGTCTCGCCGGCCGGTCCGGCGAGGTCCTGGTCAACCGCTTCGACAGCGACACGCCGCGCACCTACAAGGAGGCGACCCTGGCCATCAAGTCGATCTGGAAGGACATGCGCTACCGCGGCGCCATCACCATCTCGACCGAGCGCGACTATAGCGGCGAGGGGTGAGCCCCGACGTGTGCTCTCTGGCTTCGCGCGAGGCCCGCTGAAGCCGCTCACTCGCCCAGCTTCGGCGCAAACAGAGTCGATTTCGGCCAAATTGCCCGGCGTTGTTGATTCAGAAGGGCCAAGTCGCTATTTGTGGCTCAGATCTATTGCGCAAAGCTATGATCACACTCGCAGACCGAAAGCTCCGGCCTAGGAAAAGCACCGAGGTGAAAGCCTCGTAAATCGACGGTCGGCAACGACCCTTCGCTGGCTCAACCAGCGTCGCAGAGCAGGGTTCCAACCCTTTTCTGACCGATTAGTGGGGATAGTCACGGGTGATCAGATCAGGCGGTCGCAGGCCTAGATATCTAGGGAGCGGCCAATTTTTTTCCCCGCACAACATCGTTGGGGTAGATGTTGACGTAGGTATGCTTGGATCGTCTTGGCCCCTTTCGGGCGCACTGAAAGACGATCGCGTCGAGCCTCCGGTCCCCCTCAAGCTGAACATCGTGATGGAAACCGTTGCCAAGGGGGCAGCCGAACCGGAACGCGGCTCGTAGCAGGTCGCTGGCGGTCTCGGCCAAGTCTTCGTCCTCGGGCGCTTCGCGGGCCGGGCCGTGGCGGGCAAGGGGGTGGGCGGCCAAGAAGACGAGACCCCGACCATCCTGGAAGGCCCGCCGGTTCGCACCCTTGTGCAGGTGCGGGATTCGCGCGTTGCCGAACTCCTGGACTTCCAGGCCCTCGACCGCCGCGTCCCAAGCCTGGTCACCGCGCCGGATTGCCCGAAAGACTTCGGCGATCGGCCGATCCCGCGCAACGTGGAAGTTAATCGGCGGTAGCTGCAGCGCTTCTGCATCGACCAAGGCAGTCACGCGCTGCTGGACCGTGTCGAAGGTTTGCATGACCGCCGAGCCGGGGGTCAGCACCGAGTCGATGGCGCGGCAAACCTCCTCGGGATCGTGACGCAGCTGCCGACCCTCATGGAAGGCGCTGAGAGTGGCCAAAGGGACTGGAAAGACGAAGAAGTCGAACGCGGTCAGTAGCGGCTCCTGGTTCACCCCTGGCACATAAAGCAGGAGGATCGAGGCGGGCGCCGGCTGCTTTTCGGACCGGCGTTTGCGCTGCGCGTACTCGACCACATTCGACAGAATCTGGTCGATCTGTGCCGTTCGGTACGGCCTATTGTCGTCGGGCGAGGCCGCAATCGGAATGACCCGCACGGGTTTGGCCAGCGCGGTCTCGACCCAGCCCTCGACCTGGCCGACCAGGGCCGGCGGCACGCCGACGACGATCACCAGGGCCTTGGTGACGGTCGGGGCGATGGCCGCGCGCGGGTCCTTGCGCGGTTGAGGCCGGCGTTGTCTTCGAGCGCTCATTTATGCCGGCTGAGCAGCGCGGCGATGTCGGCGGGGATGACCACCTGGGTGCGCAGGTCTGGCCGCTGGGCGGCGATCAGCCGGTCGAGCGCCGACATGGTGCCGATGGCCACCTCTTCCGCAACCGGCCGGTTTGTCTCGGCCACCTCGCGGGTCAGGGAGGCGAGCGCGACGGCGTTGGCGTCGGCCCAGCGTTGGATGTTGGCCCCGAGTTGGGCGACATCGCTCGCCGGCATCTTCGCGCTGGTCATGAGGTGCAGCCCTGGCAACCGCAGCGCCGGCGGAATGACATGGTAGTTCTGAGGGTCCGGCGGCTCGACCAACGTGTATTTGAACGGAGCACGGCGTGACAGGAAGACCGGACCCTGTTCGGCGCCGCGAACGCAAAAGGCTAGCAGCACCGGTCGGGCCAAGGTGTTGACCAGTTCGGCGTTGCGAAGGTCGTGGATGATGCCCGCGACACGCTCCGCCTTGGCGGGCGTGGCGATCGCGACCCGCGCAGGCTTAGTCTCGTCCTGGATGACGCGAATGTCTGGCTCTAAGGCCTTCAGCCAGTCCTTGAGGGAACGACCCTCGCCGTCGATCGGCCAGAGCTTCTGGCCCCGCAGGGCCTGACCGACACCCGCCAAGTACAGCGGTTCATCCGACTTGCCATAGTGCGCCTCGGCCAAGTCATGCACCGCCTGTCGGGTGTCGTCTTCCATCATCGCTCCTTCTTGGATCAAGCGCCGACCATCCCAAGTCTTGCGTCTGAAGTCGATCCCCAGCGGCGGTGTCGGCACCTGTGCCGCCGGAGATCACCCGGGCCGAGAAGAAGCTGCGCGGGCTGGCGACCATCATCGTTTGCGTACCGTGATGATCACCCGCTCGACGAACACGTCGGCCTTCTGCGCCGCGATCAGGACGGCCTGGACGTAGTCCTGCTTGATTCGGTCGGCGGCGATCCCGGTCGGTGTCGACAAGGTCATCACCCCATCGACGATCCCGTGGAAGCCGACCCGGCCGAACCAGCTCCCCCAAGCCCCTTCGCGGATCAGCGCGCGAAGGTGGCCGGCGATCTCTGGCCACGGATGGTCCTCCATCCCGGGTGAGAACATCAACGGCGCTGGCTCCGCCTCGGCCGCCGGACCGAGATCCGGAGGCGGGATCGACCCCTTCGCCTTCAGTATCCGGCCGAGGTTGAACCGAAGGTCGGCTGCGCCCTTGCTGGCGCCGGTCAGCTTCCCGAAATAGCCGCACGGGCTGCGAACGTCGGGGTCCTCCAGGGCGATGGCCAGCATGACCAGCACGCGGATGCCGTGCTTGCGCCAGCCCCACAGGACCGTCTGATCGTTGTTCCGCTCCGGCTGCGGCAGGAACTCCTGGGCCGCGGCCGAAACCCGGGCGAGGTCCTCTGGCGAGGCGCTGTCGGGGTTGGCGAGGAGGGTAGGGGTGACCAGCGGAGCCAGACGTGGACACACCAGGGCGGCGGTCCTCAGCTCCTGGCGCACCATTTCCGCGTACACCGTCGGGTCAGGACTGGCCCCACCCAAGCCGCTGGCTCCCCCTGGAGAGCCAATGGCGCTGTCGGTGCCGCTCCGCTGGCGTGAGCCCGAGTTGTTGCGGTCTTCCGTGTTCCCGGGCCGCGCAGCGGGCCGCGAAACGTATTCATGTCGCGGCGTAGCCGTGTCCTTCTCTCGTACAGATGAACTAAAGTTCTTATGGGACTGTTCTAGGCGCCGAGATTCCGGCGCCTGGGCGCTATATCTCGTCGGGAACACGACGTTCTCGGAATAACTCGCCCTGCGGGCCTCCATCGCCTCGCGGATGGCGTCGTCCACCCCCTCCAGCTCACCCAGCCGCGCCATAAGCGGGCGCAGGTCATAGGCCTCCACCCCGGCCGGCCGATTGGCCTTGGTGTAGTCCCTCACCAAGTAGCCGGCGGCCTCCAACGCGCGCCGATTGGCGCGGGCCTGACTCTGGCTGCAGCCCAGGTAGTCGGCGATCAGGGCCGTGGACGGCCAGACGCAGGCGACGTTCGCCTCCAGGCGGTCCTGGTTCAGGTGCTCGACATAGAGCAGCAGCGTCATGCGCTGCGGGATGGTCAAGGTAGGCGTGCCCTTCAGCACGGCGCCGGCGACGCGGGCGATGGATTCGCCCGGGCTCCAACGCCAGCCATCCGCCTGCGCACACACTTCAGAGAAGTTGTCCGCGCGCTTGGCGAAGCCGGGCCGCCATTCCTCGGAATGGGCGGTCTGCATGGTGGTCCCTTCAAGATGGGACGAGCCGATCCACGGGCTGAAATCGCTGAAATTCAGGACAAAAGGGTCCCTGCCGGTCCTTGACGGGTTTTTCAACGCCGCCTATCCTGGACCAGTTATTTCGCCGCCTAGCACAACGGCATCTGCGATTTCCGAGAGCCTCCCGCGCCAACGGGGGGCTTTCGCCGTTTTAGGGTCTCGTCTTAAGTCACGGTGTGGATCCTCGGAGGCCCGGCAAAGCCGGGCAGGGTGCGCGCCGCGAGGCGCAGATCGACCGCCGGCAAGGCCGCGCGGTCAGGCGAGATCGAACATCAAGGTGAGGGCATCGGTCGTCCTTTGGGCTGGACGAGGCCTGGGCGGCGAGAGGGCTCTCGATCGGCCGCGAAAAGGCGTTTGGGGTCTTGACGACGAATCCGACGACGCCTAGCTTTTCCCCATCAACCCGCCACACGCGGTAGATCAGAATTCTCGAAAGCCTCCGGTTGCCGCCGGGGGCTTTCGCCGTTTTAGGCCTCGTCGGCTAAGTCATCGGAACCTCGGCTAGGGCTCGCCGATCGTCCGCACACGCGCGCGATTCGGCAGGGTGGATGTTGGGATGAGTCTGCGGGGGTTGAAACGCCGCCCAACGTCGAAAAACCCTCAAATAACCGCCTGTTAGGGCGCCCGAATCGGATTGCCGCGAATCGAGAATCGGAGGGTGGACACGCGACTCAGCTCCCGTCCGCTTTGCCGCCTGTCTCGGGCTTTGGCGACGCGTCGGCCTTTCGCCACGCCTGGAAGCCTCGATCAGCCTCGATGAAGGCGTGCAGCATGCCGGCCACCATCGGCTCCAGTTCGACCGGCTTGCCCTTCAGCGCCCTGTAGGCGCGCTGATAGTCGGCCAGCTCGATCGCCGCCGGCCCCTTCAGGCGCACCTTCACCTCGACCACTTTTTCCTCGAGATCGATCTCGGGCAGGGCGAGTTGCGGCGGCGGTTTGGCCATGGCGGTCTCCTTCAGGTCTGGGAAAGGCTTCTGACGATCGCCGCGCAGGCGAAGTCGGTGATCTTGAGATTGAGGCTGGCCGAGCGCCCGCGCAGCCGCTCACAGAGCCCCGCGCTCAAGCGGATGGTGACCCGCCGCTTGGGGCCGCGCACGGCCGCGAACACGACCTCGGCGCCGCCATCGAGGGCGTCGAGCAGGGCCACGAAGGCGGCCGCATAGGCGGCCTGCAGGGCGCCGCGGGGCCTGTCGCGGTTGGCGTCCACCATCCGTTGGTGCAGCACGGCCGGGAGGAAGAGGCCCAGCTTGCAAGGCGCGTCCGAGCCCATGCGCCACCCTATGGGTAGGGCGCCAGGATCATGTCCTTGTTGACCAGCACGCGGAGCGGCCAGCCGGCGCGGACCTTGATCGTCGGTTGCCGGCCCAAGTCTCGGGAGGTGATCTGTTGGCCAACCTGGGTGGCCTCGTTGGACACGCCGCTGCCGGCGCTGTTCAGCACGAGGCTGCCGGAGGACCGCGCCGAGGCGTCCTGGGCGGAGGCGGCGCCGACGGAGAACACCGTCGAGAGCAAGATCCCGCGGGCGAGCTGCCAGAAGTGGCCGTCGACTTGATCGTGCAGACCTGAGGCGCCGGTGAGGTCCGCGCCCTCCATCGACCCGATATTGATCGAGCGCCCGTTGGGCATGACGATCCGGTTCCAGGCGACCAAGGCGCGTTCCTGGCCATAGGCGATCTGGCTGTCGTACTGGCCGATCAGGCGCGAGCCCTGAGGGATCAGGACGGTGCGGCCGGTGATATGGTCGTACACGGGCTCGGTGACCTGGGCGATGATCTCGCCCGGCAGGTCGGAGTTGATCGCTGTGAGAAGGGCCGCCGGGATCACCGTCCCGGCCTTCACCTCCCAGGGGCTCTGGGGCCCGAGCAAGGGCTTGGTCAGGTAGTCGTCCAGCTTGGCGTTGTCCGCGAATTGCCGCTTGCCGCCCTGTCCGTTGGCAGGCTGCACATCGGCCGCCGGCGTCTGCGAGGCGGCGGCAGGCGGAAGCTGGGCGCCGCCTGTCTGGGCGAAACCGACCGGCAACGGCGCCGGCTGTGCAGCGGCCTCGCTCGGCGGCGGCCCCACGGCCGCGCCGGCGAAGAACGGGGAACTGGTCCGCGCGGCCGCGGCCTGCTGTTGGGCCTGCTGCACGGCGGGATCCACGGGGCGGGGTTGCGCAGGCGCCCCTGCCGCCCCGGGCTGAGTCCCGGCCGGCGGCAAGGTCGCAGTCCCCGGCGCGGCGATCGCCTGCACGGCGGGGTCGCCGTAGCCCTTGGCGTATCGGTCGGAAAAGGACGGGGTAGACGGTCCGACGTCGGTTTGGGCCTGAGAGTCGGCCTTCTTCGCCGGGCCCTTTCCCGCGCCGCCGAACCCGACCCAGAAGGCCGCCCCGACGACGGCGGCGAGGACCGCGGCGCCCGCCATCAGGTAGCGGCGATTCCAGCGGGTGACGGGGATGCGCGGGGCGGCCAGCACGCTGTCGGCCGAGGCCTTGGGCGCACGCGGCGAGGTCTCCAACGGTGGACCATTCAAGGGAGGGCCATTCAGTGGAGGATCGGGGGGCAGGTAGCTCATGGCCTTAGCCCCGGTCCTTGGTGCGGGTGATGCGCACGATGGTCTGGGGCTTCTCGCCGATCCGCAGCTCAGCTACGTCCACCAGGCGGTCGACCACATAGTAGCCGTTCAGATAGCGGTAATTGACCAGCTCAGCCTTGTCGCCCGGGCCCACCAGGAACAGGGGCGGGGCGTCGGTGGCCGCCATGTTGATGGGAAACTGGATGTAGGTTTTGATCCCGTCGTCGAAGACGCGGATCGGCTGCCAGCGCGGCGGCTTGCCGTGGATCGGCCGGATGTCGTAGCCGAAGTGGAGCTGATCGATCGGTGAGGCGGGCGTCGCCACCACCAACTGGGCGTCGGCCGCCTTGGCGGCGAGATCCGCCGCGCGAGCCTGGGCCTGAGCCGCCGCCAGGGCCTGCATCTGTTCCTGCGGATAGTTCCAGCTCACGGCCGAGGTGTAGGCGCCGCCATCGCGGCTGGACGCCTCGATCAGGTAGGTCCGCTGATCGGTTGTGAGCACGACATTGGTGCGCAGGCCACCGCGGATCGGCTTCAGCAGCACCACCACCTGGGTGTTGGGTCCTGAGCCCTCGGCCGTCTCGCCGAGCACCCAGCGCACCGTGTCGCCGGCGGCCTTGGCCACGAGCTTCTCGCCCGGCCGCAACATGATGGCGGTCAGGAAGTGGGGCGAGGTCTCCACCTCGTAGAGCCGGCCCGCCTCGTAGTCATAGTAGAGGGTGGCGTTGATGTAGGCGTCCGGCGTCGGGAAGCTGCGCGAGGCGGCATTGGCGGATCGGACCGTGCGCTCGCCAGGCAGGGGCCGCTTTGGCCTGCGCCTCGCCGGAAGCGGCGCGGGCGGGATGGCCGCTGCAGGCGCCGCGGTCACCACCTTTAACCCGGGCGCCGACGCGGGCGGCGGCAGGCCGCCCTGACCGGGTTGGGCGGCGGCGGAAACCGCTGCGGCCGTGCTGAGGATGGCCAGCCACCCCAGGAGGGGCCGGGCGAGAGAATGACGAGGGCTCATAGATCTCGGCTCCACTGGAAGGTGGTGATGTAGACGCCGAGCGGATTGGCCCGGAGCTCCGCCTCGTTTTTCGGCGGGTTGATCTTGGTGGTGAACAGGCCCGTCCAGTTGACGGTGGAGGTGGTCGAGCCCTGGTCGAAGGTCGTCTCGCGCCACTGCACCTGGTAGGTGGCCGGGCTGCGGGCGAGCACGGATACGACCTCGATAGAGACCGCCTGCTGGCCGGCGTTGGCGAACGGGTCGTGAGTCTTGGCGTAGTCGTTGAGCTGACCGATCGCCGGCCCCGACACGAAGTGGTAGGCGGTTGTCCAGTTGTCGCGGATGACGATCGGGTCGATGGACTTGGAGCGGGTCCGGTTCACCCAGTCGGCCAGGAAGTAGCCCATCTCGGCGGTCGACGGCGTGTAGTCGTGGCCCGCCACTTCGATCCGGCCAGGTTGGCCATAGCGGTCGATAGGGACGACATAGGTAGCGATCTGTTTGGTGGCTCCCTGGTAGATCAGGCCGCCGACCGCCACCAGGCATACCGCCCACCCGGCGAAAGCCATCGCCCGCCAGTTCCTGGCCTGGACGACGGGTTCCCCGATGCGCCGGTCCCATTCCTGGCTGGCGCGCCGGTAGGGGGTGTCCTCCGGGGCGGAAGAGCCGTAGCGGTCATTGGCGCGGCGAAAGACATTGGTCATCGAGCAGGCTCCCTCACGCCTCGTCGTCCGGCCGCTTGGGCGTGGCGGTCATGCCCGGGCCGCTATCGTCGGATTGCATCGCGGTGGCGGCGGCGCCTTGCGCCAGACCGCTGAGCTGAGGTCCGCGCGCGTCGGCCTGAGCGAGCGTCTCGGCGGCGGACGGCGGGGCGGCGGCGTCCCCGGCGTCTCCCCGCGCGCGGGACTCGGCGGTCCGGAGGGTCGAGGCGGTCGACGCGCCTCCGGACGAGGGGGCGGGGCCGGACCCGCCGCCGGATGATCCTCCACCTGGGTCGCCGCTCCCACCGCCGCTCGGGCCCGGCGGCGGCGGGCCGCCACTCGGCGGAATGGCGCCTGAGGCGCTTTTGGCGGAGGCGACCTGGCTGGTGGCCCCCAGCGCACCGGCGACAGAGCCGCCCAGAGCGCGGGCCGCGAGCGCGCCGCCGGCGACGGTGGCGGCGATGCCGGCCGCGCCCATCACTGCGCCGCCGGCATTGAGTTGGGGTCCGCCAGAGATCAGGGCGCCGGCGATAGCCGGGACTTTCAGGGCCAACATCACCATGACGACGGCCGCCAGCAGCAGGCCGCAATCCTCGTTGATGCCGGGATCGGCCGAGACGGTGTAATTATCGAAGATCGTGGTGCCTAGGCCGACGACGATGGCCAGCGCCATCATCTTCACCCCGACCGAGACGACGTAGCCGATCGCCCGCTCGGACATGAACGAGGTCTGGGTCAGCACCCCGAAGGGGACGGTGACGAAGGCCACAAGTGTGACGATGTGGAACTCGATGATCGTGACGACGATCTCGACGGCCAGAATCACAAAGGCGATCAGAATGCCGACCGCCGCCACAATGGTGATGATCACCACATCGATGTGGGCGAAGAACTCGATCGGCCCGGGGGCGATCTTCTGGATGTATTGCATCAGCGCCGAGATCACGTTGATGCCGGCGATGACGATCTTGGAGGGTGACTGGGTGAAGTCGGTGACCGACATGGTCCCGCCCGAGGCTTTCAACCCGAGCGCGGCGAACCCATTGACCACGGTCGAGGACAGGGTGTGCCACTGGGTGACCAGCCAGGCGAAGAAGCCCACCAGCAGCACCTTGCGCACCAGAGAGGCCAACACATTCTGGTTCTCGTCGATGGCCCAGAGGACCGCAGTGATGGCGATGGAGATGATCACCAGGGTGCCGAGCGTGCCGGTGACATCGCCCTGGATCAGCCCGAACCCGGCGTCGACCTGATTTTTGAACGTGTTCAGGAAATCGTCGAGCGCGGCGGGATCGGCGGTCGTGCCCATGATCGGCCCCTACAGCTTGCCGGGATCGGCGACGCGGGGCGCGGGCTTGGGCGCCTCGTAGAAGTGGGCGGCATGGGTATCGGCCTCTGCGGCCTGGGCGTTGACGCAGTTGGGTGTCGAACCCAGGTGGCCCGGATCGTTTTGGCAGGCGTTGAGCTGGCGCGTCCGCTCGTCGGCGTGGGCGGCGTAATAAGCCTTGTCGTGGGTCTGGGCGCCGGGCGAACAGGCTCCCAGCGCCGCCAGGGCCGCGGCCGCCCCGACGAGGAGAGGGCGGCGCATCACAGCGTGCCCGGGTTCTGCACCCGACTGGCGGGGGCGGTCGTGGTCCAGAACCGCTGGCTGTCGGCGGCGCCGGTCGCCTGCGAGGCCTGGGCCTGAGCCGCGATGGTCTGCTCGGCGCGGGCCTGGGTGATCAGCAGGCTCTGCAGTTGGGTGAGTTGTGCGGTGACAGTGGCCAGCAGCTGATTGGTCGCTTGGATAGCGGCGGTCTGGCCGGCCGCGCCCTGAGAGGCGGTGACCGCCTGCGCCACCTGCGAGGAGGTGATCGGCTGGCCCTGCGCGATCTGGTTCTGCATCTGCAGAGCCTGCTGCAGGGTGAGGCTGTTTTGCTGCCGCCATTGGGCGAGCGAGGCCTGGGTGGTGGTCAGCGAGGCGCCCGGCATCGTCCCCGGGTAGAGGTTCGAGAACTGCTGGGCGACGTTCTGGGCGCCGTAGCCGATGCCCTGCGCCCGCTGCAGGATCTGCGTCGCCTGGCCGGTTATCTGGGCGATGGGGCCCGTAACGTCGGTCTGCATCTTTTGCAGCATCTGAGCTTGGTTGGTGAGCTGCGATTCCAGCCGCTGAATCTGCGTCAGCTGGTTGCTGATGGCGGTGATCTGATTGTTGTATTGGTCGATTAGGTGACCGATCGCGGTCGGGTCGATGACCGTGACTTGGGCCTGGGCGGGTGGGGATGCGGAAGCGAGCGCCAGGCTGACCGCAATGGCGGCGCCGGCGAACAATTGGAGATTACGCATGGGGCAGGTCCTTTCGATGTCCGGGGCGGGGCAGATCAGACGCGGGCGGCCAGAGCGCCGCTGCCTCGGCGCAGACGAACACCGGCTCGGTCAGGCGGCGGAACAGGAAGGCGGCGGCGAAGGCGAGAGCACCGGCGACCAGAACAACGAAGTTCTGGTGGGCTGGCGTGGCGGCGATTGCCAGGAAGCCCGGCGCGGCCAGTCCCAACAACATCAGCCGGCGCCGACGCACGCTGGCGGTCCAGGCCCGGGGCAAGGGCGCGCCGAGCCGGGCCAGGCGGCGCAGTTCGCCCGCCGAAAGGGGCGGGGCCAAAGGCGTGGCAAGCGGCGAGGCCTCGGCCATCACGCCACCCTCGCGGGGGCTGACCGCGCCAGGAAATCCGCCACCTCGGGCAGGCCTTGGACCCGATAGAAGGCGGCGGCGAAGGGTTCGTCGCCGCCTGCCTTGAGGACCTGGGTCAGCCGCGCCTGGTCGCCGGGAGACGACGCGCCGACGGCGCCCAGCGCGATCGGGCCGAGGCCCAGCTCGAACAGCCGGTTTCCGGCCGAGGCCTGGTAGTAGTATTCGCGCTTGGGGGTGGCGGAGGCGATGATGCGCAGCTGCTGGGCGTTCAGGCCAAAGGCGGCGTAGAGCTCGCTGATCTGCGGCGTGTAGGCGTCGGGATTGGGCAGGAAGACCCGGGTCGGGCAGCTTTCGATCAAGGCGGGCGCGATGGTGGAGCGGGCGATGTCGGCCAAGCTCTGGGTGGCGAACACCACGGCCACGTTGAACTTGCGCAGGGTCTTCAGCCACTCGCGGATCTTGGCGGCGAAGATCCCCTGGTCGAGGAACAGCCAGGCCTCGTCCAGCACCAGCAAGGTCGGCCGGCCGTCGAACCGTTGCTCCAAGGTGCGGAAGATGTAGGTCAGCACCGGCTGCAGAGCGGCCTTGGCCCCCATCAGCTCGCTCATCTCGAAGGTCTGCCAGCGCGCGGTGACGTGGCTGTTGTCCTGGGCGTCCAGCAGGTGGCCGTGCGGGCCATCGAGGGTGTAGGGCAGGAGGGCCGACTTGACGGTCTGGTTCTGCACCGTCGCGGCCAGGAGGGTCAGGGTGCGCTGCTCGCGGGGGCCGGCGGCGAGATTCTTCAACCCGCCCCAGATCTCCTCCTTAACCGCGGGCGTGATCTCCACCCCCTCGGCCGCCACGATGTCCTGCACCCATTCCTGGGCCCAGGTGCGGTCCTCCCCGCGATCCAGGTCGGCCAGCGGCTGAAAGGCCAGGTCCGACTGGTCGCCGCCCAGGACGAAGAACTGGCCCCCGGTCAAAAGGGTGGACGCCCGCGAGGAAGCGCCTTTGTCGAAGTAGAAGACCTGCGCTTCGGGATAGCGGAGCCACTGCATGGCGATGGTGTTGAGGAGCACCGATTTGCCCGCGCCGGTCGGTCCCACGATCATTGTGTGGCCGACGTCGGCCTGGTGCAGGTCAAAGCGAAACGGGGTTGTGCCGGCGGTGCGGGTCACCATCAGCGGCGGCTGTACGCCCTGGTGCCCGCGCTTGATGGATTCTGAGGTCAGGTGGGCGTTGCGCGCGGGGCCGGGCCAGATGGCCGACATGGGAATCATATCGCAAAGGTTCAGCGAGGAGACCAAGGGCCGGCGCAGGTCCGCGTAGGCCTGACCCGGCAGGGACCCCAGCCACGCCTCCACCGCGTTGACGTCTTCAACCTTGCAGACGAACCCCACCCGGTTGATGGCGCTCTCCACCTCGCGGACCCGGTCAGCCAGGCGGTCGGGATCGGTGTCCATGAGGGTGACGGTAGGGGTGAAGTAGCCGATCGAGGCGTAGTCGCCGCCAAGAATGGCCAGGGCCGCGTCGGCGTCGTTCGTCTTCGCCGCCGCGTCCGGGTCTTCCAGCACCGAAGGCTCGCGAGTGACCGCCTCCTTAATCAGGGCCATGACGCCCTTGCGCTTGGCGAACCAGCGCTTGCGCACCGTGGTCAACGCCTTCCTTGCATCCTCCTTGTCGAGGGGCAGGAAGCGGCAGGTCCAGCGGTAGCCGACCCCCAGTTCGTTCAGCCGGTCGAGCAGGCCCGGGGAGGAGGCCGTCGGATACGCGCGCACCGAGAGCGTGCGCATGTATTGGCCGCCCAGGCGCGGGAACAGGCCGCCCTGGAAATCGTCGTCGCAGAGGAAGGCGTCGAGGTAGGCCGGGGTGTCCGGCGCCCGGACGAAGTGGCGTTTAGTAGAGATGCAGCCGTGCAAGTAGGTGAGGGTCTCGTCGTCGTCGAGTTCACGGACCTCCGGCATAATCGCCGCGAGGATGTCAGCGATCTGGCGCACCGTGGCGAGGAAGCCGCCCAGCGCTGCGCGGTACATGCCCTGCGCCCCGCGTCCGGACGGCGCATTCTCCAGCAGCAGCGATTCCGCCGTCGACACCGCCTCTTCGGGCGGCAGGTAGGTGAAGGTCATGAAGTAGCGGCTCTCGAAATGCCGCCCCTCGGCCTCAAAGCCCGTGCGCCGCTCGTCGTCGATCAGGGCTGACACCGCGTCGGGGAAGGCCGAGGTCGGATAGTCCTGGGCGCCGGCGCGAAGGGCCTCGATGTGCAGGCACCAGCGCGAGCCGAGGCGTCGGAGCGCGTTGTTGAGCTGGGCGCGGACCGCCACCAAGCCCTCGTCGGTGGATGAGGCGAGGTCTGGGCCGCGGAAGGCGAGGGTCTTCTGGAAGCCGCCGTCCTTGTTGAGCATCAGTCCAGGGCCGATCAGCGCCACCCAGGGGAGGTGATCGAAGAGGCGGTCGGCTTTGGCGCGGTACTCGCGAAGATAAAGCATGGTCGCTCCTTCATCCGGCCATGGGCGCTGTCAGGCCCTGGACGGCGGCGAAAACGAATAGGCCGACCGCGAAGCTCACACCGAAGGTGGAGCCCCAGCGGCCGCGCGCGAGCGCCGGCCAGGTTGGGAAGCCTGTCGCCGGCGCCCAGATGAGCGCCGCCACCAGACCGGCGAGGACGGGGGGTGAGGTGAGGATGGCCTGCACCCGCTCCATCTCAGGCGTCCAGATAAGGGCGTTGGCGGATGTGCCGCTTCAGGGCGTCGAAGAAGTAAGGGTCGCGCTTGTTCAGCCAGTAGCAGCCGGCATGAATGGCCAAGCCCAGGGGGATGCCGATCAGGGGGACCTGAAGGCCGAGCGCGAGGATGGCGGTGATCGTGCCGTTCAGGACCGCGATCATGCACGGCACGCCGGCCATGGTGATCGGTTCGGAGAGCGAGTTGTGAAAGCCGATCTCGAAGCCGTCGACGTTGGAGGCCATCTCAGAACACCGCGCCCGAGGTGATGCTGAAGAAGGAGCTGATGAAGGTTGTCGCCGTAAAGACGATGGCCAGGCCGAACACGATCCCGATGCCCTTGCGCAGCGCCGAGCCGCCCTCGGCGAAGGCGAACCCAAGGCCGGTGACGGCGATGGCGATGATGCCGACCGCCTTGGCCACCGGCCCGGTGATGGACTCTTGAATGGTCTGAAGCGGGGTTTCCCAGGGCATGGCCGTGCCACTGGTCGTTCCGGCGAAGGCCGGGACCGCCAGGGTCAGGGCGACAAAGGCGCCCAACGGAAGGGAATGGATCCGAGCGGCGAGGCCGCGAATCTGACGGATCGTGCGACGGGTCATCGGGACCTCACCTGCGAAGCCCGCGATAGCCGGGCTCCCGAGAGAAACGCCGCTTCATATGTCGGGTCAAGCAGTATTTTAGAATATTACTGCTCTCCGCAGTATTTCCCTAAAGCGAAGCTTCGGCAAGCTGAGCCGCATTGAAGGCCATTTCCACGGCTAGGCTTTGCTGTTCCCCTGCCAGACTGCCAAGCTCGTTAACAACATAGTCCGTGAGGGACAGCGGCTCTCCGCGCAGCTTCACGAGAACATCTTCACAGCCACCGCGGCCTAGCCATTCCACCAGATCCCCGAGGGTGGCGTCAGGGCCGTTCCGGCTCTGCAAATGCAGGCAGACGGCAGTAAGCAGGAGCCGAGCATCGCGGCGGTCTTGGCCGGGGGCGACACGGATCAACAGGCTTTCCGCGAAGGCCCTGGCGCAAGCGGCGTCACCTTCAGGACCAGAAAGGCCGAGATCGAACAAAGACGGGCTTGATCGGCCCCGTTTAGGGGATGATCGGGGCCTGGTCCGTCCTGAAAGGTTTGGGTCTCGAAACGAACGCTGGGGCACCACATTTCCATGAACCATGGACACGATGTGGTGACGGGGCAGCGTGGGTCGCCTTAGGCCGACCGTGCACCATGCCCCATGGTTCACGCCTGTTGATGCGCCTTACAGCCCAGCAACCACAGATAGACGCTACCCCCTTGAGTCGAATGATCCACCCGTAACCTTACGGGTTGCGTTGCGGGCGGGAAACGTCCGCCGCCCGGTAGGGTAGCAGCCCGAGTGACAACGCCATAGCGACGGCCTGCACGCGTGTTCGGACCCCCAACACCTTGCAGGCTATTGCGAAATGCTCGTCGATCGTCCGCGGAGACAAGCCGAGAATTTTACCGATGTCGGCGGAACTCTTCCCCCGTCGCGACCACTCCAAACACTGGAGCTGACGGATGGTCAGCGCCGGGCGATCCAATTTTTCCGATCCGCCGATCGCCGCCGCCTCGATCCTCAAGGCGGCAAGCACGAAGGCCGACGAGAGCGTGTGCACGGCGACGCGATAAATCCCGTCAATCGGACGGCCCGGCCCGATCAGGGCCGCGGCGAACTGGCGGTTGTCGGCGTCCCGGTGCGGCAGGACATAGCTCTCAACGATACCAAATTGCTCGGCCTGCTTGACCATCATGCGCTCGGCATCATGCACATCGGCGGCGACTAGGACTTCGCTCAGAAAGAAGGGCTCAGAGGAGGTCAGGGCCCGGCGAAGCCGAGGATCCTGCTGGGCGAGCCTGTCTTCGCCATACGTGGTCTCCCACGCCGGATTGACCTTGCCCATCATGTAGCGAAGCACACGCGCTTCGCCATCGGAGACGGCCTCGACCACTCTGAAATAGTCAAACCCGAGCAGCGCGAAGGCGCGCTCGAGCGCCTCGATCAACTCCGCCGCCGTGTGCGCCGCTCCCGCGGCGACGGCGGCGTCAAAAATCATGCTCTCGAACTGCGGCCGCTCCACGGAAACCTGCTATGAGCCTGGGGGCGGCGGGGCGGCAGTGGGCCCTGCCACCAGCAATTCGGAGGCTGAAATCTTCAGCGCATCGGCAAGACGCTCAAGATTGTCGATCGACAGGTTGGTCTCGCCGCGCTCGACATGGCCGATGAAGGTCCGATGCAAGCCGGCCTCATGAGCCAGGGCTTCCTGAGACCAACCAAGGGCCAATCTCGTGCGGCGGATATTGGCGGCCGCAACGCCGCGCAATATTTTCCCGCGTTCGGCCATGGGCCGAACTTCCCGGAACGCCGCTTTTAGATCGACAGCATATACCTAGCATCTTGGTCGGGTCGAAATGACCTGATCGACCCCTGAACTTCGAGAGCGACCACCGCGATGTCTCAATCCTGGGCTATCGTCGCTTCATGAGACTGCTCGCCGCCTTGGCCGTTGCTGCCGCACTGTTGGGATCGGCAAGCCCGGCCCTGGCGTGGGGTGACCTTGGACACAAGGTGACCGCGCTGATCGCCTACCCTGTGCAACAGGTCGGCGCCCGAGAGCACTTGGAATATTGGATTCTTGCCGAACACCTGGCCGAATTCAACGCTGCGATCGTCGGCCCGATTGAGGTCATTGCTGAGTTTCGCTGAAAACGGCCATTCGCCGTCCGCCACGACCTGGCGGACGGCGCTGCGCTCCTCAGTCCCTGAAAGAAATCATGTCGGTTACTGCCATCCATCCGGCCGGAGGTGAGGCAGCACTTTTTGAAATAACCGGGTGGAGCCGCAGGGGCAGGGATCGTTGCGTCCCAGCTTCTCTGTGAGTTCCTTGTCGCCATGGACGATCCGGACGCCGCGTTTGACGTGGGTCTCGGACGGGAATCCTCTACGACGCTTAGACGTCACCTCGAAAGCAGTCGAGGTCGTCGGTCGAACGGTGCTTGCGCATGGTCGCCTCCCTTTGGTGAAGGCGCAAAGCCATAAAGGTTTCGGCTGGACTTGTCATGGCTCACCGATGCCGGTTCAAAAGCACCGGCGAGTGATCTCGCGATAGAACCGTTCGGCTTCGTTCCGGGCAGTGGTCGACACCATCGACGTTGCGCCCTCGTAGCGCGGCCGCGCGATGGCGAACTCTTCATCGATGAAGGCGGCGATGATGAGCGGCAGGGGCTCTGCGCCCAGTTCGTGGGTCACGGCCTTGCGGGCAATCAGGTCGGCCGTCAGGGCGGCCACGTCGGTCGCTGGCTCGCATTCGGCCATCAAGGTCGGGAAATGCATCGGCGCCACAGCCTGGTCAGGGTGCAGCCTCAGCCATCGCAAGGTCGCCGCTGGACGTAAGGCGTAGAAGATCTTCTTCTGCGGCACGACCTTGCCGTCGCCAAAATGAACGCGTCGCTGCCGCTCGCCCAAGTGCAGATAATGGCGAGCGATCAAGTCGCGATCGGCGAAGCGGCCCGTGAACTCCAGGAATGCATCCCGGAACCAAGCTTCGCCGCGATAGGCGAGCGGCGACCGCAGCCACTCAATAATCACCGCATTGCCGTTGAGCAGAAGCTTGATCGCCTTACCCAGTTCCCAGCCGTTGACGTCGAGGACCGCGTCCAGAGGAGTCTCGATCACGTCGCGCCGTGGCCAGGGTGAAAGATGCTGGTCCACCGGCCGTACGAATACGAAGCGGCAGTCGTAGTCGCTGTCCGGCGACGGAAAGCCCCAGGCGCGACTGCCGCTTTCGATGGCCAGCGGAATCGCGACGGCATGCTCGGCGCAGATCGCGTCAAGGCGAGCATCGATGGCCGCGACGGCGGCGGCGGTGAAATTGTCGGGAATTGAACGGAGGTCGCCCATGGTGTCGCTATCCCCGCCGATCCCGTTCTTCCGCCAATTTGCGGCGGAGAAATTCGCCGCGGTCCCTGATGGCTGGGGTGCGATCGACACTCATGGCGTCGGCAAGGTCGTCCACATCGGGCAAGCCGGCGCGTTGCTCAATGACAGCGTCAGCGGCGACGCGCCTGATTGCAGCGGACCGATCCTTCAGCGCTGTGCGGATCAAGGGCGCGGTTGGATAATCGTGGGGAACAGCTCGGCTCTCCAGCACGACGACCCGGCGGCTGAGGCCGTAGGTTTTGTCGATCCATTGCTGTCGGAACCCGGCAGGCCACGATGTTCGTTTGTTGATCAGGGCCGTCAGGGCGATCACACGCACCGACGGATGAACAGCATTGTGGGCCAGTTCATAGAGGTACGGATCGAGGCTTGCCCCCCTCAGCGCATGGCGAAGGGGGATCGCCAGCGAGCCCGGTGTCTTGCTGAGGAACCGCTGAACCAGTGCGGCGACAACCTCGGGACGCTGAAGGGCGGAGTCGAGGACCGCAATGCCATCGGCATCCCATCGCCCCCATTTGCGCCACCGGTCGAGCAGATACGGCGCCGCAGCAGCGACAACCTCGGGCGCGGTCTGGGGCAGGAGCCGCTCAGCGCTGTAACGCGCGGAAAGCCTGACCTGACGCACCCAATCGTTCATGCGCAACATCAGGCCGGTCAGAAGAAACGGCGTGGCGGGCGGGGCAGATAAGGTCTCCAGCGCCCGTTGCCTGACAAAGCCGCTGTGGTGAAACATAAAGAGCGCCGCCAAATCCGGGTGGGCGATGAGCAGCGCGAAGGCGGCTTGGTCCGGTCCGAACATCCCGACGAGTGACGGTCTGCTGTAGCTATATTGCCAATCGATCCCGAGAAGCCTCGCGATCGGGCGATCGGCCCAGCTCACAGCCTCCGGCGGCAGACGGCTGATCGCCGCGAGGGCCGCGCGGGCTTCGGCCGCCGTGACGCGGCCAGCGCTGATGGCTTCGCCAAGCCGCGATAAGGGCGCGGCGATCTCTTCGGGGAGTTGCTGTCGAGTTCGGGATGCCATGGATTCACAGACGCGGGTCGATCGGCTCGCTCTCAAGAGCGAGGACCGCAAACACGCATTCATGCACGCGACGCAGGGGCTCTCCGGCGACAAGGCGGCGCAAAGCTTCATGGCCCAGAGCAAACTCGCGCAGGGCCAGGTTGCGCTTGCCGTTCAGGCCCCGCTCACGGAGCCGCGCGAGGTGCTCGGGTGCATCGTATTCAGGGCCATATATGATGCGCAGATATTCGCGTCCACGAACCTTCAGCGCGGGTTGCAGCAGCCCTTTCGGACCCCGGGTAATGAAGTCGCGCGGCTTGACCACCATGCCTTCCCCGCCGGTCGTCGTGAGCGTTTCCCACCAATTGGCTGCGTCAGTGCAGGCCTCGGCATCTGAAAGGTCGAGCAAGCGCCACCTAGTCGGTGCGACCACAGCCTCGCCCGTCGCGGCCAGCCGATCGGCGAGGCCCATGTGCCAAAGGTGATCCTGGTCGAGCCAGACCCGCCCCTCGCTGGCGAGCAGATGGAATGGCGCGACCCGGAGATCGTCGACGCCGGAGACCTGCCAGACATAGGGCTTCCAGGCGCGCGCATAGAGGGCGGCGCGCTCCTGACGATCGGCATAGTGCGTCGCCAGGTCGGCGGCCGGAACGCCGCGCGCACTGGCGCGGGCCAGGGCGGCTGACGCAGCCCCGAGGCCGGCGCGCGAGGAGGCCGCGACCGGTGCGTACTGGGCGTCGATAAGGGCGCCGGCCTTGGCCGACCAAGGCATGATCTCCGCGTCGAGCAGCATCCAGTCGCTGGCGAGTTCATCCCACAGACCGGCGCTGTCCACCGCCCCACGCAGGCGGCCAAGCAGTGCCTCGGTCATCGCCGGGTCGTTGAAGAAGCTCCTTCCCGTGCGGGTCCAGATGGCGCCGGTCTCGTTGCTCGCCGCGTCGAAGCGGGCGCGCGCTGCGTCAGCGTCGCGGCAAAGCGCGATGATTGCACGCGAGCCCATGTGCTTTTCCTCACACACGACCTCGGCCACACCCAGCTTGCGGTAATGGGCGAAGGCTTCCTCCGGCCGTTCCAGCCAGCCGTCTGCGGACGAGGTCTCGCTAGGCGACATGGTCGGCGGCAGGTAGGCTAGCCATTGGGGCGAGAGCGCGAAACGGCTCATCACCTCAAGTGCGGCGGCGGCATTCTCTTCAGCGACGACGACGCGGCCCCGTAGCGTGGTCTCGATCCAGCGCCGGCCGCTGACATCCTCCATGTCCAGTAGATCGTCCGCTTCGGCCTGGGCGGAGCGCCCATCGGCGGCTGGCGCGAGCGGACGCATCGGCTCGCACCAGACCTGATGGGCCGGGACCTCAATCAGTTCGCGTTCAGGCCAGCGCAGCGCAGTCAGCTTGCCGCCGAACACGCAGCCGGTGTCGATGCAAAGGGTGTTGTTGACCCACTGCGCTTCGGGCATCGGCGTATGGCCATAGACCACGGCCGTCTCGCCGCGATAGTTGGCGGCCCAATCAGCGCGCACCGGCAGACCGAACTCGTCGATCTCGCCCGTCGTCTCGCCGTAGAGGGCGAATTCGCGCACGGCGCCCGAGCCCCGTCCGATCATCTCGGCCTTCAGGCCCGCATGGGCGACGGCGAGGCGGCCGCCGTCGAGCCACAGATGGCTGCGCAGGTCATCCACGAAGGGCTGCACGGTTTCCTTGAAGCCTCGGTCGGCCAGCTCGTACTGGTCGATGGTCTGCTGCAGGCCGTGGGCGATGGTCACCTTGCGTCCCGCCAGCCAGCGGCCGAACTTGCGCTCGTGGTTGCCCTGGATGCAGTAGCCCGTCCCCGCCGCCGTCATACTCATGGCGATCCGCAGGCAATCCGGCGCGTTGGGTCCGCGATCGACCAGGTCGCCGAGGAAGACCGCCTTGCGACCCACCGGCGGCGTAACCACGACCGTCCGCTCGCCGAGCGTCTCGCTCCAGGCGACCGCGTATCCGAGGGCCGTCAGGAGTTCCTCCAGCTCAGAGGCGCAGCCGTGCACGTCGCCGATGATGTCGAATGGACCGCAATCGCCACGCTTGTCGGTCCAAAGCGGCTTTCGCTCCACGACGGCGGCGTCGACCTCGCCCTCGTTGCTCAGCG
Source organism: Caulobacteraceae bacterium (assembly GCA_041691315.1). Classification (GTDB taxonomy): domain Bacteria; phylum Pseudomonadota; class Alphaproteobacteria; order Caulobacterales; family Caulobacteraceae; genus Poindextera. The sequence goes on along the minus strand of JBEPUW010000010.1, from coordinate 55,624 downwards.
TCCAGACCTGGCGGAAGCCCTCCCGCTGCAGGCCGCGTAAGCCGCGCCGGATCTCGGACGACATGCGCTGGATCACATTGGCGCCAAACGGTCGGTCAGCGCGGCCCTTGTTGCGTTCAACGCAGACGCTGATGCCCGGGTCGATCACGATCGCCACCGGCAGAGCGTGCCAGCGGCGCGCGATTTCAATCCAGCCCTTGCGATCGGCGGGTCGTACATTGGTGGCGTCGATCACCGTAAGCCGACGGTGCTTCAGCCGCTTCTCGGCGATGGCGCGGACCAGTTCGAAGGCGTCGGCGCTCACCGACTGATCGGTCTCATCGTCGGACACGAGGCCGCGTGCATAGTCGGAGGAAATCACTTCCGTCGGCGCGAAATGCTTGGCCGCGAAGGTCGACTTACCGGAGCCGGAGGCGCCGATCAGCACCACAAGCGCGAAGTCAGGAAGGTCGAGGTTCATGCCGCGCTTCCCTTGGTGAAGACCGCCATTTGGGTCGGTGCGCCTAGAGTCTCGTCGACGGCGCCGATGCCGCTGAACGCCACGCCGTACCCATGCGCCTCCGCCACCCCGACCGCCCATCCCTCGAACTGCGCGCGCGTCCACTCGAACCGGTGATCCGGGTGCCGGAAGGCGCCGGAAGCCAGATTGGGGAATAGGGCGTTGTAGTCAGCATTGGGCGTAGTCACGACAATGGTCGCTGGGCGGGCCGCACCGAAGACAATCTTCTCCAGGGTCGGCAGGCGTTCGGCGTCCAGGTGCTCGATCACCTCAACCAGGGCAACCGCGTCGACGTCCTCCCAGCGCCTATCGCGATAGGTAATTCCGCCGTGCAGCAGGGTGACGCGACCCTCAGGCGGCGCGCCGGCGACGTCGAGCTTGAGCCGCTTGGACGCCATTCCAGGTCGCGAGCGGCGGCGTCGACGCCGATCAGCCGCTCGACCCAACGCTCGCGCACCAGGCGTTGCAGCAGCTTGCCCTCGCCGCAGCCGAGGTCGGCAATGGCGCGGGCGCCGCTGGCGCGCAGAGCATCGACAACGGCGTCCAGACGCTGGTCATTCAGGCGAAACGGCGCCTCGAGCGCCGCCTCCGGCGTTATGCGCTTTTCGGGTTCGGCGGTTTCCTCGCGCGTCTCCGGCGCGAGCCGTTCCAGCGCATCGCGCGCCAGACTCCGCCGGTGGATGAGGTAGCGCCGAACGATCAGGTCGCGCGCCGGATGACTGTCAAGCCAGCCTTCGCCGCGCTTGAGCAACTTCTCGACCTCGTCCTCGCCGACCCAGTAGTGCTTGTCGTCGTCGAGCACAGGGATCAGCACATAAAGGTGGTTGAGCAGGGCCTGCAGGCGCGCGACGCCGGTCAGCTTGAGGGTGACATAGGTCGGCGTCTTGCCGCTCAGCGCCCCGCCATCTTCCACAGCCTCAGTTTCGACTACCCAGCCCAACGGCTCGAACAGTTCGTGCACCAGACGCGCGCCGCCGCGCGCGGGCAGGGGGGTTACGGTCACTTCGAGCGGGATTTCGGTCTCAGCGAGGTCTGGGCGCTCGCGTGAGGCGCCGGTCATGGCCGTGCGCAGGGCGCGGCCCATGGCGACTGACAGGAAGGACGAGGCCGCATAGGGACGGTCGTTGACATAGGCGTCCAGCAGCCCCTCCGAACGCCCCTTGCCGCGCACCAGGCCGATCGGGTCGATGTCCAGCACCAGCGCAGCCTCGCAGCGGGTGTCGTCCGCCTGGGGATAGAAGACGAAGGCCTTGCCGAACGGCAACTCGGTCTCGTGCACGCGCTCGGGATGCTTGTGCAGCAGAAAGCCGAGGTCGGTGGCCGGCCGGTGGGTGGTCGCGATAGACAGGAACATGGGGTTTCTTCGGAGCTACTTTCGAAAGCGATGGATAGGCGGCTCGCCCCCTTCGCCGGATGGTTTGATCTGATCGAGCCTGTCCAGTTCGTCCGGACGAAGACCGGTCAGTTTATAGAGTGTCAGCCAGGCCTCGACAGCGGCGGCGACGGGACCGGGCACCGGCAGGCCCGCAAACCAACGGGACACCGATGACCGATCCACCCCCAGGGATTCGGCGAGACGGGACATCCAGCCCCGCTCGCCGAATAGGGTGATCGCCGCCTGCCGAAGGACCTCCGGTGTCATCCTTGGCGGGCCTCGCTCATGAGCTGTTCGTGCTCACGAATGAAGCCCAGGACAGCCTCGGAGAAACCATCGACATGGGTCCAACGACCATAGCCGACGCCGTTCCGGGCGCTGGCGACGTTGACCATATAGGCCTTGGCCGCCTTCGGATCCGGGACCGGGTCCTGCGACTGCTCGTCGGTGACGACGATCAGCCGCTCGTGCGGCAGGGCGTTGACGTGGGTCACCGCCTTGCCGAGCAGGGTGCCGTTGCTGGGCTGGGAGCGGATTACCGCATCCACCCCCGCCATGCCGCGCCGCGGCGGGACCTCCACCACCTCGTTGGAGAAGGAGAAGACCCGCACATCGCCCGGCACGACCGAGGCCAGCGTGGCCGCCGCGTCCATCCGGGTCAGGTCCGACTTCGCCGACAGCCGCACCGCCATCGAGGGCGATACGTCTACCAGGATGATGGTCCGACCCTCGAACACGGGGCCTTCCAGCACCGCCTCGGCGAGGGCCTGGTCGAGCCAGGGCTCGAACCGGGGCGCCGCCCGGGCCGCCGCTACATAGCGGAACGGAAGGATCCGCTCCGCGCCGCGGCGCGCCAGGATGGCGTCCTTGACCAGGACCTCATCGACGCCGGCCTGATCCATGTTCCGGAGGTTCCGGAGCAGTGCCAGGTAGCCCAGCTTGCGATCGGCCAGCAGTCGCTCGAAGCTTTCCCGCTTGTCGGCGCCGCCCGAGAGGGCGACCTCCCAGGTGTCCGGCGACGGCAGGGACCGTTCGGCGACCTGCTTCCACAGGGCGGCCTGAGCCTCGTCCTTCGGCTTGGCGTGCACCAGGAATAGGACGTCCCGGAGCTTCACCGGGCCGTCGCGGTCATACTTCGCCAATTGATAGGCGTCGAACTTGGCGAAGGCGGCGGCGAGCCCCTTCTTCATCTGCTTGGACAGCGGCTTGCGACCGCCTCTCCAGTAGAGGCTCAGGAACTCAGCTAACTCGTCGGCCCGCTGGATGACGCGCGCGATCGTCTCCGACACCAGCGACGTGCCAGACCCGGTCCGCGCCAGGGCGCAGAGCAGCATCAGGGGCGCGTGGCGCAGCTTGAACGACTCACGCGCCTCGATCGCCAGGGCGGCGACCACAGCCGGGTCGACATCCGCGGCAAGTGCCGCGATGCGGTCGGCGATCGCCTGGCCGTCCTCATAGAACTCGTCCTCCCACAGGAGGCACGAGAGGACGGATCGGCGCAGCTTCTGCTCGGCATTCAGCTGGATGGCGGGGACGCCTTCAAAGTTGGCGACAGCTTGCTTGGCGAAGAGGTTGAAGCGCATGGCGCGCCTCCTTTTGACGTCGTTGGCGGGGCCGATCGGGGAAGGACGAGACGTCCAGACCCCGACAGCCGATCGGCGTCAGGGCGTAGGGTTGGAACCCTCTGGGCGGTTTGGCTTCAATATCGAAGTCATGGTTCTCTTCATGCCTGGATCGGATCGTCAGTCGACGGAGGCTTATCGCCCGCCGCGTCCCGAAGACGAGAGACTTCTAGTTCAGCTTGTTGCATAATGCAACAAGGCGAGTGGGGAAAAAATTGTCGGCGGGGAATGAGCGGATCGGGAGGGCGCTTCCGCCGGACGTGTCAGCGTCCAGACCCAGTTGAGCTTGCGCTCCGGCCGCCCTTTCAGGGGTGACGAAGAACCCGATACCTGTCGCCACCGCCGACGACTTAAGCAAAGTGATCCCCGGGGAAAAACGCATCTCGGCACGTCCTCTCGACAAGGACACGGTGCGCAGCTTTCGCCCGCCTGCCGTCACCCGAAGAAACCGTAATGCTACGCCACCGGAGACTTAGAATTCGATGGGGAACAGGCGAAAGCGGAAGCCGCGCCGGCCAGCCGAAGCCACCGGAAACGACCGTTGCTCTACCAGACTGAGCTACACGCGGATTGCGCCGCCTGAGGGGATTCGAACCCCCGACAAACGATGAACCCGCTTCCTACGCCACCATCGAAACCCGCCACCGAAGCGACGGGATGCGGCGTATAGCGTCGCCTGTTGCGCCATGCAACAGAAAAGTCGCCCGGGCGACGGCGGGGAATGTTCGGAAGCAGTATTTCCAATGCTCTACCCAACTGAGCTACGAGCCCTTGCGGCCTCGGCGGGAGTCGAACCCGCGACACTTGGCTTACGAAGGAACCGCTTCCTGCGCCACCGCCGTCGGGGCGTGAATATACACCTTCGTTGCGTGATGCAACGAAGGTTGGCCGGACGACACCGACTGAAAGGGATGAGCTTCCGATCGTCGCCGAACATAGGCGAGCACCCTTGCGTCGTCCATGGTAACAACCCAGCGGGTCAGAGGGAGCCAGTAGAGGACGGGATCAAGCTTCAATTCGTGCGTGCTGCGCAGAATGACGCGCGTGCGTCCGTCCTGGAGCGGCAGGAGGACGAAGCTCGTGGTGATCGTGTGGAAATAGCCGACCACATGCGGGGCATTGACGTGTTTGTAGGGGCTGAGTTCGCGCATTGCTGGTGGGTCGCTCAGCACAACGAATGAGAGCTTTCGACCCGGTTCCCATACCGTCACCTGCTCCACGGCGTCCCCGGTGGAAAAGACACCAATTCGCTTTGCTCCGACGCCTTCACCTATGATCTGAGCGCTCACGGGATAGGCAACGCCGAGCCGGAACGGCAGCGCGGGCGCGGGGCCGATCGAGTCCATCCGGATTAAGGACTGCCACACGGCGTCCGCTGGCGCGGCGACATCAATGGACTGGCTGATGTCGACCGTTCTCGACGGCGGGAACGCCTGCTCAGAAAAAAAGACCATCGGCAGCAACGCTACGCTCATCAGCGAATTTTGGGCGCGACGCTGGCCCGCCAGCGCCATCGAACGCCCGAGCGCACCCCCCGGGAGCGCGACTGCGGCGGCCAGCGGCGCCGCGAGGACAATGCAGATGATGCCTTCCAACGCGACCGCGACGAGCGCAATCCCGCCGAGAGCCGTGGCGCAGAGAACAAGGCCAGCGTTGTTTGTCCCGCCGATGTCCCCCTTGCGGTTGGCAAGGAAGGCGGTCGTCGCGCCGATAAGAAACGGACCGACAACAAACATTCCGTAGCCGTAGGCGCCAAAGATGAGCGCGCCGACCGCGACGGTGAAGACCGTCAAACCTGCACCGGCCAGCATGCCTTGGATCGCAGTTCGCCAGTCCATCGGTCGTTTGCCGCCCACAACGCCACTGGGCGTGGGCGCTGGCGCTGGCCGGGACGGCATTACTGACAGCCCGGCGATCACCAAAATCTGGATGATCGGCGCGATCACGGCCGCCGCCGTCCAAACACTCGCGCCGGCGCTCATCGACCGGCGAAACGCAAGGACGGAGAGCGCCCAGGCCACCAGCAACGCAAAGGCGAAGGCAAGAGCCAACGTCACCGCGGGCGCACTATGCAGGTCGGCGACCGAGCGTAGCGGGAGCAGCCAAAATCGCCATCTGACATCCAGGTCCTGATGCAGGGCAGCGAACAACGTGGCGACGGCCAGGTGCTGCGAAAAGAACACGGCCGAGGACACCAATGCGTAGGGGAGAGGGCGGATCTGTCCTTCGAACGCCAGAGGGAATTTCATGGTGCCTATCCGACCGAGAGAGGCCGCTCTCGGCCTACGGCTGGTTGGGATTCCGGCTGCGGCAAGGCTCTCAGAGCGGCGCGAAATGGCATCGAATCGGGCGTTCTGATCTCCGACGCCAGCCCCGCCGCCTCAAACGATTTGATCAGCCACCAGCCCAGGTCGATCTCGCCGGGGTTAAGCCCCAATTTCGCCGAGCCTGGGAAGGCGTGATGATTGTTATGCCAGCTCTCGCCCATGCTGATCAGGCCGGCGACTTTCACATTGTAGCCCTGTGCCGCCGCACCCTCGACGATCCAGGTTTGCCCCCCCTGACGGTGGGCGAAATGGCCGACCAGCCAATGGCCGGTGACGCAAACCGCGACCCGCACACAGACGCCCCAGATTACCCACCTCGGACCACCGACGGCGAAGAAGATCAGCGCCCATGGCAATTGCTGCCACATCCAGGTGCGCTCGATGAAGGCATAGAAGCGGTCGTCACGAACCTCGGGTTCGGGGCTGAACGCCGGCGGATCAGTCAGCGCCAGTTCACAGTGCAGCTGCCACCACGCGTCATGCCAAAAGCCCTTTCGGTGGCAGAAATAGTCGTGGCATGAGTTCTGGCGTTGCGCCCAGTCGCGAAAGTCGTGCGTGCGCATCATGCCCATCGGACCCGCCATGCCGACCAGGGTGCCGAGATAGACGCAGAGGTGCTCAAGCCATTTCGGACACTCGAAGCTTCGATGGATCAGCCGCCGGTGCATGCCGACCGAATGGCCAAAGCACAGAGTTATGGCGCTAGCTCCGAGGAATAGAGCAAGTGCGCTCCAGGAGAAAAACATTGGCCCCAAGACTACGGCCGCTAAGGTCATGCTGCCGATCCACAGGGATTTCGACGGCGCCCAGCGCACTTCCCCCCCGACAGGGTTGACGCTGTCGTGCGCATCGATGCGATCTGAACCCACCACGAGTTGCACGGCGTCCCCCTATTCGGTTGTCGGCTTTCGCGCGTCTTTCAGGCGCGCGCTCTCTTTCTTGAGCGGCATAGAGACCGGGCAGACATTCTGGACGAACCCATTCAAGGTGTTCGCAAGGTGATCGCGGACAAGGGAATAGTGGACGAACTGACCACGCTTTTCGCTCCGAACCAGCCCCGCATTCTCCAGGATCTGCAGGTGTTTGCTGATCGCGGGCTTGCTCATCTCGAATCGGGCGGCGATCTCGCCTGCGGTCAGGTCCAGCTCGGACAGATAGGCCAGAATCTTTCGGCGCGGCGTCGACGCCAACGCTTCAAAAACCTTATCCACAATCGGTATCCTAATTAACTAAATAGCGAAATATATTACTCGCGAAGCAGAGTCAAATCCCGCACGCTACCGGGCAGCAGCCGGGGTGTGGATTTCGAGCGCAGAAGATGCTATGTTGGAACTTATAACCCTTTGAACAATAAGCACTATTTCAGATAATGCTTACTAGAGGCCGAGCTTTCCAGCGGGTGCCGTGCCGCTGAGCTTCGCTCGTCTCACGTAGCTACGCATGGTCGTCAGACTGCGATGGCGGGTGTGACCCATGATCTCCTCATCCGACACGCCATTCCGATAGGCCGTGGTGACGAAGCCCGCCCGCAGTCCATGAGGGCTGACGGGTTCGGCGAGGGAGCCCTTTACGCCGGCCTGCGCCGCCCGGCGCAGAAGGATCTGACGCACGGCGTCTTCACTCAGCCGGCGTCCCTCGATGCGGCCAGCCTTGTTGACCTTCCGGAATAAGGGTCCGGACGCGATCGAAGCAGCGTCCAGCCAGCGTCTCAGCGCCCGGACTGGGCAGGTGACCTCGAAGCGGCCGAACACGATCATGATCTCAGCGCCTTCGCCCTCCTTATCGGTCTTGGACTTCTCCAGCAGCAACTTCACGCCGTCGTCTGACCAGGTCAGCCGCTCCACATCCAGCGCCACCAACTCGGACCGCCTGAGGGCGCCAGCGAAACCGACAAGTAGCAAGGACCGGTCTCGGTCCCCGGCCAGACCAGGCTCGCAGACTTGGCTCAGCTTTTTGAGCTCCGCCGTCGTCAGCGCCGCCGACCGACGACCGCGACTACCGTGGGTGCGGCCGATCCCGCGCAGGGTCTCGCGGATCGCCGGATGTTTAGTATCCAGCGGATTGCCTGTGACGCCGGAGGCCCTGGCGATCGCTGCCACGCGCCGGCGCAGGGTTTGCATGGCGTAGCCTTCGCCGGCCGCCGCTAGGTAGGCGCCGACCACCTGCGGCGTCGCCGGCAGGGCCGTCATGCCGTGACGCGCGCACCAGGCCTCGAAGTTCTTTAGGTCCGAAGCGTAGGCGCGCAGCGTGGCCGGCGCATCGGCGGCGTCCTGGTAGGCCTGGGCCTTGGCCATCGCCATGGCGGCGCGGGCGGTTGGCGGTTTGGTTTGGGGGGCGTCCATCAGGGCTCCGGGGCGACATAACACGCGATAAGAAGCCTTCTCGCGTGTTATTTTTTGGTAAAAATCCTCGTCTTCGCGGCAACGATGCGACAGCGGAAGTTGGGATCACGTCGGAAAGCATACCGCGCGCCTCCAGCCCCGGTGGGGCCACCTTCATCCTGCCGCGGATGGCGGTCCCTTAAGACGTTCAAGCTGTCGCGCCCGATGGCGAGCGGTTCGGTACGCTGGACGAAGTCCTAAAGCGGAAAACGCGTCCCGGGGGCTGACCAGCAGGAGCCGATGGCGCTGAACCGAGCACGCTGCTGGGCACCCCGCCGTTTCCGGCGATGGTCTGACCACTTGGCATTGCAAGCGGTAAACAAGAACGGTTGGCGGACGGCGAAACCCCGGTTAGGCTTCACCGTGGTGAAACAAGGGGACGGGGTGGGCTGCCGAGTTCGATATCTTAACAGCGCCGGAATCCACGCGCGAGAAGCGCTCGGTATCTCGGAGCTGGCCAAGTCGTTCCCCGAGCATTGGCTTCTCTACGCCTCGTTCGAGTGTTGGCCGCGGGGCGTCACCACGTCGGTCGAAATTGATGCAATGGTCGTCATGGACGACCGCGTCTTGCTTCTGGAGCTGAAAGACTGGCACGGCGAGCTCACCGCCGACGGGGACGTCTGGTTCGTGAACGGTCGCTCCCGAGGCCGCTCCGCCGTCGACCAGGTGAACATGAAGGCGCGCAAGGTCGCTGGCCTTCTTTCCAGCATGATCCACGGCTGGTCGGCGAAATATACTGTCGACTCTCGGGTCGTGCTGACGGGTACGGCCACGCGCCTAAATCTTCAGCCCGCTCAACAGGCGATGGTTCTCACACTCGCTGAAGCGTCTGGCCTTGGTGAGGCCGGTGGTGTCAGCCGCGGTCTCGCCAAGACCCTTTTGGTGTCACCGAAGCCCTACACATTCGAGACCGAATTCGAGCGTATCACCCGTAGCGCGAAGCATTTCAAACCTCTCGAGCGCCTTTGGTCCGGCTACCGGGTCGTGGAAGAAGACGTCGTCGTTCACCCGAGGGGACTGTGGCGGGAACATAGAGGTGAACGCGCACGGGACGATCGCAACAAGGGCCTCATTCGAGTTTGGCAGTTCGACCAGCTGTCGCCTGGGCTGAACAACGCGGACCATCGCCGCAAAGTCGCTGAGCGCGAAAGTCGCGCGATCGCGCACTTGGAAGATCAGAAATCCACCCTCATTCCGGCCGGGGTGCTGATGCCGCTGCCGGACGAAAACGACGAGGTGCTTACACAGCATGCTGAGGTGCGGCGTCTCACCGCCGGGTGGACGACCCTTGATCGCTTCCTTGAGCGCAGCGATGCTCAACTGTCGCTCGAGGATCGGACGCTGACGGCTGCAACGCTCGTAAACGCCGTGGGAGAGCTCCACGACCAAGGCGTCGCCCACCGGGACCTTGGCGTGCGGAACGTCTGGATCGGCGGGCCGACCCAGCAGGCGCTGACCGGCTTCATGGCCTCCCAGATTCCGAACGAAGGATCCGTTGCCCCGTGGTTGGACGAGCTTCGCTACTACGCGGCGCCAGCCGGGGTTTTGTCCGCGCGACAGCTGGACGTTCACGCCAGTGCCCGAATGATGTTGCAGGTCCTGCAGGGAAGCACCGCAGCCGATCACAATGCGGGGATCGCGGGTCTGCCGCAACCGCTGCAGGGACTTCGGCCGTGGTTCGGACGCGCGTTGGGACTCGAAGGTGTGCCGCTCTTCCAGAACGGCCGCGACGCCGCCGACGAGTTCGGCCGCCTGCTCGATGCGCGAGACGACGCGCGGATCGACAACAGTTTGTTGGACGGCCACGAAACGGATGTGATGCCGACGTCGCGTTGGCAGTCGATCGACACGCTGCGAAGCGGGACGAAACACGTCTGGCGTGCCCGGGATGTGGGATCTGCGACGCCCATTATCGTCAAGGTTTGGTATGGCTGGGTCAGGCATCGGTCGCGCGCTGGCGACGTCGGATTGATGCGTCTCCTGAACGGCGTCTCGCGTATTCGCCAGGCCGGACGCGCCGATCTCCCCACCTACGTCGCCGCCGGATTGTCGGCGCAGGGTGCCTTTATCGCCTATGAAGAAGCGCAAGGATCGCTTTGGAGCGAAGCGTCCCCAGTCGAGACGGTGAGGGACGCCGTTGCCGCGGGCATGGCTCTGGTGCGCGCAGTCGAAGCGCTTCATGTCATGGGCCTTGACCACGGCGACATCGCCGGGCGCAACATCGTTCACCGTGGCGACGCGCACGAACTGACCCTTGTCGATCTTTTCGATTTCTCTGAAGTGGGCGACGGACGCATCGCCGACGGCGACGTCCGGCCTGAAAACGCGGAGGCTTTGACCGCGCAGGAGCTGGATCGCTTTGCAGTCGTCCGGTTGGTCCGTGACCGGATCGGACAACCGGCGGACCCGCTCGCCGGCCCCCTGTTGGCGGCTCTCGACCTCGAACTGGCGCGGGACAGGATAGAGCTGCTCGCCCCAATTCAAAAGGCGCTGGAAGCCTACGCGGATCAGACCGATCCCGGCAGACGACCGACGATCACAGTAGCGACCTCGGACGGCGGGACGGGTCCTCTGCAAACTGAGGACACGCCGTTCTTCGCGCGCGGACAGGTGCTCAAGAACGGAAACACCGAGTTCCGCCTATTCGGCCTCCAGCACGAATTGATCATTGAAGTCGGAGCGCTCGGCGTCGGCATCCCGCAGGTGGTTACGCCCACGTTCAAGAGCCTCAGCCGAGCATCTCAGCAGGGGGTCCCGATCAATATAAACGTCGTGCGCGACCCCGCAGCGGCGGGCGGCGCAGAGATCTTGGTGACGCTGCTTCAAGCCCAGATTCCCGTCACCCCGCTTGCGGAACCGACCGATGGAGAGGCCGCAAAGCCCACCACGGAAGCGCCCCTCGACGTCGAACGATATTGGCGTCGGATCATCGAGCTTGAAGACGAGCGTCAGCCCAGGGTCACCATCACCGGCGAACTCGTTCGCATCGGCGACGTCGCGACGTACAGCTACGAGCGCGGTGGAGTGGATTTCGATTTCGACCCGGACGAACAGGTTGAGGTGCGGTGGCCCAATGGCGGGCGGATCGGCGAGCTCGAGCTCGGGGGACTGGACGGTCGGTCAATCGCCGTCCGCCACCGCACCAACCGGAGCCTCACAGCAGGCGATCAAGTCATTCTCGTGGAACGTCGCGCGCGAAGTTCATTCGACCGCCGCTCCCGGGCGGTCGAACGGGTTCTTGCGGACAAGGCGCTGATCGCCGACCTGATGGACTATTTCGTGCCTGAGAACGCTGCCCCGACCGTCGACTACGAGATTGAGGTCACAGACCAGGACCTCGAGCCCTATGGCTTGAATCCCGGCCAGAAAGCGGCGTTCCGGCAGGTCGCGCGCTACGGGCCGGTCGGCCTGCAGCAAGGCCCCCCCGGCACCGGCAAGACGCTGTTCATTGCCGCATTCGTGCATTGGCTGATCACCCGCCGGGGCGTCCGAAACATTCTCATCGCCAGCCAGAGCCACGAGGCGGTCAACAACGCGATCGAGGCTCTGGTGGACTTCTACAAGAAGCAAGGTGGGGCCCGCCCGAGCCTGCTGCGGATCGGCTCGAAGGGCATCACCGACAAAATCCGACCGTACCACAGCCGCTCGCTCCGCGAGCGCTATCAAGTGCGATTTGAGACCGCGATGAAGAATCGCGTCGGCGGCATCGCTTCGGCCCTCGGGATCCCGCGGGCTCTGGCCGAAGACGGCGTCGACCTCGATCGCGAACTGGGCGTGACCGGCCGCCGGATCGCAGCCTTGAACGCCGCGGACGCCAACAAGGGTGATCCGCCGAGCGCCGACGAGCGCCGGCGCAACGCGCGCGCCCTCGAGGCCATGAGCGCGACCTTCCGCGAGGCAGCGGTCCGACGGCTTGGCGAGAGCGCGGCCTCGGAGCCGACGGCAAAGGTCGTCGATATGGCCTTCCAAAGCTTGCTGGATCGACATCCGGCGGCTTCGCCCAGCGATCTACGCAGCCTCCGGCGCATCATCGAGCTAGCGACCGACTGGTCGGCTTCGCTCACGTCCCCGCACAGGAACTTCGAGGAGTTTCTCGCCAAGACCCGAACGGTAGTGGCCGCGACATGCGTCGGTGTCGGCCAAACCAAGATCCGCATCGACGCGCAGAATTTCGACTGGGTGATCATCGACGAGGCGGCGCGATGTACCTCGGGGGAATTGGCGATACCGGTCCAAGTCGGCCAGCGTGTCTTGCTGGTGGGAGACCACCTTCAGCTGAAGCCGATGATCGATCAGCCGGTTCTCGACGCCTTGGCGGCCGAGATGGACGGCGTCTCGGAAGCCGCACTTTTGCGAAGCGACTTCGAACGCGCCTTCACCTCGTCGTACGGCATCGCCAACGGCACCACCCTGACCGAGCAGTATCGGATGGCGCCGCCAATCTGCGATCTCGTCTCCAGGGTCTTCTACCAGCCGAGCAAGGTGACCCTGGTCACCTCGAAGGACCGCAAACCGGATACCGCCTTCGATGAGCTCCCCGCCCCGCTCGACGTTGCGGCCGTGTGGGTCGAGACCGACGGCGTGATGGATCACGCAGAGCGGAAGTTCGAGCCGAATCCCATGACGCTCTGGAACCCGGCTGAAGTCGCCGCGACGATGCGACTGCTTGAGTTGCTGTCCGAGCAAGGGGGTTTGATGTCGTCACTCGCCAAAGGCGAGGAAGCCGAACCGATCGGCGTGATCTGCATGTACAGCGGCCAGAAGCTTATGATGGACCAGGCTTTCGCCGACCGCGCATGGGATGCCCGGTTCCGCAGCATGGTCCGCATCGAGACGGTCGACTCCTACCAAGGCAAAGAGAACTCGATCATCATCCTCTCGCTGGTCCGCAGCAACCCGAAGCTTCGGCGTGGGCACGTGGCCTCCGACAACCGCTGCAATGTCGCCTTGTCGCGCGCCAAGGAACGACTGTTCGTACTCGGGCCCAAGGCGATGTGGGGCGCTTGCGACCCCACCGATCCCATGAGGAAGGTCTACGATTGGTTCGCGACCGGTCCGAAGGGCCTGCGAACCATCAGCGCGACCGAACTCGAATGACCCAATCCCCGCCCAGCCCGGCCCAGACGGTAGCGACATTCGGGTTCAACATCCCATGCCAACGCTTCGTAATCACGGCCAACATCGCTCGCGACAGCCGCTTCCCGATCGTGGACGAATTCGTTCTGCGCCTGCTGGACCTGGGCGAAGAACTCCCGGCCACGCGGATCGGGACGTTCTTCGGTTTCACCACGTCGGAAACGACGACCGTACTGGCCGACCTGCAAACCCGCGGTCTGGTCGAGGTGGTGGGTGAAGCCGTCAAGCTCGGCCCGGCGGCGGCGGACGTATTTCGCGCAGCGCGCGACGGCGCGCCGCAGATCGCCAACATTGAGACCTCTGTCACCCGCCTTTGGTTCGATCTTATCAGCCGAAACATGATGATCCCGGAGCGGACTCGGATGGTGGATCACCTCCTCGAGCTGAAGCCGAGCGCGGTCGCCAAATCCATGCCCGCCAGCTTTGCCCGGGACTCCTTCGATCAGAATTTCTTGAGCTTCCTGAAGAACGTCCGGGGAATCAACAATCCGGAGCGCTTTTCCCTGTACTCCGTCTCCGACGTCATTCCGGACCGCTTTGGGTACGTGGTGCTCTCGGGCTCCACGGAAATGGAGGCGGAGCCTCGGCCTCGCCTGGCGACCCATCTGCTGAACGTCGATCTGGCCGACGTTGCGAAATTCAGGCCGCTCAGTGACGCGATGCACAACGCCGTCCGCAATCTGACCGAGCCGACCATCAGCGCGAGCAGCCTCACTGAATTTCGTCGGCTGACCGGCGACGCGCAGCTGGCCGCGAACATCAACAGCAAGGGGCACCTCGATCTCGACGCCTGGCTCAGATCCCGCGACGCGGGAACAGCCGGGCGGCCCTTTGTGCTGGGTGCATCCTATGTCGAGCGGAATCGAGCCGCCTTTGTCCGACAGGTCCAACGGCAAAGTGCTCAGCGGCTGAAACACAGTCCGCCCACGCGCCTCGAACTCCAATGGTATCGGCCTGCCGGTACGTCCTGGGGGGTCAGCCTGGACGTGCCCCACGTCTTCACGGAGACCCTCATCGCTCTGAAGCACTCGCTGACGCCCCAATGGAACCTTCGGACGACGCTCGTCGGGCCGGCCAGCGGCAGGCGGGAGACCTTGCCGTTCCTCCAGCTGTTCGATCGCGGTCTGCTTGCGCCCGCTAGCCATCTCACCGCACCCACCGAGGTAATATATTTGGAAGGCGTGGCGGCGATGGTGCTGACCCGGGTGGCGCTCAGCGAGACAGTGACCATCCCCGTCGGCGTCGTCTTGTCGAGCGAAGGCGACCTTCGCCGTCTGGAATCGGGGCTGAAACTCTCGTCCGGTGAGAGGTTCGACACTTTGTGGGATCGGAGCGACCGAGCCGGGGGGGCCTAGACGGTCGCTCGGCGGTCTAAATCTCCGCGCTTTTGGCCGTCGGCGCACGGTAACGTGAGATGATTGGATACAAGCAATCGTGCCGTCGCATACGGATCGGGGGCGACTCTTGGGCTGGGACTTTGATGAGATCGCCGAGCTTCACGCCCGAAAACCCGGCCAAGCAAAGTCAAGCATCGAACGACTGCTTGAGGTGGGTGCGGCCTCGCCGGACGTGCTCTGCGAACTTGCTGATGCCTTGGAAGCGCGGGGCGGCGCCTATGTAGGCGCGCTCTTTCAGCTACCTTTCGAAGTGGCGGTGGAAGGAGATTGGCAGGCCCTACCGACGTCACGCGACAGCCTGTCCGCCGACGTACGCCTGCGAGCCATGCGACTTCACCTCGATGACTTCGGCAGGTTCTCCCTCCAGGCAGCTACAGAGCCGGATCGGCAGCTGGAACCCGGCTCCCATCTTATCACCCAGGGCATGGCGGTGTTCCAGGTATGGGGCAGCCGTCGCTTGAGCGATCTCGGAACGATGAGACGGCGAATCTCACACTTGCTCAGGATCAATGTTCTCTCTGGCGCAAATGTGGTGTCTGATAGCGCCAAAGTGTCGCCAGATGAAACCCTACCTCACACCGTTCCTGCTGGCGCTTTGCAGCGTCGCGCTCGCCAGCTTGGCGCACGCCGGCGCGTCCCCTGGCCGACGCTCCGATCCAAATGTCCCTGACCGCTTTTGACCTTCCGCCGCCGCGAACGTGGCAGGCTTTCGAAGCGCTCTGCCATGATCTCTTTTCCAGGGATTGGGGTGTCGACGATGCTAACCGAATCGGCCGCAACGGGCAGCGACAGCACGGGGTCGATATCGTCGCGCATCCAGCGTCCGGTTGGTCCGGCGTGCAGTGCAAATGGATTGCGCGAACGTCAGTGTTGACCCCTGCGGACATCCGACACATCGCTCAAGAGGCCCTCGGATTTCGGCCGCCGCTCTCGCGCTTAGTTGTCGCAACGACGTCGCCTAGTGACGCACCGCTTCAACAAGAAGTCCGCCAAATCAGCGAGGAGCATGCACGCAACGGGTTGTTTTCGATGTCCCTGTTCGGGTGGGAGGACCTCTGCGCGCGACTCGATATCCATCCCGACGTCGTCAGTAGACATTACGCAGCACTCGCCCGCTTCGGAGGTGCGATCGAGACTGCGGGCACCGAATACGGCACTCGCATCGAGAGTTTCTTGCGCCAGTATCTCGGGGATACAGATCGGCCGCCGCCTTTCATCGGTCGGGAGTCCGAATTGGCAGCGCTCGACGAATGGTTGGCCGACCCCAAGCGCCCCTTCGAGCTTATTCGTGCGTCCGCAGGGAGGGGTAAGTCTGCACTGCTGGCCAACTGGCAGGCGACCCTGGGAGACGCGCTGGCGCTGGTTTACATGCCCATCAGCGCTCGCTTTCGGACGAACCTAGCGCAAGTCGTCCTCCCTTCGGTGCTTTCGCGCTTGTCGGCGCTGCATGATCGCCCCCTTCCCTCGAGCGCGGAGGTCGATGGGGAGCGTGCGCGTGGTCTTATTGCCGACCTCCTCGCGAGGCCCCTTCCAGGCGGTGCTCGCCTTTTGCTCATTATCGATGGCCTGGACGAAGCCGCGGACTTCGAGATCACCGCTGACCTCTTTCCGGCAAACGCCCCGCAGGGTCTAAAGGTACTGCTGGCCGGGCGTCCGCTTACGCTCAGGGTAGATCCACTCGCGGCGCTCGTACAAGCCACCCGAGATCTCCCGCTGCTAGCACCTAACGCCGTTCGAACGGCGCTAACCGGTGCGGGCACGGAGCCCAGTGTGGCCGACCGCGTCGTTGAGCTTGTGCAGGGCGATCCTCTGCTGTTGCGCTTGTATTCGGACGCCCTGGAGGCAGGCGAATTGGACCTCCGAAAGCTCCCCGAAGCGATGCCCGGGCTCCGAGGATTTTTTGCCAAGTGGTGGGACGAACAACTCGATCTCTGGAACAATAAGGGCGACTCCGATTCCGTTTTGGTCGAGTCCCTGCTGTGTGTGCTGGCCTGTGCACTGGGCCCCCTTTCCCGCGACGATTTGCTCAACCCGACGCTTGTTCCAGAGCGACCAGGGGTCTTTCGACTCGATGCAGCGCTGACACGTCTTGGTCGACTGATCGTCGGTGCAGGTCGAACGAACGACCTCGTGCTCTCACATCCCCGGTTCGGTGATTTCATCAGAGAGGAATGGATCCCCGCTTCCCGGAGGCGGGAAGTCGAACAGCGCTTCACTTCTTGGGGGGAGCGCGCGCTGACCACCAGCCCAGCTTCGGTGTCCCCCTATCTGATATCCAATTTGGGCGCCCATCTGGAACGAGAAGGCTCGAGCCAAGATCGCTTTGCATCGCTCACCAGTCGATACTGGGCGGACTGCTGGTACTCGATAGACCCAAGCTTAAGTGGCTTTCTCGTCGACGTGGATCGACGTCGACGCGCTGCCACCGTTGGGATTCAAAAGGTGGGCCGCGATTCCTCTTTGCTGGTGGCCCTCGTCGATTGCGCTCTCACGAGCGCTACTGTCCGCACGATCGCCAACGGACTACCGCCCGAAGTGTACGTTGCCGCTCTAAAGCTGCACGTCTGGTCGGCAGACGTCGTGTTCGAACATTTGGCAAAGGTCCGAAGCCGCGAGCTTAGCCCATCGACCTTGGCTGCGGTGGCCCGCATAGTAAACTCTGAGTGGGCACCCAATCTTCTTGCATTGGTGCTCTCCATAGGGAACGTCCATATCCGTGTTGCCGCGCTCACGGAACTCCTCGCCGTACTGCCCCCCGAAGAACACGCGCGAGCCCTTGCGGAGTTGTCGCACGAAGTCACAGCGCTGCACTATTGGTTGCCGGGTCCGCGCCTGCCGGCGAAGACGGCACTTGAGATCGCCGACCAACTTACCACGGCTTCCGATCGAGCCTATGCAATGGCTTCCGCGTTGCCTTCGTTGGCGCAGCCTGATTTCGAGTCCGTTAGCGCGGCGATTGAGGAACTCGTGACCGGCGATCCTGACGCTTTCACAGAAAGCGTTATCTACGATGGCGCGCTGCGAAATCTTGCGCCTGAGCGCCGGCTCCGGGTTGTCACCCGCATCCTCGATCAACTCGGCGACGATCAGGCGAAACGTTCGGCCCTCCGCGAGATTTCTTGGGGCGCTGACCCGGATCTTGTCGGTCCCCTTCTGCGGTGTGCAGCAACTATCGACGATGAAGTCGATCGGGGAGAGGCCTTGTCGTTCATCGCCAAAGGAGTCGCGCAGAAGGATATTGAAGCCTTCCTGACGATCGCTCAGGCAATCCAGCGCCCGTGGCCCCGCGCCCGCAGCCTCGCCGCGCTGGGAAGGTACCACGACGGTCCTTGGTGCCGCGCAGCGCTCGAACTCTGTGAGACGGAAACCCTCCACCCGAGCACCAGGGCACCGATTATCGTCGATGCGTGCCGTCATCTACCTGACTCGGGACGCCTCGAACTCGAGCCGCTGTTGATGGCCGACCTCAATGCTCCGGTCGACAGTCGAGCATGGGACGACCACGATCCAGATTGGCTTCTTGCAGACTTTGCGGAGACGTTCACGCAAACGAGCCCTCATGACGCACTGCGTCTCATTTCCGAGATTGGCACTGAAGAGGTTCGCGCGCTTCAGGCAGCGACCTTCGCAGTGCACGGGCCTCCCGACTTTCGCGCACAAGCGATGGATATGCTGAGCCGGGTCGAGGAACCGTGGGGTGTGGTAGATGGCTACGCCTATCTGGCAGACAACGCCGCCGCCGAGGACCGCTCCCGCATTTGTGCAGAAATCGGTCACCTGGCAATGTCTGGCGGCTACGCCGGCCACCTGGTGACAATGGCAGTCGGCCACGCCTGGGACCTAGAGCGGGAGCTAAGCGAGCCCGTACTGCGCGAAGCGTTAGCGCTCCCTCGCGTCAGCGACTGGCATGAGATGGGAGAAGCCCTCAGCGCTCTCGGTCCGGCCTCATCAAAGCATTCAGCGGGCGACGCTCTGACTCTAATGAACAACATTGGGTACGACATGCCGCTCAGCCGAATTGCCAAGGCATTTGCGGACAAGTTCTCCAACTCGCATCTTCAAAGCCTCTTCTTCAGCGTAAAAAAAATGGAGAGCACGGTGTTCGCGGCATCGGTCCTGGAAGCTATCTTCCCCCACCTAGCCCCGGAAACTAAAGACGAAGCCAGCAGGTGGGCACGCGAACTGCAGGAGGACACGACTGAGCAGATCGACAGCAAGATCCGGTTCCTGACGGCGTGTGCTTTGACTGGCGCTGTGGGGCACGATGGTCTGCTGGCGGAGGCTGAACGGCTTGTTCTGGCCCTGCCGGACCGAAAGCGCGACGATGTCCGGGCGACGATCCTTCGTCGTCCATCTCCCGAACCGCGTCAACACCGACGCCAGGGCAGCGCGACGAGCTATTCTCGAGAGAATCTGATTGCGGAGGCACAGGACGGCGAACGTCATCGGCGCGGCGATACTTTCGAACTCCTTGTCGAGCAGGAACTGAAAGAGGTGGAGGGGGCTACACTGGAGGCCCTGCGCGCAGCGAGTGCGGGCGAACGATCGTCGGTCTTGCGTGTCGTTGCCGGCCTGAGCCCTGCAATTCAGCGACTTGGAGGCGTGGACGCGATCGACGGGGTTGTCTCAGTCCTGCGCGAAAACGTCGAAAGTTGGGGCTGAACTTCCCGCATTCCGATTCCCGACCCATGGCTATCGATTATTCGTCGAGTTGCAGCCCAGATTTATAGAGTGAGAGGCTATCCATCCAGTTCTCGGGCAAGACGCCGGAGTTGGCCATCAACGTCTTTTTCAGAGCACGAATATCAGACTGAATGATGTCACGCCCTGCCGAAGTGTCCAGGCTTTTTAGCTTCCAAGGAACCTGCCAAAACTGTATAGGGAGGCCTTTTATCAGACCAGCCGCCACTTGGCCGGCCGAGGCACCATTGTCGGTAATAACGCTGTCTGAAAACGCAGGATCGAAGTCAGCTTTTAGCTTTTCGATTATCATCTCCGAAAGCGATTGGATCGTCGCTTTAAGCATCAGGTTTGGAAAATGCTCCGCAGTTTCGTGGGTAACCGCATAGGGAGCAAATATCGTCCTCCAAATACTGTAAAGGATCGCCAACGCGTCGCTTTCATCTTCTCGCGTCTCTGGAAACGCTCGGCTGATTGCCTTGAGGGAGTTCTCAACTGCTGTCGGCGGCACTATCGCTTTGGCGTCCGGAAAGCGATTGTTCACCCAGTCAATCATCTTGTAAAAGGGGCTTTCCTCATCCTCATTGAGGACATCGATTGCAGTCGCAAAACGCGGCACAGTGATCGAGGCGTGGGTCAGGCGACTCCGAAGATCGGACTGAATTTGTTCGAAATTGGCGATCAAAGCTTTCAGGTTGTCAGTCGGAACCTTGTGGGACTTGTTGTTGATGGTGACGAACTGAAACGCTCTCTCCAATTTTGACATCTTCACGAAGAGGCAGACCGGTACCTCAATATCGAAGTCAAGTTGGGACATGCCCTTTAGACGGTGCTGCCCGTCGATGATGAAGCACGAACTCTTCACAGCCGATGTGAAGGTTAAAGTCCACAAGTCTCCCGGGCCCTGTTCGAGCACGAAGCCAGGAGCCTCGTCCACCAACTGATCGATCTGGTTCAGTTTCTGGATGGTGTCATCGAATGCGATTGTGACGCTTGTAGGGATGACGTTGTTCTTGGAACTTTTGAAGAATTTCCGCACTTGGCGCCACCGCGCCTCAACTAGCGCCCTTTGGACGTTACCACGGTCAAGTTTTATATTGTCTGCCTGAGCCCAAAGGCTAATTTCCTTGGCCTTGGCAATAAACACCAAGAAAGCCGAGTCTGTGTCGGGCTGCTGTTTGACCAAAAAACCAGAATAGCTATGCACGTAATTCAATCCTATCGGTAGCGTTTAGGTCATCGCAGTCGCCGCAGATGATCTCAACATTGTGGAAATGAAAACTGTCGTCCAAATTCCTACGACGGAGCAGAAGCCGCTCATCGTGGGCGTTATGAAACGGCCCACTACAGGCGCCGCAATTGCCGTTCTGGCGCCATAGCAACGCGAAGCGCTGTTTGCCCCCGAACAATTTGGTGAGCTTTTCGGGATCGGTGGACGACGTGATCATAGTCTCGATCGACAGATCAGCGAAGCTGAGCAGAACGTCTTTGTATTTGTTGCAGGCTTCACAGCAGGCGGCAAGGTTGCGACGACTGCGGCCGCCGCCTCGCTTTTGGGGGAAGATGTGTTCGATCTCGAACGCCCGCCGGTGCGGAACTGGTGCGCCGTCGAGGTCAAATTCGACCACCGACGTGTCGCGAGCCGTGCCCTTTGCGAACTCCTCGTTTGCGACCCTCGTGAAGACAAGGTTGTCGCCGCACAAATAGCAGCGGTGACCGTTTTCGTAAGCGAACTGGGTGATGGCGGCGCTTTGCGCTTTAGTGGGTGCAGAACCCTTGTTGGTGTTCGCTCTTCCGCAAATACGCATCAGAAGCCAGGCAATATCCAGGCGGTCGGTCTCGGTAAGGTCTAGAACGTCTTCGACTGCGTCGCTGAGGGCCAACTCAATGGCGTCCTCTGGTAGCTCCGCCATCGCCTTCATGATTTGGCAGCCCCGGACGACCAATCGGCTGTGCACGTAGTTTGTCAGGCGATCGTTGAGGTACTCAAAGGTGTCGGGTGCTTTGAGAATTTTGGGCGCCGCGGACGGGAAAAAGATCCTCAACTTGAGCCACAGTTGTTCTCCCCATTCCTCGGCCTTTTTGGCATCCCCCTCTGCGAAGGCGTACCTGCGGGCCAAAACTGCCTTGCTGGGATCCACGGGCGACTCTTTTCCACCTAATGATAAAAAGCTTAGCCATAGAAAGCGGCGTCGCAACCTGTGGGGGGAAAATTTTTCGGGCACCGCCCCTCTGGCTGGCTTGGCCACTTCAGACAGCCCGCAGCCAGTCCCCTCGGGGCGGCAGGACCCCCGCTAGCGCGATGTGCGGTTAGGAACACGTTGGCGAGTCCGCCCAGTTCGGCTGCGCCATCCCATTATCTGCGCCCCGGGGCTGTCCCGATTCTCTACGCCCGCAGTTAATGGGACTAATTTTTCCAAAAGGCGCCTTGGGGCTAACTCGGGAATCACGTTTTATGCTAACGTCTATAATTAGTGACTGACAGTGTCAGCACCCCAACATGTGGGGTTCGCCACATCGGAGCCGGAACGGCGAACGTCATTTTGGGACGCAGTTATTCATGCCAGACACCGCGCCATCGTCGGCAGGAAAACCCGGGCAATTCTCGATCGCTGCGGTCGTTACAATCTGCGCACAACAGAAGCGCGTAAATGTCGGTGCTGGCGCAACACCCGCCGCCCTCGACAAACAGCCTCAGCATGAGTTGGAAGCGGCATGGCAGCGGATCGTATCCGTCCTCCCCGCAGAAACTCGAGTGGGCGACCTATATGCAGGCAGAGCTTTCGGCTTGGCAAAGGCTGCTGCAAAGCAAGCGCAGTGCCCCCTCTATGTGTTGTCGGCTGGCCTCGGCCTGGTGCCGGCTAATGTAATGGCGCCGGCCTACGGACTGACTGTCAGCAAGAACACCCCCGAGTCGATCGCCGATCGGTCCCAAGGAGAGTTCAATCCCGCAGCGTGGTTCGCAAGCCTAATGGCCGGTGAGTTTTCCGTCGCCTGGGATGCGGTTGGGATTGGCGGACGCGGTCGGATCCTCATCGCCATGACAAAGCCTTACGCTGAATTGGCGGGCGCCAGTCTCGCGGCAGCGGGGCCTAGAGTCCTCCAGCGGGTCCGGATTTTTGGGGAGAACCTGTCACGGGCGCTGCCTCAACGTCTTCATGAGACGATTGTCCCCTACGACCAACGCTTGGATGCCCTGGTCCCCGGTACACGCTCAGATTTTGCCCAACGCGCGCTTCTTCATTTCGTCGATCACATCGCGGACGCGCCTCAAAGCCAAGAAGCAGAGGCCGCTGCGATTCGAGTGCATCTTGAATCTGTCACTGCGCCGTCTAAGCCCGCTCGCGCCCAACGCACGGACGCCGAACTGCTTGCTCTAATCCGGGAGCGCGTAGGCCCGAAGTCTAGCGCCTCGGCGCTGCTCCGTCAGCTTCGCGACGCTGATGGGATCGCCTGTGAGCAAGGGCGGTTCGCTCGGCTCTTTAGGTCCGTCACCCGTGTTCCGGAGGCAACATGACGCGCCCTCGAAAGACATCCGAGCCGGTGCTTGCTGTCCGAGCGGTCCGCACCACTCAAGCGGACAAGGCGATATACGCCTTCTTCGTCGCCGGCGCGGACCTGCTCAAGATCGCCGAAATCTCCAGGGTGCATCGAGACGCTGAAGGGTCGCTGCAAGGCTTCCAACGAAAAGGCATCAAGAGCCACGTCCAATCGATCACAGACTTCCTGGATCAGGGACCGGTTCTGTTTCCCAACTCGATCATCTTGGCGATCTCACCCCGCGCGCGGTTTACAGCTGCTCGCGGCGAGCGGCCTGATGGCGACCTTCGCGTTTCGGAGGCTGGCACCCTAAGGATTCCCCTGCCCCTCGACGGCTCGCGCGCAGCTTGGATTGTCGATGGTCAGCAGCGGTCCATTGCCTTGTCGCAGGCTAAGGACAAGACCTTCCCCGTTCCTGTCGTGGCGTTTGTCTCAGAGGAACTCGCGGTCCATCGCGAGCAGTTCATCCTGGTCAACAAGGCCAAGCCGCTCGACCCCAGGCTAATCAACGAACTCCTGCCTGAGGTCGACGCGCTGTTCCCGCGTGACCTGACAGCGCGAAAAATTCCGAGCCTTCTCGTGCACAGGCTGCAGTCGTCATCAGATTCGCCTTTCCGCGGACTCATACGTCGAGTGTCGGAGGAGCAGGCGAGCGCTGTCGTGATCGACTCAGCGCTCATCAAGGCGATCCGTCTCAGCATCGGCGGGACACTTGGTGCCCTCGCTCCCCTTAAGGCGCACGGGGACGTGCAGGCCGACGTAGACGGAATGTATCGCATGCTCGTCGGCTACTGGGGCGCCGCGAAGTCGGCTTTCCCCGAGGCGTGGGGCCTGCCGGCCACCGAGAGCCGCCTCATGCACTCGGCGGGCATCGAGGCGATGAGTCTCCTGATGGATAGGATCATGTCGCGTGCTGCGCCGGGAGCAGACCTCCATGCTCACGCCTACGACGCGCTCAGCCGGATCGCGCCGCACTGCCGTTGGACGTCCGGCCGATGGGCTGAACTTCAGCGGGACTGGAACGAAATTCAAAACCTTCCGCGTGACATCAAGCTGCTCTCCAACCACCTGGCCCGTCTGGATCGCCAGTACGCCTTCGCGAAGGTGGCGTGATGCGGTTCATCTTCGCCGACAGCCTCGACACGATCGACCCGGCCTATGATTTCCTGGCCGACCGGAACGGGGTCGGCCGGACCATCCATCGAGACGATCAATATCCCCACGAGTTTCTCGACGACGCTCCCTATGACGGCATTCTTGTTTCCCGCGGCATCGTGGGCGACGCCCGTCACCCCGGAAAATACTCCGAAGCCCAATTGATGCGCTTTCGCAGGGAGGGCGCGCGCCGGTTCCTGCGGTATCCGGAAAGTCGCTTTCCCGACAGCATGATGATGGGAGATTGCGGCGCCTTCACCTATCGCAACCTGCCCGAGCCACCCTACAGCGCCGACGACACCGCGGAATTCTACGCGGACGGCGGGTTCACGCACGGCTGCTCGCCCGACCACCTGATCTTCGATTTTGACGAGCCTGGCGTCGATCGCTCTCTAGCCGACGTCCCAGATGATGTCCGCAAACGCTACGAGATCACCCTTCAAAATGCCGCGGAGTTCTATCACGCCGGCGGACGGCTTGGCGGCGGCTTCACGCCGATGGGGGTGATCCAAGGTTGGTCAGGCGCCAGCATGGCGCAGGCTGCACAAAGTCTCGCGGACATGGGCTACGACTATCTCGCGATCGGCGGCACGGTGCCGTTGAAGATCGACCAGATCCGGCGCGTTTTGGCCGCGTTACGTGACGCCCTACCGGCCCGGGTTCGTCTGCATCTGCTCGGCTTTGGAAAGATCGAGGAGTTGGCGTCCCTAGAGGAGTTCGGCGTCACCAGCTTCGATACCACCTCCCCTCTCCTGCGTGCTTTCAAGGACGCGAAGAAAAACTACTGGATGCGGACCCCAGACGGCGACCTCTCCTACTACACCGCGATCCGCATCCCCCAAGCGACTGAGAACAACAAACTAAAGCAGAAGGCGCTTGAGGGCAGCCTCAACCAGGAAGACGTGCGCCTGCTTGAGGACGCGGCATTGAACGGCGTTCGCGCCTACGCCGCCGGCAACCTATCCCTCGATCAAGGGCTGGACGCGGTGATGGATTACTGGGCCGCGCTCAATTGGGACGAGGAAGTCTCGCCCAGCCGCCGCGCCGATGCCGCCGCCAGGCAGCGCAAGGTCTACGCCAGCACATTGACGGATCGGCCTTGGGAACACTGTGGCTGCAGGGTCTGCCGCGAGGCCGGCGTCGAGGCGCTGATCTTCCGCACCTCGAACCGCAACAAGCGTCGCGGAATCCATAATCTCCACGTCTTTCACACCCACCTCAGCGAATTCCGGCAGCCATGAGCAAGTCACTTCTCTACTTCAATGCCCTGACGCCGGTCCAAAACCCCGACATGACGGTGTTCTCGTTCGTCGCGAAGGCGGCCGACATCTCGCAGATCGCCCGCATCGAACGCGCTGGCCGCGATGGCGGCGGCATGCTGACCGGTTTCCAACGCCCTCAGATCGCGGCCCACATCCGCGAGATCCGAGACTATCTGGAAAAGCCGAGCGCCATCCTCCCAAATCCCATTGTCGTTGCGTTCCTGGGCAAGGCGCATCTCGAGCCCCCTGCCCGACCCGGCGCGCCCTCGCGCCGGCTCGTTATCGACGTGACTGATGGCCCTCCTGGGTGGATCGTCGACGGTCAGCAGAGGTTCACAGCCCTCGCCGGCTTGCACGGCCGCGACTTTGAAGTCCTGGTGTCGGGCTTCCTTTGCGAGACCGAGGAGGAATTGCAAAGGCAGTTCATCCTGATCAACAACACCCGGCCGCTCCCCAAGGCGCTGGTTTATGAGCTCCTGCCCCAGGTTGGTGATCTGCCGCCCAGGATGTCCAACCGCTCCCAGGCCGCGTTGCTGACCGAAGCGTTGAACTATCGGACTGGCTCGGCCCTGAAGGCGCTGATCAAGCAGCAGACCAACCCGAAGGGCGTGATCCGCGACACCGTTCTGCAGCGTGTGATCATGAACTCGCTCAGCGACGGCGCATTGCGGCTCTACGCCGGCGATGACGCCCTGCTGCTCGACAAGGGGGTCAGCCTGATCAGCGAATATTGGCACGCTGTAAGAACGGTTTTCGCCACCGATTGGGACAACAAGACCCCGAAGGACTCCCGGCTGATCCATGGGACCGGCATCGTCGCGCTGGGCTATGTCATGGACTATCTCAATGGTGTAATCGGCGCCGAAACCCGCGATGAATTCGCCAAGGGCCTGCGGCTCCTGAAAGGCAAGACAGCCTGGTCGGAGGGCGAATGGGACTTCGGGTCCGAGCGCCGACGCTGGAATGGACTTCAGAACGTGCCGGCAGATGTCCGTCAACTGACGTTCTATCTTCTCCAAGTCATCAAGACCGCGTTGGCCGCCCAAGCGAGGGCCGCTTGACGTGACCTACGCCGTCAAAGAGATGTTCTATTCGCTTCAGGGAGAAGGCCGCCACGCGGGTCGACCCGCCGTCTTCTGCCGGTTTGCCGGATGTAACCTGTGGAGCGGAAGGGAGCGCGACCGGTCGACTGCGGACTGCCGTTTCTGCGACACAGATTTCGTTGGCGTCGACGGCGATGGCGGAGGTCGCTTTACGACCGCAGAGGCGCTCAGCGACGCGATATCCACGAGCTGGCGAGGCGCCGGCGGCCAGCGCTTCGCGGTGCTCACGGGCGGAGAACCGCTCCTGCAGGTCGATGAGCAGCTCATCACCGCCCTCCACGCTCGCGATTTCGAGATCGCCCTCGAAACAAACGGCACCCTGAGCGCGCCGCCAACAATCGATTGGGTCACCGTGAGCCCCAAGGGCTCCACCAAACTGACCCAGACTTCAGGACACGAACTCAAACTGGTCTTCCCGCAAGAAGGCGTCGATCCCGGCCAATTCGAAGGGCTCGCCTTCGGCCATCACCTTCTGCAGCCAATGGACGGACCGGACCTCGAAGCCAACACCCAGGCAGCGATCGCTTACTGCCTGGAACATCCCCAGTGGCGCCTGTCTCTGCAGACGCACAAATTCATGGGCATTCGCTGATGCACGAACTGAGCAAGGAATTTCGGTTCGACGCGGCCCATACCCTGGAGCGCAGTGTCGATGCCGACCCCAGCCGACGGATACATGGCCACTCTTATCGCGCCGAAGTCGTGGTGCGCGGCAGGGCCGACTCCGTGACGGGAATGGTTGTCGATCTCGGGCTCCTCGACCGCGCGTTAGACGAGGCGCGCGACGGGCTCGACCATCGGTTTCTTGATGAGATCAACGATCTCGGTCCGGCGACGATGGAAAATCTCTCCTCGTGGATCTGGCGGAAACTCATGCCGGTCTGTCCGAACCTGTGGCGGGTGACCGTGCGCCGGGACAGTGACAACGGCGCGTGCAGCTACTACGGCGCGGAGGCAGCGTGATGACCGGTACTTCAGCTCTTGTCCTTTTCTCGGGGGGCCAAGACTCGGCCACTTGCCTGACCTGGGCCCTTGAACGGTTTGACCGGGTTGAGACCATCGGGTTCGACTATGGCCAGCGCCATCGCGTTGAACTCGAAGTCAGGTTGAGGTTCCTCGAGAAGGTGCGAGCACTTTCGGCGCCGTGGGCCGCAAAGCTGGGAGAGGATCACGTGCTCGACCTCACGTCGCTTGGCGCTATCAGCGATACAGCACTGACGACAGGCGCGGCCATCGCCTTCGCGGAAAGCGGACTGCCGAACACGTTCGTCCCTGGGCGAAACCTACTTTTCCTGACCTACGCCGGCGCGGTCGCGTACAGGCGCGAGATCAAACACCTGGTCACAGGGGTCTGCGAAACTGACTTTTCGGGCTACCCCGACTGCCGCGACGACACCGTCAAGGCTCTTCAGGTGGCCCTCAACCTCGGCATGGAAAAGCGCTTCGTCATCGACACTCCGCTGATGTGGATCGACAAGGCCCAGACCTGGGCGCTCGCCGAGGCGCTGGGCGGTCAGGGGCTCGTGGATCTTATCATCGAGCATTCCCACACCTGTTACCAAGGCGACCGATCCCACCGCCATCCCTGGGGATTTGGCTGCGGAACCTGCCCGGCTTGCGAGCTACGCGCCGGCGGCTACACGGCTTGGGTCGCGACCGCCTCCTAACGGTCCGCGCCGGCCCAGATTAGGAAATCGAGCTGCTTTACCGGCGAGACAGGCTCCTCGCCGCCCCCCCCCCGGAAAATGAGCCTCGAAGACGCGGTTCCACTCACGCGCCGGCGCGGTCGCCACCGTCGCTTCGAATTGGTCGTGAAGCCATCGAAAATAGGCCACCGCCACGCTGACACCGCCACCAAACGGCGGCGGCGTACTGCTCCGCAAAAGCCATTTGCGCAAAACACTGTCGATAATCGGAGCCCCGGGTCGTAGCGTCGCGACGAGCTTGCTCGCAAATGATGCCTCGACCCGTCCAGTGTCGGTGTAAATCCCCAAGAGCGTCTCTTCGAAGAGGTCCTCGATGCTGAGCACCGAGACCTTGGCCGCTTCGAACCGGTCGTAGAATTGGGATCGCCACGCCGCGTTCCTTCGAACGCCATAGTAGGCGTTGAATCGGCGGCGGGACGGCTCTGCCTCATCGGCCGTGAGGTCACCTGCGCTAACGCTTCGGCGAATGGCGCGGTAGGTCGCCACGGGGCAGGGCGATCGAGAGGTCAAAGTTTGTAGGGCCTTAGATTGTAAAGCTGGCAGAGCGGCGGCGATCGATGGGGACACAAGGTGGCTCCGCGCTAAAAGGATTGACGCCACTATACTGCGGCCGCGTGGGATTGGCGGTTCCCCAACCTGGTTCGCGGTGATCTAACCTATCCTGGGGCGTGCTTATGGAAATGATTCCAGGGGATATCGAAGCCGGATCCGCCGGTGGCGAAGCCGAGGCGTGGCGCCAGCGCGGACGCGATCGGTGTCGACGCGCACTGGGAAGCGCCAGTAGCGGGTCGGACCGGCTGGCTTTGCTTCGCTCACTCGTTCGGTTAAGCGACGGATTGGTCGATCTCCGCGCGGAAAACATATCGCTGAAGTCGGCAGAGGTGGACCTGCTCGCCCGGTTCGGGCTGGCGCTCGACAGGGAAACGCTGCGGTTAGCCGTGGCCGAATTCGACAGGACGATCCCGGGGTTCCTTGCAAGCGTCACCCTCGACAGCCACGAGCGTCAGGTGTTTCAACCCGCGTCCGCAGACGCCTTGCTTCTTCGCTCGACGCCCCACGCCAAATATCGAAATGCGGCTCAGAAGAGCGCGGTCCGAGCCTTGATGACGATGCCACCTGGTGCGGGCTTGATGGTCAGCATGCCGACCGGTTCCGGCAAGAGCCTGCTGTTCCAGCTTGCAGCGTTGGAAGGACGTCGCAAAGACTCTGGGGCCTGCGTGATCGTCATAACGCCAACTGTCGCATTGGCGCTCGATCACGAACGCACCTTGGCAAGCTTGCCCGGCCTTGAGGGAAGCCTGGCGTTGACCGGCGACCTGAAGGGGCCGGCGAGGGAGGCGGCCCTCTTCGCTTTTCGTCGGGGCGAGATTCCCGTCCTCTTCCTCTCGCCCGAACAACTCCTCAGTGCCGACGTCCGCTTGGCAGCGCTCGAGGCGGTCGAGCCGGCCGCAGGCAAGCCCAGCGAACTTCGGGCGCGACTATGCGCCTTCGTGGTCGACGAAGCTCATATCATCGAGCAGTGGGGTCGCAGCTTCAGGCCAGATTTTCAGCGCCTACCGGCCATGCTGGATGCCCTTCGGCAGGCTGATCCGAGCCTGAGGGCGCTCTTCCTTTCCGCGACCCTGCCGCGCGCTGCAAAGGACGAACTTCGTCGCGCCTACGCTTCGGGAGATGCGCCGTGGCTTGAAGTGGATGCCCGCGCGCCGCGGTACGAATTCGATGTCGCGGTGAAAAGCTACGGTCGGACGAGAGACCGCGACGACGCCCTCGACCAAGCCATCGACCGGGCGCCCCGCCCCCTCGTGGTCTACACAACGCTCGTTGAGCAAGCTGGAGCGCTCTTCGAGCGCCTTACAAAACAGAGAGGCTACCATCGGGTAGCGCTCTTTACCGGCGCGGTTTCCGATCCCGCTGAGCGTCGGAGGATTCTGGGGCACTGGGCTCGTGACGAACTCGACGTCGTCGTCGCGACAACGGCCTTCGGCATGGGCGTCGACAAAGCTGACGTGCGTTCCGTGATCCATGCCTGCCTACCTGAGACGCCAACACGCTGGTATCAGGAGATTGGCCGCGCGGGGCGCGACGGCCACCAAGCCCTGGCAGCGTGTCTGTTCACAGATTTCCCGCGCGGGGGTCCGGAGATTAGCGATGTTCGCAACGCCTTCGGCCAATCGACCAGAAGCTGGCTTGGTAAAATAAAGGCGGCCGCACGCTGGAAGGCGCTCCTGGCCGGCTCTTCCAGCAGGCGCTGGGTGGGCCCGCGCTTAGAGGCTACGCTCGACCTTGACGCGGTACGTGAGGGCCTGGCCAATCGCTCCAGCGACTACAATCGGGGCTGGAACCGCGCCTTGCTGACGCTGTTGCAGCGCGCTGGATCGCTCGAAGTCGTTTCAACAGGAGGAGAGGACGCGTCAGCTGGCGCCGAGTGGGTCGTCGAGATTGTCGACGACCGATTGATGGGCGGCAATACCGCAGGGGTTTGGGACCACGTCGCGACGGTGCGAGATCGGGAACGTAGCGCCAGCGAAGCTGAGCTCGGCGCGTTCGTTGAAATCATGCGCCATCCCCTTGACCAGTGTCTCACAAGATCGGTTTTCGAAGCGATCGAAGGCGGGCAAACGCTGGCCGACGCCTGCGGCCGTTGTCCCTCATGTCGAGCGCGAGGCTTGCCGGCGCCAGCACTAATTTCCTGCGGCGGGCTCGACGCGGCATGGTCCCAACCGGTCAGCGACACGCGCTCGAGCTTTCCGGCGGGCATCACCCTACTCGCCCCGCGTGACAGTGAATTTGAGACAGGACTGGACCGTCTTGCGCAAAGACTGCTCGCTGCCGGCGTTGAGCAATTCGTCCTGGCGAAGTCAGAGCGGGCTGGCATCACATCGACGCTTGCTGGCTCGACTTGCCGCTACGGGTTCGTCCTCACGCTGGATGAGTGGGAGGGGCCGGTCGTTGGCCTTGGTCGAACCACCACCGCGTTTCTCCTGCCGGCAGATGACCGCCTCGCCCTTCGAACCTTGGTCAGGGTCAACCTTCTCTCTCGCGCCTGGCCGGAACAATCTCTAGTGGTGGTAGCCAGGCCTGACCGAGTGCTCGACGGGCGTCGTCTGGATCAGACGATATCCCAACGGGCGCCAATTGCAGAAACCATGCTGGACGATCTTGCGCTCGAAAGGGGGGCGGTGACGTGAGCCTTTTGACAAATACGCAAGGGTCGCCGGAGCGCGTCTGGTCAGCATTAGCCGGCCTTGCGACGTTTGGTGAGCAGCCGCGCGCCGAATTGGAGAGCCTCCTCAACCCCGGTTACCTCAAGCCGGGCCTCGACCCTGTCAAGATCGTCAACATCCGCCAAGTCATCGGGGCAGCTTCCAGCCTCGGAGGGCTGGAGGCTGATCGCGCGACAGCAACGACGGAGGTGAAGGCCGCCGGTTTCAGCCAAGCCGAGATGGCAGACTGGATGCACGACGTCCTCTGCGGCCTTGAAGGCGATCACAAGGATGGTGTCATCCTGGAGACCTACGCCTGGATGGTTGCGCGCAGCGACCAGGCCGGTTCGATGGCGTGGATGAACGAAATGAGCGCCGACGCCTTCGCCAATGCTGCGGTCGAAGGCCTGCTGGGGCTCGACGACGATGGCGGCGTTAAGATCAACAAGGAAAAGGTCGTCGCGTGGCGTCGTTGGCTGATGTTTCTCGGATTGGCGACACCGCTTCCGTCGCCGCTTAGTCCACAGTCGCAACCGTCCCCAGCGACCCGCTTGCGGCGGGAACTCGTCCGGGCCGGTGCGGCGGGCAATACGCTTGACGCTCAGGAGTTCATGGGGATCGTCGCCATGCGGCTGCCCTATCTCGATAGGGGGCGTCTATTCCTGCAGGCTTGCGAGCGCATCGGGCGCCGGCCGGCCCCGCAGCGCCTGTCTCCCATGCTCAGCGTCGCGCTGCGCGATCTCGAGGATGAGGGCTCGCTGGAAATGAGCCAACTCGGAGATTCGAGTAGGATCGTCCAACTCACCGAAGATCAGACCCACCTCATCAATGGCTTCCTGACCGTCCGCGTTGCGAGCGAAGCCGCAAGATGAGTCACGCCTTCGCCTGCTGGACGGCCAAGAACGCCACAGACGTCATCCCAACGGAGGCGCTCGCCGGCGACGACGCGATTTTCCTCGCGACCCACACCCCGATGACAGGTTTCGACGTCGAGGGGCCTCTCCGCGCCGAGATCGCGAGCCCTGACGAGCAAGCCGTCCTGGAAGGTCTCAGCCGCGATGACCGCAACCACGCTTTTTGTGTCGTGCAAGGCGAGCCGGGCTCTGGGAAATCGCACCTCATTCGATGGCTGTCGGTCCAATGGCCCCACGGCCGCGATGTAAAGCTGTTGCTTCGCCGCGCGGACGGCAGCCTCGAAGGCGCGCTGCGGCAGTTGAAGGAACGGCTGCCGGCGGAATTCCAGCCACTCTTCGATAACCTCGGTCAGAAGCATCGCGCATCGTCGCAGGGCCGCGCAAATATCTTTCTCAGCACCTTGGCCGACACCCTCGAAAACGGCCACTTCGATCCACCGCTAGATGACGAGGTGTGGTGCCGGGACAAGAAGCCAGCGAGTCTATTGCGGTTTCAGCCGGTTCGAAGCGGTTGGGTGGCCCCGAGCCGCATCCTAGGACTCCTGGAGGGCGCAGGCGGACAAAGGAACTCGGAGACGGCCGACTTCAACCTGTTCGATATCGAGGATCTGGCGCGCCATTGTGTGACCCTCAAGGGGTCTGGCGTTCCGCCAGCCACGGAGGAGCTGGCGCGGCGGCTGATGCACGAAGCATACACCATCGAGGAGTGGCGCGCCCAAGGCTGGAGCGCCGAAGAGATCGGCCAGCAGGTCCCGAATAAGGTGGCCTGGTCGCTCGAATTCATCGAGGTGCTGAACCGGCGCCGCAACGACGCCATCCAGAATGTCCTTGGCGTCTCGGCGGCCGGCCTGAAGACCCTATTTCGCCAAGTTCGGGAGGCATTGGCGAAGCGGAACCAACGGTTAGTCCTTCTTCTGGAGGACATCACCAGTTGGGAGGGCCTTGATGATAGCCTGATCGACGTCCTGACCTTCAATGCGGAGGTGCGGGGCGACGAGGCAGAGGGGGATGTCTGCCCTCTGATCTCTGTTGTCGGCGTCACCCCAGCGTATCGCGTGAAGCTGCAAGGCAACTACCGCGGCCGCATAACCCATGAGATCCAACTCGGCCGGGTCACCAAGGAACTGCAGGACGTCGCGACACTACGCGATCGCCCTGCGCGCCTCTCATTCGCCGCGAAGTACCTCGCCGCCGTGCGCGCGGGTCCCGTAAGGCTCGACCAATGGGCGGAGCACCTCGCTGCAGAGCCTGATCTGCCTGCCCCGAACCAATGTATGGGCTGCAACCGGCGGGAAGATTGTGTTCGAACGTTTGGCGAAGTCGACGAAATCTCGCTGTTTCCCTTTACGGCGCAAGCGCTCGACCGCCTCTACGACAGCCTGAAGGAGAGCGACAACGGTCTGACCTGGAAGACGCCGCGAGGGATGCTCCAAGCGGTCTTGCTTCCCAGTTTGGCGGAGCCAGACCTCCTCGACCAAGGCCTGTATCCCGGTGTCGGGATTGAACCGCAGCCCTTCCAGGACCACCGACGAGCCGATCAGGTCCTTTCCGCAAACCAGTTGTCGGCCATCATCGAAACCCAGATGGTCCAGCACAGCGCGGCGGATCGCGCCCGCATGCGCCGCGCACTCGCCTATTGGGGCGACCCTGAAACGGCGGAGACCACGGAAATCGACGGCGGTCTCGCCCTGGCGGGGGCCAGTCAACGGCTACTGACGGCCTTCGATCTGCCCTGGATCGGCCGCGACGAAGCGACGGAAATCCACCAACCTGCCCAAGCGGCCGAAACAGCACCGCCTGAATCGGAGGAAGCGCCGCCACCTGCGCCGACCGCGGCGTCACCTGATGCGCCTGCAGGATTACTCGCCAACGCCCTGAGGCTCTCGCCAGCCCCCCGGGCTGCACCTTCGACGGCGCCGCCGAAACCGAAAGGACCAACCCGAACCGAGTTGGAACGGTTGCGGGAAGAATTGCGGACTTGGACGCCAGAACGCCCGATCTCAAACCTTAGCGACTGGAACAAGACCCTCCATTTGCTGATCAAAAACATCGATGCGCGCAGCATTGGGCTCGCGCCATCGGTGCTCGACCGGATCGTCACCTTGGAGATGGTCAAGCTCGAAGGGACTACCTCGCGGCAGCGGAATTATCTCAGCATCGGGCCCGAATCCTGGATCCGCAGCGGCCTTGAAGCGTATGTCGCATTCAAGGAGCCCGGTGGCGTCAAATCTTCGAGCGAGGCCGATTACAATCGTCGCAAGCTGTCCTCCATGATCCGGCGCTTGGCCGGTGTGGTATCCGACTACGCCGACCGCCGACTTGGCGTGATGTCTGATGGGCGCCGCTGGTCGCCGGTCGGATCCCTTGCGCAGGTTTTGCTGGCGCGAGCCTGGCTGCGCGGCGCCGTCTCGCCGGACGCCCCTTGGTCCGAACAACTGCAGGCGGCTGTGAAGGACGAGGATCCTACCGAGGCCGACCCGCGAGCGCGCTCGAAGCCTTGGCAGGACTTCCTCACGGCCACAAACCAGTGGCACGAGCGGTTCCGAGCTGAACTTCGGCGGGCCATCGATCTTTCGCTTGGCGATGGCCAAGGCGTCGCCGACCTCACCGAAGTCGCTGGCGCCATTATGAGGCTGCGGGAAACCCTGGTGTTTGACCTCACTCCCGCGGACGCGGGGGACGTGAACGTCCTCGAGTACGACACGGTTCGGCGCATCGTGAAGGACATGCGCGACGAACTTGCCCGCATTGGCAGAATCGAACACGACCAGCTGATCGACCGCGGACAACGCCTCATCGATTTCCTCAACGGGCGGGGGGTCGTCGAGCACCTCGGACAGGTCGACCAGGTGATCTCCGGCGTGTCGGTGCAGATTCCAGAGATCGCGATCGAGAAGGTTGCAGATTGGAAGCGCCGCCTAGACAGGATCAAGCCCCGTTTCGACGACGGTAGCCCGGAGCGGAGCGAAGAACTGCTCTTCAGCCTTATGGGCGGAGACGGAGCCGCCCCAACCGACAAGGGCGCGCGCTTAGGTTGGCTGGCGCAAGCGCCCGCGCGGGACATCGAGGACTACCGGGAGCTATCGGCTGTCGGCGACCAGGCTCTGTTGGCGCTCCTGAAAGGCGCGCAAGATCTTATCGGGGCGGGAGGCTCCAGCTCGCTTGCGCAGGTTCATCAGACGGGAGGCGCACTTCGAGCCGTCCTCGAGAAAACCCGCGCGGCCCTGTCTAGCGAGGTCGCATGAGCGACACGCTTGAAGATCTGCGGACCCTGATCCCGCAACTCGGCCCGGCGGCGGAGCGACGGGCCCTGGGAGAACGCCTCACGGGTTTAACGTCTGCACTTCGCGACAGCGCGGCGGAATTCGAGCGCCTGGACGCACTGCTCGACTTGGCGGTCTGGACGAAATTCCCAGCCAAGGAGCTGCTGGAGGAACTCGAGGACGCCGCCGATCTCCTGGCGTCGAGCCTGGAGTCGGCCCAGACGCCGTCCGAGCTCAGGACCGCCCAAGACCAACATGGAGCTTTCCAAAGGGCTATGACCCGGATGGTTGCGCAGACCACGGCTCACTGGAAGACGATCGTCAATCGTGACTACCGACCGTTGATCAGCTTCGGCGAACTGCTCGCCCGCGTCGACTCTCTCGCGGACTTGGGCGGGCGCATGCAGGCCTGTGGCCAAGACGCAATCGACAGTCTGCCTCAATCCCGGCCACAGGACCTGCGCTTGACGGTCGCGCGGCTAAGCAAACTCGCCGCGACGCTGCAAGCCGAGCGCGCAGAGAAGCTAAGCGCTGTCCCTGGCGTGGGTGAATTCCTGAGTGCGATCGGCGCCCAGAATGCGACCCTCGCCGTCGTCACCAAGGACGTCTTGGACTGGCTGGCGAAAAATGGCGGGCTCGAGCGCTTTCGAGTGAGCACTTAGTTCGAAACGCACACGAACCTGGCCAACATGCCTCGGCTGGTCGATGCTTCGACCAGGCTATCCGACATCATGTCACTCGGCCGATGCACACAGGCGGGGCATCCGTCGACGCAGAGCCTCCCATGAAGGCGAAACACTTGGTCAGCGAGCCTTCCTTCAGCGCTCAGCGACTCGTCTTGGACCGAGTTCTCAATCGCTGCATAGGCCGCAAGCAGCTGTCCACCGATTGACGCCGGGTCCGATTTTGCGGCGTCCACGACCGCGCTCGTTAGCTCCCAGGCGCTCGGAGGCCGGCCAAAGATCGCCGCAAGGTTCCGGTCAACCGTCGCCATTGCCGCGGCAATATCATAGAGCGCGAAGACTTTCGTCCCCACGCGCTCTTCGCCAAACAAGATGCGAAGGATGATCTCGGGCGCGGCGTCGCCGGGGGGTAAGCCGAGTTCCGAGGCGAGGGCTTCGAGGACGCCGGGAGCGGCGGGGTCCATCGCCCGCCATGCAGGGTGGCGATCGGGCGCCGCAAAGACTGCGGCGACAGCCGCATCTTCCCGCGCGTTGGGGCACCCGCCGATGAAACCGTCGGTCCAGTGCATCTCTGCCAAAGCGTAGCGGTCGAGATAGGTCCGGGTGGTGCCATCGCCGAAGGCACCCGCCTCGCAGACTGTGATGATGGGCTCACCCGGCGTGGCAAATTGGATCGGCAGCTGAACGTGCATCACGACCTGACGTTCATCGCCGAAACCCACCTGAAGGAACGACTCCCGTAGCCTGTTACCCAGGCTGTGGAGGAGGCAGCTCGCGAGGTAGGCCTCGAGCCGCTCGCTGCTTTGAAGCCCGCGCATCGCTGTTTGAAAGACACCTCGGAAGGCGGGTAGCGAGATCGTCGCAGTCAATCGCTGGACGCGATCTGCGGTAAGCAAGGGGTGCTGGCTGAGGCGGCGCAGTCGAGTTTCCTCGAGCAACTCGGCCAAACCTGCCGTGGTCCAAAAGGCAGCTAGGCGTGCCAGGCGTTGTCGAAGATCAGGTTCAGCCTGTGTGGTGACCAAGATTTCCGAAATGCGCCGGGCTTCGAAGGTGCTGATCCCTGCCGCCTGAGCGCCGCTCTCCAGTAGGAAGCGCAACATCTGACCAAGGACCTGCTGTCGCTGTGGCGGATCGCGTTCGAGACGGCCGATCTCGGCGACGACGAAACTCGTAAGCGCAGTAGGGTCGACGCCGAAGCGCACGCCCTCGGTTTGGACGTGATAGCCATGGAGCATGGGCCGGTCATCACCGGGCGCCGTGAAGACCTGCGTGATCGCCACCGTTTGGCCAGGCGGACCTTCAAGATTCAGCTCCGCGTCGGCACCCCAAAAAACCCGCGCCAGCGCGAGACCTGTCTCACGACCGCCCAAACCATCTCCAATGAAGGCTTCGACGCTCGCGACCCAGGGTGAGATCGGCCCAGGGGCGACGGTCACGGCCGCGCGCCCCCCCGGCTTCACCACGGGAAACCCTCGCAAGAAGCCGCGGGCGTCATCGCGAACCCGCAGCGTCCGGTGAACGTCACCGCGAACGGTCTCGACAACGGGGTTCAGCGGATCAGGGATCGCCCAATCGGCCTGCCAGTCCGCGCCGTGCTTGCGACCGAGAACCTCCAGGCTCATCCGGCCTGGCCGAAAGTAGTCGGGTGAAAGGCCTTCAAGGAGTGGCCTGGCGGTGTCCGGCAATCGGCTCAACCAAGCCTCAGGGTCATCGCCAAACGGGCGGCGGCGATGGCCTTCGGCGTAGTCAGCATCGGCCAACCAGGGATGGCGCCCTTGAACCGGCTTTCGCCAATAGACTTCCACGGGGTTGAAGCGCCGGCTCGCATTGCCTGGCGCGGCAAGGAAGAGCGCCAGCGCGATATCCTCTGGCCTGGCATTCTCAGTTCCGGCGGCGACCTCGAGGGCAGGAAGGTTGATCGTATCGAACAACAGGTCGGGGGCCCAAGGGAGTGCTTTGCGCACGTCGGCGAGCGTCGAGGTCCGGTTGCCGGGCTTCAGCTTCGCGTAGGCTGATTTCCAAAAGGCGGCCAAACTGTCGGCCGAGAATTGGCGCCACGGCTCTGGCCCGAAGACGGCTTCCGCCAGAACTGCGGCGTCATTCAACGCACCATGTGGCGGCGCTGCTGCGTCGACCTGTTGACCGACCCGGCGTCCATAGCGCGCGAAGCCGTCGAGAATTGTCGTGACGAGTTGGCCGCGGATGACGAAGTGGTTGTCCGGGTTGAGCGGGGTGTCGAAGCCCGCCGGCGAGATCATCTCGCTCGGCTGTCGAAACCACCAGGTGTCGCGACTGTTGTAGAGGGAAAGCGTGACCGCGGTGATCGGGCGATCATCCGATCCACGACCACCCCGCCCCTTTCGCTGAATGAAGCTCGCCAGGTTCCGGGGCGCATAGTGTTGATAGACAAGGGAGATGTCGGGATCGTCGTAGCCGACCTCCAGCGACGAGGTCGTGAAGATGATCTCCGATTGCTTGAGGAGGGCCTCGACCTTCCCCTCGGACCCCGAGAAGATGGGCTGCGGCGCCACCCGCAGGGGTCGCCCGGGCCGCGTGCGTCCTTTGGATCCGACTTGGTTCTGATCGGTCGCTGCGAAGTGCCAACATTCGCCGTCGACGAACAGATCGCAGCCAAGGGGCTTTCCGCAACAGGCGTCCCGCGGTGCGCCGGTGACCGGGTCATCCGGATAGCGGCGCGTACGAAACGCGGCCAACTCTTTTTGAGACTCGGCATCGTCATAGGCTGCGTGAAGCCGGCGCAACTTATCGACGGAGTCCAGAAACGCGAGGCTCCGAAAACCACCTTCATCGCCGGTCCGGCGCCGCATCCCGTGCGCCAGAGCCATCAGGGCCTGGATGGTTGTCGAGTTGCCGGCGACGTCCTTGCCGCGAGACTCCACCTCAGGCTGGACGAAGTAAAAATATTCCCGCCCCCGCGGGTTAGGCTTCTTCTCGGCGGCCGTCGGCGTGAGTGTCTCGACTTGGCTTCGGTCAACCAGCCGTCCCCAACTCTTGGCGGGATCTCCGAGCGTCGCGCTCATCCCGACGGCGAGCATCGGCCCTATGTCCGGGCCATTCATTTTAGCCCGAGCCGCTAAGCGACGCAGGGCGTATCCGACCTGCGCCCCGTGGACGTGGGAATACAAATGGATCTCGTCGGCGAGGACGGCCCGGGGCGGGGCGAAACCCTCGTCGTCACCAAACAGTCGGCCGTAGCGCGGGTCATGGAGCCACTGGTGAAGCGAGTCCGTGGTCGGGAGGAAAATGGCGGGGGGTTGGTGACGAAGACCGCGTTTTGAACCGATCCAGCCCGCGTAGTCCCAATGGCAGTGCGTGCAGACCAGGCGGTCTGCCCCATCAACGCCAGCGCCGCTTTGCAGCAACAATTCACTTCCACAGGATGGGCACCCGAAGAGCGGAAACGAAAAGGCGCCGGCGCCAAGGGCCGCCCAGCCAGCGGTTCGATCCCATTCGCGCAGGTTCTCGAGATCTTCAGGCACTTGGCCGACCTGGAGACCAAGCGTCACAGTCGGCATGTCGTTTTGCTTGGCGAGGGCTGCGAGGTAACGGGCGAGGCGTTGCGCCTGATTTGCCGCCAAACGAATGCGCGGATAGGCCATCACGACCCTTGTGCCGTGGACGCCTTTCAACAGGTCGGCGGCCGCCGCAGCGATTAGCGGCAGCGCGCCCGCCTCCGTCTTGCCTGATCCTGTATCGGCGGCGATGACGAAAGCGTCCGGCTCACCGGCTTCCCAGGCGCGGCTGATTTCTATGATGCTCCGCGCCTGGAAAGACGCCAAGCCGGCGGTGTCGCCCCACATTTCAGCTAGCGCTGCATGGAGACCCGACAGCGTCGCTTGTAGTTCTACCGACCGTCCGGTCGCGGCGGTTGCAAAGGTCGCGCTCATCGAGGCCGAGCGCTCGGGCTTGTCGCGATTTCGCAATTCGACCTTCAAACTTCGCACGAGGTAGGGCCGTTGGGCGGCGTCGTCGCGATCGAACCTTTGCTTGATCTGGCGGACCTCACGCGCCAGTTCGGCCATGCGGCTGCGAACACGCTCTTCGTCGGCGATCAACAACCAGCCATGGTCGGCGAGGCGTTGGCAGGCCTCAGCGACCGCTGACCTCGAGATTGGTCGGCCGTCCGCGAGATCGGCGAAGGAGGTCCAAGCTTCGAACACCCCGAAATTGATGCGTTTGGCCTCGAGATCCTCCAACGCATTGAGGATGACGAAATCGGTGTCCGACAGAGCCGCCAAGGCCTCACCGATAGGGGCCGGTTCAACGTCGTCCCCCTGGCCGAGCCATTCGACGGTCAACTGTTCGTTCGTCTGACCAATGCCAATCAGACCCTCAACCCGAAGGATGTCGAGCTTGGGCCGCAGGAGGTCGCGCCCGCGGTCATCCATCCAGGCGAAGCGATCGCGAACACGCCAGTAGTAGGGCGCTGCACGGCCCTGCCTGGCTTGGGCGATCACCTCTTCAAGTCGAAGCCGAAGCGTCTCGAGATCGATCGGGAAGGCCCGCCGCTTTGGGTCAAACGGCGCCGCAACCCAGAAATCGGGCATGTCGGGGCGCGGCTGGCGAAGGGCGATATGCCCCATTGCGTGAAGTTTCGACAGATCGGGAAGCAGATCGCCGCGCCGAGCCAAGCGCACCTCAAGTGCACTGATTGTGGCGCTTCGGTAAGGCGAAATCGCCGCCTCGGCGACTACGGCGTCTATGAGATCCTGGAGCCTAGGCGTGATCGCCTCCGGCTCGGCCGTATCCGGATCGTCTGCGCCGAATTCTTGAGTTTCCGGCGCGGCGCCAAAGCCGCTCAGCCGGATTTGCGCTCGCACGTCGATCCCGGACGGGTCGCGCAGAACAACATCTCCTGCCGGCGCGGCATTGAACACGAACTCACGGAGGATCTCCGCTTTGTCCATCGCCTCCTGATCGCCGGGCACCGCATCGAGGAGCCGACGGCTGAGCAACAGCACGAGCTTGGTCTTAGCTCGCGTGGTAGCCACGTTGAGGCGTTCCGGCGCGAATATGAAGTCCGCCTCGGCAAGGGCGAATTCAGCGTCCGCGACGCAGTAGGACATGATAACGGCGTCGCGCTCCTTGCCTTGGATGCGGTCAACGGTCTCAACGAAAGCGCCCGCCGCCAGTCCAGCCGATAGAGCGTTGCGGATAGCCGCGTTCTGCGCCCGGTGAGGACTGACTACAGCAAGACGGTCTCGCCATAGGTCCGCGCCGTAGATCCCACCCGGTTTCGCCCCCACCATCCGGTCGGCGACGCGCTCGCATAGCCTTGCGGCGACGGCGGCCTCGAAGGGATTGCGCGTGGCCGCCGGCGGCCCATCGTGGACGAGGATAGCGACCGGCCATTCGGGGTCCAGAAGCGCTATTTCCCAGGGTTCCAAGCCGTCTCGCCAGTTGTCGGTGAGGGCTAACCGTTCGGCCGCGACTGCAGGCGCTGACGCATATCTGCCGGCGTAGAACTTGCGCTCGGGAAAGGCGCTGAGAGGCGCGTTGAGGCGAAACGTGGTGTCGAGCGGGAATTCCGGCGCGCGTCCGGATTTGAGGAATGTGTAGAGCGATCCGCCGAGTTCGCGATCGCCAAGCTTCACCTCTCTGGCCGCACGGATAGGCGGGAGTTGGCGATCATCGCCTGCTACGACGACACGGCCTTCAGCCTTCAGCCCAGCAAGCGCCATAAGTCCGTGGCCCAGCACGACCTGCGAGGCTTCATCGATACAGACTAAGTCGAACAGATCTGCGGTGAAACCGTCGCCTGAGGCCTCTGGGCGCGCCATAAGCCGCGACAGGGACCAGATCGAGCCTCCCATCACGACCGCCGGCGCCTGCAGGTCCAGCAACGCGCTCAACGCGTGGGCGCCATAGATTTCGGGGCGATGCTGAACCAACGGCGACAAGCCTGCTGCCGGTCCCTGCCCGATGAAGTGGGTTTCGAAGGAGCCGGGTGCATAGCTATTGGCTCGCTTGGCGACGCTATCGAGCACGTTCCCAATAGCGTTCCGAGTGAATCCACTGACAAAGACGCGCGCTGGAAGCCCCACCGCCCGGCGCGCCTGCACATAGCCGAGGATGAGCCAGGCCATCAGGTGTGTCTTCCCTGTGCCGGGCGGCCCAAGGACCAAGCCGGCCCGGGCTGTGGCGAGGCCGCGCCAAGCGGCGACCTGGGCGTCCATCAGGGGGAGTTCCCCCGGCTGGGAAAGTGCCGGTCGGGCAAAGTCCTCTAGCCCGGCAAGCCAAACATCTGGATCCGCCGCCGCCGCGGCGAATGCGCTAGGGTCACGCAGAAAGGCGACGATTTGATCTCGGGCTGTCATGCGGCGGTGGCCAGGTTTGCGAGGAAGGCCGCCGCCTTCGGTGTGTTCACGTCCCAGAAGGCGCGATCGATGCAGAAGCCTCCAGCAGGCGTGTCCCGTAGCAGGTCCTGGAAGGTGGGCCCCTGAAAGACCTGTTCAGAAACCTGAATTTGAACGATGTCGTGGCGATCCTCATAACCAGCGCCGGGGTAGCGGATCTGGCAACGCACGAGCGGCCAAAGGCCAAAATTGAGTCGTAGGTCGGGCGAATCGTCGGTCAGGATGAGGTCGAAGTCGCCAGGTCCAAGTTCGCTTTCCCGGCTTTCCGGCGGCACCTTAAACAGCACCACCCGATTTCGCCCGAGGCGCCAACTCTTCTCGTAGATCAGGCCCGACAGGCAACGGCCAGCATCGCGGCGCCGTGTGGCTGGTTGGGCAAGGCCGACGAGGGCCTCAAGCATGCCTGCGCGGTTTTCCAGAAGCTCACAGGCCAGCAGCATGTCGAGATCAGCAGCGTTCAGCGGATCGAAGGTCGCTTGGAATGCGAACGGCTTTTTGGCGAGCCGCAGCAGCGGGCGCCCCGCGGCTTCTGCCATCAGATTCTCCGCGAAGAGCCACCCAATGATCCCGGCCAACGCGTCGAGCCGCGCTCCGACATCAGCGACGATCTCCGCCGTCGTGGCGGCCGATGGTTGGTGATCACGGTACGGCCGGATAACGTCAATAGACAGCAGGGACGAGAAGGGTCGCGCAAACGCTGGAGCCGGTTCGTAGGCCGCCACTGCGCCCGCCTGCGCCAAGGCTCCGCTCGTCTGACGCAAATCGTAAGCGACCATGACGGGCAACGCGTAAAGCTGCTCCAGCACACTGCGGATCGCTGTGGCCGGGAGGTGGTGAACACCTCTGAACTCGGGCTCGGGGACGATCTCTTCTGGCGGAAACAGCCGGACGAGATTCAGCAGGGCGGTTCGGATCACCTCATTGTCGAGGTGCCGGCCTATCGCCTGCTGGAGGTTCACGGCTTCGGTAGGCTCGTAGAAGAAGATATGGGCGAAGAGTGCGTTGGCTGAGTTGGCCGGCTCGCTGGCGTTGTGGGTGTCCACGTCCGTCAGATCGCGAATGAGGTCCCCTAGGACGCTGATTATCGCGTCGGCTTCGGCAGCGAGCGAGCCATCGGCGGGCACAGCAATTCGCTCGGCCTTGGAGATGCCGGCTTCGAGCCTACGATACCCGATGGCGGCTACGCGATCGTCCACCGGGTCGTGGTCAACTGAGACCAGGAAGGTGACATCAGCACGTCGCGGCATCAGAAACGTATGTTCCTCCGATGTTCGCTGGACTTGACCGGCAGCGAGAGCCTGGGCGCGTTCCGCCAAGACCTCGGCCTTGCGGCTTAGGGACCAACCAATGCCAGGTGCACCGGCCAAACCGGCGGCTGCGGCCAGGTTGCTGACCGCCGGCATCTTCATCCGAAGCAAGGCGCGTTTACCCTCGTGGGTCAGGCCCGGCACGGCCGAGACGTCGCGCTGCTCGGGAGGAAGATCTGGACTAATCGCGCGAGCGCAATGGCCAAGGTATTCGCACTGCTCGCATTTGAAGTAGATGTGAAAGAACGGCTCGTTGGGGTGGGGACCTAAGGGCTTGGCCGCGATCTTCGGGAGGATTTCGCCGCAGAATTCGTTCACGAGCCGTCGGTAGGGCAGCAGAGCAAAGCGCTCGATCTGCTTAGCATCGCCTTCCGCCGTGCCGTCGTCGGGGATTCGCCATACCTCTCCGAACGGGTCGAGACGGACGCGCCGATGGTTGGTCGCACCCAACTCAGCCAGAAGCTCTTCGAGCACCAACCCGTAGAAGGCGACCTGCGTTTTGTGAAATGCCGTCGCATTCCTGGTCGCCTTGACGTCGATGATCGTCAGGAGGTCGGGCTCACCGTCAATGCCAAGTGTGCGCTGAATGAGGTCCGGTAGGTTCCGGTTCAGGGTCAGGCCG
The DNA here is from genome assembly GCA_041691315.1 of Caulobacteraceae bacterium. Lineage (GTDB taxonomy): Bacteria > Pseudomonadota > Alphaproteobacteria > Caulobacterales > Caulobacteraceae > Poindextera. The sequence goes on along the minus strand of JBEPUW010000010.1, from coordinate 11,072 downwards.
GTGCCCGCGAGAAAAGTCGGCGCGGATCGGGGAGTTAGGTTCGCCTGGGCGATGTAAGGGACCGCTAGCTCACCGCGAAGGAAAGCGACAGTGATCTGTTCTTCAAGCGGTTCTTTGGGACGTTTTGGCCGCCGGACGCCTTCCTCGCGCGCGAGCCGTGCGACAACTCGATCCTCGAACTCATTGCCCAACACGGCCCAGCTGGCCTGGCGAACGTCCTTTTCAACGGCAGCGTCTTTCAGTTCGTCGTTGCTGGAGAGCTCGAAGCGGACCTTTCTTTCGCATCGGTACTGAAACCACGACTTGATCGTGGACCCGCTAAACCCCTTCGCCATCTAAAACGCCCGCCCCTAAGCCAGCTCCCATGACGAGTCGTCTGCCACACGCCTCGGTTTACGTGAGTGAATAGCAAAACGCACGTTGAGGCGACGCCGTCAGCACCGATCCGAGAACCGGTCGTAGGCGTCAATGCGTCGAACCAGGAGTTCAATCTCACCGCGATAGATCTCGGCCTTCAGGAAAGCGAGTTCAGGCTCGCGTGCCCCTTCCGCGACGTCGATGTACCAAGCCTTCGGGTTTCCAGTGCCCTCCCCGTTCCAGCGATAGCCGCGAGCCTTCAGAATGTCCTTCAGATCGAAGGGCGAGTTCTCCGCCCAGATCCGGTAGGAGGGCGTGCGCGCGCGCTCCAGCAGCTGCGCAAGGCCGGTTCGGCCACTCCGCGGATGCACGCGGGCCAGCAATTCTATCGCCGCCATGCAGTCGTGGGTTGCCCGATGGCGTTCGTAAAAGAACCCGGCTCCGCCCGCGAGGTAGGCCAGTTTCGTCCCCTCATAGCCCTCCGCCGCCCAGTCGATCTCGCTCATCGAACAGGCCCAGGGCTTTGTGTTGAACGTCTCACAGAACCGCTCGAGGAATCGCCGGTCGAAGGCGGCGTTGTGCGCCACAACCAGCGAGGCGGGCGCGGCCGCGTGAGCGACTTCGTCGGGGTTGATACGTTTGCCCGCGACCATCGCGTCGTCGATCCCGGTGATGGCGGTGATCTCGGCCGGGATAGGCTTCGATGGCTCTTGCAGCTGCTGGAACGGTTCGCCAACGGCGTAGACTTGGCCGTCGAGGCTATAGGTGAAGGGCACCATCGCCAGCTCGATGATCTCGTCGCGCGCCGGATCGAGGCCCGTCGTCTCGGTGTCGACGAACAGGCCTTGCCGCACCTTGACGCCTGCCGGGGGCTCTATGGCCGGCCGGGGTGCGAGCTTCCGGAGCACGCGATAGTCCCCGGTGGCCTCAAGCTTGGCGGCGAGGGCTTCAAGATTGACCGCATCCTGCGGATTGGCTTCAACTTGTATCAAGCAGCGGCATCCCACTCAGGCAGGAGCGACAGCCCCTGTGTCACGCTACCCTGCTGCCCGGCGAAATTCGACAAGATGACGCCGACCAGGCGAATGCCTTTCATCGGCGGAAACACCGACCGGATCAGCCCAAGACTGGCCTCGTGCAAAGTCGCGCGGCTATCGATCGCCCTGGCCAACGATTGGCTCCGGGTGGACTGCTGGAAGTCGCCCACTTGATCTTCACGGTGACGGTGCGACCGCGCCCGCCGGTCTTCTCACACCAATCCCAGACATCGTCGGCCATGGCCAGAACGCCGGCCTCGATGCGGACCGGATCAATCAGATCCTGCTCGAAGGTTGTCTCCGAGCCCGACGACTTTCGCTCCCGATTGGGATTGACGACCCGATCATCCTGGCCCCGGACGATGGCGTAATACCCGGCGCCAGCCTTGCCGAAGCGGTGCTTCAGGTCCTGCAGCGACCAGGTCTTCAAGTCGGCGCCAGTCTGGATGCCAGCGGCGTGCATCCGCGTGGCTGTTGCAGGGCCGACCCCGTGGAACTTGTCCACGGGCAGGGCTTCGACAAACGCCGCCCCCTCCTCCGGCATGATGGCGAATTGCCCGTTCGGCTTGCGCTGGCCAGACGCCAGTTTGGCCAGGAACTTGTTATAGGAGACGCCGGCCGACGCGGTCAGGCCGGTCTCTTCGAGGATTCTGGCGCGGATTGCCTTGGCGGTCAGCCACGCCGTCGGAAGGCCGGCCTTGTTGGCGGTGACGTCGAGATAGGCCTCATCCAGGGCCAGCGGCTCGATCAGATCAGTGAACTCCGCGAAGACGCCGTGCACTTGGCGCGAAATCGCCCGGTAGACGTCAAATCGCGGCGGCACAAAGAACAGCTCCGGACATTTGCGCATCGCCGTGACGGACGGCAGCGCCGAGCGAACCCCAAACTGCCGCGCTTCGTAACTGGCCGCCGCCACCACGCCGCGGCGCGCGCCATGGCCGACGGCCACCGGCCTTCCCCGGAGGTCAGGATTGTCCCGTTGTTCGACCGACGCGTAGAAAGCGTCCATGTCGACGTGGATTATTTTGCGAACCGCTTCGCCCATGGACGGAAGCATAGCGAATCTAGAACAGAAACAGAACCGGAGACGTTCAGCCCATCGTTCGCGACGTTGACCCCTGATCGACGCCGTCCTTAGATGCCAGGACGCCGACAGGACTGCGGACCATGCCCCAGCGATATGACATCCGTGAAGATCGGGAGGGATGGACAGTGTTCGACCTCTTCACCGGCGAACCCGTCGTAATCAGCGACGTCCCTCAGACGGGTCTCGACATCCAAGACGCCGATGAGTTGGCGGAGCTGCTGGACCATAAGGCGTTCGCCAGCGATCGAACGCTTCGGCAGTAGGGAAGGAACGATGTGTAACCTTTATGCCATGATGCGCACGCGGGCCGAAGCGGCGACGCTCGCCGGCGCGATGCGCGACTGCAGCGACAACCAGCCCCCCTCCCCGGGCATCTATCCCGATTATCCAGCTCCAGTCGTGCTGGTGGGCGAGGACGGTCAACGCGAGATGCGCGACATGCGCTGGGGCCTGCCTTCCCCTGCCTGGGTGGTCCAGAAGGCTGCGAAGGAGCGGGCCGAGAAGCTCCGCGCCAAAGGCAAGGACTACGATTGGGATGAGTTGCTCCGATTGGAGCCCGACGCCGGCATCACCAATGTGCGTAAGACCGAGATCGCGCACTGGCAGCAATGGATGGGCACGAAGAACCGCTGCCTGGTGCCGATGACTTCGTTCAGCGAGCCCGACCAGGTGGGAGGGTCGCGCAAGTTCCAATGGTTCGCGCTCGATGAGAGCCGGCCGCTCGCCTTCTTTGCTGGCGTCTGGGCGCCTCATGCCTGCGTTCGCAAGATCAAGACAGGGTGGGAGGAAATCGAAGCCTACGGCTTCATGACCACGGATGCCCGCCAGCCGGTTCGCACCTACCATGACAAGGCCCAGCCGGTGTTCCTGACGTCGCCGGCGGAGTGGGATCTCTGGCTGAGCGACGCGCCATGGCCCGAGGTGAAACACCTGCAGCGGCCCTTGGAGGACGGAGTCCTGAAGCTGGTGGCGACCGACGCCCGCTCGGACCTGGCCGTTCCAGCGTAGGATAGCGCAGCGTCAGAAAGGCAGCTCGGCGACCGGGGGCTCCTCCGCCTTCGGCTTCGTCTTGGGAGGCTTCTCCTTCCAAGGAAACAGTACCATGTCGGTTGAGCCGCAGCCTTTCGGTTCGCCGCAGGTCAGCTTCGGCAAGAGGTCTACGAGCCGCAGGCCTCGGTAGCCGCCGAACTTGGCTTCGATCGCCTCCGGCTTCATCTCGATCGTCCGTGGACAGTGACGACAGCAGATCCCGAGCGACCAGCCGTTGTCGAGCAGCGTGGCGATCGTGTCCTCCCCGATCATCCACGGTTTGAAGCTGCGGATGGTCTTTTCCTCGGGACGCTTCAACGTCGTGGGAAGGTCAGGCGGCAGGGTCTCGGTGATGGCGGCCTCCGGATTCTGCACAGCTGATCCCATCATAGCACTTGACTCTTTCGGACCTCAGGAAGAACGAATAGGGAACATGACTACCGCTGTCCTGTTTTGGAGTCCATGCCCATCGCGCAGTCCCCTCGCGCCTTCGACGCTTTGCGCGCCGCGATCGAGAAGATCGAGGCCGGCGGCCGTGCGCCCAAGGGGTTCCTGCCATTCGGCCTGGAGGTCCTCGACCACCACCTTCCCCACGGCGGCCTGGCGCTGGGCGCGCTCCATGAGGTTGCCGGCGGCGGCAACGGCGCCATCGACGGCACGGCCGCGGCGCTGTTCGCCGCCGGCATCGCTGCGCGGACGCGCGGCCAGGTGCTCTGGTGCGTCACCCGCAAGGACCTGTTCGCACCCTCCTTGGCCCAGGCCGGCCTGGCGGCCGACCGGGTCATCTATGTCGAGGCCGGCGACGAGAAGACCGTCCTGGCCTGTTTCGAGGAAGGGCTGCGGCACGGCGGCCTGGGCGCTGTGGTTGGCGAGGTTGCGCGCCTCTCCATGACCGCCTCACGGCGGCTGCAACTCTCCGCCGAGGGCTCAGGAACGATGGGCATCGCGGTCCGCCGATGGCGCCGCCAAGCCGAAGCGGCCGACTTCGGCCAGCCGACGGCCGCGACTACCCGTTGGCGAGTGACCGCCCTGCCCTCCTCGCCGCTCCCGGCCGTCGGTGTCGGCCGACCCCGATGGTTCATTGAACTCATCCGCTGCAAGGCGGGTGAGTGTGCGGATTTTGAATTGGAAGCCTGTGATGAGACGGGTCGTCTCGCTCTACCTGCCGACCTGGCCGACCGATCGCTTGCGGCGCCGCCTTGGCAAAGACGCGCCGCCGGCTGACATCCCGGTCGTATCGATCGGCCGCTCGGGCCGCAAACGGATCGTGCTCGCTGCGGACAGCGCCGCGCAAGCGCTCCGGCTCTGTCCCGGCATGGCGGCCACCCAGGCCCGCGCCCTGTGCGCCGAGCTGGTCGTCCACGACGCGGATCCCGAGGGTGACGCCGAGGCCTTGGACCGCCTGGCGCTCTGGGCCCTGAAGCTTTACGCGCCGATCGTGGCGGCCGACCCGCCCGCCGGCCTGGTGATCGAAGCCAGCGGCGCGGCACACCTGTTCGGGGGCGAAGAAGCCCTGCTCGCCGACATGGTCGGCAGGCTGGCCAGCGGCGGCTTCACGGCCCGGGCCGCCATGGCCGGGACCTGGGGCGGCGCCCACGCCCTGGCGCGCTTCGTCGCGCACCCGACGATCATCGTTCCCTCCGACCTCAGCGGCCGGGCGATCGCCCACCTCCCGACCCGCGCCTTGCGACTGCCCGAGGGCATGGCCGACGCCCTGGGCAAGATGGGAATCGACACCGTCGGCGAGATCGAGGGCAAGCCCCGGGCGCCCTTGGCGCTGAGGTTCGGACCGGAGCTGACCCGCCGGCTCGATCAGGCCTATGGTCGGACCGCAGAACCCATCGAGCCGGTCGAAGTCCCGGAACTGATCCAGGTCCGGCGAGCCTTCGCCGAGCCGATCGGTGCGCCTGAAACCTTGGCCCGCTACACCCTCAAGCTGGTCGAGGCCCTATGCCAGGCGCTGGAAGCCAAGGGCCTTGGCGCCCGCCAACTCGATCTGCGCTTCCACCGGGTGGACAACCGCATCGAGGTGGTGCGCGTCGGCATGGCCAAGCCGGTCCGCGACATCAAGCGCCTTACCCGCCTGCTCTGCGACAAGCTGGAGACCGTCGATCCGGGCTTTGGCGTCGAGACCATGGTGCTGGCGGCGCCGATGGCCGAGCCCCTGACCTGGAAGCCCGTCGCCACCGACCTGACCGAGGCGCCGCAGCCGGATATCGCCGACCTCGTTGACACCCTCGTCAATCGCCTAGGTCCCGGGCGCCTCTACCGCGCCGCCCCCGCCCAGAGCGACGTGCCCGAGCGTTCCGTTCGCAGGACCGCTCCGACCGCGCCGCCGACCGGCGACACCTGGCCCGCGCACTGGCCGCGGCCAGCCCGTCTTTTGCCTCGTCCTGAGCGGATCGAGACCCTGGCCCTCCTGCCCGACCAACCCCCCACAGCCTTCACCTGGCGGGGGGTGCGCCGGCGGGTGAGGCGCGCGGACGGGCCTGAGCGGATCTTCGGCGAGTGGTGGCGGCGCGACGGCGAGATCGATGCCGTGCGCGACTACTTCCAACTCGAGGACGATGCGGGCGAGCGGTTTTGGGTGTTCCGCCGCGGCGACGGCGAGCAGGCCGCCACCGGCGACCTGACCTGGTTCCTACACGGGCTGTTCGGATGAGCGGCCCGCGCTATGTCGAGCTGCAGGCGACCTCGCACTTCTCGTTCTTGCGCGGCGCCTCGTCCTGCGAGGACCTGTTCAGCCAGGCCGCCGTATGCGGGATCGAGGCCCTGGCCATTGTCGACCGCAACTCGGTCGCCGGCATCGTTCGCGCCCATGAGGCCGCCAAGCTCACCGGGGTTCGACTGATCGTCGGCTGCCGACTGGACCTCGTGGATGGCTCCGGCGTGCTGGTCTACCCGACCGACCGACCGGCCTATTCCCGGCTCTGCCGCCTGCTGTCGCTGGGCAAGCGTCGGGCCGGCAAGGCCAAATGCAATCTTGATTGGCCGGACCTGGCCGACTTCGCCGAGGGTTTGATCGCCGTCCTGGTGCCGGACGAGGCGAACGGGGATTGCGCCCAGCGGCTGCGGCGCCTGAAAGCGACTTTCGCCGCCGGCGCCTACCTGGCGCTCAGCCTGCGCCGGCGTCCAGGTGACGCGCTGCGGCTGCATGACCTCTCCAACCTCGCCGCCCAAGCTGGCGTACAGACCATCGTCACCAATGACGTGCTGTTCCACCATCCCGAGCGGAGGCTGCTGCAGGACGTCGTCACCTGCGTGCGCCACGGCTGCACCATCGACGAGCTGGGCTTCCGGCGCGAGCGCCACGCCGACCGGCACCTGAAGCCGGCCGAGGAAATGCACCGCCTCTTCGCCAGATATCCCGAGGCCCTGGCGCGCTCGCTGGAGATCGCCGATCGCTGCCGCTTCTCGCTCGAGGAGCTGAAGTACCAGTACCCCGACGAGGTCTCGACGCTGGGCATGACGCCCCAGGCAACCCTCGAGGACCTGACCTGGGAGGGCGCGGAACGTCGCTATCCGGAAGGCGTGCCGGACAAGGTCAAGGCGATCCTGCGCCACGAGCTGGGGCTGATCCAGACCCTGGAATACGCCCCCTATTTCCTGACCGTGAACTCCATCGTGGCCTTCGCCCGCAGCCAGGACATCCTTTGTCAGGGCCGTGGCTCAGCCGCCAACTCGGCCGTCTGCTACGTGCTGGGCATCACCTCCATTGATCCCGAGCGCAACGACCTCCTGTTCGAGCGCTTCGTCTCCGAGGAGCGGCGGGAGCCGCCGGACATCGATGTGGATTTCGAGCACGAGCGGCGCGAGATCGTCATGCAGTGGGTCTACGAGACCTACGGCCGCGACCACGCCGCCCTCTGCTCCACCGTCGTGCGATACCGCACCCGTGGAGCGATCCGCGACGTGGGCAAGGCCCTGGGCCTGCCCGAAGACCTAACCAAGATGCTGTCGTCCCAGACCTGGGGTTGGTCGGAAGGGGTCCAGGACAAGCACGCCGCCGAGCTGAATCTCAACCTCGGCGACCGCCGCCTTCGCCTGACCCTCGACTTGGCCCGGCAGCTGATGGGCGCGCCGCGCCACCTCTCCCAGCACCCGGGCGGCTTCGTCCTGACCCGCGACCGGCTGGACGAGCTGGTGCCGATCGAGCCGGCGGCGATGAAGGACCGCCAGGTGATCGAGTGGGACAAGGACGACATCGACGCCCTGAAGTTCATGAAGGTCGACTGCCTGGCGCTTGGCATGATGAGCTGCATGAAGCGCGGCCTGGACCTGCTGAAGGCCCACAAGGGGATCGACCTGGACCTGGCCACCATCCCCGCCGAGGATCCACGCACCTACGCGATGATCCGCAAGGCTGACACCCTCGGGGTCTTCCAGATCGAGAGCCGGGCGCAGATGGCGATGCTGCCCCGCATAAAACCACGGACGTTCTACGACCTGGTGATCGAGGTGGCGATCGTGCGCCCCGGGCCGATCCAGGGCGACATGGTCCACCCTTACCTGCGCCGGCGCGAAGGCAAGGAGCCCGTGGTCTTTCCCAAGCCAGAGCTGGAGAAGGTTCTTGGCAAGACCTTAGGCGTGCCCCTCTTTCAGGAGCAGGCCATGCGGGTGGCCATCGAGTGCGCCGGGTTCACCGCCGGTGAGGCCGATCAGCTGCGCCGCGCCATGGCCACCTTCAAACACACCGGCGGGGTCAGCCATTTTCGGGACAAGCTGATCGGCGGCATGGTCGCCCGGGGCTACGATCAGGAGTTCGCCGAAAAGACCTTCAGCCAGCTGGAGGGTTTCGGTTCGTATGGCTTCCCCGAAAGCCACGCGGCCTCCTTCGCCCTGATCGCCTACGCCTCAAGCTGGTTGAAGTGCCACCACCCCGACGTCTTCTGCGCCGCCCTGCTCAACGCCCAGCCGATGGGCTTCTACGCCCCCGCCCAGATCGTTCGCGATGCCCAGGGCCATGGCGTCGAAGTTCGCCCGGTCTGCGCCAACGCGTCGCGTTGGGACTGCACCCTGGAGCCTACCGATCACCCCGACCGGTTCGCGATGCGGCTGGGGCTGCGCCAGGTGCGCGGTCTCGCCAATGTCGATGCCGCCGCCATCCTTGCCGCCCGCGCCGACCAGCCGTTCGCCTCGGTCGACGACCTCTGGCGCCGCGCCGGCGTGCCGGCCACCAGCCTGGTCAAGATCGCCGAGGCCGACGGATTCCGGCCCGCAATGGGGCTGGCGCGGCGCGATGCGCTCTGGGCCATCAAAGCACTGCGCGACGAGCCGCTGCCCCTCTTCGCCGCCGCCTCAGCACGGGAGCAGGCGATCGTGCCAGAGTTCGATGAGCCCGAGGTGACGCTGAAGCCCATGAAGGCGGGCCGGGAGGTGGTCGAAGACTATGGCCACACCGGCCTGACCTTGCGCGAACACCCGGTCACCTTCTTGCGTCAGGACTTGGGCCGCGAGAAGTTCATGACCTGCGCCGCCGCCAGCGCCGGCAGGGATTTCCAGAGCTGCAAGGTCGCTGGCCTGGTGCTGGTCCGCCAGAAGCCCGGTTCGGCGAAGAACGTCACCTTCATCACCCTGGAGGACGAGACCGGCGTGGCCAACCTGGTAGTCTGGGAGGCGGTCTACGAAAAGCACCGCCGCGCCGTGCTGACGAGCTCAATGCTGGGCGTCGTCGGCCGCGTCCAGCGCGAGGGCGACGTCGTCCATGTCGTCGCCTACAAGCTCATCGATCTGTCGGCCGAACTCGCCAGCGTCGGCGGACGCGATGCCCCCTTCCCGCTTCCCCATGGTCGCGGCGATGAATTCCATCGGGGACCGCCGGGGCCAGATCCTCGCGAAGCACCGGCCAGGGGTCCGACGGCCGGAGCCGCCTACCTCCCCGATCAGCGCGTCGCTTCCATTCGGCAGAAGACCCGAGACTTTCACTAAGCGCCGTTCAGGCGCCCAGCCTGGAATAAAAGCCGCCAGGCGCCTGCGCGCAGCGCCTGGCGGGAAACCTCCTGACGCCGGCTGAAGTCACGGCGCTGGCCCTCGCACGGCCTCCAGCACATAGGCGTCGTTCTCGCGGCCTACCAATCGGCTGACGTCGCGAATCCGCCGTCCGGTCGCCGTTCGTTCGATGAACACCACCACATTGATCGCCTGAGTGATCGCCCGGTGTGGGACCCGCTGGGTGACCTCCCCGATCAGGTCCTCAAGACGGGTCAGAGCCTCGGCCGCGCTGTTGGCGTGGATGGTCGCCAGGCCCCCGGGATGGCCGGTATTCCAGGCCTTGAGCAGATCCAGCGCCGAGCCGTCGCGCACCTCGCCGATAATGATCCTGTCAGGGCGCAGCCGCAGGGTGTCGCGCACCAAGTCGGTCATGGTCACGGGCGGGTCGGTGCGCTTGGTCAGCATTTCGACCTTGTCGGCCGCGGCGCACTGGAGCTCGGCCGTATCTTCGATCAACACCACGCGGTCGGCCGCGAAGGCGGGTTCGGCCAGGATGGCGTTCGCCAGGGTCGTCTTGCCCGACCCGGTCCCGCCGGCGATGAGCAGGTTCTGACGGTCCCGGGCCGCCTGCCGCAGGGCCTCTGCCATCGCCGCCGTCATCACCCCGGTCTCCACATAGTTGGCCAGGGTGAAGACGATTTCCGGGCGCTTGCGGATGGCGAAGGCGGGGTTGGCGACGATGGGCATAAAGGCGCCCTGGAACCGTTCGCCCGTCTCCGGCAGGGTCGCGCTGATCCGTGGCCGGTCCTTGGTCACCACCTCACCGACATGGTCGGCGAGCAGGCGCAGGATGCGATCGGCGGCGTCCGGTTCGAGGCGCTCGCCAGTAAACGACCGGCCCTCCCCGATCTTGTCGATCCAGATCTTGCCATCGGGATTGACCATCACCTCCACCACCCGCTTGTCGGCCATGGCGGCGGCGATCACCGGCCCCATGGCCTGGCGCAGGGCGGCGACCTTGCGGTCGGCGACAATGGAGGTGCGTTCGGCCATGTGCGATTCCTAAGCCAGCCCGTCGTCGTCATAGTCGGGGCGATAGTGGTGGACGCTCTGGGCGCCCAGGTAGTCGGCCGGGTCGATGCGGGTCGGCGCAGCGACAGGCGGGGTAACCCCCTTGAACGGCGGCGGCGGTGCGCCGACGGCGCGCACGCCCTTCCAGTCGATCTGGGCCGGGCTGGGGATGTCGGCGGCCCCCGGCTGCTGCGCATAGGCGGCGGGTTGGCCGTGGAAATAGTCGCCCGTCCGGGCCTTGAAAAACGGCTCCTCGTAGTAGCGAATCTTGTCGGCCAGGATCGGTTTGGCGTTGTTGACGAATAGGAACTGCTTGGTGTCGTCGAGCCCGCGCACATCCTCTTCCGAGAGAATGTAGCGCTGCTGCTCGGACTGGGAGGTCGAGCGGTGCGCCCGGCCGAACAGACTGCGCGGATCGCTGAAGCTCTCGCGCATTTCCAACGCCTTGCCGGCGCGCCGGGTGACCTTCTCGATTGAGGTCGGCTCCGACGTCGCGAAGGCGGCAGTGATGTGCATGTTGTCGAACAGCGGGGTCTTGTCGCCGTACTTCGAGAACACGT
>JBEPUW010000009.1:0-105317 GCA_041691315.1 Caulobacteraceae bacterium | reverse complement strand
GGCCGTCCACATATGGGTCCCCCGCATTCCGCTTCGCTACAGCGGGGGATGACGGATTTGTTTGGTTCGGGGCTTGCTCCTTAGACCATCCCCACGGTCTTCAGGCGGGCCTTGGGGTGGATTTCGTTCTGGCTCATCACCACGGTCTGGCCGCGGAAGCGTTCGATGATCGAGCGGACGTAGGGGCGGATCTGTGGCCCGGTGAGCAGCACCGCCGCCTCGCCGGCCAGGGCGGCGCGTTCGAAGGCCTCGCGCACGGCGCGGATGAAGTCCTGCAGTTTCGACGGCGCCAGCGCCAGCTGCTTGTCCTCGCCGCCGCCGATCAGGGCCTCGGCGAAGGCCTGCTCCCAGTCGGGCGACAGGGTGATGATCGGCAGGGCGCCGTCATCGCCCTTGTTCTGCCAGCACAGCTGGCGCGCCAGGCGGGCGCGCACGGCCTCGACCAGGTTGGTGATCGAGGCGGTGTGCGGCGCGGCCTCGGCGATGCCTTCCAGTATGGCGCCGAGGTCGCGGATGGAGACGCGCTCCTTGAGCAGCGCCTGCAGCACCCGTTGGATGGTGGTGGCGCTGACCACCGACGGCACCAGGTCCTCGACCAGCTTCTTCTGCTCGCTGGGCAGGTCCTTGAGCAGCTTCTGCACCTCGCCGTAGGAGAGCAGGTCGGGCATGTTTTCCTTGAGGATCTCGGTCAGGTGGGTGGTGAGCACCGTGGCCGGATCGACGATGGTGTAGCCGCGGAAGGTCGCCTCTTCGCGTAGGGACTCGTCGATCCAGGTGGCGGGAAGACCAAATGCCGGTTCGCGTACATGCTCGCCGGCAATGTCGACCTGGCCGCCGCGAGGATCCATGGCCATCAGATGGCCCAGCCGCACCTCGCCGGCGCCGGCCTCCATCTCCTTGATGCGGATGGCGTAGCCCTGGGTGGCCAGGCGCATGTTGTCGAGGATGCGCACCGGCGGCATGACGAAGCCGTATTCGGTAGCCAGGGTCCGGCGGAGCGCGCGGATCTGGTCGGTGAGCCGGCGACCCTCCAGGTCGTTGATCAGCACCAGCAGGCCGTAGCCCAGCTCGACCTTGATGTCGTCCATGGCCAGGGCCGTTGCGATCGGCTCGTCGGCCGGCTCGGTCATCATCACCGCCGGCGGGGCGGTGGCGTCGGCGCGGACCTTTTGCGCCCGGCGCCAGGCCAGGCCGCCCGCGCCCAGGGCGATGCCGGCGAAGGGCAGGATCGGCATGCCGGGCACCAGCGCGATGACGCCGGCGGCGGCGGCGACCATGCCAAGCGACACCGGGTTCATGGCCAGCTGCATGACCAGGGCCTTGTCGGCGGCGCCCTCGACGCCGGCCTTGGAGACCAGGAAGCCGGCGGCGATGGAGATGACCAGAGCCGGCACCTGGCTGACCAGGCCGTCGCCGATGGTCATGATGGTGTAGGTCGAGGCGGCCTGGCCGATCGGCAGCTTGTGCTGCAGCACCCCGATCAGGATGCCACCGATGATGTTGATCGCCACGATGATCAGTCCGGCGATGGCGTCGCCGCGCACGAACTTCGAGGCGCCGTCCATCGAGCCGAAGAAGGTCGATTCCTGCTCCAACTCCTTGCGCCGGCGCTTGGCCTCTTCCTGGTCGATCAGGCCCGACGACAGGTCGGCGTCGATCGCCATCTGCTTGCCGGGCATGGAGTCCAGGGTGAAGCGGGCGGCGACCTCGGCGATGCGGCCGGAACCGCGGGTGACGACCACGAAGTTGACGATCACCAGGATCGAAAACACGATCACCCCGATGACGTAGTTGCCCTGCATCATCAGCTGGCCAAAGGCCTGGATAATGTGGCCGGCGCCTTGGGTGCCTTCGTGGCCGTGGCCGAGAATCAGCCGGGTCGAGGCGAGGTTGAGGCCGAGGCGAAAGAGGGTGGTGACCAATAGCACGGTCGGAAAGGCGGTGAACTCCAGCGGCTTCTTGATCATCAGCGAGGTCATCAGGATGAGGACGGCGCTGGTGATCGAGAGTGAAAGCAAGATGTCGAGCAGGAACGGCGGGACCGGCAGGATCAGCAGGACGATGATGCCGACGACGCCGATCGCCAGGCCGACATCCCCACGCGCCACCCACTTCCAGACGTCGCGCGGGCTGGGCCTGTTGGTGGTGGAATAGGGAAGGGCCGAGGCGTCAGCCATGGATGCCTCGGAACTGTTGCACGACCGTGCGCGCCACCTGGGCGTGGACGGCGTCGCGGGCGGCGGGTTTCGCCGAAGCGGTTTCGGTTAGATAGCAGGCAAACAGGATCGGCCCGCCGGGCGCCCAGACGACCGCGACATCGTTCGCCGAACCATTGTCCCCGGTGCCGGTCTTGTCACCGACCCGCCAGCCGCTGGGGAATCCGGCGCGCAGCCGCGTCAGGCCGGTCTTGGTGTCGCTCAGCCAGCCGTTGAGCCGCTCGCGCGAGCCGGGGCTGAGCACGCCGCCCAGGCTGAGCGCGCGCAGGTCGGCCAGCATGGCCAGGGGCGCGGTGGTGTCGCGCGGGTCGCCGGGGATGGCGGTGTTCAGGGTCGGCTCAGTGCGATCGAGCCGCGTGACGTTGTCGCCGAGGCTGCGGGCGAACGCGGTCACGGCGGGCGGTCCGCCGATCTGGCGCAGGATCAGATTGGCGGCGGTGTTGTCACTGAGTTCGATCGCCGCCTGGCAGAGCACGCCCAGCGGCAGGCCGCCTTCGCGAACGTGCGCCCGGCTCACCGGCGCATAGTCGAGCAGATCGGCCGGACCGTAAGTAATGTGCCTGTCCAGCCGCTCCTGGCCCCGGTCGATGCGAGCCAGCACGGTGGCGACGGCAAGCAGCTTGAACGTGCTGCACATGGCGAAGCGCTCGCCCGCGCGATGGCCCATGCGTGCGCCGGTGGACGTGTCCAGCGCCGCCACGCCCAGCCGCCCGCCAACCCTTTGCTCAAGCAGAGCAAAAGCATCGGTGGCCGCCGACGCCGGCGGAGCGGCGAGAACGGCCGCCACCGCGCCGACGATCGTACCCCTGCGCGTGACATCAACCATTTTGCCGCCTATTGGCGAACGCAGGGACAAGCCAAAACCCCCCGATCCAGTCCACCCGGGAGAAATCCTGTTGGAGGCGCTTCAGACAGCCGGCTCGGTTGTTGGCTGAAAAGGGCTGTTTCGACCATTCGATCAGGCGGCATTGGCGGCGCCCTGGGGTGCGGGTACGGGGATGCCGGCCTCGGTGTATTCCTTCAGCTTGTTGCGCAGGGTGCGGATCGAGATGCCGAGGATGTTGGCCGCGTGGGTGCGGTTGCCGAGGCAGTGGCTGAGCGTGTCGATGATCAGCTGCTGTTCGACCACCGCCACGGTCTGGCCGACGAAGCCGCGCGAGGTGGCTTCCGCGGCCATTGAGGCGGTGCGCGCGGTCTGGGCGTCGGGAGCGGCGCTCATCGGCTGACCGTCGGGCAGGCGGATGGCGAATTCCTCGATCTCGGACCCAGTTGAAAGCAGCACCGCGCGGTGCATGGCGTTTTCCAGCTCGCGCACATTGCCGGGCCAGCGATGGCTGAGCAGCCGCTGGCGCGCGACATTTGAGAGCGGTCGCTCGGCCACGCCGTTGGCGGCCGAGTATTTGCGGATGAAGTGATCGGCCAGCGCGATGACGTCGCCGGGCCGCTCGCGCAGCGGCGGCAGCTTCAGGTTCATCACGTTCAGCCGATAGAGCAGGTCCTCGCGGAACGACCCGTCCCGCGCCGCGGCGACCAGGTCGCGGTTGGAGGTGGCCAGGATGCGGATATCGACCTTGACCGGCCGTGAGCCGCCGACCCGGTCGATCTCCCGCTCCTGCAGGGCGCGCAACAGCTTGGCCTGCAGCCGGCCGTCCATTTCGGAGATTTCGTCGAGCAAAAGGGTGCCGCCGTCAGCCTCCTCGAACTTGCCGATGCGCCGCGCCACCGCGCCGGTGAAGGCGCCCTTCTCATGGCCGAACAGCTCGCTTTCCAGCAGATTCTCGGGGATGGCGGCGCAGTTGACGCTGATGAAGGGCCGCGTGGCGCGGCGGGACTTCTTGTGCACGTAGCGGGCCATCACCTCCTTGCCGACGCCGCTTTCGCCGGTGATCAGGATCGAGGCGTCGGACGGTGCGACCTGGTCGGCCAGCGCCATCACCGCCTGCATCGACGGATCGCGAGTGACCATCGGGCGGTTGTCGTCGGACACCGCGGCCAACACCGCGGCGATCAGGTCGGCCTCCGGCGGCAGCGGGATGAACTCCTTGGCCCCGGCGCGGATGGCGTCGGCGGCGCGCTTGGGGTCCGCGCCGACGCCGCAGGCGACCACCGGCACGCGGATGCGCTCGGCCTCGTTGGCGGCGATCAGGGCGCGGATGTCGAGCTCGAAATCGACCATCAACAGGTCGGCGCCCTGGCCGGCGCGCAAGGCGTGGGTCGCGGCGGCGCAGGTCTCCACGTGCGCCACCTTGGCCCCAGCGTTCATCGCCATCTTCACCGCGTTGGCGAGCTGTCCGTTCAATCGTCCGACGACCAGTAGCCGCATGGGTTTTCTCCCTTATCCGTCTCTCGCCCGGTCTCAGACCGCCGAGTCGCCGTCCTTGATGATTTCGGTCATGGTCACGCCCAGCCGTTCGTCGACCACGACGACCTCGCCGCGCGCCACCAGGCGGTTGTTCACATAGATGTCGATCGCCTCGCCGACCTTGCGGTCGAGCTCGAGCACGCTCCCCTGGGCAAGCTTCAGCAGCTGGGCCACCGACAGGCTGGCCCGGCCGAGCACCGCCGAGATGTGCACCGGAACGTCGAAGACCGGCGCCAGGTCGGCGGCGTTCTTGTCGTCCGCATCGACCGCCATTTCGGCGGCCAGTGGGGCATTGGGCTCGAATTCCTCCAGGGCGAGAGCCCCACCCGGGTTGGCCTCCGCGTCGGGGGCGATGGTGTCTTCAGCCATTGTCGGCCTCGCTGGGCAAGATCAGGGGTTCGGCGTGCAGGCCTTCGGCGGCGAGCGCGGTGTGGAGGGCTTCGGCGACGCGGTCGGCGGCCTGGATCGGATCGAAGGCGGCGCGCCCATCGCCCCAGTCGAGCACGAAGGCGGCGTCGGGCAGGGCGGGGTCGCCCTTGACCACGATCTGGCCCGGGAAGCCGCAGGCCATGGCGGTCTCGTCAAGCGCCGCTTGCAGCCGCTCGACCATGTCGGGGGTGGTGCGCACGGCCAGCTTCGGCGCCGCCTCGATCTCGCGGGCCAGGCTCGCCAAGGCGGCCTGGGCGGGGGCTTGCGGAAACCGTTCGAGCGCCGCGCCGGCGATGGTGCGGGCGCAGGCCAGCGCCAGCTCGGCGCAGGCTGTGCGGTGCTCGTGCGCCACGTGGACCAGCGCGCCCAGGGCCTGGCGGGTCGCGCGCGCGATGTCGGCCAGCGAGGCGGCTGCGGCCTCTTCGGCGCGGACGACCGCCGAGCGCTCGCCCTCTGCGAAGGCCTGGATGCGAACCTGTTCGACCTCGTCGGGGGTGAAGGCCCGCTTCGGCCGCGTGGCGGCGAAGGAGACCACGCCGTCGCCGTCGAAGACGGTGTCGAAGGTGAATTTGCGGTGCTCGGTCAATAGATCAACTCGTCGTCGCCGCCGGCGCCGGCCAGCATGATCTCGCCCTTGGCGGCCAGGTCCTTGGCCACCTGCACCATGGCCATCTGGGCGGCGTCGACGTCGCGCAGCCGCACCGGACCCATGCTTTCCATGTCCTCGCGCATGATCTTGGCGGCCCGTTCGCTCATGTTGGAGAAGAACATCTCGCGCAGACCGTCCGAAGAGCCCTTCAGCGCCAGCCCCAGCTGGTCCTTCTCGACGGCGCGCAACAGGGTCTGCACCCCGCCGGGGTCGAGCTTGTTCAGATCTTCGAAGACGAACATCAGGGCGCGGATGCGCTCGGCCGCCTCGCGGTTGCGCTCTTCCAGCGCCGCGATGAAGCGCGCCTCGGTCTGGCGATCGAAATTGTTGAAGATGTCGGCCATCATCTCGTGGCTGTCCCGCTTGGACGTGCGCGCCAGGTTGGACATGAATTCAGAGCGCAGGGTGGCTTCGATCTTGTCGAGGATCTCCCGCTGCACCGGCTCCATGCGCAGCATGCGGCCGACGCATTCCAGCGCGAAATCCTCGGGCAGCGAGGCCAGCACCCGGGCCGAGTGTTCGGCCTTGATCTTCGACAGCACCACCGCGACGGTCTGCGGGTATTCGTTCTTCAGATAGTTGGCGAGCACCGCCTCGTTCACATTGGCGAGCTTGTCCCACATGGTGCGGCCCGCCGGCCCGCGGATCTCCTCCATCAGGTTGTCGACTTTTTCCGCGCCCATGAACGAGGCCAGCAGGCGCTGGGTCTGTTCGAACGAGCCCATGATCGTGCCGGTGCCGCTCATCCCGGAGACGAACTCGACCAGCAGATCCTCGACCACCGCCGAGGAGACGGTGCCGAGGCCGGCCATGGCCTGGGAAATCTCCTTGATCTCCTCCTCGTCCAGGGCCTGCCAGATGTTGTTGTGATCCTCGCCCAGCGCCAGCAGCACGACGGCGGCCTTCTCAGGACCGGTCAGCCGGGCCGTGTCCATCACCGCCTTCTTGGAGAGGCGAGCGCTCATGCTTCATGCAGCCAGCCGCGGAGGATGGAGACGGACTCCTCCGGGTGCTTCTGGACGAATTCGGCGACGCTCTTGACCGACGACATCTTCACCTGGCCCTCGATCTTGGCCATGTCGATGCGCTGTTCGATCTCGGCCGGTTGCGGGCCGGGCAGGGCGAGCGACTGGGCTGGCTGCGGGTCCTGGCCGATCTGCGCCACGCCGCCGCCGCCGCCATCGCCGCCGCCGCCCGGCAGGGCGCGCAGGCCGGCGAAGCTGATCGGCGCGCCGCCGCCGCCGGCCGTGGCCAGCAGCGGCCGCACCACGAAGAAGATGATCATGCCGGCGACCACCGCCAGCACCAGAAGCTCGCCGCCGCGCATCAGGTCGTTCTTATCGAAATCGAACAGGCGCGAGCCCGAAGACGCCGCCACATCGTCGGCGATGGCGTTGTCGAAGCGGACGTTGATCACGCTGACCTGGTCGCCGCGGCTGGCGTCGTAGCCGACCGCCGAGCGGACCAGCTGCTCGATATGCTGCATCTCCGCGGCGGATCTTGGCGTGTAGGCGCCGGGTTTGCCGTGGGCGCCGG
This sequence comes from Caulobacteraceae bacterium, assembly GCA_041691315.1. Lineage (GTDB taxonomy): Bacteria > Pseudomonadota > Alphaproteobacteria > Caulobacterales > Caulobacteraceae > Poindextera. Next base: position 98,125 of record JBEPUW010000009.1, on the reverse strand, counting down.
GCGCGGTGGTCCCGTCGACGGCGACCGCGATCGACAGCTTCTTCATCGAACCCGGCGCATCGATGGTGGTCTTGGTGGTCTTGGTGATCTCGTAGTTGGTGGTTTCCTCGGTCCGGCCGCTGTCGGAGCTGTTGTTGTTCGCCGCCGTCGGCGCGCCGGGCGTGCCCGGCACATTGGCCGAGGCCGAGGCTGCGGTGGAGCCGTCCGGCTGGTTCTGCTTGGCGGTCTCTTCCACGGTCTGGGTCGAGCGCACCACCTGGCCGTCGGGATCGAACTTTTCCTCCTGGGTGGTGACCTGGCTCATGTCCAGGTCGGCGGTGACCTGAACCCGGGCGCGGCCGGGGCCGACGACGCCCTCGACCAGTTCCTTGACCTGCTTGCGGATGCGGTCCTCGGCCGCGGTGCGCTGATCGTCGGCGACCTGGCCGGCGGCGCCTTCGCCGTCGCCGCCCCCAAGCAGCTTGGCGTTCTGGTCGACGATGGTGACGTGGTCGGGCTTCAGGTTGGGCACGGCGCCGGCGACTAGGTTTTGCAGCGCCCGCACCTGATCGGCGGAGGGCTCGCGGCCCTGGACGCCGATCACCACCGAGGCGGTCGGCGCCTCCGCCTCGTCCTCGAACAACTGCCGCTTTGGCAAGACCAGCTGCACGCGGGCGAAGGTGACGCCGTCCAGCGAGCGGATGGTGCGGGCGAGTTCCCCCTCCAGCGCGCGCTGGCGGTTGAGGTTCTGCACGAAATCGGTCTGGCCGAGCGCGCTTTGATTGTCGAAGATCTCGTAGCCGACCGAGCCGGAGGTTGGCAGCCCCTTGGACGACAGCATCAGTCGGGTGGAGGCGACCTTGTCGCGCGCCACCATGATGGTCGAGCCGTCGCCCTTGGCCTCATATTTGATGCCGGCCTGATCCAGGGCCTGGCTAATGGAGGAGGCCTCCTTCAGGTCCAGATTGGCATAGAGCAAAGCTTCGGGCTGGCCGCCGACGCGCAGCAGAAGCGCCACCAGCACCGCGGCGACGCCAGCGGAAACGCCCAGGATCGCCGTCAGCCGGCCGATCCCGAAGCGTTGCAGACCGTTGAAGAATGACTCCAAGCCGACGCCCTTCCCGCGAAACCATGGGCGCGATGCGTCCTTGGTAGGCAGGATTTACCCAGCGCTTGGTAAACGCGGGTTTAAGCTTGTGCGCTTCGGCTAAGCTTTGTCAGCTATCGATATTGCTGCAGCCGGGTGGTTCTCAGCCCGGCCAGACCATGACGTTCAATCGATTTCTGCCAGCCGAGAAACTCCTCGCTGGTCAAGGAATACCGGCTGCATGCCTCGTCGAGCGACAACAGCCCGCCGTGCACCGCCGCGACCACCTCGGCCTTGCGACGGATCACCCAACGCTGGGTGTCCCCCGGCGGAAGGTCCGACAAGGTGAGGGGCGCGCCGGTCGGACCGATCACGTACTTCTCACCTTTGCTGTTGAGGCGTTGCTGTTGCAACATGGCTTTACGCCTTTCCCACCATCACTGCTGGGCCGGACCATAGGCGTGCGGACATAACAGCCGCTTAACTGTGATAGTAAAAAAACAACTAATCATGCCGCCTCCCGCTGTCGCAAAGGATGATCATTTCGTTAAAGAGTATTCATTCCTGCTATTGAATCACTTGTAGTAATGATTGAGTCATATGATCGGCGGTGGTGATGACTTTGGACGAGGCGTCGTAGGCCTGTTGAGCGATGATTAGATTGGTAAACTCCGAGGATAGGTCGACCGTGGAGGTCTCCAACGTCGAGGAGGAGAGGATGCCGGAGCCGCCGGTGCCCGCCGTCTTCAGGCTGAACTCGCCGGCGTCCTGCGAGGCCAGGTAGGCGTCGCCATTGACCGCCGTCAGGCCGTCGACGTTCGGGAAGGTGGCCAGCGCCACCTGGGCGATCTGCCGCGTGGTGCCGTTGTTGAAGGTGGCCGTGACCATGCCGTTCTGGCCGATCGAGATGGCGCTCAGGCTGCCGAAGGGCGTGCCGTTGGTGTTGATCGAGGAGACCACCGAGGGGCTGACGGCCTGGGTGAGCGCGCCCGAACCGGTCGTGCCGCCGATGCCGATGGTGATCTGCTGCGCCGCGACCCCCAGGTTCGGGGCCCAGTTCACCCCGGTCGCGCCCGGCGCCGCGGCGTTGGAGGCGCCGATGCTGAAGGTCGGGTTGGCCGGCGTGCCGAAGATGGTGGTCTTCGACATGTCGAGGCTGCCGTCGGAATTGAAAGCGACAATGCCCGTGGCGATCTGGCCGGCGGCGAGGCCGGAGCCGGAGACCACGTCGCTCTTCGGCACGGCCTGGATTTCCGCGTACCACTGGTTGGGGGTGCTGCTCTTGAGCAGGTCCAGCTGCACGGTGTGCGAGCCGCCCAGCGAGTCCGAGACCGGGATCGGGATGGTGAAGTCGGGCTGCACGCCCGTGCCGGCCGTCGGATCATAGGCGGTCATGCTGTTGGAAAGCGCGTTATAGGCGCCGGCGCCGACCGGCGAGGCCCCCGCGGCCGCGGCCTGCGGTGTAACCGCCTGGCTGGCGTTGATGTTGCCGTTGACGCTGACCGCGGTGGTCGCGGAGACTTGGCCGGCCACAGAGGTGACGTTGATCGGCGTCAGGCTGTTGATGCTGGTATTGCTGGTGTTGACCTTGCCCTGGCTGTTGGCCGGCCAGCCGAGCAGATAGAGGCCGGCGGTGTTCTTCAAAAAGCCGTTGGCGTCGGGGCTGAACGACCCGGCGCGGGTGAACTCGGCCTGGGCGTCGCCGCCGACGGCGGTCGGCTGGGTCGAGACCACGAACATGCCCTGGCCGGTGATCGCCAGGTCGGTCGGCGACGAGGTCTGGGTGGTCGACCCCTGTTTGGTGACCAGTTGCTGCGTCGTGGTGGTGACGCCGCCGGCCGAATAGGCCCCGCCGCTGGAGGCGGTGACCAGGGCCTGGAAATCGACCTGGGTGCCCTTGTAGCCAACGGTGTTGACGTTGGCGATGTCGTTGGAGATCGCCGCCAGGGCCGAAGATTCGGCCTGCAGCCCGGAGGCCCCGGCGGTCAATGCGCTGTTGATGCTCATGGTGTGGAGATCCTCTGCAAATTCGAAGAACCCGGCGCGCTAGCGCTCGGGGTCGTTGGAAGGGGGCGGGGCGTTAGTTCACGCTGGTTACCGAACTCAGGGGCACCTGGACGCCATTGACGGTGACCATGGTCGTGCCGTTGACCTGCTGGACCGCGCTCGCCGTGCCGGTGATCTGGGTGCTGACCGGGACGGTAGCGCCGCTGGCGTCGGTGGCGTTGATCGCCAGGCTGTACGTGCCGCCGTTGGACTGCTGCACGCCGGCCTGGTTCATGCCGTTCCAGGTGAAGGCCTGGGCGCCAGCGCCGTTGGGGGTCAGGCCGCCGGTCCAGATGACGTTGCCGCTGGAGTCGGTGACGGTGGCGTTGATGCTGGAGGGCTGGCTGGCGGTGCTGAACTGCCAGGTGGCGGTGCCGTTCTGCAGGGTGGCGGTGGTGTCGGTGGCGTTCACCGTCTTGCCGATCAGGCCAACCGCGCCGGTCAGACCGCCGCCCTGGCTCTGACTGACCAGTTGCTGAAGCAGCTGGTTGGACAAGAGCTGCTGTTCGACGCCGGTCATCTGGGTGAGCTGCTGAGTGAACTGGTTGGTGTCGAGCGGCGACAGCGGATCCTGGTTCTTCAGCTGGGTGGTGAGCAGCGACAGGAAGGTCTGATAGTTGTTGGCCAGCTGGGCCAGGCCGTTGTTGGCGGCGCTGGTGGTCGCGCCCGTCGAGGTGGTCGGTGGCGTGGTCGTCGGGGCTGAAACGGTCATCCGGGCGCGTCCTAAATCGTGATGTCCACGCCCGAGGCGGGGCGTGACGAGACGGTCGCGGCGGCGGCCGTCGGGTTGGTTGAGCTGAGGTCGTGGACCGTCGTCGCGAGCGCTTGCGGGGCCGAGCCCTGCTGGCCGGCGGAACCCGCGCCCTGGCCGCCGACGTCGAAGCTCAAACCGCCCTGGGCGATGTTGAAGCCGGCCTGCTCCAGCGCCTGCTGCAGCTGGCCGGCCTGGCTCTTGGCCTCGGCGGCGGTGTGGGCGTTGTCGAAGGATAGCTGGGCGGTGATCTGGCCCTGGGCGCCGATCTCGACCTTGACGTTGACGTGGCCGAGGCCGGCCGGATCGAGGCTGATGTCGAAGCGGGTCGACTTGCCGTCGACGCTCTTGGCCACCTGGGTGGCAATCTGGCTGACGATTGCCGGGCCATTGGCGGCGGCGAGCGCGGCGGGGGTCTGAACGATGGCTTGCTGGGCGACCGGCGCCGCCGCCAGACCGCTCAGGCCGGCATTGTCGGCGCCGTTCGGCACAGGCGGGGTCTCGGGCGCCTGAGCGGATGGGTCGGAGCCGGCCTTGGCGTTTCGGTCTGCCGTTTGAGCGATCACGGGAGCGGCCGCGGGGACGGCGTTGGCCGTCGTCGGCGGATTAGCCGGCGGGGTCGACCCGCCGCCGCCGCTGGCCGAGGCCGCATCGGTCTTGGCGAGGACCTTGGTCGAGACGCTCGCCAACGGCTTGACGGAGGCGGTGGCCGAGGTCGGCAGCGCCGCGGCCGTCTCGGCGGCGGTGAGGGGCAGGGCGGCGACCGGCATGGCAAGCGTATCGTCGCCCGGCGGCGGTTGCGGTTGCGGGGCGACCTGGGCGGGCGCCGGCTGGATCGCCGGGATCGGCGTGGCCTGAGGTTGCGCGGTCGCCGTCATCGCGCGGGATGTTGTCGGGGCCGGGCTGGTGGCGACCTGAACAGACGCGACGGGAACCGCGACAGCCGACGTCGCCGCGGGCGTCGAGGCGGAGAGCGTGACGGTGAAATTCAGCGCGCTGAACGCCAAGGGGGGGTCGCCCTGGAGGCTGAGCGTCGGCGCGGCGGCGGTTTGAGCGCTCGCCGGGGCCGGGGTCGGCGCGGCGACCGGGGTCGCTGCGGCCGGCGGCGCGGCAAGCGGGGTGGGCGGTGTCGGCGTCAGCGCGGCGATCGCCTCGGCGGCGGCGGCGGTCAGCGGTGGGCTCGCCGCGGGCTGCGGCGGCGCCGCCGCGGACGGCGGTGCGGCTTGCAGTGGCTGGGTAATGTCGTCTGTGGCGAGCAGGGGGCTCGGCGCCGGCAGGCTGGCGGCGAAGGCGGCGCTCGGCGCCGGCGCGACGGCCTGGGTCGTGGCGGCGCTGGTGGTCGCCCCCGGGGTTGCGGGGGTCGGGGCCGCCGTGACGCCCATCAGGCCCGCCAGGGCCTGGGCGAAGGCGTCGGCGCCGGTCGCGATGTCATCGGATTTGGTCGGGTCGAGCGAAGGGGTTCCGTGGGCGGCGCCGGCGGAGGCCTTGGATACGGATACGGAAAGCGCGGCGGCTTGCATGCTCGGCCTGGCGGACCTTCAAAATGCGGCGAGGACGGGAGCGCATGCTGCGCCGGGTACATTCCGATGGTCTCAAGCAATGGCCGCGCCACGCTGGAATTCTTTGAAACTAAAGCGGAATTTACCACGAGTACCCGGCGGCGACTCTCTGCGCACGGCGGTTTTTGCCGATCACCGATAGGCAAAGGTCGACCGCCATCCGCGCCGGACCGCCGGCTGGCGCGGCTCTTGCGCTTCAGCTTGTCCATGCGTCCGCCACGGAGGAGGAAAGCCATGAGATTCAAAGGTTTGAACGCTGGCCCAAGCGGCCGGTACGCGCGCGCCCGGCAGATTCTGCCGGGTGAGACGGCCAGCCTTGCCGTCTCGCGGGTCCAGGCCGGGGCGCTTCGTCCCAAGATCGGCGACCGATGACCCTGAGTTCGATCACCGGGACCGCCGCCAGCGGCATGATCGCCGCCCAGCTGGGACTGAACACGGTCTCCGACAACGTCGCGAACCTGAATACGCCCGGCTATGTCGACAAGGTCGTGCAGCTGAACGGCCAGGCGATCGCCGGCGTCGGCAGCGGTGTGTCGGCCAGCGGCGTGGCGCTGGCGGCCAACCAGTTCCTGCAGAACGCCAGCCTGGCGGCCACGGCCGGCTCATCCAAGGCCAGCGTCATCTCAAGTATGCTCACCCAGGCGCAGAGCTTCTTCGGCGATCCGAGTTCCTCGACCAGCTATTTCAATCTGCTCAACCAGGTCTCGGCCGATTTCAACGCCGCTTCCAACGATCCGGCCTCGCCGCTGTCGGGCATCCAGGTGGTCAACGACCTGAACCAGTTCCTGAGCCAGTCGCAGAATGTCGCCGGCCAGCTGAACGGCCTGTCCACCCAGGCAGACAGCCAAATCGACAGCGATGTCGGCCAGGTCAATCAGCTGCTGTCGCAGATCGCCGGGCTGAACCAGAACATCGCCGACGCCACCACGATGGGCGCCAACGCCACCAATTCCCAGGAAGTCCAGACCGAGCTGATCAGCCAGCTGGGCTCGCTCCTGGACATCAAGGCGCAACCGAACGCCACCGGCGGGGTCAGCCTCACCACCCAGGCCGGCATACCGCTGGTGGGGCTGAGCGGCGCGGCGCAGCTCGCCTACAAGCCGTCGGCGACGGCGGCCAGCCAGCTGACCGTCACCGAGCCCGGCGGCGGCGCCCAGGCGACCAATTTGCAGCTGGCCAGCGGCGAGCTGCAGGGCCTGCTGTCGCTACGCAACACCCAGCTGCCCGCGGTCGAGGACCAGGTCAGCGAATATGTCACCCAGGCGGTGAACGCGCTGAACAAGGCGCACAACGCCTCGACCGCGGTTCCGCCGCCGGCCCAGCTCACCGGGCAGAACATCGGCGTCGACCTGACCGCCGCCGTCACCGGCTTCAGCGGCAAGACCAATGTGGCGATCGTCAACGCCGCCGGGCAGCTGCAGCAGACCGTCGCCATCGACTTCAGCGCTCACACCATCAGCGTCAACGGCGCCGCAGCGACCGGCTTCGCGCCCGCAAACTTCGTCTCGGCGCTGAACACCGCCTTGGGCGCCACCGGCTCAGCCAGCTTCTCCAACGGCGTGCTGAGCATCAGTGCGACCGGCGCAGGCAATGGGATTTCCATCGCCGACGACGTGACCACTCCGTCGGCCTCGGTCAACGGTCAGGGCTTCAGCCAGTATTTCGGCCTGAACAATCTGGTCAGCGCCAGCGGCATCACCAACTACCAGACCGGCCTGGCCGGCGGCGATCCCAGCGGCTTTGTGGCCGGCCAGAGCCTCACCCTGCGGGTCTCCAATTCGAGCGGTTCGCAGATCACCGATGTCAACATCACGACGCCGGCCGACACCACGGCGCAAGGCCTGGTCAATGCACTGAACTCCAGCACCAGCGGCGTCGGTCTCTATGGCAAGTTCGCCCTAGGCACGGCGGGGCAACTGAACTTCACGCCCAATACGCCCGGCTCGGTCAGCCTGTCGGTGGTCAAGGACACCACCCAGAGCAGCAATGGCGGCGAATCGGTCAGCCAGCTGTTCGGCATCGGGGCCCAGACCCGCGCCGCCCGCGTCAGCAGCTATTCGGTGCGCTCCGACATCAACGCCAATCCGGGCAAGGTCGCCTTCGCCACCTTGAATCTCGGCGTGCCCGCCGGATCGCCGGTGCTGGCGATCGGCGACGGCAGCGGCGCCGCTCGGGCGGCCAGGGCCGGAACCACGACGATGAACTTCGACGCCGCCGGCGGCATGGCCGCCACGGCGACGACGGTCAATCAATACGCATCGCAACTGGCCGGCGCGCTGGGAAACCAGGCCGCCGCCGCCGCCCAGGCGAACACCAACGCCGCGGCGGTGCAGAGCGAAGCCAACAGCCGCCTGTCCTCCGTCGAGGGGGTCAATCTGGACGCGGAACTGGTCAATCTGACCACCTACCAGCAGGCCTACAACGCCTCGGCCCGCCTGATCACCGCAAGCCAGGATATGTTCACGGCGCTGCTCACCATGGTGGGGCAATAGATCATGCAACGCATTTCCACCGCCGATTCCTATGCGGCCGTCATCGCCAACATGCAGCAGGCGCAGACCAAGCTCAGCACCGCCTCCAACCAGATCTCCAGCGGCGAGACCGCGACCGATCTGCAGGGCTATGCGGCGCACGCCGAGACCCTGAACGCCATGCAGACCGTCAACAATCAGGTCTCAGCCTTTCTCAGCCAGGACACGATCCTGGCCAACAAGCTGACCACCCAGGACACCGGCCTGCAACAGGTCGCCGGCGCCGCCACCGGGGCCAGCCACGCGATCAACGCGGCGATCGCCAACAATACCGGCGACACCCTGATGCAGCAGCTGGAAGTTCAGTTTCAGAACGCCGCCGACGGGCTGAACAGCACCTATAATGGCGAGTATGTCTTCGCCGGCGGCCAGGTGAACACCCCGCCGGTCAGCGCCAATTCGATGAGCGCGCTGGCGTCCGCGCCCTCGGTGGCCAGCATATTCAAGAACGACCAGCAGGCCACGTCGAACCAGATCAACCAGAACACCACCGTCCAGACCGGCTTCCTGGCCAGCAATCTGGGCACGCCGCTGATGACCGCCCTGCAGGCGATTCAGAACTTCAACAATGGTCCCAACGGCCCGTTCAGCGGCCAGCTGACCGCGACCCAGATCACTTTTCTGCAGGGGCAGATCGCCAGCCTGAACACCGCCGCCAGCACGCTGAACGGCCAGGCGGCCCAGAATGGCGGGGTCCAGACCCAGGTCACCAACACCCAGACCGACCTGACCGACCAGCAGAACACCCTGGGCACGATGATCGGCAACATCGCCGCCGCCAACGTCGCCCAGGCCACGGCGAATCTTCAGGAGGCGCAGCTGGCCATCCAGGCCTCGGCCCAGGTCTTCCTGGCGCTGCAGAACACCTCGCTGCTCAACGTGCTGACCGCCAGCGGCCACTGAACCAGGCCCCGGCCTCGCAAAGCCGGGCGGCAATCGCTAGATTGGCGGCTCGTTTCGCCAAAGATCCATCATGCCGCTCGACATCGCCGAAACCGACGCCATCGCCGTGGCGGCCGCCGAGGTCGCCCTGCCCAAGGGCGCGCGCGTGCTGGTCGCCATGTCCGGCGGGGTCGACTCGACGGTCACCGCGGCCCTGGTCAAGCGCGCCGGCTATGAGGCGGTCGGCGTCACCCTGCAGCTCTACGATCACGGCGCGGCGGTGCAGAAGAAGGGCGCCTGCTGCGCTGGCCAGGATATCCACGACGCCCGCGCCGCCGCCGAGGCCATCGGCATGCCGCACTATGTGCTAGACTATGAGAGCCGCTTTCGCGAGGCGGTGATGGAGGACTTCGCCGACGCCTATCTGCGCGGCGAGACGCCGATCCCCTGCGTGCGCTGCAACCAGACGGTCAAGTTCCGCGACCTGCTCGACACCGCCCGCGACCTGGGCGCTCAGGCCATGGCGACCGGTCACTATGTCCGCCGCCTGGTCGGTGCGCACGGGCCCGAGCTGCACCGCGCGGTCGATCCGGCGCGCGATCAGTCCTATTTCCTGTTCGCCACCCGCCGCGACCAGCTCGACTTCCTGCGCTTTCCGCTGGGCGGCCTGCCCAAGCCGGTGGTGCGCCAGGTCGCCGGCGAGCTCGGCCTGGCCGTGGCAGACAAGCCGGACAGCCAGGACATCTGTTTCGTGCCGGAAGGCCGCTACACGACGGTGATCGACCGGCTGCGCCCGCAAGGGCGCGCGGCGGGCGAAATCGTGCACGTCGATGGCCGCGTCCTCGGCCGCCACGAAGGCGTCAGCCGCTACACGGTCGGCCAGCGGCGCGGCCTGAACGTCGCCATCGGCGATCCGCTGTTCGTGGTCCGATTGGACCCGGTCGCGCGCCAGGTTATCGTCGGCCCGCGCGAGGCGCTGCTGACCGCGTCGCTGTCCCTGAAGGAAATCAACTGGCTGGGTGACGAGCCGACCATCGCGGCCGCGACCGGGCGCGCCGTGCTGGCCCGCGTCCGCTCGACCCGCGACCCGGCGCCGGCGCGCCTGGCCGTGGCCGACGGCGAGGTGAGGGTGGTGTTCGATATGCCGGAAGAGGGCGTCGCCCCCGGCCAGGCCTGCGTGCTCTACGACGCGACCGCGCCCTCGCGCGTCCTGGGCGGCGGCTTCATCGCCGCCACGGTCGCGGCGACGACGGGCGCCTAAGAAAGGGCCAGGGCCTGCGCGCTGGCGTGCGATGCGCCGCAATTCCTTGTGAATACCGTCGATTGGTCGCTAGGACTCCCTCGGGCGTTCAAGTCCCGCTTCCTCGAACCAGGAGATCGCCCTGTCGGTCACCGCCGCCCTGCATCATGTGACCCGCTATCGCTACGATCGGCTGGTCGAGCTGGGGCCCCAGGTCGTGCGGTTGCGGCCGGCGCCACATTGCCGGACGCGCATCCCGAGCTATTCGCTGACCGTCACGCCGGCCAACCACTTCATCAACTGGCAGCAGGACCCGCACGGCAACTGGCTGGCGCGGCTGGTCTTTCCGGAGCGGACCACCGAGTTCAGCGTCACCGTCGACCTGACCGCCGAGATTTCAGTGATCAACCCGTTCGACTTCTTCATCGAACCCTATGCCGAGGTGCTGCCATTCGCCTACGCCGACGATCTCGCCGGCGACCTGGCCGCCTATCGTCAGGTCGATGACGACGGGCCGCTCTTGGATGCCGCGCTCGCGGCGCTGGCGCCGCACGGCGAGCGGACCATCGACTTCCTGGTCGGGCTGAACGCGCAGGTCCAGCGACGCGTCGCCTATGTGGTGCGCATGGAGCCGGGGGTGCAGACCCCGGACGAGACCCTGGCGTCGGGCTCGGGCTCGTGCCGCGACAGCGCCTGGCTGCTGGTGCAGATGCTGCGCAAGCTCGGCCTCGCCGCCCGTTTCGTCTCCGGCTACCTGATCCAGCTCAAGGCCGACATCGATCCGGTCGACGGGGCGCAGGGAACCCAGGTCGACTTCACAGACCTGCACGCCTGGGCCGAGGTCTATATTCCCGGCGCCGGCTGGATCGGCTTCGATGCCACCTCAGGCCTGTTGTGCGGCGAGGGGCATCTGCCGCTGGCCGCCTCGCCGCACTATCGCAACTCGGCGCCGATCACCGGCGCGGTCAGTGGCGGCGGCCAGAGCGAGTTCGAGTTCGAGATGAACGTCCAGCGGCTGGTGGACGAGATCCGCATCACCAAGCCGTTCGAGGACCCGGACTGGGCGGCGCTCGACCGGCTGGGACGGCGGATCGAGACCCAGATGCAGACGAACGACGTGCGCCTGACCATGGGCGGCGAGCCGACCTTCGTCTCCATCGACGATTTCGAGGCGGCGGAGTGGAATACCGACGCCTCCGGCCCGACCAAGCCAGTGATCGCCGGCCAGCTGATCGACCGCCTGCGCACCCGGTTCGGCCGCGGCGGCCTGCTGCATCATGGCCAGGGCAAGTGGTACCCAGGCGAGCCGCTGCCGCGCTGGGCGCTGGGCTTGTTCTGGCGGCGCGACGGCAAACCGGTCTGGCGCGACGCAGACGGCGGCGGCTCCAAGTCCACCGCCACCGCAGCCGAGGCGCATGCCCTGATCCATCGCCTGGCGCTCAGGCTGGGTGTCGATCCGACGCACGCGCTGCCGGCGCGCGAGGACCCGCTGCACGCCATCAAGGCCGAGGGCGACCTGCCGGCGGACGTAAAACTGAGCGACGAAGCCCTCGACGACGAGGACGCCCGCGACACCCTACGCCGCGCCATGACCGGCGGCCTGTCCAAGGCGGTGGGCTATGTGCTGCCACTGCGCCGGCCGCTGGCCAAGGCGGAGGGGACCGGCTGGCTGAGCGAGGCCTGGACGTTCAAGCGCAAGGCGCTCTACCTGGCGCCTGGCGATTCGCCGGTGGGTCTGCGCCTGCCGCTGGGCGCCCTGCCCAGGGTGAAGCCCAAGGACTATCCCTACATCACGCCGCTTGATCCGTACGAGGAGCGCCCGGCGCTGCCGAACCTGGACGCGGTCTACGCCGCGCCGACGCCGGCGAGTGCGGCCAAGCCGATGGAAAAGCCGGTCATCGTGCGCACGGCGCTGACCGTCGAGCCGCGCGACGGCTTCCTCTATGTCTTTATGCCGCCGCTGGCCCGGGTGGAGGATTATCTGGAGCTGGTGGCGCACCTCGAGGTCGCCGCCCAGGGCGTCCCGGTGCGGATCGAGGGCTATCCGCCGCCGGATGATCGCCGCATCGGCGTCCTGAAGGTGACCCCCGACCCCGGCGTCATCGAGGTCAATGTGCAGCCGGCCGCCAACTGGCGCGAGGCGGTGGCAATCACCACCGGGGTCTATGAGGACGCCCGCGCCTGCCGCCTGGGCGCCGACAAGTTCATGATCGACGGCCGCCACACCGGTACCGGCGGCGGCGCGCATGTGGTGGTCGGCGGCGCCAGCCCGGGCGACTCTCCCTTCCTGCGCCGACCGGACCTGTTGAAGAGCCTGCTGCTCTACTGGCAGCGCCATCCGGCGCTCTCCTACCTGTTCTCCGGCCTGTTCATAGGTCCGACCAGCCAGGCGCCGCGGGTCGACGAGGCGCGCAACGACCTGCTCTACGAACTCGACCTGGCCCTGGGCATGATCCCGGCGCCGGACGACGGCAAACCGCCGGCGCCCTGGCTGGTCGACCGGCTGTTGCGCAACCTGCTGGTCGACGTCAGCGGCAATACCCACCGCACAGAGATCTGCATCGACAAACTCTATTCGCCGGACGGCCCGACCGGGCGGCTCGGCCTGCTGGAATTCCGCGGCTTCGAGATGCCGCCCGACGCGCGGATGAACCTGGCGCAGCAGTTGTTGCTCCGTGGACTGATCGCCTGGTTCTGGCGCGAGCCGCAAGTTGGGCGGCTGGTGCGCTGGGGAACCAGCCTGCACGACCGCTTCATGCTGCCGCACTTCGTCTGGAACGACTTCCTGAGCGTGCTGGCCGACCTGAAGCGGGCCGGCTACGCCTTCGATCCCCACTGGTACGCGGCGCAACTGGCCTTCCGATTTCCAGTGCATGGCCGCGTTCAGTACGGCGCCGTCAGCCTGGAGCTGCGCCATGCGCTGGAGCCGTGGCACGTCATGGGCGAGGAGGGCGGCACGTCTGGCACGGTGCGGTTCGTGGACTCCTCGGTCGAGCGGCTGCAGGTGCTGGCCGACGGCTTCAACCCCGCGCGCCACATGATCACCTGCAATCGCCGCGTCCTGCCGATGACGCCGACCGGTGTCTCGATGCAGGCGGTCGCCGGGGTCCGCTACAAGGCCTGGAAGCTGCCCAGCGGCCTGCATCCGAACCTTGCGATCGATGCGCCGCTGACCCTCGACATCGTCGATCGGGCCAATCAGCGGTCGCTGGGCGGCTGCGTCTATCATGTCGCCCATCAGGGCGGGCGAAGCTATGATACCTTTCCGGTCAATTCCTACGAGGCCCAGGCGCGGCGCGAGGCGCGGTTCGAAGCCCATGGCCATAGTCCAGGCGTGCTGACGCCACCGCAACCCGAGGCGACGGACGAGTTCCCGTTGACCCTTGATCTGAGGATGCCCGTTGGCCGCTGAGCCTTCCCCCGCAAAGCGCAGAGCGGAAAACCTGGGCTCGGTCTCCGCCCGGCGGCTGTCCGGCTGGCTGCGCGATTACCGGCCTTACGCGGGGGTCCCGGACGAGCTGATGATGCCGGGCGGCGGCCCGCGCGACTATTGGCTCTGCTTCCTCGGCGACTTCGCCGAGTACGAGGAGGGCGAGTTCGACAGCCGCTTCAACCTCGCCACCCGGCATATCCGCGACACCGGCGTCTCCTATCGCATCTATGGCGAAGAGAATGAGCGCAGCTGGCCGATCAACCCGCTGCCGCTGCTGCTCAGCGAAGCCGAATGGGCGCAGATCGCTGCAGGCGTCGAACAGCGCGCCACCCTGATGGAGGCCCTGCTGCAGGACTTCTATGGCGAAGCCAGCCTGTTCGGCGAAGGCGACCTGCCGGCTTCGGCCATCACCGGCTCGACCGACTTCGTGCGCGCCATGCGCGGCGTCAAGCCGCCGGGCGGGCGCTATCTGCAACTCTACGCCGCCGATCTGGGGCGTGGGCCTGACGGGCGCTGGTGGGTGCTGGACGATCGCGCCCAGGCGCCTTCGGGCGCGGGTTACGCGCTGGAGAACCGCCTGGTCCTCTCCCGGGCCTATCCGAACCTCTACAACGCCATGAACGTGCAGCGCCTGGCGCCCTTCTTCGACGAGCTTCGCAAGGGCCTGGCCGCCGCCGCCGGCCGCAGCGACCCGCGCATCTGCCTCTTAACCCCTGGCCCGTTCAGCGAGACCTATTTCGAACAGGCGCATCTGGCGCGTTATCTGGGCTTTCTGCTGGTCGAGGGCGACGACCTGATCGTCCGCGACGGCCGCGCCTATGTCCGCACCGTGGCCGGCCTGAAGCGCGCCGACGTCATCCTGCGCCGGGTGGACGCCGACTTCGTCGATCCGCTGGAGCTGAACAGCAAGTCGCGGCTGGGCGTGCCCGGCCTGCTGGAAGCCATCCGCGAGGGCGGGGTCGCTGTGCTGAACATGCCGGGCGCCGGCGTGCTGGAGTCCAAGTCGCTGCTCGGCTTCCTGCCCAAGCTCTGCCGCCGGCTGCTGGGCGAAGAGCTGAAGATGCCCAATGTGGCGACCTGGTGGTGCGGCCAGCCGGCCGAACGCGAGCTGGTCGAGCGCGAGCTCAATTCACTGGCCATCGCGCCGGCCTTCAACGGCCTCGGACCGGACGGAAAGACGTCGCGGCCGCGCATGATGGCCGACCTGACCTCCGAGCAGCGCGACGCCTTCATCCAGCGCTTCAACGACCGGCCGGGCGATTTCGTCGGCCAGGAGGTGGTGCGGCTGTCGACCACGCCGGTGCTGCGCGACGGTCGGCTTGAACCTGCGCCCTTCGTGCTGCGTGTCTATGTGGCGGCGACGCCCAACGGCATGCGGGTCATGCCGGGCGGGTTTTGCCGCACCTCCATCCATCCCGACGTGCGCGCCATCTCCATGGGGGAGGACGCGCGCACCTCCGACGTCTGGGTCATCGCCGACAAGCCGGTGCCGCGCATCAGCCTCTTGACCGGCGCCGACCAGGTGAAGGTGCGGCGCATCCTGGGCAACCTGCCCAGCCGGGCGGCCGACAACCTGTTCTGGCTCGGCCGCTATCTCGAGCGCGCCGAGGCGACGCTCAGGCTGGTGCGCAGCCTCTGCACCAGCCTGATGGATTCCGAAGCCGCGATGCATACCACCGGCGAGACCCTGGACCGCTTGCGCCAGATCCTGGTCGCCTGCGGGGCCTTGGACGAGGAGGGGGTGGGCGGCCGAGCCCTCGACGCCGCCAACGCCGCGATGCACGAGCGCGAAATGGGCGGCTCGGTCATCCGCCTGGTGCGCTCGGCGCGCCGCACCGCCGCCAGCATGCGCGAGCGGCTGTCGGCGGACTTCTGGACCCTGCTGCTCAATCTCGAGAGCCGGCTGGAGGAGAGCGCCGGCGGCGTCCTCTCCGAAGCCGGCATCCTGCAGCAGGTCGAACGCGCCCTGCAGATTCTGGCGGCGTTGTCGGGCCTGTCGCAGGAGAACATGAACCGCGGCCCCGGCTGGCGCTTCCTGGACATGGGCCGGCGCATCGAGCGAGGGATCAACATCTGCCAGTTCACCCGCCGGTTGGCCGATTCCGACGCCACCATCGACGACCTCGACCTGCTGCTCGACTTGGCCGACAGCCAGATCACCTATCGCGCCCGCTATCTGGTCGGCCTGGCCCTGGTGCCGGCGCGCGACATGGTCATGCTCGACCCCTTCAACACCCGCTCGCTGGCCTTCCAGGTCTGCGAGATCAAGGCGCACCTGGCGGCCCTGCCGTCGCTGCAGGACGACGGCATGCTGGAAGAGCCGAACCGCATCCTTTTGCCTCTGGCCTCCGCGGTGGAGACCGAAGATGCCGGGGGCCTGCATGCCGAGCGGGTTCTGGTGTTCGAACAGACCCTGATGCGGCTCTCCGACGCCATCGCCGAGCGCTATTTCCTGCAAGGCGCCAACGCCGTGCCCACCGTCAAGCTCGCCGCGCTCGCGTGATCTATTGGGTGAACCACAAGACCACCTACACCTACGAATCGGAGGTGAGCTATGCGCGCTGCGTCCTGCGCCTGACCCCGCCCTCCAATGCGGTGCAGACCCTGCTGGAAAACGCCATCGCCATCAGTCCGGAGCCCTCGGACCGGTTGAAGCGCACCGGCCCCTACGGCGAAGCGACCCTGACCGTGGTTATCGACAAGCCGCACAAGGTGCTGGTCATCGAGGCTGCATCCTGGGTCGACGTCCACGCTGCGCCGGCGCCCGATGCGGCGCGCAGCCCGGCCTGGGAGCACGTGGGGGCGGCGGCTCTGGCCTCGACGGCGCTCGGCGCGGACAGCCCGGCGGCCTTTCTCTATCCGACGCCGCGCACGCCGCTGTCACCAGCGATCACCGACTATGCGCGGGCGAGCTTCCCGGCCGGCCGGCCGATCGTCGAGGCGGCGATCGACCTGATGACCCGCATCCACGCCGAGTTCGTCTATGACGGCGAGGCCACCACCGTCTCGACCCCGGCCAGCGAGGCCTTCAAGGTCCGCCGCGGCGTCTGCCAGGACTTCGCCCACATCATGATCGCCGGCCTGCGCGGCCTTGGCCTGCCGGCGGCGTATGTCAGCGGCTATCTGCGCACCAATCCACCGTCCGGCCGGCCCCGGCTGCAAGGCGCGGACGCCACCCACGCCTGGGTCCAGCTGTGGTGCGGCGAGGCTGATGGCTGGATCGGCTTCGACCCGACCAACGCCATCCTGGCGCGCGACGACCACATCATCCTGGCGGTCGGCCGCGACTACAGCGACGTCGCCCCGATCGACGGCATCATGCTGTCGCCCGGCGAACAGGAGCTGAAGGTCGAGGTCGACGTCGTTCCGGAAAATGAACTGGCCGAACGCGGTGGCGGCGCCAGGGCTGCGCGTCCGGCGCGGCGGCCGATCAAGGTCTAGGGTTGGCGCCCAGGGCCTCGCCGACGGTCGTGGTCGCCGGGCCGGCCTGGCGTTTCAGATCGCCCGGGGCAACGGTCTCGCCACAGGCCGCGCAGATCACCCGCGGTTCGAACGGCGCGCCGCAGGCCCCGTGCACGAACTCCACCGGCCCGCCGCTGCAATAGACGTGGCGGTCGCCCCAGGCGGCCATCGTCACCAGCACGCCATAGAGGTCGCGGCCCTTGTCGGTGAGGGCGTATTCGTGGCGCGGCGGATGGGCGTTGTAGAGCCGCTTCTCCAGCACCCCGTGCCCGACCAGGCTTTTCAGCCGCGCCGCCAGTACGTTGCGGGCGACGCCGAGACGCTCCTGCCATTGTTCGAAACGGCGCACGTCGGCGAAGGCGTCGCGCAGGATGAGGAGGGTCCAGGGGTCGCCGACCACCTCCAAGGTGGCGGCGACGGAACAGATCTGCCGCGAATAGTCCGCCGTGCGTCCCATGGCGCGATGTTGCGCGCGCGCTATCTCGAAGACAAGCGCGTTGCGTTTACAGACGCGCCGCCCCACTTTTCGGTTCCAGCAAAAAGGATGCGTCCATGGCCACCGCCCACGACCCCATCGTCATCGCCGGCTATGCCCGCACCCCCATGGGCGGCTTCCAAGGCGCCCTGGGTTCGGTCAAGGCGACCGAGCTGGGCGCCGTGGCGATTCGCGCGGCGGTGGAGCGGGCCGGGGTTTCGCCGGAGGCCATCGACCAGATCATCATGGGCTGCGTGCTGCCCGCCGGGCTTGGCCAGGCGCCGGCCCGGCAGGCGGGCATGGGCGCGGGCCTGCCGCTCTCGGCCGAGGCGACCACGGTCAACAAGATGTGCGGCTCCGGCATGCAGGCCGCCATCCTGGCTCATGACGCGCTGATGGCCGGCAGCGCCGACATCATCGTCGCTGGCGGCATGGAGAGCATGTCGAACGCGCCCTACCTCTTGACCAAGCATCGCGGCGGCGCCCGCATCGGCCACGACCGGGTCGCCGACAGTATGTATCTGGACGGGCTTGAAGACGCCTACGAGCCCGGCAAGCTGATGGGCGCCTTCGCGGAGGAGTCGGCCAAGGACTACCAGATCGGCCGCGCCGCCATGGACGCCTACGCCATCGAGAGCCTGGCCCGCGCCCGCGCCGCCGTCGAAGGTGGCCGGTTCTCGGGCGAGATCGTCCCGGTCAACGTCGAGACCCGTGGCGGCACGGTGCTGGTCAGCGACGACGAACAGCCGCTGAAGGCCGACCCGGCCAAGATCCCGACGCTGAAACCCGCCTTCGCCAAGGACGGCGCCATCACCGCCGCCAACGCCTCGTCGATCTCCGACGGGGCCGCCGCCCTGGTGCTTACCCGCGCCTCGGTCGCCGAGCGGCTCGGGATGACCCCCATCGCGCGCATCGCCGGTCACGCGGCACACGCCCAGGCGCCGGGCCTGTTCACCACCGCCCCGGTCCCGGCCATGCGCAAGGCGCTGGAGCGGGCCGGCTGGTCGATCGGCGACATCGACCTGTTCGAGGTCAACGAGGCGTTCGCGGTGGTGGCGATGATCGCCATGCAGGAGCTTTCGATTCCGCACGACGTCTTGAACGTCAACGGTGGCGCCTGTGCGCTTGGCCATCCCATCGGCGCCTCGGGTGCGCGCATCCTGGCCACGCTCCTGGCGTCACTGGAAGCGCGCGGCGCCAAACGCGGCCTGGCCAGCCTGTGCATCGGCGGCGGCGAGGCCGTGGCCATGGCGGTCGAACGGCTTTGACGCAACCGCGTCATCGATCGAGGATTAGACTGACGATTCCCTGCCGTTTTCCGTTTTGCGAGGCCGCATGACAAACGCTTCCAATTCCGTGGTCGACAACGTCCAAGCGCAACGTTTCGAGCTGGTCGAGAACGGCCTGATGGCCTTCGCCGACTATCACCGCCGTGGCGACCGGGTCAGCGTCCCACATGTCGAGGCGCCGATCGCCCTGCGCGGCACCGGCGCGGCCGGCCGGCTGATGGAAGGCATGGTCGAACGCATCCGCGCCGACCACCAGAAGATCGTGCCCATCTGCCCCTACGCCGTCGCCTGGCTGAAACGCCACCCCGAACACGCCGACGTCCTGGCCTGAGAGGCCAGGGTTCAGTCGGCGAGATGCGGCGCGGCGACCAAGACCAGGAGCACACCCACGCCGAGGCCGACCGCGACGGTCAGCAGCACGCCAGCCACCCGGAAGGGATTGACGGTGTTCGGCAGCGACAGGCCCAGCGCATGCAGCAGGCGGGCGAGCACGAAGGCGCCGCACAGCAACTCGACCCACAGCCGGCCACCGCCGAGCATCTCAAGCAGGGCTATGCAGGCGATGAAGATGGCGGCATTTTCGGCCAGGTTCCCGTGACGACGCACCGCGCGGGTCACGTTCGGGTCGGTTGATTCACCTAGCGACGGTCCGTGCTGGCGTCGCTGGTTTACCGCTGCAAACACCAGAGCGGTCTGCAACAGGATGAGAATCCCGGCTGTAAACGCCGAGATCACCGGTGGGACGAGAGTCATGGAATTGCCTCCCCAGGCTGAATAGCCAAGCTTAGGCTTTGGCGGCGATCAGGTCACGCCGGCTCGACGAAGGTGTCGATGACCCGCTTTTCGCCGGCATGGTCGAAGGCGACGGTCAGCTTGTTGCCTTCGACGGCGGTGACCGCGCCGGGGCCGAACTTCTGGTGGAAGACGCGGTCGCCGATGCCGAAGACGCTGGTCGCCGACTTGGCCGAGACGGCGACCAGCCGGCCCTCGCCCTCGATCACCGTGTGCCGCCCGACCGCGCCGGCCGCGCCCCTGGCCTGGGCGCGCCGCCAGCCGGGCGAGGAATAGCCGGAGCCGAAGGAGGGGGTCTCCTCCCAGCGGCTGTGCGCCTCGTTCATGCCGGGGCCGCCGCCGTAATAGCCGGTCTCGCTGGCCGCCTCGACATTGGCCATCGGCAGTTCGTCGACGAAGCGGCTGGGCAGCTGGCTGGTCCAGCGGCCATAGACCTGCCGGTTGGCGGCAAAGCTGATGCGGGCGTCCTCGCGGGCGCGGGTGATGCCGACATAGGCCAGCCGGCGTTCCTCCTCGAGGCCCTTTTCGCCCTTCTCGTCCATGCTGCGCTGGGAGGGGAAGACGCCTTCCTCCCAGCCGGGCAGGAAGACCACGGGAAATTCCAGCCCCTTGGCCGAGTGCAGGGTCATGATCTGGACGGCGTCGCCGCCGGTCTCGCGGTCGAGGTCCATGACCAGCGAGACGTGCTCGAGATAGGCTTCCAGAGTCTCGAAGGCGGCCATGGACTGGACCAGCTCCTTCAAGTTCTCCAGCCGCGTCTGGCTGGTCGGCCCCTTGTCGAGGCGAAGCGCGTCGGTATAGCCGCTCTCCTCCAGGATGGTCTCCAGCAGGCGCTGGTGGCCCAGGCTTTCCCTTGAGCCCCGCCAGCGATCCATGTCGCGCAGGAAGTTGGCCAGCGCCGTGCGCGTGCGCGGCTGCAGTTCGTCGGTGGTCACCAGACCGCGCGCCGCCAGGCTGGCCGAGACCTCCTTGGCGCGGGCGAATTGCAGGAGACGGCTGACGGTGGTGTCGCCGATGCCGCGCTTGGGGGTGTTGACGATGCGCTCGAAGGCGAGGTCGTCGTCCTCCGACTGGATAAGCCTTAAGTAAGCGTGGGCGTCGCGAATCTCGGCGCGCTCGAAGAAGCGCGGGCCGCCGACCACCGTGTAGGGGATCTGCAACAGCACGAACCGCTCTTCGAAGGCGCGCATCTGGAACGAGGCGCGCACCAGGATGGCCATGTCGCGATAGCGGCGGCCGTCGCGCTTGCCCCGCTCGATGTCGTCGGCGATCAGCCGGCTCTCGGCCTCGCCGTCCCAGACCCCGCGCACGGCGACCTTGGTCCCGCCTTGCGCCTCCGTCCAAAGCGTCTTGCCAAGCCGGCCCTTGTTGGCGGCGATGAGGCCGGAGGCGGCCGCCAATATGTGCTCGGTGGAGCGATAGTTGCGCTCCAGCCGGATGACCTCGGCGCCCGGGAAGTCGCGCTCGAAGCGCAGGATGTTGTCCACCTCGGCGC
The DNA here is from genome assembly GCA_041691315.1 of Caulobacteraceae bacterium. Classification (GTDB taxonomy): domain Bacteria; phylum Pseudomonadota; class Alphaproteobacteria; order Caulobacterales; family Caulobacteraceae; genus Poindextera. The sequence goes on along the minus strand of JBEPUW010000009.1, from coordinate 77,104 downwards.
CGCGCCAGCCATAGATCGACTGGTCGTCGTCGCCGACGCAGCAGACGTTCTGCCGCTTTTGGGCCAAGAGGCGCAGCCAGAGATACTGGGCGACATTGGTGTCCTGGTACTCGTCGACCAGGATGTAGCGAAAGCGCTCGTGATACTCGGCCAGCACGTCCGGATTGGCCTGGAAGATGGTCAGGTTGTGCAACAAGAGGTCGCCGAAATCGCAGGCGTTCAGCACCCTCAGGCGATCCTGGTACATCTTGTAGAGCGCCGCGCCACGGTTGTTGGCGAACTGCGCCCCTTCCGACGGCGGCAGCTTGTCAGGCGTCCAGCCGCGGTTCTTCCAGTGGTCGATCAGGCCGGCCATGAGGCCCGGCGTCCAGCGCTTGGCGTCGATGTTCTCGGCTTCCAGCAGCTGCTTGATCAGCCGTTCCTGATCGTCCGGGTCGATGATGGTGTAGCTGGACTTCAACCCCACCAGCTCGGCGTGGCGGCGCAGGATCTGGGCGGCGACCGAGTGAAAGGTGCCCAGCCAGCGCAGGCCCTCCGACTGGCCGCCGATCAGGTCGGCGATGCGGTGGCGCATCTCGCGCGCGGCCTTGTTGGTGAAGGTGACCGCCAGCAGCTCCCAGGGCCTGGCGCGGCCGCTCGCCAGGATGTGGACAAGGCGGGTGGTCAGCACGCGGGTCTTGCCGGTGCCGGCCCCGGCCAGCACCAGCACCGGGCCCTCGATCGCCTCGACCGCGCGCTTCTGCTCGGGGTTCAGGCCCTCGAGATAGGCGGACGGCGCATCGACGCGGGCAAGATCGCTGATGCGGGGGGCGGGGACGTCGGACAAAGCGGGGCGAGCCTTACGCTGGCGAGGTTGAATCGGAACATATGTAGCACACGCGCATCCGGACTTAAGGGCCGATGGGCTGCGGCGCGCGGAACCGGCCCCGCCGGCCCCCGTTCTTCAAGCACGCTGACGGCCGAAACGGCCGCGGAGACATCGATATGTCGGACGCAGATAAGATCAACCTGGATATGACCAACGCCGAGAAGCCGGTCGACGACGCCAATCCCGTGGTTGAGCGCGCCCGGTTGACCCTTACGGCTCTATGGATCGTTCTGGGCCTGTTGGCGGTGGTGATCGTCGGCGCCTTCCTGATCATTTCGCATCAGGCGCACCCCATGACGCTGACGCCCGGCCAGCCGCAAAAGCCGGCCGCCACGATCCTGGGTGGCAGCGGCAACTAGAGCGGGTTGAGGAAAAGTGTGAAGCGGTTTTCCGCCCGCAACCCGCTCCAACTCTTAGTGATCGATCACGTTTATGATTTTGGATTGTTCCAATCCAAAATCATCGTGATCTAGTCTCGCCGTCCGGCCCAGGCCAGGGCCGCGACCCGGCAGGCTGAGGCCAGCGGCTCACCGCCACGGCCGGCGTCGATTTCGGCGATCAGGCTGGTGAGGTTTTGGCTGCGCGCTTCGGCGATCGCCTCAAGCACGTCCCAGAAGGCCGGCTCAAGCGCCAGCGAGGTGGTGTGGCGGGCTAGACTGAGCGAGCGTTTGCGCAGCACGGGCCGGTCAGACCGGCTCGACCACCATCATGCCGGCGGTGAAGCCGGGGCCGAGCGTGGTCAGCAGCTGCGGCCCGCGCGCGCCGGCGTCGAGCGCCGCGCGCAGCACGAAAAGCACGGTGACCGCCGACATGTTGCCGTGGGCGCGCAGCACCTCGCGCGCAATGGTCAGGTCGCCGCGCTGCAGGCCGAAACAGTCCTCTAGCGCGTCGAGCACCTTGGCCCCGCCCGGATGGCAGATGAAGCCGGCGATATCGTTCAGCGTCCCGCCATGCTTGGCCAGGAAGGCGACGATCACCGGCCGCAGATCGTCTTTCACCAGGCTCGGGATATCGCGCGAAAAGATCACCTTCAGCCCGTCGTCGGCCACGTCCCAGCCCATGACGTCGAGGCTGTCCGGCCAAGTGTGCTCGCCGGCCGGACCCAGCCGGGGCGCCTGATCGTATTCGTCGCGGCAACTGATGATGGCCGCCGCGGCCCCGTCGCCGAACAGGGCGGTGGCCACCAGATTGCTCTTCGAGCGGTCATGATGTCGGAAGGTCAGGGCGCAGAGTTCGACCACCAGCAGCAGCACCCGCGACTGCGGCTTGGCCCGCGCCAGGGCCGCGGCCCGGGCCAGGCCCAGCACGCCGCCGGCGCAGCCAAGGCCGAACACCGGCGTGCGCTCCACATCGCTGCGGAAGCCCAGATTGCGCATGATCCGCGCGTCCAGCGACGGGGTGGCGATGCCGGTGGTCGAGACCGTGACGATGGCGTCGATCTCGTCGGCCTGCAGGCCCGCCTGATCCAGGGCGGCTTCAGTCGCCTCGGTCAGCAGCCTGGTGGCGTTCTCCAGAAAGAGACCGTTGCGCTCGCCGAAGCTGTGCGGCTCCAGGTACCATTCGAACGGCACGCAGGAGTGGCGATTGTCGATGTCGGCGTTGGTGTAGATCGGCGCCAGCCACTCATAGGCCGACGAATTGACCCCGAAGAGTTCGGCCGCCCGCCGGGTCACCTCTTCCTGAGGAAGATCGATCGGCGGCACAGCCGTGGCCAGCGAGACGAGCCTGGGACTGAGACCGGTCGGCAATTGGTCGAACATGCTTGGCTTTCAAATTGGCTGCGGCTTGCAGCCATGCGGCGGTCGGGCTGAACGGGCTCTGAATGGTAACGCGCCGCGCCGATTGTGGTCGCGCCACATCCCCCGCCATCGGCGCAGACCACAACGATGGTCAATACATAGCATCTCTGTCCTGCTTTGACATTCGAAGCCGGCAGGGCCGCCTAGCCCGGTCCGATCATCTTCTCCGGCCGCATCAGGGCGTCGAACTCTTCGTCGGTGACATAGCCGCCGCCGACCGCTTCCTGGCGCAGCGTGGTGCCGTTCTTATGCGCGGTCTTGGCGATCTTGGCGGCGGCGTCATAGCCGATCTTGGGCGAGAGCGCCGTGACCAGCATCAGCGAGCGCTCGACGGCCGCCGCGATATTGTCCAGCCTGGGTTCGATGCCCACCACGCAATGGTCGGTGAAGCTGATCGCGGAATCGGCGATCAGCCGCGCCGACTGCAGGAAGTTGTAGGCCATCACCGGGTTGAACACGTTCAGCTCGAAATGGCCGGAGGCGCCGGCGAAGGTCATGGTCGCCTGGTTGCCGAACACCTGGGTACAGACCATGGTCAGGGCCTCGCACTGGGTCGGATTGACCTTGCCGGGCATGATCGACGAGCCGGGCTCGTTCTCCGGCAGGCTGAGTTCGCCGAGCCCGGAACGCGGCCCTGAGCCCAGAAACCGGATGTCGTTGGCGATCTTGAACAGCGACGCGGCCGTCGCATTGATCGCGCCGTGGCCGAAGACCAGGGCGTCGTGGGCGGCCATGGCCTCGAACTTGTTCGGCGCGGTGACGAAGGCGATGCCGGTGATGGCGGCGATGTGCTCGGCCACCTTCTCGGCGAATCCGATCGGCGCGGTAAAGCCGGTGCCGACCGCGGTGCCGCCCTGGGCCAGCTCGCAAATGCCCGGCAGCGTAAGCTCTATCCGCTTGATCGAATTGGCGACCTGGGTGGCATATCCGGAGAATTCCTGGCCCAGGGTGAGCGGCATGGCGTCCTGGGTGTGGGTGCGGCCGAGCTTGACGATGTCCTTGAAAGCCGTCTGCTTGGCGACCAGGGCCGCATGCAGATGCGCCAGCGCCGGCAACAGGTGGTTCACCACCTGCTCGGCGGCGGCGATGTGCATGGCGGTGGGATAGGTGTCGTTAGACGACTGGCTCATATTGACGTCGTCGTTCGGACGCACCGGCGTCTTCGAGCCCATCGTCCCGCCCAGCATTTCAATGGCGCGGTTGGAGATCACCTCGTTGGCGTTCATGTTCGACTGGGTGCCCGACCCGGTCTGCCAGACCGCCAGCGGAAAGTGGTCGTCGAGTCGGCCGTCGATCACCTCCTGGGCGGCGGCGACGATGGCTTGGCCGAGGCCGGGATCGAGCTTGCCCAGCTCCATGTTCGCCTCGGCCGCGGCCCGCTTGATGACGCCCAGCGCGCGGACCACCGACTTGGGCTGCTTCTCCCAGCCGATCTTGAAATTGCCCAGGCTGCGCTGGGTCTGGGCGCCCCAGTAACGATCGGCCGGAACCTCGATCGGCCCGAAGCTGTCGGTTTCGGTGCGCGTGGCGGACATGAAGGGTTCCCAGGCGATGAATGCCGCTCGCGGTCTAATCGCCTGCGACGTCCGTCGCAACGGTTCGCATTTGCATCCGAAGCGACCAAATATTATCTAGCTAGATATCTAGCCAGGAGAGCTGTCATGCACGTCGGCATATTCGAAGCCAAGACGCGTCTGTCCGAGCTATTGGAACGCGTTGAGCGAGGCGAAGACGTGGTGATCACCCGGCGCGGCGCCCCGGTGGCGCGATTGGCGGCGCTTGCTGGCCGTCCCAGCAAGGTCGACCTTGAGCAGCTGTTCGCCGACGCCGCCGCGGCCCGGAAGACGCTGCCGAAGACGAGCTGGGCTGAACTCAAGCATGATCGTGACATCGGCCGGCGTTGATCCCCAGTGTTGGTGATCGACGCCTCGCTGGTGCTCGAATGGGTGCTCAGCGACGCCCGCAGCGGCGAAGCGGAGGCGATTCTCTCACGCGCAGCCAGCGATGAAGTCTGGGTTCCGGCACTCTTCTGGCTTGAGGTGGGCAATGTCTTGCGCACGCGTTTGCGCCGCGGGCTGATCGGGGAGGAATTCCGCGACGCCTCGCTCGCCCGGATACGCGTCCTGCAGCTGCGAACCGATAACCCTGACGATCCCTCTGGTCAGGCCCTTGCCCGGACGGTGGCGCTTTCCGACCGGTTCGGCCTTACGGTCTACGACGCGGCTTATCTGGAGTTGGCGCTTCGGACGGGCTCGGATCTCGGATCCTTCGACGAGGACCTCTGCTTGGCGGCCGCTTCAGCCGGCCTGACTGTTCTGGGTGGTCCGGCGGGGAAGCCCTAAAAGAACCCTGCCGCGGCGCGGAGCGCGATGCGGGCGCCGGCGCGGTCGGCTTCGCCGAGGGCGCCCAGGCGGCGCTTGATCTTGGAGACCGACAGCGTGGCCAGTTTGGAGGCGCGGATGGTCGAGGGGGCGGGCAGGCCGGCGGCGGTCTGGTCGGCCACGGCGATGTCGCCGAATCTGTGGTCCTTGTCCGAGGCGGTGATCATCGCCACCCAGACCAGGCCGGTGGAGCGCTCGAACTCGGGCGTGGACACCACCAGGGCCGGGCGCCGCTTCGCATCGCCGCCCTCGCCGATGGCCACCGCCACCACGTCGAACGGCCGATAAAGCGCGGTCATAGGTTGGAATAGGCCGCGGCGTCGGCCGGCGAGCCCCACTCGGCGAAGGCCGCCAGCGTGTCCTCGTCGGCCTGCGGCGGCAGCTTGTCGATGAGCACGCCGGTGTCGGTCACCCGATAGCGCACCACGTCGCCTGGCTTCAGATTGAGCCGCGCGCGCAGCTCACGCGGGATCACCGTCTGCGCCTTGGAGGTGAGCTTGGAAAGGAAGATGGCCACCAGCGATTCCCCCGTCTTACCGTCTTACGCTCTTACCATAGGGCAGGCCCGGCACAAGCGACCCCGCAAGGTTGTCCCCAGCTATCCGCTCCAGGGCGCGAGAGCCCCCCACATGAGCAATTGTAAGGAAAACGCCACGAAGATCAGGGTGGTGGCGGTGAAGCGGAGCTTGCGACCAATTGTCCAACTGTCCAGCCGCCGTCCGCCGCGCCAGACCACCGGGGTCATGACCAGCGCCAGCAGAGTAAGCAGGGCCGCGACCAGGGCGCAGGCCGAGGCCATCAGCACCAGCGGGCCCGGCCAGCCGTACATGATCTTGCCGAGGTCGCCGGCGCCGGCGGCCCATGCGGCGAAGCTGGCCATGGCCACCAGCCAGAGCAGAGAGATGGTGGTCTGCACCAGGCTGGCGCGCGCCTGGGTCGGGGTCTGGCGCGACTCGCGGGTGTCGCGCACGGCCAGGCCCACGAGGGTGGCGATCGAGGCGAGCGCGGCCAGCGCGGCCACCAGGCCCAGCACCCGCGCCTGATAGAGCGGTCCGATGCGGTCGAAGGCGGTGGCCCCGGAGGCCGTGTACCAGCGAACGGCGCGGCCGTTGTCGATCTTGAAGGCCATGGTCTCCGGTCCGTCGACCCGGACGAAGTGACCGGGCGGGCCGTCGGGGACCCAGGCCTGCTCGCCGCCGCCGCCGGGGGTCAGCAGACGCCCGTCGGCGGTCACGGCGAGGCTCGCCTGGCCGATCAGGGTGAAGACGAACTTCTCCAGTCCATGATAGGGCCGCCGGTCGTCCAGATAGGTTCCGGCATAGACCGCCCGGTCATCGACCAGAGAGGCGACGCCGGGCCGGGGCGAGACCGGCGGCGCGGCGTAGAAGCGGCCGACGATCGCCTGCGGCAGCTCGGTGGTCAGTTCGGGCCCGGTGTCGGTGTTGGTGGTGACGAAGACGCCCAGGTTCAGGTCCGGGACCGTCAGCATCATCGAGTGGAACCACAGGGTATCGCCGCCGTGGCCCTGGCCGCGGAAGCCGCCTGGCAGGGCGAACTCCATGAAGCCGTTGTCCCAGCCGTTCACCCTGGGCGCGGAGGCCTGCAGGGTGGTGCGGAACCCCTTGGCGGTGTCGGGTCCATAGACGCTCGCCGCGTCCAGCCGGCCGCCGTTCAGGATCATCAGCATGTAGCGGGCCATGTCGCCGGCGGTCGATGACACCGCGCCGGCCGGCGCCCCCTGGGTGACGTATTCGAAGGCCTGTGGCCGGTAGGACCCGCCGGCCCAGCGGTAGCCAGTGGAGAGGTCTCCGGCGAGCGCGGCTGGCATCGGTCGGGGCAACTCGGCGCGGGCCGGATACGGCTCGCGCGCGCTGGTGTGCGCCATGCCGAGCGGGCCTAGGATCTCGGCGTCGATCAGGTCCTGATAGGGGTGGCCGTCCACATAGGCGACCGCCTCGCCGGCCAGCATGGCGCCGTAGTTGGAATAGACAGACACCACGCCGGGCTCGCGCACCCGCCGGGGCCGCTCCTCGCGCAGATAGTCCGCCAACGGACGCACGCGGGCCGGATCGTCCTCGAACATTTGGCCTAGCGCGCGGTCCTCGAACCCGGCCGAATGGGTCATCAGGTCACGGACATAGATCGGCCGTTTGAAGCCCTGGTCCCGAATCTGCAGGGGTTCGGGCAGATAGAGGTTGATCGGCGAATCCAGCCGCATGCGTCCGGCCTCGACCTCCTTCATCAGCGCGATCCAGGTGAAGGTCTTGGAGATCGACCCGACGCGGAAAAGCGTCGTGTTCGGATCGACCGCCCGGCCGGGTCCGGCGAAGCCATAGCCCTTGTCCAGGACCACCTGGCCGCCCTGCACCACCGAGACCGCGACCCCGGCGATATGGCGGCTGGTCATGGCCTGGCGGACGACACCATCGACGAAGGCCTCGAGCTCGGTCGGCGGGATCGGGGTTCCCGGCGCCAGCCGCGCGCCGGCCACCTGGGCGGGCAGCGGCGCGGCAGGCGCCGCCTGAGTCGGCTTGGCGACCGCCTGGACCGCAGGCTTCGGCCTGGGTTTGGCGGGCGCTGGAACGGGTTTCGCGGCGGCTGGCGGCGGCGCCGACGAGGCGGCCGGGTGGGTCAGCGCGGTCGGAACCTGGGCCAGGCTCCTGGCGCCAAGGCCCATGGCCGCCGCCAGAGCCAAGACCATGAAAGCTTTGGGCGTCGGGCGCATGGGCGGTACTCGCGGACTGGGATCAGCTCGTCATAAGGGGTTCGCGTCGCAGGCGAAAGCGCCCCTTCAGGGCGATGCGGAAAAGGCCAGCAGCGGCAGGTCGGGTCCGATCGCCGGACCAATCCAAAGTTGCGGTTCCGACGGTGGGTCGGCCCCCAGGTCCTGTTCGCGCTTGGCCACGCAGGCCTGCACCGCGGGACCCAGAACAGCGAAGTTCCGCGCCAGCGGCAGCTGTTGCAGCATGCAGGTGTCGAAGAAGGTGTAGCGGTCCTCCTCGCCGCAGCCGAACGAGGCGCGGTCGGGCCGGGCCGCGGTCAGCACCATGCGGTTGCGGCCGGACAGCGGCGGGATGAAGACGCCGGAAAAGCAGGCCGCCACCACGATCACGGCGCGCCGGTCGCCACAGGCGTCGTCGACGATCGCCGCCATGCCGGCCGGCGTCATCAGTCTGTCGCCGAGCACGATGCCGTCCGGCGAACCATGCGATGTGAAATAGACCAGGCAGCCGTCCTTGGCGGCGTCGGTGGCGCGGTCGAACTGGTCGATGATGCTCTGCGGATCGGAGGCCAGTACGCCGGCCGGGCGGCCGGTCTGGACCGAGAACTGGCTGATGTTCGACCGCACGAACCCGGCCTTGGTGAAGGCCGTGGCGAGATCGCGGCAGGCATTGTCGAACACTTCGGAATGAGCCCCGGAATGGGCGTGGTCGTCGCCGGCGACGATGATGACGGCCCAGGCGGCGAAGGGTGAGGCGGCCCGCGCCGGCGCGACAGCGACGAGAAGCAGGCTGGCGAGGACAACGAATGCGGACAGCCCCCGCATCGCCGGCGGCTAGCTTTTGTAGGTCTTGAAGGGCGTTGGCAGCGCCGTGCCGGTAGCCGTGGCCAGCAGCCGGCCTTCGCCGTCGAACAGCTGGCCCTCGGTGAAGGCGATGGTGCGGCCCCACTTGATCACCCGGCCCACGCCGCGCATCGGCCCCGGCATGCCCGGGCGCAGGAAGCTGGTCTTCATCTCCAGGGTCGGCGCGACGCTGGTCATGCCCGAGGCGACCTGGCAGGCCACCGACATGCATTCGTCCAGCATGGCGCAGAGATAGCCGCCCTGGATCTGCTTCATCGGGTTGCCCATCACCTCGGCCTTGGCCTCGAAGGTGATCTCGACCATCCGCTCGGCCTGGTTCACCGCGATGACGCGAAAGCCCAGGGTCTGAGAGGAGGGCGGTTGGTTCTTGCTGCGCTGGAAGCGCGCCAGCAGGGCCTCGTCGGTCTGGGCTTCCGGCGCCGGCGCGGTCGTGTCGGTCAAGGCGTCATTTCTTTCGGAATTGATCGAGCGACACCACCTTGGGCTCGTCCGATATCGGTGGGGCCGGTTCGGCCGCGGCTTCGGGCGGCGGTGCTTCCTGAGCCGCGGCCGCAGGCGCCTCGGCGACATCGAACTGCAGGCCGTACTGGACGCTGGGGTCGATGAAACGGCTGACCGCGGCGTAGGGGATGGACAGCCGCTTGGCCTCGCCGGCGAATTTCAGGGTGACCGAAAAGAAGGTCTCGCCTGGCGCCAGGTCCCAATATTCGTGCTGCAGGATGATCGACATCTCGTCGGGATAGCGGGCCAGCACCTCCGGCGGGCCGGAGACGCCGGGCGCCTGGGTCTTGAAGGTGATGTAGAAATGGTGGTCGCCGGGCAGGCCGGCGGGCGCCGCGGCGCGCTTGAGCGCGGCCCGCACCACGCCACGCATGGCGTCCTGGGCCATCGTCTCGTAATGCATCAGGTCTTGCGGCGGTTTGTCTTGAGCCATGATGACCGAGGGCTTGAGGAAGCGACGGCCGAAACTAGCGCGCGCGCGTTCAGCCGCAAAGCGGGATCATCGTGAAAGCGAGAAAGTGGGGGGCTTCTGGCGCCAGGCGCTCGCATCCCTTTCAAGAAAGTTGGGGAGCGCCTTGTCCACCGCGATGGAAAGTGGGGAGCTTCTGTTGCCAGGCGCTCCCCGGGCCCCGCCTAGCGCTGCTAAGACACTAGGGCTTTAGGTCGAGTATGACCGAACCGCATTACGCGGCGAGGGCGTACTCTTGAGCGAAGTTATCGTTCGCATTTAGAAAATGGCCCGAAACGGTGAGCCACGCCGGGAGAAAGCAACGCCTTTAGACGTCTGTCGATGCTGATCGGCCCCTCGATATCTCCGCCGATAACGCGGAGGGAGGAATTGGTGGAGCCGCCGGGAATCGCACCCGGGTCCAGTCCGCTTATTGCACGCGCGTTTATCTCCATAGTTCGGACCGAGGTCCGCACCCGCTCAATATAGGCCCGATCGGTTGCCGAGAGAAGAACGACGATGGCCGCTTGCGCTTTTGCAAGAGCATGCTAATTTCTGAACGTGCATTCAGAAATCAAACCAGCCAATCAGCCGAAGCCCAGCTTCATCGAGACGGCGCGCCGCGCCCAGATCATCGAGTGCGCCATCGATGCCATCGCCGAGTTGGGGTTCGCTCAGGCCTCGCTGGCCCAGATCGCCAAGCGGGCCGGGGTCTCGACCGGGGTGATCTTGTACTATTTCGCCGGCAAGGATGACTTGATCCGCGAGGTCGGCGTCCACGTCTTCACCACCGGCCGCGGCGACATCGAGCCCCTGGTGCAACAACAGACCGACCCCAGGAGCGCGCTGCGCACCTTCATCGAGGCCAGCGTCGCCTATATTGCGGCCAACCCGAAAAGGGTGCTGGCGATCATGAACATCTTACGCGCCGGCCGCACCGACGGAACCACGCCGAAGATCGATCCGACGGTCTATGAGCCGCGCCGGATCGGCTTTCGCAGCGTCCTGGAATGGGGCCAGCGCGAGGGCGTGTTCAGGCCCTTTTCGGTGGGTGTGATGGTCGAAACCATAGTCGAGGCGCTGGACTCCATCCCGCCGCAACTGGCCGCCGATCCCGCCCTCGACCTCAATGACTACGCGCGCGAGCTGGTCGAGCTGTTCGACCGCGCCACCCGCGCCGACACCCCTGTCAGGAGCTGAGAGTCCGATGAAGAACCTGTTTCACGCTGCCAGCTTTCTTTTGCTCGACCTGGCCTCGACCTTCATTTTTCTGATCGTCGTCCTGATCACCAAGAACGTCACCGTGGCCATCGTGCTGGGCATGGTGTTCGGCGTCGCCCAGATCGCCTGGGAGTTCGCCCGCAAGAAGCCCATCAGCGTGATGCAATGGCTGAGCCTGGTCCTGGTGGTCGGGTTCGGCGGCGTGTCGCTGCTGACCAAGGATCCACGCTTCGTGATGATCAAGCCCAGCCTGATCTACATCATCATCGGCGCGGTGATGCTCAAGCCCGGCTGGATGACCCGCTACCTCCCCGAGGTCGCCAGGGAGATCGTGCCCGACATCGCGCTGATCTTCGGCTTCGTGTGGGCGGGATTGATGTTCTTCTCGGCGGCGCTGAACATATTCGCCGCGCTGAAGTTCAATGTGCTGACCTGGGCGTCGTTCATGGCCACCTATGGAACCGTCAGCAAGCTTGGCCTGTTCGCCATCCAGTACGCGACCATGCGGTTCATCGCGGTGCGCCGCCGCCGCGCCCAGATGACCCCCATCCTGGCATGACCCCCTTCGGCCAGCCTGTGGTACAATAGACCCAGGCTTTGGCGATGGAGGCTCGATTGGCTGCTTCGGCGCGCGCTCAGGTTCAGCAAGGCTTCGATGCGGCGCCGCACATCCGGCGGATGCGCGAGGACGGCTACACCGTCGTCGAGGACTTTCTCGACGCCGGGCAGCTGGCTGGGTTCCGGGAGGGCATGGCGCCCTATTTCGGGACCTATCGCGGCCGCAACCCGTTCGAGGGGCGGACCACCGAGCGGGTCTATACCATGGTCGCCCGCGGCCAGGTGTTCGAGGACCTCACCGCCGATCCGCGCCTGCTCGCCATCCTGGACGCCTTCCTGCGCCCGAGCTATCTGCTCAGCGCCAGCCACGCCATCGACATCTATCCGGGTGAGGTGGCCCAGTCGCTGCACACCGATGACAGCTTCTACCCGATCCCGCGGCCGCGCCCGGCGATCAGCATCAGCGTGATCGGGGCCATCGACGCCTTCACCGCCGAGAACGGCGGCACGGTGATCCTGCCGCGCAGCCACCTCTGGAGCACGGCCGAGTTGGTGGCGTTCCGTGATGGGCGCGTCGCCGGCCAGCCGGTCCCGGCGATGCAGGACGCCTTCTCCCTGGAAATGCCCGCCGGCGCGATCGCTGTCTTCCCCGGCACGCTTGTCCACGGCGCGGGCGCCAATACCAGCGACGCGCCGCGCATGGCCTTCACCAGCCAGTATTGCGAGCCCTGGGCCCGCACCCAGGAAAACTTCTATCTCTCCGTCCCGAAGGACCGCGTGCGGCGGATGTCGCCGGACCTGCAGCGCCTGCTGGGCTACGACATCATGCCGCCGACCTTCATGGGCCAGGTCACCGCCTCGCATCCGCTGAAGACGCTGGACAAGGATTGGATCGCGCCGGTCGTGCGGCAGGCGCCTTGAGCCGTCGAATCGCGCCAAACTGTTCGACGCAGCCTTTCGTGGGCTCGCGAGTTCTACCTTACAGCCAAGCTAAAAAGGATCGCCGATGAAATCGCTCGCCCTCATTCTCGCCCTCACCATGGCCGCCAGCGCCGGCGCCGGCGCGGCTGACGCCAGAGGCTGCATCAAGGGCGCCATCGTCGGCGGCGTCGCGGGCCACCTGGCGCATCACCACGGCCTGCTCGGCGCCGCGGCCGGCTGCGCCATCGGCCACCACTACGCGACCAAGAACTACAACGCGACCCACCCGCGCCACTAACCGCGGAAGATCACCCGCGCGCGGGCCAGTTCGATGATCCGCTCGCGGGGGATGCCGTAGTCGGTCAGCACCTCGACGCCGTGTTCGCCCAGCTCAGGATGCAGCCGGTCGAAGCGGGCCGGCGCGCCGTTGAACTCGGCGAAGCCGCGCGAAGCGAGCAACTCGCCATAATAGGGATGCGCGTGCAGCTCGAAATAGCCGTTCTCCCAGAAGAAATCGGTGCGCTGCACCTCGTCGCCGCGCATCACCGGCAGGGTCGGAACGCCGGCGGCGGTTAGCGCCTGGACGGCGTCGTCGCGCCGCAGCTGCGCGAGCGCCGCGGCGATCTCCTGGGCCAGCGCCCCGTCGCGAGGTTCAGCCAGCACCGCCGCCCCCTGCCACCGACCCAGCCAGTCGGTGCGATCGAGCGCTCTGGCCAGCGCCTCGAGGTGCGCCGGCGCCGTGCAGGCCAGGGTCAGCCAGCCATCCGCACAGCGATAGTAACGATCGAATGCTGTGAAGCCGATGCAATCGCGTGAGCCCGGACCGTTCGGCGTACGGCCGGCGTAAGTCGTCAGTTCGCCGAACTGGTAGAGGGTACTGGCCGCGGCCAGGCTGGTCTCGACGTTCTGCCCCTCGCCGGTGATCTCGCGTGCGTTCAACGCCGCGATGACGGCGAAGGCGGTGAGGGCGGCGGTGGCGACGTCGTTGATCGGGATGGTGTGGAAGACCGGCTCGCCGTACTCGCCGCCCTGGGCCGCCATCATGCCGCTGCGCGCCTGCAACAGCGGATCGAAGCCAGGCAGCCGCGCATCGACGCCCCGGGAGCCATAGGTGTTGGCCGAGCACGAGATGATGCGCGGGTTCACCGCCCTGAGCGCCGCATAGTCGATGCCCAGCCGCTCGCGCACCCCCAGCCGATAGTTGTCGAGCACCACGTCGGCGCCTCTCGCCAGGTCGACGAAGAGGGCATGGCCGTCCGGGTGCTTCAGGTTGACGCCCAGGCCGCGCTTGCCGCGGTTGTAGTTGATGAAGCCCGGGCCGCCGGAGCGGAACGGGTCTCCCTCGGCCGGCTCGACCTTGACCACGTCGGCCCCGAAATTGGCCAGGATGGCGGCGGCATAGGCGCCGGCGACCACCGTGCCCAGATCGAGGATCCTGACGCCCGCCAGCGGCAGGGGTCGACGCGCGGTTGCGCCGGCGGGCGGAGAGGGCGCGCGGGCTGCGGCGAAGGCGGCCAGCCGCTCCGACGTCGCCTCCTGCATGAAGCCGCGCACCGATCCCGGCGTCGCTTCCAGCCTGGCCAGCACGCCCGGCATCTCGACCGGGCCGAGCGTTGGGTGGTCGAGGATGGCGGCCAGTTCATTGGCCGTGACGATCTCGCTCTTCAGCCAGTCCTCGCGCCGGTCGACCGGTCCGGCCGGCGCCTCGTGCTCGCGGAAGAGGGCCAGCCAATGGTCGCGCGGGCCGCTGGCCAGCTTGTCCTGGATCGCCGAACCGATGTCCCAGACCTCGGCGCCGGCCAGGTCCAGCGCCTGCACCGCATGGGCGAAGAAGTGCGAGAACAGCGTGCCGAGGAAAAGCCACTTGCCGTCGCCGCACTGGTAGAGCCGGTAGCTGGCCCCGCCCCCCAGTGGATGGCCGCCGCCGCGCGGTTCGCCGCCCAGCGAGCTGAGCGGACAGCCGGTCTCGGCCATGGCGTGCAGGCCGCTGACCACCACCGCCTGACCAAGGCCGGTTTGCGACCGCTGCAGCAGCGCCGCGCCGGTCGCGGCCGCCGCTAGGGTCGCCTGGGCGTATTGCACCAGCGGCGCGACGTACCAGGTCGGCTGGTCGGCATAGCTGCCCTGCCGGAAGGCCGCGCCGGAGAGCCCGGTGAGGCTGCCATGGTGCGCCGGCAGGTCGCTCCAGGCGCCAGAGGTCCCGTACGGCGGAACCCAGAGATGGATCAGCCGCGGGTTCGCAGCCGTCAGCACCGCGGCCTCCAGACCAAGAGCGGCAAGCGCGCTCGGCCCGTGATCGAACACCACGACGTCCGCACTCGTCAGCAATGCGTCGAAGCGTTCGCGGTCCGCCTCGGCCGCCAGGTCGAGCGTCAGCCGGTGCTTGTTGCGGTTCCACGCGACATAGCCGGGCAGATCCTTCGCCCGGTCACCCTCGGGCGGCTCCAGCTTCAGCACCTCGGCGCCGAAATCGGCCAGCAGCATGGCGGCCATGGGTCCGGAGAGGCCTTGCGAACAGTCGAGAACCCGGATCCCGTCGAACGCGCTCATGGGCTCCTGAGTATCAAGCCCGGCTAGTCCGCGTCCAGCATGCCTTCGGCAATCTCAGCCACGGCCAGCGCCTTGGGTTCAAGCCCTTCGGACATTGACCAAAGCGCGTACAGCCCGGCGTCGACCATGATGCAGCGCATCAGGCGCACTGGGTCCAGATCGGCTGTCCTCGCGACGAAACCGGACCGCCGGCGAATGCGCTCGGGGTCCGCCGCCACGTCGGGAAAGTCCGGATTGGTGACCATCACGGCGTAGTCGTAGGTTCGTTCGCCCAGAAATCCCATCGGATCGATAGCCAGCCAGCCGCGGGCGCGGTCGTCGCGCACATTGTCGTGCCAGAGGTCGCCGTGCAGAGGCCGGATCTCGCGCGCCGTCGCCAGCATGCTCAGGGCCTCTGTCCAGCACCGCGCCAGGATGCCGCCGTGTTTGCTTGCCGCCGCCTCCAGCGGTTTGAACCGCTCGGCCAGTGGCAAGAGGTTGTCTGGCGGCAACGCGTGCCGCGATGCATGCAGTCCCTTGGCGGCGGCGCAGAGTACGGCCAGAGCCGCCTCGTCTTCCCCGGCGCGGGCCATCGCCTTGAGCGACCGCTCGCCGACGGCCCGCTCCATCAGGATGGCCTTGTCGCCGCGCTCCAGGATCTTGACCGCGCCGTCGCCGTGATACCAGGCCAGCAGATCCAGGCCGTGGGTCTCCTCGCGGGTCATGGCCGCTTTCAGCATGGCCGGCTGGTCGCCCCGTTTCACCGGGAGAAGCTTGGCCCAGGTGCCGGAGATCGGCGCGCCGTCCGGTGTCAGCGCCCAGCGTTCGAGCCAGGGGTCGAATAGCGCAATGTCGATATCCATGGCCCTACAATGCGCAACTCAGCGCGGCAGCCCAACCAATTGCCGCGCGATGATGACGCGCTGGATCTGGCCGGTGCCTTCGACGATGTTCAGCGCCTTGGCGTCGCGGTAAAGCTTCTCGATCAGGTTGTCGCCGGCGCCGGCCTCCAGGCCGACGATCTCCACGCCCAGCGCCGCCGCCTCCTGGGCGATCTCGGCGGCCAGGATCTTGGCCATCGAGGATTCGATGACGTTGGTGCGGCGCACATCGACCAGCCAGCCGGCCTTCAGCGTCGCCAGCCGCGCGGCGCGCAGCTTGCGCAAGGAGCGCTCCAGTTCGTCGCGCACGCGCGGATGCTTGAGCGACCCGGACGCCTTGGCGAACCGCCGCGCCTCGTCGAGGGCGGCGCGGGCGATGCCAAGCGCGCTGGCGGCGACGCCGACACGGGCGGAATTCAGCGCTCCCATGGTGGCGCCATAGGCCCCGGTTCCGCCGCCGGGCGCGCGCGGTTCGCGCGGCTCGCGGTCTTCGCCGCCAAGCAGGTTTTCGGCCGGCACCTCGCAGTCCTGCAGCGAGAACGACACCGACTCGTAGGCGCGCAGGCCCATCTTCTTCTCGATCTTCATGCCGATCAGGCCGGGATTGCCCTTCTCGACGAAGAACGAGCGCTGGCCGGCGCGCCCTAGGCTGGGGTCGAGGGTGGCCTGCACCAGGATCCAGTCGGCGCGGGCAGCATTGCCGATGAAGCACTTGGCGCCGTTCAGCACATAGCCGCGATCGGTCCTGGTCGCCCGGGTGCGGAAGGCGGCGGTATCCGAGCCGCCGCCGGGTTCGGTCAGGGCGAAGCTGGCCCAGTGCGGGTCCTTCAATTCGCGGAACGGGCCCAGGAACCGCTCCTTCTGCTCCGGTGTGCCCGTGGCGTTGACCGCGCCGGACGGAAAGCCGGCGCCGGGCGTGGCGACGCCCATGCCGCGGTCCCAATAGGCCGACTCCTCGCCCAGCACGACGGCGCGCACCGTCCGGCCTTCCGGCGCCTCTGCGGCCTGGGCGCGGGCGCTGGCCCGGCCGCTATCGACGAACTTGCGGAAATAGGGATGGTCGGGCGGCAACGGCGCGGCGTTGCGATCGGCCTCCAGGCCAGCCGGACGGACCTCGGTGCGGCCCCATTCGCGGGTTTCCTCGACCAGTTGGCGCAGTTCGGGGCTGAGCTTCAGTTCCATATGCTCTACGCCTCCTCGAACGCTTCGGCGGTCGCCCAGGCCAGCGCCGCGGCGTCGTCGCGGGCGCGATGCAGCCCGCCGGCGAGCAGGCCCAGTGCGCGGCAGTCCCGCATCGCCTTCTCCACCGGGAAGTCGCGCATGAAGCCGTGGCCCCCGAGGATCTGCACACCGTTCGGGCCGACAAACCGGCTGGCCTCCACCGCCTCGACGAAGGCCGCGGCCGCCTCCTGCACGGCGTCGTCGCCGGCCTCGACCCGCCGCGCGGCGTCCTCGACCAGCAGGCGGGCCTGTTCGACGGCCGAGAACATGTCGACGATCATGAAAGCCAGGCCCTGGTGATGGGCGATCGGCTGGCCGAACGCCACCCGCTCCTGCGCGTAGGCGCGGCTGAACTGCGTCGCGTCCTCCAGCACGCCCACGATCAGCGCGGCGACATAGATGCGGACCCGGGCCAGGGCTCGCGCCGCCGCAGCGGCGTCGCTCCAGGCCGCCGCGGCCGGTCCGTCGAAGGCGATACGGCTGGCGCCCGCGGCGTGCAGGGCGGCGCCACGCACCGGTTCGAGCATCGCGCCGCCCTCCAGCACCCAGGCGCCCGTCGGGCTGAGGCCGACGACCAGGTCGGCGCGATCGGTCGGGACCCAGGCCGACTGGCCGGCGATCCGCCCGCCCGCGGCCACGTCGCGGTCGGCAGCTTCGATGACCAGCGCGATCCGTGCGCCGGGCGTATCCAGCAGCGGCCGCGCGAACCGCTTCACCGCCTCGTCGCCGCCGAATTCCTGCAGCACGTAAAGCGCCGGCCCGACGCGATCGAGGCCGATGGCGGCCCCGGGGTCGGCTCGGGCCAGGGTGATGTTGGCCAGCACGCGGGTCAGCATGCCCAAGCCAGCGCCGCCGGCCGCCTCCGGCACGTCCAGGTCCTCGAAGCCCAGCTCGCCGAAGCTCGCCCGCACCTCGGCCGACACCGCCCGCGCCGCCTCGGCGCTGCGCAGGGCCGGGCGGAGCTGCTCGGCGGCGAAAGCGGTCATGGTATCGACGATCAGCTGGTCGTCGTCGCGGATGCCGAACTCCATCTCGCCCCCTCGCTACAGCCCGCCCAGCCAAGCCAGCAGGCGCTCGTTGACTTCGGCCGGCCGCTCCTGCTGGGTCCAGTGACCGCAGCCGGGCAGGACGTCGGCGCCGCGCAGGTCGGGGATCTGATCCTTCATCATTGGCAGGAAGTCGCGGCGGCCGAACATCGACAGCACCAGGTCGCGCTTGCCGCCGATGAACAGGGCCGGCTGCCGGATGCGGCGGCCGGAGAACTCCTGCAGATAGATGAAGTCGGCGTCGTGGTTGCGGTAGCGGTTGATCGGTCCGCGGAAGCCCGAGGCTTCGAACTCGCTCGTGAAATAGTCGAGGTCGGCCGGGGTCAGCCAGGCGGGGAAGGGGTCCGGGTCGGGCAGACGGTCCAGCAGGGTCGCATGCACCGGCTTGTCGTTCGGCCAGGTCCCGTCAGGCGCGTCGCCGCTGATGGCGTAATAGAAGCGCCGCAGCGCACTGCGCACATCGGCCCCCATCTCGGCCTCGGCGACGCCCTCCTTCTGGAAATAGTGCTGGTAGAAGAAGCGGCCCCTGGAGGTGAACACCTCCTCGATCATCTCGCTCATCGAGCGCGTCGCCACGCCCATATAGGGCACCGACAGACCCGCCACGGCGCGCACGCGGTCGGGCCGGATCAGGGCGGTGTTCCAGACGATGGGCGCGCCCCAGTCGTGGCCGATGATTACCGCCGGGGCATCGGGGCTCAGCGCCTCGATCAGGCCGGCGACGTCGGCTACCATATGCTCCATGGCGTAGTCGGCCACCGGATGCGGCTTGTCGGAGCCGCCGTAGCCGCGCACGTCGATGGCGCAGGCGGTGAAGCCGGCGCCTGCGATCGGGCCGATCTGATGGCGCCAGGAATACCAGGACTCCGGAAAGCCGTGGACCATGACCACCAGCGGGCCGGAGCCCTCGATGGCGCAGTTCAGCTTCAGTTCGCCGACCTGGACGGTGCGAAATTCGGGCATAATCAAAGGGTCTCCGCGCCGCGTTCGATGGAAAGCACGCCGGTCCGCGACACCTCGACCAGCCCCAAGGGCCGCATCAGGTCGGTGAACTTGTCCACCTTGGACGGCGCGCCGGTGATTTCGAAGATGAAGCTCTCGCTGGTGGTGTCGATGACCCGGGCGCGAAAGATGTCGGCCAGGCGCAGCGCCTCGACCCGCTCGCCGCCCGTGCCCCGCACCTTGACCAGGGCCAGTTCGCGTTCGACCCCGTTCGGGTCGCGGCTGACGTCCTGGACGTAGCGGGTCGAGACCATGTTCTTCAGCTGCGCCTCGATCTGCGAGAGGACGTGGCGGGTGCCGCGGGTGACCACGGTGATGCGGCTGGTGTGCGCCGCCCGGTCGGTCTCGGCGACGGTCAGGCTCTCGATATTGTAGCCACGCGCGGCGAACAGGCCGACCACGCGGTGCAGCACGCCAGGCTCGTTGTCGACCAGCACGGCGAAGGTGGCGATCGTCTCGATCTCGACGTCGTGGGCCATGTCGTAAGCGGAGGCCGGCGGTTCGATGGACATTGCGCTCCTTGTGCCCGCCTGGGGCCGCCTGATTGTCAGGCGCACCATAGCGGCGGAGCGCAATCACACCAGCCGCTTGCCCGCCTCGTCAACCACCGAGCCGATATCCTCGACGTCGCCGAGGATCATCTCGTTGTGCGCCTTGCCGGACGGGATCATCGGAAAGCAGTTCTCCGACTTTTCCACCCGGCAATCGAAGATCACCGGCTTGGGCATGTCGATCATCTCCTCGATCAGCCCGTCCAGCTCGTCCGGCGTCTCGGCGCGCAGGCCGACGCCGCCGTAGGCCTCGGCGAGCTTCACGAAATCCGGCAGGCTCGCCGAATAGGAATGGCTGTAGCGCTCGCCGTGCAGCAACTCCTGCCACTGGCGCACCATGCCCATCCACTCGTTGTTGAGGATGAAGATCTTGATCGGCAGATCGTACTGAAGCGCCGTCGACATCTCCTGCATGGTCATCTGCACGCTGGCGTCGCCGGCGATGTCGATAACCAGGCTTCCCGGGTGGGCCATCTGCACCCCGACCGCGGCCGGCAGGCCATAGCCCATGGTGCCGAGACCGCCCGAGGTCATCCAGCGGTTCGGCTGCTCGAAGCGGTAGAACTGCGCCGCCCACATCTGGTGCTGGCCGACCTCGGTGGTGATGTAGGCATCCCGGTCCTTGGTCAGCTCATACAGCCGCTCGATGGCGTACTGCGGCTTGATGATCGTGTCGGACGGGCGGTATCGCAGGCATTGGCGCGCGCGCCAGGTCTCGATCTGCGTCCACCACCCCGCGAGGTTGGCGGCCTTGCGCTTCTCGGCCTTCCAGACCGCGATCAGGTCCTCCAGCACGCTGGCCGCGTCGCCCAGAATCGGCACGTCGACCCGGACGTTCTTGTTGATCGACGAGGGGTCGATATCGATGTGGATCTTCTTGGAGTCCGGCGAAAAGGCGTCCAGCCGGCCGGTCACCCGGTCGTCAAAACGCGCGCCCAGACAGACCATGACGTCGCAGTCGTGCATGGCGTGGTTGGCCTCGAACATGCCGTGCATGCCAACCAGGCCCAGCCAGGCCGGGTCGGCGGCCGGAAAGGCGCCCAGGCCCATCAGGGTCGAGGTCACCGGCGCCCCGGTCAGGGCGGCGAACTCGCGCAGCAGGGTGCTGGCGCGCGGGCCCGCATTGATGACGCCGCCGCCGGTATAGAACAGCGGCTGCTCGGCGCCGGCGATCAGCGCGACAGCCTCCCTGATGCGCGCCGGGTCGGCCTTGGTGCGCGGCGCATAGACGTGGGCGAAGCGCACCTCTTTCGGGCCCTGATAGGCGGCGCGGGCGAACTGCACGTCCTTCGGAATGTCGACCAGCACCGGGCCGGGCCGCCCGGTCGTGGCGATGTGGAAGGCCTCGTGGATGGCGCGCGGCAGGTCCTCGGCCCGCTTCACCAGGATGTTGTGCTTGGTGCAGGTGCGGGTGATGCCGACCGTATCGGCCTCCTGGAAGGCGTCGGAGCCGATCAGGTGGGTGGGCACCTGGCCGGTCAGGACGACCAGCGGGATCGAGTCCATCAGCGCATCGACGATGCCGGTGATGGTGTTGGTCGCGCCAGGCCCGGAGGTGACCAGCACCACGCCCGGCCGCCCCGTGGAGCGGGCATAGCCCTCCGCCGCATGCGCCGCGCCCTGTTCGTGGCGCACCAGCACGTGGTGCAGCTTCGGCTCATGGAACAGCGCGTCATAGATCGGCAGCACCGCCCCGCCGGGATAGCCGAACAGCACGTCGACGCCCTGATCGACCAGGCAGCGCACGACGATCTCGGCGCCGGTGAGCATCTCGGCCGTCTCGGCGGCTTCAGTTTGCGGGCTGTGCTGGATGTCTGACATGGGACGTCTCGGGATCGGGTTTTGGGTTGGATTTCAGGCAAAGAAAAAGGCCCTCGGGGGGCCTTCGGACGCGCGACCGTGTTCCGGCGTGACGGGTGTCACGCGGGGAGCGGTCGCCTTTTAAGTACGAGAATGGTGTGGCGCACGGCTGTGCCTCCGTAGTCAGGGTCGTTCAGATGCCATTGTCGGCGCCGGGCGTCAAGAAAGCGTTGAGCTTGGCTGGGGTAGGCTTGAGGCCTTTCAGGGCGTCGGTGGGCTGCAGCGATGAAGATTCCAATGCCGGCCGCGGCGATGCTCGGCGTGCTCGTCATAGGCCTTTCCGGACAGACCGCCGCCGCCGCCAATGCTGATGCGCCGCTGCAGCCGGAAATCCTGCAGCCGATGGCCGAGCACGGCGATGTCTGGGCGCAGATGAAGCTTGCCGATCTTTACGACCGCGGCGACGGCGTCGCCAAGGATGAGGACCAGGCCGCCGGCTGGTACGCCAAGGCGGCCGCGCAAGGCAACGCCGAGGCCCGGGGCATGCTTATCATGGTCTGCGGGTTCTCGGTGACCGCTCCGGTTCAGCCAAAGGCCTGCGCCCAGATCGGGCCGCTGCTGCAAGCCGCAGTCGCCCAGGGCGATCTTGAGGCTGAAGATATGCTGGCCCAGCTGTCCGAGACCGGCCTGTTCGGCGTCGCCAAGGATCCCGCCCAGTCGCTCGTCCTTTACCGCAAGGCCGCGGAGTGGGGCGATGAGCGCGCCGTGTCCGCCCTCGCTCTGCACTATGGGATGGAGGACGACACGCCGGAGGGCCAGGTCCAGGCGATCTTCTGGAACCGCAAGGCGGCGGCACAGGGCGACTTGTTCGCCCAGATCAGCTTGGCCGACGACTATGAGACCGGCCGGGGCGTCACCGCCGACGAGACCCAGGCCGTGGCCTGGTACCTCAAGGCCGCCCAGCAGGGCTATCGCGACGCGCAACGCAAGGTCGGGACCGCCTATGCCCTGGGCAAGGGCGTGCCGCGCGACGATGTGCAAGCCTATATGTGGCTGCAGATCGCCATGTCGTCGGCCAGGCCGGACGACGAAAACCACGACACCGAAGCGCTCGCGCTCAAGTCGGTGGCCGCGCGCCTGAGCCCAGCCGCGCTTGCGCAGGCCAAGCGGCTGGCGTCGGCCTGGAAGGCAGACAGCGGGACCCCCTGAGGTTGTCTCGATAACGGCCCATGAACCTTGGCCGCCTAGGGTGTCGTCTGGACAGGCGGCGGGCGGGCGACCACGTGAAACTGAGGTTTGGGGTCGCTCTGGCGGCGACGATGCTGGCTCTCGGCCTGTTTGCGCGCGCCAAGGCGGGGCCAATTGAGGACGCTCAAGGGGCCATTGGCCGGCGCGACTATGCGACGGCGCTGAAGTTGCTTCGACCCTTGGCCGACCAGGGCGACGCCACGGCCGAGCAGCTGCTTGGCGCCCTCTATTTCAATGGCGCTGGCGTCGACGAGGACACGGCCGAGGGCCTCGCCTGGACCCGAAAGGCCTTCGCGCAGGGTAACGCCAAGGCGCGCGACATGCTCGCCGCTATCTGCGTGCTGGGCCAAGGCGGCGGGCCCGCCGACTGCGCGCCGGCCTTCGCGGCGCTCCGCACTATCGCCGATCAAGGAGACGCCAAGGCGCAGATGTTGATGGCCGGGGTGTACATGTCCGGTAGCGGCGGGGTTCCAAAGGATCCGGTGCAGGCGGTCGCCTGGACGCGCAAAGCCGCAGATCAGGGGTATGTCCTGGCCGAGCTCGTACTCGCCTCCGACTACGAGCTCGGCATCGGCGGCCAGAAGGACCAGGCGCGGGCGATGGCCCTCTATCGCAAGGCCGCCGACCAGGGGAATTCCGGCGCGCAATGGGGGTTGGGAATGCGCTACGAGACCGGACTGGGGATCGTGAAGGACGAATCCCAGGCCGCCATCTGGTACCGCAAAGCCGCGGAGCAGGGACTGTCCACGGCGCAGAGCAGCCTGGCCAAGATGTACGAGGATGGTCGCGGCGGGCCGGCCGACCCGGCGCAGGCCTTCCACTGGTATCGCCAGGCAGCCGAACAGGGAGACGCCAAAGCGGCGGCCAAGGTCGGCTCGGCCTATGCCATCGGCAAAGGCGTGCCGCGCGACTATGCCCAGGCCTATGTCTGGCTGGACGTCGCCATCGCGGCCACACCTGGGGCCGACGGCCTCGACGACACCATCCTCGTACGCGACTCCATGGCCGCCCACCTGAGTCCCGCGCAGCTCGCCGAGGCCAAGCGCCAGGCCGCCGAGTGGAAGGCCAAGGCCGCCGCGCTCTAGATCAAGACGGACATAACGCAATTCCCGGGTTGCACTTTTACGCGGCCGTATTATAAAGGCAACTTATAAGTTGCCTTTTGGCGACCACCCGACCCTGACGGAGCGCGAAATGCCCGATCCCACCCACGACATCGAAGTGAACGTGCGCGAGCGGATTCTCAGGCCCATCGGCGAGGTGTTCGACGCCGTGGTCGACCCGAGGAAGATGGCGAACTACTTCATCTCAGGCGCGAGCGGACCGATGCGGCCCGGCGCGGTGACGTGGACGTTCGGCGACCTCGGCGCGAAGGTCGCCATCACCGTGCTTGAAGTCGAAAAGAACACGAAGATCGTCTGGGAATCGACGGCGCTCGGCCAGCCAACCCGATCGATGTTTCAGTTCGCGGCCGACGGGGACGATGCAACCGTCGTCACGGTAACCGAGGGCCGCTACCCCTTTACGCCTGAAGGCGTGAAGCTCGCCCTGGGCCAGAACGCGGGCTGGACCTATACCCTGTGCGGCCTGAAGGCCTTCGTCCAGTTCGGCATCAACTTAAGGACCGGCCTCAACAAGCGGCTCACCGATGTTTCCTAGCTGAAGACGCCGGGCTGACGAACGCCGGCCACTGTTCTTCCGCCTCCATCGCCGCGATGCGGCGCCAGTCGGGGGTCTGGTTGCGGAACCAGGTGAGCTGGCGTTTGGCGTAGCGGCGGGTGGCCTGCTGGGCGGCGGCGACGGCGGCTTCGAGCGTGGCGTCCCCCTTGGCGACGGCCGCTAGTTCGCGCAGGCCCACGGCCTTCATCGCCGGCAGTCTTGCGTCGAGGCCGCGCTGCATCAGGGCGCCGGCTTCCTCGACCGCGCCGGCCGCGGCCATGGCAGCCAGGCGGGCGTCGATGCGGGCGTAGAGGGCCTCTCGGGGCGGCTCCAGCACCACGGCGCGCCAGGCGTCGGCCGGGATCGCGGGCCTGGTCTCGGCCTGCCAGGCTGTGAGCGGGCGGCCGGTGGACCGCGCCACGGCCAGGGCGCGGGTCAGGCGCTGGCGGTCGCCCGGCGTGATGCGGGCCTGGGCGAGTGGGTCGAGCTTGGCCAGCGCCGCGCGGACCGCGTTCTCGCCGTCGGTATCGTAGGCCTGCTCGGCGGCGTCGCGCGCGGCGCGCGGGATCGGCGGGATATCCGCCAGGCCCTCGGTGAGGGCGCGGAAATAGAGGCCGGTGCCGCCGACCACGACGGCCGGGCGGCCCCGCTCGGCGATGTCATTCAGAGCCGCGGTCGCCGCCGTCAGCCAGCGGCCGACCGACCAGCCGTCGGCGGCGTCGGCGACGCCGAACAGGTGGTGCGGCGCGCTGGCCTCCTCTTCAGCCGAGGGGCGGGCGCTCAGGATGCGCAGGTCGCGATAGAGCTGCAGGGCGTCGGCATTGACGATTTCGCCGCCGATTTCGCGGGCCAGCCGGAGCGCCAGGGCCGACTTGCCGCTTGCGGTGGGGCCGGCGATCAGCCAGATGCGGGCCTCCATGCTGGTCGTCCTCACCCTCGTCGCACCCGATCTGTCTAGCCTGGAAACCAACCTGCCGCACGCCCTGGAGGCGGTGGCCGGAGCCGGCTGCACGATTCTGGAAACCGACATTCTCGGCGACGGCGTCGCCGACATGATCGTCGAACACGTCGATCCCGCCGCCATCGGACGCGCGGCGGCGAATGCGCTGCAATATGTGCCGGTCGATTGCTGCGCCCAGCCGCTCGAACACCGGCGCAAGCGGCTGCTGGTGGCCGACATGGACTCCACCATCATCGGCTGCGAGTGCCTGGACGAGCTGGCCGACTTCGCCGGTCTGAAGACGCAAGTCGCCGCCATCACCGAGCGGGCCATGCGCGGCGAGGTGGACTTCGAGGCGGCGTTGCGCGAACGCGTCGCCATGCTGAAGGGCCTGCCGCTGGCCGACCTGGCGCGCGCCTACGAGGAGCGGGTCCGGCTCAATCCCGGCGCCCGAACCCTGGTGCGCACCATGGCCGCCAACGGCGCCCGCTGCGTGCTGGTTTCCGGCGGCTTCGATTTCTTCACGCGCCGAGTGGCGGCGGCGGCCGGCTTTCACCTCGACCGCGCCAACCGGCTGATCGAGGCGGACGGCGCCTTGGCCGGCCTGGTCGCCGAACCGATCCTCGGTCGCGAGGCCAAGCTGAAGGCGCTGATCGACGAGGCGGCCGCCCTGGGCGTCGACCTTATCGACACCGCGGCCATCGGCGATGGCGCCAACGATCTCGACATGATCAAGGCCGCGGGGTTGGGCGTCGCCTATCGCGCCAAGCCGGTGGTGGCGGCGGAAGCCGATGCCCGCATCGACCATGCCGACCTGACCGCGCTGCTCTACTATCAGGGCTATTCGACCGACCGGTTCGTAACCGACTGATGCAAAGCTTGATTCGGCGAAACCGGCGGGCGCGGCTAAGCCGGCGCGCATGATCTTTCCCCGTCCGGTCCGCGCCGTCATCTTCGACATGGACGGCCTGCTGGTCGACACCGAGGCCCCGGTGCGCGACGCCCTGATGAGCGCCGCCGCCACGGCCGGACGCGAGCTGCCCGTGGCGGTCTTCATGTCGATGGTCGGCACCACCAACGCCCACAGCGACCACCTGCTGGTCGAGCATTTCGGCGCCGACTTCGACCTGGCCGCCTATCTGGCCGAGGTGCGCCGGCTGCTGGAGCTGGCCTTCGATATCGGCGTGCCGTTGAAGCCCGGCGCGGCCGAACTGCTGGCCCTGCTCGACGAGGTCGGCCTGCCCAAGGCCCTGGTCACCTCGTCCAGCCGCCGCGCCGTCGATCGCCACCTGCCGGCCGAGGTGGTGGCGCGGTTCACCACCCTGATCACCAGCGAAAGCGTCGAGCGCGGCAAGCCGCATCCCGAGCCCTATCAGAAGGCCGCCGCGGCCTTGGGGATTCCGCCCGAGGATTGCCTGGCGCTGGAAGACTCCCACAACGGCATCCGCTCGGCCCACGCCGCCGGGATGATGGCGGTGATGGTGCCCGACCTGCTCGAAGCCACCGATGAGATGCGCGAGAAAACCGTCGCCATCGCGGGCAGCCTGCACGACGTGCACGCGGCGCTCAGTCCGCGCGATGCCGGGGCGGCGTCACGTCGCTGAACAAGGGCATGGCCTTCCAGGCCGGCTCGACCGGCGCTTCGCCGAGCTTCGGCGAATAGACCGAAGGCTCGATCAGTTCGAGGTGCGGAATATAGCGCGGGCAATTGGGGAAGATGTCGGTGGGCGTCACCTTGATCAGCATCTGGCCGCCGGGCAGGGCATCGAGACGCTCGTCCTCGAACACCACCTCGGCTGTGCCATTGATGCGCAGGCGGCCCGGCCTTTCACCGATGCGCATAAACAGAAGGCCGACCTGCGGGTTGACGTTGATATTGCCCAGGCTGCGGAACATGCCGTTGCCGTCATAGTCGGGGAAGATCAGCAGGTCCGGGGCGACGACCCGCACGAAGCCGGGCAGGCCGCCTTTGAACGAGCAGTCGGGCTTACCGTCCGCATCGGCGGTGGCCAGAAAGAAGAACGGGCTCTCGGCGACAAAGGCCGCATCGGCGTCGTTGAACTGCTCGCGGCGGAGCTTCTCGTCCAGCCGGTCGGCCAGGGCGCGGCTGTCGAACCGATCCTGAAGTTCGCGCTGACCCTGGTGGTACATCCGACCCTCCGCTGATGCGGCGAACTAGCGGCCGCCGGGACCCGACTTCAGATATTTCAGGAAGGCGCTGTCCGGCGACAGCACGAAGGTGGTGTCGCCCTGGCCGAGCGCCGAGTCATAGGCCTGCATGGTGCGATAGAAGGCGGCGAAGCTGGGGTCGCGGCCGAAGCTCTTGGCGAACAGGATGGCGCGCTGCGCGTCGCCGTCGCCGTGGATGCGGGCGGCGTCGCCGTCGGCGGTGGCGATGGTGACGGTGGCCTCCTTGTCGGCCTCGGCCATGATCTCAAGCTTCTTCTGCACGCCCACCGCGCGGATCTGGGCGGCCATCTGTTGGCGCTCGGTCTTCATGCGCTGATAGACCGCCTCGGCGTTGGCCTCTGGCAGGTCGGCATGCTTGATGCGCAGATCGATGACCTGGATGCCCAGCCGTGCGGCCTTGGCCTGGGCGGCGACCTCGTTGGTAGCCTGGGCCATAAGCTGGGCGCGGCGGCCGGAAATGATGTCCGGCGAACTGGACGATCCCAGCACCTCGCGCAGGGTGGCGTTGATCAACCGGTCCAGCCGGTCGTGCGCCGTCGCGTCGTCGCCGAGGCTTGTATAGAAGGCCACCGGATCGACGATCCGGTAGCGCAGGAAGGCGTCGACCATCAGCCGTTCCTGGTCGGCGGCGATGATCTCGGCCGGGTCGGCGTCAAGGCCTTGGTTTTGCTTGTCGAAGCGCACGACGCTTTCCCAGGGCGCCTTGACCTTCAAACCGGGATTGTTCTCGCCCAGCGCATTGATCACCCGCACCGGCCGTCCGAAACGCAGCACGATGGCCTGCTTGCGCTGGTCGACGGTGAACAGGGTGTTGGCGGCGAGGAGGACGACCAGGAAGATCGCCACCCCGGCGACGATGAGCGCGCGGCGGTTCATTGGCTGGCTCCCGGCTGTGCCGATTGAGCCGGCTGCGGCGCGGGCTGCGCCGCCGGCACGCTGGCGTCGGGCGCCGGCGCGGCGGCCGGCGGGTTGCGCGGTTTGAACGCGTCGGGCGGCAGGATGATCGGCGCGGTCGCCCCCTTGGCGTCGACGATCACCTTGGCCGACTTGCCCAGCACCCGCTCCATGGTCTCCAGATAGAGCCGCTCGCGGGTCACGGCCGGGGCGCGGCGATACTGGTCATAGACGGCGTTGAAGGCGTCGCTCTGGCCCTGCGCCTGGGCGATCACCTGCTGGCGATAGCCCTCGGCGGCGCGTTCCTTCTGCGCCGCGGTGCCCTTGGCCTCGTTGACCACCTTGTTGGAATAGGCGGTGGCCTGGTTGATGGCCGACTGGGCGTCCTGGGCGGCGCTCTGCACCGCCTGGAAGTCGGGAACCACTTCGGTCGGCGGATTGGCCGAGGCGATCTGCACCGAGACCACGGTGACGCCGGCGCCATACTGGTCGAGGATCTTCTGCATCAGCACCGCCGACTGCGCCTCGACCTTGGCCTTGCCGGTGGCGATGACGTCGGTCAGCGTCGAGCGGCCGACCACCTCGCGCACGGCGCTCTCGGCCACCGCCTTGATGGTGTCCTCCTGGTCCTTGATGTCGAACAGATAGCGGCTGGCGTCGTCGATGCGCCACTGCACGCTGAAGGCCACGTCGACGATGTTCTCGTCGCCGGTGAGCATCAGGCTCTCCTTCGGCAGGTCGCCGCTCTTGGAGCCGACATTGGTCTGGTGGACCGTGGTGACCGGGATCTGCTCGACCCGCTCGATCGGCATCGGCAGATGATAGTGCCAGCCGGGACCCGCCGTGCGGCTATAGGCGCCGAAGGTGGTGACCACGCCCTTCTGGTTGGCCTGCACGTCGTAGAAGCCCGACAGCAGCCAGAAACCGGCGACGGCGGTCAGCAAGGCCGGGACCAGCCGGCGGCCGATACCGGGACCCATAGCGCCGAATTCCTGCTCGAAGCGCTGCCGGATCCGCCGCCACAGCGCCATCAGATCGTCGGGCGGCGAGGGCGGCGGCGGGCCGGGCCGGCGCGGACCTTCGCTGCGTGGACGATCGCCCCGGTCGTCCTCACGCGGCCCGTTGGCCGGCGGCGGCGGCGCGCCCCAGGGGCCGGGCTTGGGGCCGGGCTTCTGGCCGGGCTTGGAGCCCGGTTCGGAATTGTCGCTCCAGGGCATGGGTTGGCGTCGTCTCTTTTCTTCGTCTCGCCCGCCAGCGCCTGGCGTCTCTTCGGCCAAGGCTTGTAAACCGACGCCGGGACCCGGATATGAAGCCCCTCCGATCACTGTGCAAGACGTGACGCCTTATGGCTGAGCAATCGACCCCCGACCGCGCCGCCATCCTGGCGGCCCTGGACCAGGTGCGCGATCCCAAGTCGGGGCGCGGCCTGGCGACGGCGGGGCTGGTGCAAGCGCTGGTGGTGGGTCCCGATCGGGCCGGCTTCATGATCGAGGTGGCGGCGGCCGACGCGGCCCTCTACGCCCCGGCGCGCGACGAGGCCGAGGCCGTGCTGCGCAGGGTTTCCGGCGCCAGCAAGGTGCAGGTGGTGCTGACCGCCGCGGCCGGCCCGGCCGGCCGGACCGGCGCGCCGGCTGAGCCGCCGCCCGATCCGGGCATCGTGCGCGTGCGGCGGGGCGCGCGGCTGTCGCCCCAGGCCCAGGCGCAGATGTCGCCGGCCAAGGCGACCGCGGCGCTGAAACCCGCCCATGTGCGCCACGTGGTCGCGGTCGCCAGCGCCAAGGGCGGCGTCGGCAAGTCGACCGTGGCGCTGAATCTGGCCGTGGCCATGGCCATGCTCGGCCGCCGCGTCGGTCTGCTGGACGCCGACGTCTACGGCCCCTCGATCCCGCGCATGAGCGGTCTGGACGCCGAGCCGGAGCTGAACGCCGAGCGCAAGCTGGTGCCGCTCGAGGCCTGGGGCCTGAAGATCATGTCGATCGGCTTCCTGGTCGACGAGGCCGCGCCGATGATCTGGCGCGGGCCGATCGCCTCCTCGGCGCTGAACCAGATGCTCAATGACGTCGCCTGGGCCAGCGACTCGGCGCCGCTGGACGTGCTGGTCATCGACATGCCACCGGGCACCGGCGACGTGCAGCTGACCCTGGCCCAGCGCGTGGCGCTGTCGGGCGCTGTGGTGGTCTCCACCCCGCAGGAGGTGGCCCTGATCGACGTGCGCCGCGGCGTCGCCATGTTCGAAAAAACCCATGTGCCGATCCTGGGCGTGGTCGAGAACATGGCCTATTTCCCCGATCCGGCGACCGGCGAGCCCATCCCCATTTTCGGGCGCGGCGGGGCGAGGTCCACGGCTGAGGCGCTGGGCGCGCCCTTCCTCGGTGAGATCCCCATCGAGGTCGCCCTGCGCCAGGCCTGCGACGACGGCCGCCCCTTCGTCGCCGAGGGCGGCGACAGCGCCGCCTCAAAGGCCTTCCTGTCGATCGCCGAGAGCGTCCTGGACGCCCTGGACCATGCCAGCCTGAAACCGCCGCCCCGGATCATGTTCGAGGATTGAGTACGCCGCTCGTCCCCGCGAAAAGGCCCGAAGAGCAACCGCCTTAGCGAACTTGGCGATCTTTTTCGCGGCGGCTATTCCGCCGGCGCGGCCTCGGTCGCGGCGGTCGGGCCGGTCATGCTTTCAAGCGCCGCGGCTTCGTCGTGGGTGGCGAGGGCGGCCCTGATTTCGGCGTGCCGGTTGGCGTCCAGCTTGTAGCCGAAGAACATCGCGCCGCCGAACCAGACCAGGATGATCGGGGCGAACAGGTAGCACATCTCCAGGCCGAAGATGGCGTGGGGGGTGTTCACCACCCCTTCCTTGCCGTTGTAGCCGACGGCCGCCAGGATCGGAAAGACGATCAGCACGGTGATGGTGCCGCCGATCTTGGTGGTGGTGGTGACCATCGAGAAGATCAGGCTGGTCAGGTCCTGGCCCTGTTCCAGCCGCACCTCGTCGGTGACGTCGGCGACCATGGCGCGGATCATTACCAAAAAGGCGCTGGCGGTGAAGCCGACCGCGAACATGCCGATCGAGGTCGGCAGGAACAGCGCCTTGGGGATGATCATCAGGGTGGTCTGGCAGACGGCATAGGCGACGCAGGCCACCTGCACCGTCCGATGCTTGCCCAGACGCTGGGCGATCCGGCCCCAGAACGGCGCGCCGAACAGGCCGGCGCCGATGTAAAAGACCAGCAGGAAGCCGACCTGGGCGACCGTGAAGCCCTTGGCGTCGTGGAAGAAATAGACATAGAGCGGCGCGGTGGTGCCCGGCCCGAGCGTGAGCAAGAGGTCGGCCAGGATGATGCGCCGCATCGCCGGCCGTGAGATCGCCTTGCCCATGTCGGCGAACGAGAACTTCGGCCGCGCCGCGGCGGGGGTGATCTTGTCCGGCGTGAACAGGGTGCAGATCACCAGTGCGATCGGGATGGCGACGACCAGGATCAGCCCGATGGTCGGCATGCTCGAGGCCTTGCCGAGCACGATCTGGCCGCGGGTGACCAGCGGCAGCAAAAGGATGCCGACCGAGCCCAGCACCGCCAGACCGGTGGTCCAGCCATAGACCCGTGAACGGTCATTGTAACTGGTGGCGAGCTTGGCCGTCCAGGCGGCCAGGCCCAGGAGAACCATGGACGAGCCCGCCGCCGACACCAGTGACCAGAGGATCAGATAGTTGGTGCTGAACGCGCCGGGCTTCGGCGCCAACAACATCCAGGTCGCCAGCATGACGATCGGCACGCCGACGATCAGCCAGGGGCGGTAGCGGCCGATAGGGGTCTTGGTGCGATCCATGACCAGGCTGACCAGGGGATCGAACACGATGTCGATGGCCCGCACCAGGCTGATCGCCGCCGCCACCGCCAGGAAGCTGATGCCGAGGCTGACGTAATACCGGGGGAGGTAGACGCCCGCGACCACCGCCAGCGCGGCCAGCGGCACGCCCATGGATCCGAAGGCGAAGACGGTGGGCAGGGAGGTCCGAACGGCCGAGGGCGCAACGGCGTCCGCTGCTGGAATAGAGGCCATATGACGTCTCCCTATGCTTACGCGGGGGCGTCTCTGACGGACGCACTCCCGCAGCAATGAGAACCCGGCAATCGCCGACGCGCAAGCCCAAAAGCCTTGTGCGGGCTCCCCGAGGGAAGGCTATTCGGCCGGGGTCGGCTCGGGGAAACGGCCGGGCTCGGTCTGCGAGCCGGACAGGCCGTCCAGTCCGGGCGCCACGATCAGGCCGTCGCGCGCGTCGAGGGCGGCGCGAATCTCGGCGTGGCGGGTGTCGTTGAGCTTGTAGCCGATGAAGCAGGCGCCCCCGAGCATGACGAAGACCACCGGGCCGATCAGGTAGACCAGCTCCAGGCCGTGAATGGCGGCCGGCGTGTTCACCACCCCATCCTTGGCCTGATAGCCGATCGCGCCGAGCACGGCGAAGGAGAGCGTGATCGAGAGCGCGCCGGCCACCTTCTGGGTCATGGTGATCATCGAATAGAGCAGGCCCGCGCGGTTCTTGCCCTGGTCGAGCCGGACCGCATCGGCCACATCGGCGACCATGGCCCGGTCCAACAGCGCGAAGCTCGTGGCCAGGAAGCCCATCATGAACATGAAGATGGCGACGGGCAGCATGTGGCCCTTGGGCATGAAGGTTAGCAGGATCAGGCCCAGCGAATAGCCGGTCGCAGTCGCCATCAGCGTGCGGTGCTTGCCGAAGCGCATGGCGACGCGGCTGAGCACGCCCGCGCCGACGACGCCGGCGGCGACGTAGATCAAGAGCTGGATGCTGGCCTGGGCGATGGTGAAGCCGCGTGCGTCGTGGAAATAGAACAGGTAGATCGCCCCCATCCATCCGGGCCCAAGCGCCAGGCAGAAGTCGGCCAGGATGATGCGGCGCATGTCCGGCCTGAACACCATCCGCGCGTAGTCCATCAGCCCGAAGCGCTCGGTCTCGGCATTGGCGGTGATGCGCTCGGGCGTCCTCAGGATCGCCAGCAGCACGCCGATCGGCGCGGCGGCGATGATGAACCAGCCCATCAGCGGCACGGCGCCGCCCGGCGCGACGCCGTGGCGGCCTTCCAGCACCGAGGGCAGGATCAGCACCACCGTTGCGCCCAGGATACCGACCACCTGCATCACCCCGAAGACGCGCGATCGCTCATGGTACTTGGACGCGATCACCGACGCCCAGGCCGAGTGCGACAGCGTCAGGATCGAGGTGCCGATATAATAGAACAGCAGCCAGCCGAAGAGGTAGGCGACCGTGACCTTGGTGCGCGGCTCGAACAGCATGAACACCGCCAGCATCAGGATCGGCGCGCCCAGGATCAGCCACGGCCGATAACGGCCGATCGGGGTCTTCGTGCGGTCCATGACCAGCCCCAGCACCGGGTCGACGAAGGTGTCCAGGAGGCGGATCAGCCCGAACACGCCGCCGACCGAAAGCAGCGCCAGGCCGAAGTGGCCGGCATAGTAGCGGGGCAGGAAGACGCCCAGGCCGATGGCCAGCGCGCCGGTCGGCAGGCCGGGCAGGCTGAAGCCGATCAGTTGGAGAAGCGAGAGCCGGTGATGCGGCTGGACGGGAGACGTCGAGGTCAAGCTTGGGGTCCTGGGGCTGTTTCCACATGGACGTCTCTGGCGGACGCTTGCTGAGCAAAACTGAACGCTGGTTAGCCAGGCGACGCAAGCCCTAAGGCGGCCCCGCAAGGCCATGTGCGCCTAAGACGCTGGCTGGGCCGCCATCGCCTTGGCGAGGAACTTCTGCGTCTGTTCGCCGCCGCTCTGATAGGGCCGCTGGCCGGCCGTGTCGGTGATCTTGGCCCAATTGTCGCGAACCTCTTCGACCGAGAGGCCGTCTTCGCCCAGATAGACGCCCTCGGTCTCGCACATGTGCGCCAGCGCGAAGGTCCCGGCCCCGGCGGTGAGGATGGCCCCGGTGGGCGCCTCTTCCGACACCAGATAGACCACGCCCGGCGTCACATATTCCGGCTTCAGCCGTTCGGCGATCTGCGGCGGCAGGATGTTCTCGGTCATCCGCGTCGCCGCCACCGGGGCGATGGCGTTGATGTGGACGTTGTTCTTCTGGCCCTCGATCTTGATGGTGTTCATGAACCCGACCAGCGACAGCTTGGCCGCGCCATAGTTGGCCTGGCCGAAATTGCCGTAGAGGCCGGTCGAGGAGGTGGTCACCACGATGCGCCCATAGTTCTGCGCCTTCATGATCTCCCAGACCGCCTTCACCGGCTTGACCGTGCCCATCAGGTGCACGTCCATCACCACCTGGAAGTCGGCCAGCTCCATTTTGGAGAAGGACTTGTCGCGCAGGATGCCGGCATTGGCGATCAGGATGTCGATGCGGCCCCAGGCGTCCATGGTCGTCTTGACCAGGTTGGCGACCCCGGCGTCGTCGGTCACCGATGCGCCGTCGGCCATGGCCTCGCCGCCGGCGGCCTCGATCTCGGCCACCACCCTCTGCGCCGCTTCCGACGAGCCGCCGGAGCCGTCGACCGCACCGCCCAGATCGTTGACCACCACCTTGGCCCCGCGCCTGGCCAGTTCCAGCGCATGCTGGCGGCCCAGTCCGCCGCCCGCGCCCGTCACGATCGCCACCTTGCCGTCGAAGCGGATGTCCGCCATGTGCTCAAGTCCTTGCCCGAGGGTTGCCGGTTTGGCCGCAGCTTGTGGTGCGGGCGGCGCGGAGCGTCAAGGCGCGAGGGCGTTAGGGCCCGCTCGTAAGCGACCCGAGGGGCTGGTCAGCTGAGCTGACCAAACGCCCTGCGCAGCGCGCCCAGCTTCGCTCCGGTGAACGCCCGCGAGACCCCCGCGTCCGGCGAGACCAGGTCGAAGGCGTGGTAGGCGCCGGGGGCGACGTAGAGTTCGGTAGGGACGCCGGCGTCGATCAGGCGGGCGGCGTAGGCGATGTCCTCGCTGACGAACAGGTCCAGGGCGCCGGTGGCGATAAAGGTTGGGGGCAGGCCCG
Source organism: Caulobacteraceae bacterium (assembly GCA_041691315.1). GTDB lineage: Bacteria > Pseudomonadota > Alphaproteobacteria > Caulobacterales > Caulobacteraceae > Poindextera. The sequence continues at coordinate 41,866 of JBEPUW010000009.1, read as the reverse complement.
CGAGGTCTTGCAAGCGCGCGACGGCGGCGCCGGGCGGCGTGTCCGCTCCGCCGGGCGCGTGGCCGAGCAGCGCGGTCCAGCCGAGGCGGTTGGCGTCCGAGGTCCAGACCAGCGAGCCGATGTGGGCGGGGACCGGTGTCGTCGTTCCGGTGCGATCGTCGATCATCGGATAAAGCAGGACCTGCAGCATGATCGGGATCTCGCCCCGGTCGCGGGCGGCGAACGCCAGGGCGGCGGCGTGGCCGCCGCCGGCGCTCTCGCCCATCAGGGCGATGCGGCCGCGGTCGAGGCCGATCTCGTCGGCGTTGGCGTGGGCCCAGCGCAGGGCCGTGTAGTTGTCTTCAAGCGCGCCTGGATAGGCGGTTTCGGGCGCCAGCCGGTAATCGACGCTGACGATGACGCAATCGAGTTCGGCGGCGACGGCCTGCAGGTGACCGACATAGTCCTGCACGGCCCCGCCGACATAGCCGCCGCCATGCATGTGCAGGATGCCGGGCCGAGCGGCCCCGGCCTCGCCGTTGATGACGTAAACCCTGAGTTCGGGGGCGCCGTCCGGCCCGGGAATCAGGCGCTCAACGCAAGACGGCGTGGCGGCTTGCGGCGGCAGGATGACGTTTGCGGCGCCTCTGGCCTGCACCATCGCCTCTATCGAGGGCGGCGGCGCGGCGGCCATCATTTGCTGGATAAGTTGGACCATGGGGCGAAGCTCGGGATCGACCAGGGTGATCGGGTCGATCGCGCCGCTGGCGCTCGGCATTTCATCGGATTTCATGGCAGCCCCCCGTGGCTCGTTGTCCCCGAAATTGCGTCTCAACGCCACTCCGTCGCGCTCTTCGGCGCGTTGCGCATGGCCAGTAGGTAACCGGCGAACGAGATGACGCCGGTGACGACGCCGGTGGCGGCCAGGGCTGGGGCGAGGTGTTGTTCGCCGCCCATCAGGCTGCTGCCCAGGGTGACGATGGTCGGGGCCAGGCTGCCGCCGACGATGGCGCTGATGACGCTGAAAGCCGCCATGGCGGCGCCGCGCTCCTCGTTGGGGATCAGCACCGTCACCGCGGTCGAGGCGACCACCGAGGTGATCGTGCCGGCGAGCACCAGGAAGAAGAACATCACCTGAAAGCCGCCGATGCTGGGCATGATCGGAAAGAGCGCGGTGGGGATGCCGATGGCCGTGGCGACGACGGCGGCGAACAGCAGGCCGCCCCGCCGGCCGGTTTTATGGCCAAGGTCGGCGCCGACTCCGCCAAGCACCGCGCCCGCGAGGCCGGACACCAGCAGGATGCCGCCCAGCCAGCCGGCGAAGGCGGCCGGCTGCAGGTGGTAGCTGCGGATCAGCACCGGCGTCGCCCAGATGCCGGCGGCGGTGTCGGCCATGGAGACGCCGATCTGGCCGGCGAAGATCGGAATGAGGAAGGCTCGCTTGGCCCAGATAGCCCGCGCGATCGGCCCGAGCGCGGTAATCTGTTGTTCGACCTCGTGGCGCTGCGGCTCGCGCAGAAAGAACAGTGGAAAGAGCAGCAGGCTGCCGGCCAACCCCAGCAGAAGGTGCGCGCCGCGCCAGGGCGCCATGGCGCCGAGGAGGGCGATGGGATGGCTGGCCAGGGCGCCCAGCAGCCAGCCGCCGAGCACAAAGGCCGCGGCGGCCCCGGCGTAGGTGCCGAGGCCGAGGACCACCATCGCCCGCCCGCGCCTGTCAGGCGCGCAGAGGTCTGCGGCCAGCGAGATGATCACCGGGATGGCGCAACTGGCGCCGAGCGCCGTCAGCATCCGGGCCAGGAAGAGCGAGGTCAGGCCGGTGGCGAAAGCGGTCCAGGTCGCGCCGATGACGCAGATGACGAAGAGCGCAACCAGCAGCCTGACCCGGCGGCCATGGTCGATGATCCAGGCCAGCGGAATAGAGAGCAGGGCGACCGGTGCGCCGGTCGCCAACCCCTGGACCAGGCTGACGCCGAAGTCGGAGAGCTTCAGGTCCAGCTTGGCGGCTTCCTGCAGCGGCGAGAAGACCGTCTTGACCATGCCGCCGGCGAACAGCACCGCCGCCAGCAGCAGGACCGCGCTCCAGAGCGTGGTGCGCGTCGGCGCCGCTGTCGGGGTCGGCTCGGCGATCGCCGTCGGCTGGAGCGCCAGGGTCACGTTTCGCCCGGACCTAGAACCGCTTCGCGACGGTGAGGCCGAAGGTGCGTGGCTGGCCGATCAGTTCACGCAGCTTGGCCGGCACGTTGGGGTTCAGCGGCGTCGGGCAGGTCGTCTGCGACAGGCAGATGTTGTTGGTGATGATCTGGCTGATGTCGCGGGTGTCCCACAGGTTGTCGACGAACAGGGTCACCATGGCCTCCCCCGGCAGGGTGGCGCCTACGCGCAGGTTTCCGAGCGCATAGGCGGGGATGAAGATGCCCTTGTCGGTCGAGCCCAGACCGTTCGGCTTGTTGGATTCGTAGCGCACGTCGAAGTGCGCGAAGCCGCCGATGGTCTCGGTGATCGGCCAGTTGTAGTCGACCGAGGCCGCGCCGCTGAACTGCGGCACCGACGGGATCCGCTGACCATTGGTGATGCCGATCTGGACGTTGGTCGCCGAATAGCGGGCGTCGGTATAGGCGCCGGAGAGCGAGAACAGCCAGTCCCTGGCCGGCCGCGCCTGGATTTCGATCTCGGCGCCCTTCGATATCGCCGAGCCGATATTGCCCAGATAGGGGATGTTCGGCGGCGTCGGCGGCAGCGAGTTGGCCGGCGTCGAGGCGACCACCTGGATTTTCTTCCAGTCGATGTAGTAGAGCGCCCCGTCGACGGTCAGGCGGCCGTCCAGCCAGGACGACTTGCCGCCGATCTCGTAGTCCCAGAGGTTGTCGGGCTCGAGCGTGCGCGGCGTGCCGGGGATGGCGCTGTTGGGGCTGCCCGGCCGAAAGCCCTTGGCCGCCTCGATATAGATCAGCGACCGGTCGCTGGGATGAAAGGTCAGTTCGACTTTCGGCGACACGTCGCTGCTGGTCGCCTTGGCCGGGCCGGGGGCGATGGCGGTGGCGCGGGTGGCGAACGGGGAGACCAGAAGCCCGTAGAGGACGGCGTTATAGGTGGTCGGCACATAGGAATAGCGCAGGCCGACCGTCGCCTCCAATCGCGGGGTGAACGCATAGGTCGACTCGCCGAAGACGGCGTAGGTCTGGCGCTTGGTCTCGGTGTGGTAGTCGAGCGGAATGGCGCCCAGCGAGCCCAGGAAGCTCATCGGGTCGAACCGGTCGCGGCGATACACCACCAGGTCGTCGTTCTGGTAATAGGCCCCGACCACCCATTTCAGCGGTCCCGGCGTCGAGGAGACCAGCCGGAGTTCCTGGACGAAGGAGCGGTCGTCGTCCGGCAGCGAAGAGATGTAGCGCGGCGAGCCGGGCAGCAGGACGCCCAGCACCAAGGATTCGTCGAGCGCCGCGTCGGTGGTGTTGCGGCTGTAGCTGGTCGAGCTTTCCAGGGTGGCGAAGGACAGGCTGTACTTGGCGGCCAGGTTGACCACCGAGGTCTCGGAAACGCCCGGCTCCGGGTAGAGGGTGTGCTGGCTCAGGTCGCCATAGATCGGATGGTTGTTCAGATCGGTGTCGACGGCGGAGAGGCCGTCGAACCTGTCGTGCTGGTAGATGCCGGTCAGCGTGAGCGAGAGCCGGTCCGTCGGCTTCCACTCGAGCGCCGAGCGGACGCCGATGATCTGGCTGGGGTTGCTGGTTTCGCGACCGTTCTGCAGATCGTGGATGTAGCCGCCGTCCTGGCGATCGGTGACCACGGTGCGCAGCGCCAGCTGGTCGGTGATGATCGGCACGTTGAGCATGGCGTTCAGGCCGAAATTGCCCGTCCGTGAGGCGGTGTCGGACCCTATGAGTTCGACCGCGCCGTGGAAGGCGCTGAGATTCGGCTGGTTGGTGATCACCCGGATGGCGCCGCCCATGGAGCCGGCGCCATAGAGCGTGCCTTGCGGCCCGCGCAGCACCTCGATGCGGTTGACGTCGTAGAGGCGCAGGTCGGTGCCGCCGGAGGTGAAGCTCGACGACAGTGGAATGTCGTTCAGATAGTAGCCTGTCGCCGCGGTCTGGGCTTCGAAGAAGGCGCCGGCGGTGATGCCGCGCATCACCACCTTGTCCTCGGTCGTGCCGTTGTTGGTGAAGGACACGCTGGGCGCCAGGAGCGCGATGTCTTCGAACTTGTCGGCGCCCTGGCGCGCCAGCCGCTCGCCGCTGAGCGCGGTGATGGCCAACGGCACCTTCTGCACCGACTCGGCGCGCTTCTGGGCGGTGACGACGACGTCGTCGACGCCCTGGTTGGGCGCCGTCGGCGCGGCCGTTTGCGCAAAGGCTGGCGCACTGATCGCCGCAAGGGCTGCGCCCATCCATAGAGCGCTGCGAAATCTCGACATCGACGTCTCCCCGGTTGCCATCTCGAAGTGGCTAAATTGACTGTCTAGTAAGTCATATACATGGTTTACGAATTGAACAAGCCTCCGCTCGCGTCGGGGCGTAAATCGGTTTGGTCAGGACGTGTTCGCGCTCCCGCGCCGGCAAGCCCGCAGGCCTTGCGCCTCGAAGCTGTGCGTTTAGCCGGCGTTGATCGAGGGTCAGGCGCCGCAGGTTGAAGCGCGGTCTAGACGGCGCGTTGAGTCGTCCGGGCGATGATGTTGGCGAACTCGTCCCAGAGCGGGCGGGGGAATTCGTGGCCCATGCCGGGGTAGATGTGCAGTTCGGAGCCTGGAATGACGCGGCCGATTTCGAACCCGGCCTCGACCCTCAGGAGCCGGTCTTCGCGTCCATGGATGACTGTCACCGGCAGGCTCAGCTTCTGCAGCTCGGGCCGCAGATCGCCCAGCTGCATGGCGGCCTGGGCCTGGCGCGCGACGCCGCCGGGGCAATGGCCGCGATCGACGCAAGCGGTGATGTAGTCCCGCATCCAGGCCTCGTCGAACGCATAGGCGGTCGATCGGCTGTTGAGCTCGCGGGCGAAGAAATCCTCAATGATTTCCTCGCGTGTGGTGGGTCTCACCGGCGCATCGGGCCCCGTCAGGGTCAGCGCGCTCTTTTGCAGTTCCTCGGTCAGGTACTGCGCCTCGAAGGCGGGGATGGTGTAGAAAAGCACCATCGAACGGACCCGCTCGGGCCGGGTGATCGCCATCACCTGGGCGATGCCGCCGCCCAGCGACTGGCCAACGATATGCGCCGAGGCGATGCCCAGCGCATCGAGCACGCGGCAGACGTCATCGGCCATGTCGCGGACGCTGTAGGCGGCGGCGATGTCTTCCGGGCCGCCCATCTTGGCCGACAGGCCGACGTCGCGGTTGTCGAGGCGGATGACGAAGAGACCGCGATCGATCAGGCGCTGGACGAACGCATCCCGCCACCAGATCAGCTGCGCGCTCGCCCCCGCGATCAGCACGATCGGCGGGTTCGCCGGATCGCCCATGGTCTCATAGTAGAGGACCGGGCCGTCGGGGGTCGTGAAGGGCATGATGGCTCTCCTGGGTGGGCTGCGCGACAGCGCTCGAACGCCAACGACACTGAGTTACTATCAAGTCAGTCAATTCTGACCTTACTATATCCCGGTCAGGCCGCCGGAGCAGATCAGGGTCTGGCCGCTGACATAGTCGGTCTCGGGAATGCAGAAGACATAGACCGCGCCGGCGGCCTCCTCGGTCGTGCCGCCGCGGCCGAGCGGGATGGTCTGTTCCATGGCGGCCATCAGGCCGGGATTGACGCCCACCTTGATGTCGCGGCCGTCGATATGGGCGGTGCTTTCGGCGCCGGCGCCGGCGACCACGGTCAGCCGGGTCTTGATCAGCCCGTAGGCGACGCAGTTCACCGCCACGTTCATCCGCCCCCACTCCTTGGCCAGAGTCTCGGTCATGCCGACGATCCCGGCCTTGGCGGTGGCGTAATTGGTCTGGCCGACATTGCCGAACAGGCCGGCCATCGAGGAGATGTTGACCACCTTGCGGATGATGCGGAGCCCCGCCTCCTGGTCGGCCTTGGAGAGCGCCCGGATCACCGGCTGGGCGGCGCGCAGGATTCGGAATGGCGCGGTGAGGTGGCAGTCGAGGATGGCGTACCACTGCTCGTCGGTCATCTTCTGGATGACGCTGTCCCAGGTGTAGCCGGCGTTGTTCACGATGATGTCGAGGCCCTGGTAGGTCTCGACGGCCGCGCCCACGAAGCGCTCAGCGAAGTCGGGCGCGGTGACGCTGCCGACGCAGGCGACCGCCTCGCCGCCCTGGGCCTTGATCTCGGCGACCGTGTCCAGCGCCGGCCCCTCGTCCAGATCGTTGACGACGACGCGCGCGCCTTCGGAGGCGAGCTTGAGCGCGATGGCCTGGCCGATGCCGCGGCCGGATCCTGAGACCAGCGCGACCTTGCCGTCGAGTTTGGCGGACATGAGATGACTTTCTTGAAGCTTGAGGTTCAGGGAAGCGCGATCAGCGCCGTGCCGACGATCTTGACCTGACCGAACTGGTTGGCGCCGGAGACCTCGACGCGCACGCAGCGCTCGCCGTTGTGGATCAGCTTTTCGGCCACCTGGCCGGTGCAGCGGATGGCATTGCCGAGGTGGGTGATGCCGGAGAAGCGGACGTCGAACTTGCGAAGTTGGTGCTGCGGCGCCCAGCCGGTCAGCAGCCGGCCGAGCCAGGCCATGCCGAGCATGCCCTGGGCGAACACGTCGGGCATGCCCGAGGCGCGGGCGACGTCGATGTCGATGTGGGCCGGGTTGTGGTCGCCTGACGCGCCGGCGAACAGCGCCAGCGTCGTGCGGTCGACCGGCGGCAGGGCGAGCTCGGGCAGCCGATCGCCGACCTGGATGCTGTCGTAGGCGGGCGCGGTCATCCGTTTCGCACCACGGTCACGCCGCGCATCTTCGCCACCGTGTCGCCGCGTTGGTTGACGGCTGTGGATTCGGTTTCCAGGAACTCAAGCGCGCCGCCGCGCTTGTCATAGATGTCCTTGACCCGGGAGGTGACGGTCACCGTGTCGCCGGCGACCACCGGGGCGAAATATTCAAAGCCCTGTTCGCCGTGCAGAATCTTGCCCAGCGGGATGTCAAGCTGTTCGAACAGGCCGAACATGGTGTTGGAGTCCAGCTCGGCCGCGAACAGGAAGGTCGGCGGCGTGGGCAGGTCAGCGTAACCGGCCGCTTGCGCCGCCGCCTGGTCGACATAGACCGGGTCGGTCTCGCCGATGGCCTTGGCGAAGAAGGTCAGCCGGCCCCGCTCGACCGCCAGGGTGGATTGCCCCACCTGATGGCCGATCCACTTCTTGTCGATCAAGGCTGGACCCGTTCGTACAGCGTCACGACGCAGGCGCCGCCAAGGCCCAGATTGTGTTGCAGGGCGAGATTGGCGCCCTCGACCTGCCGGGCGTCGGCGGCGCCGCGCAGCTGCTGCACCAGCTCAGTGCATTGGGCCAGGCCCGTGGCGCCGAGCGGATGGCCCTTGGAGAGCAGGCCGCCGGACGGGTTGGTGACCACCGCGCCGCCATAGGTATTGTCGCCATCGACGACGAACTTCTCGGCGCCGCCGCGCGGGCAGAAGCCCAGGGCCTCGTAGCTGATCAGTTCGTTCTGGGCGAAACAGTCGTGCAACTCGGCCACCTTGATGTCGTCCGGTCCGATGCCGGCGGCTTCATAGACCTGGTTGGCGGCGCTGCGGGCCATGCTGGCGCCGACCACCTCGCGCATGTCGCGGGCGTCGAACACGACCGGCGTGTCGGTGGTCATCGCCTGGGCGCGAATGCGCACCGTCGTATCGAGGCCATGCCGGCGGGCGAAGCTTTCCGAGACCACCACCGCGGCCGCCGCGCCGCAGGTCGGCGGGCAGGCCATCAGGCGGGTCATGACACCGGGCCACATGATCGGCGAGGCCATGACCTCGTCTTCCGTGACCACGGTGCGAAACAGCGCCAGGGGATTGTTGGCCGCGTGCCGGCTGGCCTTCGCCCTGATCTTGGCGAAGGTCTCCATCCGGGTGCCGAACTCTTTCATGTGCGCTTCGCCGGCGCCGCCGAAATAGCGCAGCGCGACCGGCAGATCGATGTCGACCAGCTCGTTGGCGGCTTCCTCGAACTTCTCGAACGGGTCGGGGCGATCGGTGAAGTTGGAGCCCAACGCGCCCGGCCGCATCTGTTCGAACCCGAAGGCGAGCGCGCAATCGACCGCGCCGCTGGCGACGGCCTGGCGGGCCAGGAAGAGGGCGCTGGAGCCGGTCGAGCAGTTGTTGTTGACGTTGACGACCGGAATGCCGGTCATGCCGACCTCATAAAGGCCGCGCTGGCCGCAGGTGGAGTCGCCGTAGACATAGCCGGCATAGGCCTGCTGGATTTCGCTATAGTCGAGGTTGGCGTTGGCGAGCGCCGCGCGCACCGCCTTCGAGGCCATGGTGTAGTACGGCTCGCTGGCGCCCGGCTTGGCGAACGGGACCATGCCGACCCCGGCCACGACAACACTGCTGGTCATGAGCTTCCTCCTGATGGACTGATGGCGCGCGTCGCCCCCGAACCATCGGTGGCCCTCGCCTTGACACCCTAGGACTGAAGCCTAAAATTGACTATCTAGTAAGTCAATACAAGGAAGCACGCATGGCCTATTCTTCGCCCTGGATCGACGAGGAACTGAGCATCCTGCAGGACCACGTCGAGCGCTTCCTGCAGCGCGAGCTGGTTCCCGATCGCGAGCGCTGGGAAGACCAGGGCTTCGTCGATCGCGCGGCGTGGCTGAAGGCCGGGGAGGCGGGGTTGCTCTGCGCCAGCGTGCCCGAGGCTTACGGCGGCGGCGGCGGCAACCGCGGCCACGAGGCGGTCATCATCCAGGAGATGGGCCGCGCCGGCCTGGCGGGCGGCTTCGGGGCCGGCGCGATGGTCAGTTCCTGCATCGTCGCCCACTACATCCTGGGCTACGGAACCGAGGCGCAGAAGGCGCGCTGGCTGCCGGCGATGGCCACCGGCGAGATCGTCGGCGCCATTGCCATGTCCGAGCCCGGCGCCGGCTCGGACCTGCAAGGCGTCTCGACCTCGGCGCGCAAGGTCGACGGCGGCTATGTGATCAACGGCTCAAAGACCTGGATCACCAACGGCCAGTGCGCCGACCTGATCGTCACGGTCTGCAAGACCGACCCCGACGCCGGTTCGAAGGGCATCTCGCTGCTCGCCGTCGAGCCCAAGTCGGCCACGGGCTTCACACGCGGCAAGCGGCTGAACAAGCTCGGCATGCACGCGCAGGACACCTCGGAACTGTTCTTCGACGACGTCTTCGTCCCCAACGACAACCTGCTCGGCGGCGAGGCCGGGCGCGGCTTCATCCAGCTGATGCAACAACTGGCCTGGGAGCGGTTGCAGATCGCCCTGACCGCGACCGTGGCGATCGAAAGCGCCGTCGACCTGGCGTGCGACTACGTCAAACAGCGACGTCTGTTCGGCAAGTCGCTGCTCGAATTCCAGAACACCCAGTTCAAGCTGGCCGAATGCAAGACCCAGGCGGTGGTGGCGCGCCGGTTTGTCGATACGCTGATGGTCGATCTGCTGGCCGGGACGCTGGAGCCCGAGACGGCGGCGATGGCCAAGCTGTGGGCGACGGAGACGCAAGGCAGGGTGATCGACGAGTGCCTGCAGCTGTTCGGCGGCTACGGCTACGTCACCGACTATCCGATCGCCCGGCTCTATGCCGACGCGCGCATCACCCGGATTTTCGGCGGGACCAGCGAGGTCATGAAGCTGATCATCTCCCGGACGCTCTAGCCGCTGACGCGGCGACGGCGTTGGCCGCCGAGCGCCCATTGAGTGACTCGCAAGTCGATGCCACCCTGCCCTGGTCTCGCACAGACTTCTGCGCCTTTCGACGTTCGTCTATGAGGGGTCTTTCATGACTCAAGACATCGCTCCGCCGGCCAAGGCGCCGACATTCGCCCGCGGCAAACGCGGAAACTTCGACAACCGCCTCGAAGAAGTGCTGCGCGTGGCGGCGCGGCTGTTCAGCGAACAAGGCTTTCGCCAGGCGACGCTCGAGGACGTGGCCGCGGCGCTGAACGTCACGCGCCCGGCGCTGTACCACTATTCCCGCAGCAAGGACGAACTGGCGGCCAAGTGCCTCGACATCGCCACCGTCGAGATCAACGAGGCGGCCGAGAGCGCGCGCCGGCACAAGACCGGGCGGGAGCAACTCGCGGCCTTCTTTCGCCGCTACGCCGAGATCATCTGCGACGACTTCGGCCGCTGCTTCGTGCTGGTGAACCGGCGCGAATACGGCCCCGACCTGCAGGAGGTCAGCCGCTCCCACCAACGCCGCATCGACTATGTCGTTCGCGAGATGGCCCAGGCCGGGGTCGCCGATGGATCGCTGCGCGACGTGGATCCCGCCGATGTCAGCCGCGCGCTGTTCGGGGCCATCAACGGCATCCCGGTCTGGTATCGGCCGGGTGGCCGACGCACGCCGGGCCGCATCGCCGATGATTTTCTTTTCCTGATGCTGACCGGCATGGCGCCGGCTTGACAAACGCAGGCAGGCCCGCTGGCTAGTCGTCTTGCCACGACACGACAGCGAATCTATGACTGACTAGAAAGTCAAAAATTGCGGGACGAATGATGGAAAAGCTCGGTTACGTCAGCGCCGTCGTCGCGGCGACCGCCTCGCGCCTCGACCGCCAGGCCATCGCCTTCGCGGGCGAGGCCGTCACCTGGCGCGAGCTGCTCGACCAGGCCGCCCGCATCGCCGGCGGCCTGCGCGCGCTTGGCGTCGGCGACGGCGATCGCGTCGCTATCCTGTCGGCCAACTCGGCTCTGTACATGGCGCTCTACCTCGCCGTGCCCTGGGCCGGCGGGGTGCTGACGCCGCTGAACGCGCGCTGGAGCACAGCTGAGAACGCCTATGCCATCGCCGACAGCAAGCCGACGGTCATCCTGGTCAGCGCCGGTCACGTGGACGCCATCGCCGGCATCGTCGCCGGCCAGGAGGGCGGCCCGAAACTTGTCGCCCTGGACGACGTCGGGCGTGAGGGCTGGCTGATGCTGCCACAGCTGATGTCGCACGGGCCGGCCGAAGACGCCGGGCGCGGCGGCGACGACCTGTTGGCGATCTTCTACACCGGCGGCACCACCGGAAAGTCCAAGGGCGTCATGCTCAGCCACGCCGGCTTCACCGGCAACTGCATCGCCATGCGCGATCTGGGCATCTGTCCGGACGACTGCCGCATGCTGGTGGTCGCGCCGCTGTTCCACCTGGCGGCGGCGGCGGCTCTGACCATGACCATGCTGGCGGCCGGCGCCGCTGTTATCGGCGCGGCCTTCGATCCCGTCCGGACGCTGGACCTGATCGAGGCCGAAGCCGTCACCGACGCCCTGCTGGTGCCGACCATGATCCAGATGCTGCTGGATGGCCAAGGCTTCGACGCCGCGAAGCTCGCCGGCCTGAACACCGTCCTCTACGGCGCCTCGCCGATGCCGGAGGCGACCCTGGACCGGATCATGGCCGCCGCGCCGCATCTGAACTTCTTCCAGGCTTACGGGATGACGGAGGTGTCCTGCACCGCCACGGTGCTCGGGCCGGACTATCACAAGGGCGATCACCGCGCCGCCGGGCGCCATCGCGGCGCCGGGCGGCCGATCGCGACGGCGGAGATTATCATCGCCGACGAAGAGGGACGCCCCGCCGCCACGGGCCAGGTGGGCGAGATCCTGGTGCGCGGCCGAGGCGTCATGCTGGGCTATTGGAACCAGCCGGACCTGACCGCCGACGCGCTCCGTGGCGGCTGGATGCACACCGGCGACGGCGGCCGGATTGACGACCACGGCGTGCTCTATGTGGTCGACCGCATCAAGGACATGATCGTATCCGGCGGCGAGAACGTCTATTCGGCCGAAGTCGAAAGCGCGCTCTCGCTGCATCCCGATGTCGCGCAGTGCGCGGTGATCGGCGTTCCCGACGAGCGCTGGGGCGAGCGGGTGCATGCGATCGTGGTGGTGCGCCAGGGCAGGGACTTGACCTATCGAACCGTCATCGATCACTGCCGGACACTGATCGCCGACTACAAGAGTCCTCGCAGCGTCGAATTCAAAACCGCGCTGCCGCTGTCCGCCGCGGGCAAGGTCCTGAAAGCCGAGCTGCGCGAGCCCTTCTGGAAGGGGCGCGGCCGCAGCGTCGCTTGAGCACGGCGCTTCGCTCTTAGGCGGAGACCGCCGTGCGGAGTTCGTCCATCCAGGCCCAGCGGGGGTCGGTTGCGCCGATAACCGAGATCATGGTGTTGGCGACATAGGCCGCCGCGGTCCCGCTCTCGGGATGGGCGAAGGCCATCCGCCCGCCGGCCCCGTCGTGACCGAACGAGCCCTTGCCCAACATGGCCGGACCTTCCTCGGCAAGCTGGTATCCCAGCCCATACTGCGCCGGCAGGCCCAGCTGCAGCTTGCCGAGATCGCCGGCCGGGGTCATGGCGCCGGTGCGCAAGGTCCGCGCCTTATCGACCGTTTCCGGCGACACCAGCCGAACGCCGTCGACCTCGCCGATCATCGCGGCATACATCTTCGCCAGCGAGGCGGCGTTGGTGACGCCGTTGCCGGCCGGCACCTGCGCGGCGCGGGCCTCGCGGTTATTCATCGTCTCGATGAGCTCGCTGGTGTACTGCAGTGACAGCAGGACCACCTTGGCCAGGCGCGTCGTGACGTCGATGCCCATCCCGGTCAGCAGCGCGGTGATCTGTTCGGTGGTGAAGCCGGGGGTCGTCTGGAAGTGTGGCGCAACCCGCAGCTCCTGCTCGGCCGGCAGGCCGATCCAGAAGTCCAGCCCGAGCGGGCCGGCGATCTGCTCGGCGAAGGTCTGCGATACGCTCTTGCCGGTTACCTGCCGAACCAGGCCGTCGAGCAGCGAGCCATAGGTGATCGGGTGGTAGTGGCACGAGGCGCCCGGCTGCCAAACCGGGGCCATGGCCACCAGCGCCGGCAGGTGTTTGTCCAGGTAAAGCATGTCGTTGGCCGAGACGCCGCTCTCGGGCTCGACGCCGGGCAGGCCGACCGAATGGCTCATCAGCTGCCAGACGCGCGCGTCAGCCTTTCCGTTGACCGCGAACTCCGGCCAATAGTCGGCGACCCGCGCCTCGTAGTCGATCAGCCCACGCTCGGCCAACATGTGCACGACAGCCGCCGTCGCGCCCTTGGTGCACGACATGATGACCGTGATCGTATCTTCGTCGTACGGCCGGTCGTTGATCTTGTCGCGGCCGGCCCAGACATCGACGACCTTTTCGCCGTGGCGATAGATGCACAGCTGGGCGCCGCCTTCGTCGGCCGCCTGGGCGGCGGCGAACGCCTCGCGGACGCCTTCGTAGCCTCGCGCGACATACCCGTTGACCTTCATATCGCGTCCCTCGTATTTTGACTGTCTCGCAAGTCAAATTGATGATGCTTTATGCTAAGTCAAGCGATACGGTCCGGCTATAAGGCCGTGCGCCAAGCGCCAACCAAGACCGCCAGGGAGTTGAAGACCGTCATGTCGCAGACCTATGAGCCGGCCGGCGTCATGCCGCCGCCGCCCGATACGCTGAGCGAACAGGCGCGGGTGTCGCTTGCCGCCATGGTCGCGGCAACCCCCACCGATCTCACCAACATCGACTCGGCGATGATGCGGCTCTTCGCCGACCAGATTCAGATCGGCCTGGGCGCCGAACAGCAGAAGGCCTACCCGGCGACGGTCACCGACGACGTGGTCGCCGGCGTGCCGGTCCGCCGCATCGTCCGCGCTTCCGGAGAGGTCGACCGCAGCCGCGTGCTGATGAACCTGCACGGCGGCGGCTTTGCGGTCGATGCCGGCTCGCTGACCGAAAACATCCCGATCGCCGCGATCAGCGGGATCGAGGTGGTCGCGCTGCTCTACCGTCTGGCGCCCGAGCACCCCTATCCGGCCGCGGTCGATGACGCGCTCGCCGTCTACAAGGTGCTGCTGGCCGACCACGACCCGCGCGACATCGGCGTCTATGGCACCTCCGCCGGCGCGGTGATCGGGCCGCAGCTGATGATGCGGCTGAAGGCCGAGGGCCTGCCGCCGCCCGGCGCGCTCGGCGTCTTCTCCGGCGAGGCTGACCTGGTCGGCGTCGCCGACTCGCTGCGGGTCTTCGCCAGGACCGCGGAGGCTGACCTGCTGATCCGCTGCAAGCACGAGTATGTCGGCGCGGCCGACCCGCACGACCCGCTGGTCTCGCCGATCTTTGGCGATCTGACCTGCTTTCCGACCACGCTCTGCATTTCCAGCGCCCGCGACGTCCTGCTCAGCGGCACCGCTAATCTCAGCCGGGCGCTCACCACCGCCGGCGTCTCGGCCGAGCTGGTGGTCTATGACGCGCTTCCGCACGCCTTCTGGGCCAATATCCTGGCGCCGGAGAGCGACGAGGCCTTCCAGCGCATGTCATCCTTCTTCACCACACATCTGGGAGCGCGATAGCCTGAGCCCGCCGCGGAGCATTCAACCGGGCGACCGCCGGGCCAGCCTACGGACCGGCCCAGTCTTTGACCACCACCCGCGCCGCGCTAGGACAAGCGGACCGTTTTGGCGCCGGGCGGGTGGGGGCGGACGTTACCATTACCGATGACGACCGAGTGGTTCCGCCAGCCCGACGAGAAGGCCTTCGGGGCCGCGGATGTAGCAGAGCCGATACGCGTCCTCGTACTGAACCACTTCGCCGACGAGCTGCGCACCGTGCTTGCGGAGTTTGGTGAGGGTTTCGTCGATGTCGCTCACCGTGAACATCGCGCGCAGGTAGCCGAGGGCGTTCACCGGGGCGTTGCGGTGATCGGCGACGACGGACGGGGTGAGAAAACGCGAAAGCTCGAGGCGGCTGTGGCCGTCGGGCGTGACCATCATGGCGATCTCGACGCGCTGATGACCCAGTCCAGTGACGCGTCCGGCCCATTCTCCTTCAACCATGGCTCGCCCCTCAAGCGTCAGGCCAAGCTCGGCGAAAAAAGAAATGGCGTCATCGAGGGAGTCCACTGCGATGCCGACATTGTCCATTCGTAGCAATCTACTTTTGGTCATGATTTCGAGCATGTCCCTGGAGATGGCGTAGCGATGGACATGGCGAAACCCCTTACGCGCACCTTGCCCATGGCCATCAGACCTTCGCGTCCAGGCTGACGATAAGGCCGTCCAGCTGCTCGAACTGCTCGCCCCAGCCGGTCGTGCTTCCATCGGCCATGGCCTCGTCGAGCGCCTCTTTTGAAGGATAGAGTTCGTGCACGACGACCCGTGTCGCGCCATCCTTGTCCTCGAAGGTCACCGTGGTGACGGCTCCAGCTTCATCGCCTTCGTCATTGGTCCAGACGATGCGGGAGGGTGGCGTCACTTCGATGTATCGACCGAAGAACGCCATGGGCTGCTCCGAGGCCGGGTGGCCCATCACCAAGCGGTAGGCGCCACCCGTGCGGACATCGGCCTCGTAGGAGATCAAGGAGAGGCCGAACGATTTGGGCGTCCACCAGCGCTGGAACAGGTCCGGCTTGCTCCAGGCTTCGAACACGAGGCGCGCCGGGCCGTCGACGGTTCGCGTTACGACGAGCTCCCGCTCGGATGTCCGCTCCACCGTCGTGCGGGCCTTCCCGGCGGCGGGATCACTCTGTCTGCTCGCGTCCAACGAACGTCTCCTTCTGTTTCAGTTCCTCGACGATTTGGTCCAATGCGTCGAAGCGGGAGGCCCAAAGCCGGCGGTATTCCTCGATCCAGGCTGTCTCTTCCGCCAGCCGGCTGAGGCCAAGCTTGCAGGTGCGCACGCGCCCGACCTTCTGGGTGGTGACCAGCCCGGCCTGCTCCAGAACGCCGACGTGCTTCTTCATGCCCGTGAGGGTCATGTGGAACTTGTCGGCAAGCTCGGTGATCGAAGCGTCTGACCGCCCGAGCTGTTCAAGGACACCGCGCCGGGTGGCGTCCGAGAGCGCGGCGAACGAGCTATCCAGCCGAGGTGTTTCAAACTGAACCATCTGGTTCAGTGTTAGCGCGCCGATTGGCGACATGCAAGGGGGGCTGATTTTACTGGGTCAGCTCGCCAGTGGCCGAATGAAACAACGCCTATAACCGATAGGCTCGGTCTCGACTGTCAGGCGGGCTGGCCATTGACTCGCGCCCACCCCGACGAAAAGCTCCGTGCCTGAGGGGACCTCACGGATTGGCTGTCGCGACGCGGATATTCAAGGCGCTGCTGGTCGCCCTGCTGTTGGCCGGGTCCGCCTATGCGGTGGCCAAGCTCAACCTCTTCGGGCTCGAATCGGCGTCCGACCGGGTGGCCGACGGAGTCTATCAGCGCATCACCGCCGCCGACTACGGGAGCGACCGTAAGGGCCAGCGGCGGATCAGCGTCGTCTACCTCGACGAAAGTTCGATGGAGGCGATGAAGGGCTACGGCTGGAACCGGTTTCCGCCGACCTACGACCAGCAATGGCAGATGTTCGACGACCTGATGCAGGTCGGCGGCGCGCCGCCGGCGGCCATCTATGCCGACTTCGTCTACACCGGCCAGGGCGGGCCGAATGAGGGGCTGGACGGCTTCGTGACCGGCGTGGCGGCGGCGACCAAGGCGCAGGTCTGGTCGGGCGCGCGGGGATGCCAGACCGATCCCCTGATCAAGATCGCCTGCATCGAGGCGGCGGGCGGCACGCCGTTCGTCTTCGCCAAGCCTTCGCCGGCCGATCTGGACATCTTCACCGACGTGCAGCGGCGTCTCGACGCGGTCGCGGTGCTGGCGCCGGCCCTGGTCAACAACCAGGCCTATCCGCTGGTCGTCGGCTACGGCTTCGACGCCGCCAAGACCGCGCGACTGGACATCCACGCCTTCGACGTCTCACCGGCTCTGGCGATGTACGCCGCCTGGTGCCTGCGCCAGGCCGACGCCTGCGGCGTTACCGGTTTCGCCCAGCTCAAGGCGCGTGCGCCCCAGGCCATCGCCGGCAAGGTATTCCCGCCGACAGATGTCAGTGGCGCCTTCAACGCGCCGCTGGACGTGGTCTGGGGCTCGCGGCCCGACCCGGACTATCTGGCCATGACCCAGGCGGTCACCGGTCGCCCCGCACCCTGCCGCGCGGCCGGGTCCGGCTTTCTGACCCGGCTGGGCGAACAACTGACGGGGCTCCGTGGCCCGGCCACCGGTGCGCGCCAGGAATGCCCCTATGCTCTGACCCTCGGCTACGACCGTATGGTGGCGGGCCTTGGCCTGCAGAGCGGCGACCTGGCGCGGGTGCTGGCCGGGCGGCTGGTGATGGTCGGCGGCCAGTTTCGGGCGTCTAACGATTGGGTGGAATCGCCTGTGCAAGGCCAGGCGCCGGGTGTGCACTATCACGCCATGGCTCTGGACAATCTTGTCGAAGATGGGGCCAACTATCGGCGCAACGGCAACATGATGTTTGATTCCGATCTTCTCAAAAGCATGCTCATCGCCGCGCTCGCCTTCTTCGGGATCATGGGCGTCATGGCGCGCAACAGCCTGCTCGACCATGCGATCGCCACGCGGATGGAGCCACGCCTGCGCGCGGTGATCTACGGGCCGCTCTATCTGGTGATCTTCGGCGCCTCGATCGCGGTGGTGGCGGCGGCGACCTGGCTCGGCGTCTCGCTGCTGCACCGGGCGCCGATCAACTGGATCGGCATCTATGCCTGCGTGCTCGGCTTTCTGTTCTACGCCACGCGCGAAACCCTGCCCGCCGACATCCTGGGCTCGATCGAGCACCGGCCCTGGGTGCGCTGGCTGCAGGACCGCGCGCATCGCTTCGGGGCCTTCCTCAAGTTCGAGGAGGACAGACTGCTGGCGCCCCGGTCGGCGCCCGCGGCCGAACCTGCCGACAAACCCACCGAGTCGCCGTCAAACAACGCCAAGGAGGCGCCAGCCCATGTTGAAAGCTAGTCTCGTGCTTATCGCCCTGCTGCTTGCCCCGGGCCTCGCCAACGCCGCCGGCATGGTGGTGAAGTACCTGCGCCCACAGCTGCACACCTTCGACGACAAGGGCCAGCCGACCGGCACGGTCCAGGCCAGCGACCTCAAGGCGCCGACGCCAATCGTGGCCATGGGCGTCGGCGGCAGCGTCGGCATCAGCCAGGGCGGCAAGGTGATCTTCCTGCGCGGCCTCGACGTGCAGACCAGCGGCGTCAACGCCGCCTGCACCCCGGTGCAGACCGCCGCGCGCAACTCCGGCAGCGCCTATGCTGCGACCAACATGGGGCTGGGCGGCGCGGCCGACTGCAAACACCCATGAGGGCGACGCGCAGAGGCATCACCTTCGGCGCGCTCGCCACCACTGCGCTCACCGCCCTGGACTGGCCGGGCGTGGCGCGCGCCCAGGGCGGCGGCGGCTTCTCCGTATCGGGGAGCCGGGGGCCGTTCATCAAGCAGGTGGCGGGTCGCCGGTTCGAATCGGGCGGCGGCGGTTCGCTGGCGCTCGCCTCCGACGCGGTGAACCTCGGCCGATACCAGACGGCGCGGCTGCGCATGCCGCGGACCGAGGCCGCGATCGCCCAACTGCTCGCCGGCATCGACGCCCAGTGGCCCTATGCCAAGGGCCAGCCGCTTCAGGTGCACATCCTCGGGGTCGACTATTACAACGCCTATTCCCTGCCAGACAGTTCGATCGTGGTCGCCTTCGGTCTGCTCGACGACGCCCAGTCGGACGACGAGGTGGCCTTCGTGCTGGCCCACGAGCTGGGCCACGTGCGGCTGGGTCACTTCGCCCATCAGCCCGACACCGAGCAGCGCCGCGCGCAGATGGCCAGCCGGCTTGGCCAGTTGTTCGCCGTCGCCCAGGCCATGCCGATCGGCGGCCGGGCCGGTGCGGCCCTCAACGTCGTCAACCAGGCCGGGGCGACCAACGACCTGATTCACTTCATCTCCAACGTCATGGTCGAGCCGGTCCACACCCGCGATCAGGAGGACGAGGCCGATTGTATCGGCTACGACCTCTCCCAGGCCGCTTCCTATTCGCCGGACGCCGCCACCGCTCACGTCTTCGACATCATCCAGGCCGACCAGCAGAAGCGCGACGCCACGGTGAACAACCTGGACGACCAGCTGAAGCATCAGCTCAGCCAGGTGATCAGCCCGTCGAGCTTTCAGTCGTTCATGAATTCCGGCGACATGCGCACCGGCCTGCTGGAGGGGGCGGCCCGCATCGCGCTGGGCGTCGCGGCCGCCAGCAGCGGCGGCGGCAATGCGCCGCCGCAGCACCGCCCGCCGGAGGATCGCAAGCGCGGCATCGCGCAATATTCCAACGACGCCTATCCGCAAGGCGCGCCACTGCGCGACGTGCAGCAGGGCTGGCTCAACGCGGTGCGCGGGACCGGCGAATTCGCGCAAGGCAGGCTTGTCGTCGCGGCGGTGGGTGAGGCCAAGCGCGCCCGCGCCGACGGCCACTACGCCGCCGCCAGGGCAGCGCTCGAACGGGCGCACGCGACGGCGTTCGCCGATGCGCCGCTGGTGCTGAACGAGTCCGCGCGGCTGGCCGACGACATGGGCGACGCGCCCGCCGCCGACCGTCTGTTCTTTCAGGCCAGCCAGAGCCCCGATCAGACGGTGGACGGCTATATCGACCACGTGCGCATGCTCTACCGCACGGGGCAGAACGAACGGGCCATGCAGATCATCCGCGAGGGGGTCGCGCGCTTCGACAACGACCAGAAGCCGTTCATCTCCCTGATGATCGCGGTGGCGCGGCAGGAGGGTCGCCAGGACGAGGTGCAGGGCTATCTGCGGTCATGCCAGGCCTACGGTAACCCGGCCCTGACCAAGGACTGCGAACTCGCCGCAGGGCAGAGCGCTACAGCCGAGCCCGGTCCCTCGATACCGAGGCTGCCGAGCCTGCCCTTCGGCATTCCGCACTTCTGAGCGGGAGGAAATTGGGGACACGTACGACTCCCACTCGCTCCGGGTACTGGCGCAGACGAAGCAAGTCGTACGTGTCCCCAATTTTCCCCACTCCCCAATTTCAAGCGCCCTTCATGAACTTGGCCAGCACCCTTTGGCCGACCAGGAAGGGGGCGCGGTCGGCGCTGACCACTACCTCGACGACGCGGTCGTCGGCGCGTTCGGAGGGGTCGTCCGACTGCAGCTTGCGAGCCCCGAAGACGGCGGCGCGGCGCAGCACCGTGCCGAGATAGTATTTCGAGGGGTCGCCCTCGGCCGCCAGCCGCACCGTCTGGCCGATACTGACCGCGGCGATAGCGCCCTCGGTGACCTCGGCGCGGACGATGTGCTGGCGGGCGGGCTCAAGATCGAACATCGGGGTGACGTTCAGGGTCGAGGCGCCGTAACCCGGATTGGCATAGCGGCGCACGATGCGGCCATCGGCCGGCGCGCGGATCAGGGTCTGTTCCAGGCCATAGCGGGCCTGGGCGAGCTTGGCGGCGGCCCCGCCAACCGCGGCGCGCTGGACGCCGAGCAGGGCATTGGCGGTCAGGATGGCGTCGTGCGCCTTGTCGACCTCTTGGGTGGCGACGATCTTGGAGGCGGCCAGTGGCTCGACGCGGTCGTATTCGCGCCGCGCCGTCTGCAACTGCACCCGCGTCTGGCCGATCTGGGCCTGGGCCTGGGCTAAGTCCGCCTCGGCGGTCTGGGCGGCCAGCCTCGGCGCATCGTCCTCTTGGCGGGCGAGGATCTGGCCCTTAACCACACTGTCGCCCTCCTGGACATAGACGGCGCTGACGATGCCAGAGGTTCTGGCCGCGACCGAAATCACCCCGCCCTCGATGTCGGCCTTGCCCTCGGCCACCGCCACGAACGGCGACGGCGTCGAGACCGCGGCCTGGGCCGAGCTCAGACCCAGGCCATGCATCCTGGCGGACTTCATCATCACCAGACCGAGGCCCGTGGCTGTGATCAGGCCGAGCACGGCGAGCCAGAAGAGCGGGCGGCGAACAAGGGCGGGCATGGCTTCAGGCTCCGACAAGAACTGGACTGTGGACCGCCGCGGTGTGGCGTCGATCATCGAGGATGCGGCCGTCTTCAAGGTGGACGATGCGGTCGGCGAAGGCTTCGAGCCGGGGGTCGTGGGTGACGCAGATCACCGCCGCCCCGTGCTCCTTGGCGGCGCGCTGCAGGAGCTGGGTGACGACCTGGCCGTTCTCGCCGTCCAGTGACGAGGTGGGTTCGTCGGCGAACAACAGCTGCGGCCGCTTGGCCAGCGCCCGCGCGATGGCGACGCGCTGCTTTTCGCCGCCGGATAGCGCCGCCGGGCGCTGGTGGGCGCGGGACTCCAGCCCGACCTCGGCCAGGGCGGCCATGCCCATCTCGCGCGCCTGGCGTTTGGCGACGCCCTTGTATTTCAACACGGTGGTCACCTGCTGCAGGGCGGTGAGCGCCGGGAACAGGTTGAAGCCCTGGAAGACGAAGCCGCAGTTATCCAGCCGGAAGCGGTCGATGCGCCCAGCCCGGCGGCTCCAGAGATCCTGGCCAAGGGCGGTGACTTCGCCGTCGTCCGGACGCAGCAGGCCGGAGAGCGCGGCGATCAGGGTCGACTTGCCCGAGCCCGACGGGCCCATGACCATGGTCACCTCGCCGTGCGTGGCGTCGAAATCGACGCCGCGCAGGATCTCGACGACGTTGCGCCCGGACTTGAAGCGCTTGACCAGGCTCCTGGCCGAGACCGCGCTGGGGTGGGGGACAAGGGAGGCGTTCATCGCAGCAGGTCCGCTGGTTGGCTCTTCTTCAGAATGCCCATGGCCATGGCGCCGGAGATCACCGCCAGCACCATCAAGAGAGCGAAGACCATGGCCGCCGGCTGGGCTCGGATGACCAGCGGCAGGCCGACGGCGCCGGACGCCCGCGAAACCAGCCAGGTCAGCACGCCGGTGGCCACCAGGCCGGCGACCCCGACCCAGAACGAAAGCTCCATCACGATCAGCCGCAGCGACCACATGGAAATGCCGAGCGCCCGCAGGCTGGCGAATTCGCGGATGTTGGAGAGGATGGCCCCGCGCAGGGTCTGCGAGGTGATGCCGATGCCGATGCCGATGGCCAGTACGATGAAGAAGACCAGGAGCACGCCGATGATCTGCTCGGAAAGCAGCGCCGCCTCGTCGTTCTTGTTCAGCTGCGCGGTGGTCAGCGCCACATAGGCCTTGTTGGAGACCGCGTTCAGCGCCGCCGCCACTTGGTCGGCGCGCTTCGGGTCGCGGATCTTGACCATCAGGGGCCCGGTCTTGCCGTTGTCGTCCTTGGCCATGCCGAGCAGGCGATAGGTCTCCTTCGACATGATCGCCGACGGCTGGGTGACGCCCTGGTAGTTGTGCAGGATCGCGCCCAGCCGGGCGGTGTGGCCGTCCAGCGAGATGGTGTCGCCCAGCCTGACGCCGAGGCGTTTCATGTCGGTCTCATCCACCGCCACCGCGCCGGGCTCCGAGAGCGCCAGCCGCGTGGCGTCCGGGTAGTCGATCGGCAGTGTCAGCGCGCCCGGCGTCGTATCGATGGCCCAGGTCTGCACGAAGGTCTGGATCTGCTTCTGGCCGGGGGCGGGCACGTTCACCCACGGCGCGCCGTTGCCCTCCATGCTCTCGACGTCGACGACGTCCGGATTGAGGTAGATCATCGGCCGGATGCGCTGGGGCAGGCCGTTGCCGCCGGTATCGATCAGCTGCGGGGAGCTGTAGGTCAGGATGAAGATGTCGGCGCGGCTGCGCTCGGTGGTCGCCAGCACCGAGTGGACGATGCCGGTGAAGAGGCCGGTCGTGCCAAGCACCAGCAGGCCTGAAAAGGCCAGCGCCACCACCGCCGCCAGATAGCGGCGCCATTCGTAGATGAGCGTTGCGAGTGCAAGCGACACGAGGACTCGCCCTCCCCGGGCGTGGCCAATCAAGGCCAAGCCGGGTCTGATCTTCGCCGTCGGGGAAACCAAGTTAAATCCCGGTAAGGCGCCGCGGGGCTTTTCGACCGCTCCGTGCACGGCTCAAAACGCGTAAGCCCAGGCGTCGTCAGGGTTTTTCGGCGATCAACTCCAGCGAGCGGATGCGGGTTTCGAGGGTTGGGCCGGCGCTCATGACAAAGAGTTCATCCGCCCCGGTATGACTGATCTTGGCGTCGAGGTAGGCGCGGACCAGCGGGCCGTCGCCGCGGATGCGGCGCACGAAGCGCTCGCCGGCCTCCCCGCCAGGCGCCGGCGGGCGGCGCGGAACCATGGCCGCCAGCCGCTCGGCCTCTTCGACCGTGTCGGCGGCGAGCGCGATGGTGGCGATGCCGGCCATCGGCTCGGCGCGATAGACCGAAGGCTGGAACGTCTCGCGATAGGCCGCTACCGCCGGCGCCCCGTCGTTGCGGGCGATGAACTCGGCGAACACCATGCCCACCCCGACCATGCCGGCGAACCGCGCCGAGTCCAGCGATGAGCAGAGCAGGAAGAGGTCCGGATGCGACGGTCCGCGCGGGCTGGCCTTCACCGCCGCAAAGGCGCTTTCCATCGGAAACGGCTCGACGCCGCTGGAATCCAGAAGCCAGGCGCTGAGCAGCGAGAAGAACTGCGGGAAGACCTCCGACGAGCGCGAGCCCAACGCCCGCCCGGTCATAGCGTCGGCGCCCAGCGCCCGGCCGAGGCCCAGATCGATCCGCCCGGGCGCCAGCGCCTCCAACTGCATGAACACCTCGGCCACCTTCAGCGGCGAATAGTTGGGCAGCATCACCCCGCCGGAGCCCAGCCGGATGCGGCTGGTGACCTGGGTCATGGCGGCGATCAGCACCTCGGGCGAGGCGCTGGACAGGTGCTCGATCGAATGGTGCTCGGCCACCCAGAAGCGCTTGTAGCCCAGCCGCTCGGCCGCCTTGGCCACCTCGATGGTGTTGCGCACGCCTTGCGCCTGCGTGCCGCCATCCATGGACACCGGCGACAGATCGAGGACGGAGAGCGGAACGGTCATCGGGGCCTCAAGCCTTCCGCCGTACCTTCTTGATGATGGCCGAGAAGTTGAGCAGCGGCCGGCCGCCGGTGGTGACCAGGCCGCGCAGGAAGACCATCGAGCCGCCGGCCCTGACCACCTCGCCGCGCGCCTCGATCAGGTCGCCTTCCTGCGAGCCGTCGACGAACTCGGCGTTCATCGATGCGGTCACCGAGCCCGTTCCCGATAGCGCCTCGCGGCCGACCATGAAGATGGCATAGTCGGCGAAGGTCAAAAGACAGCCGCCGTGCATGTTGCCGCTGCCGTTCATGTGCCGTCGTTCGGCGCGGAAGGCGCAGACCATCTGGCCGCCCTCGTCGGTGCGGCAATAGAAGGGCCCGGTCAGGTCCTCGAACGGATCGCCGCTATAGGCGCTCCACCCGGCCCATTCGCCTTGCGTGATCGGCTTGCCCTGCCAGATCGCACTGGAGTCGTCGCCGTCGGCCATGTTTGCTCCCTTCCGGCCCGCGCCTTAAGACTGCGCGGGCGTTGCATAGCCGCAAGAGACGGGAAAAACACCATGGCCCTCGACGTCGATACCCGCATTCAGCTGATCGAGGCCGTGCGCCGGTTCGTCTCCGAGCGCCTGCGGCCACTCGAGGCCAAGGTCGCCGAGGACGACGCCATTCCCGACGAGATCATCGCCGAGATGCGAGCCTTGGGCCTCTACGGCCTGTCGATCCCCGAGGAATACGGCGGCCTCGACCTCTCCATGGAGGACGAGTGCGGGGTGGCCATCGAGCTTGGCCGCACCTCGCCGGCCTTCCGCTCGGCCTTCGGCACCAATGTCGGCATCGGCAGCCAGGGTCTGGTCATGTTCGGCACGCCCGAGCAGAAGGCCAGGTGGCTGCCGAAGATCGCCTCGGGCGAGCTGATCACGTCGTTCGCGCTCACCGAGCCCGAGGCCGGCTCCGATTCGGCCGCGGTGCAGACCCGGGCGCGCCGCGACGGCGAAGTCTATGTGCTGGACGGCGCCAAGCGCTACATCACCAACGCCAACAAGGCGGGCCTGTTCACGGTGATGACCCGCACCGACCCGGAAAAGAAGGGCGCCGGCGGCGTCACCGCCTTCCTGGTGCCGCGCGACCTGCCGGGGCTAAGCGTCGGCAAGCCGGAAAAGAAGATGGGCCAGCAGGGCGCCCACATCTGCGACGTCGTCTTCGAGGGCGTCCGGGTGCCGGTGGAGAACCGGCTCGGCGAGGAGGGCGAGGGCTTCAAGGTCGCCATGCAGGTGCTGGATCGCGGCCGGCTGCACATCGCCGCCGTCTGCGTCGGAGTGGCCGAGCGGCTGCTGGTCGACTGCGTGGCCTATGCCAGTGAGCGCAAGCAGTTCGGCCAGGCCTTGGCCGGCTTCCAGCTGATCCAGGCGATGATCGCGGATTCCAAGACCGAAGCCATGGCCGCAAGGGCGCTGGTGCTGGAGACCGCCCGCAAGCGCGACGCCGGCGAAAGCGTCACCCTGGAGGCGGCGGCATCGAAGCTGTTCGCCTCCGAAATGGTCGGCCGCGTCGCCGACCGGGCGGTGCAGATCTTCGGCGGCGCCGGCTATGTCGCCGACTACGGCATCGAGCGGTTGTACCGCGACGTGCGCATCTTCCGCATCTACGAAGGCACCAGCCAGATCCAGCAGCTGGTGGTCGCTCGGGAGACGATCAAACGGGGAGGGTAGATCTTTATCGTCATGGCCCGACTTGTTCGGGCCACCCATGATCGCCGTCGAACGTGAGTGTTCATGGGTCGCCCGGACAAGCCGGGCGATGACGGTTAAAAAAGTCTGATGCTTCGACGACTCGCTCTTTGCCTCGCCGCGTTCTCCCTCGCCGCCTGCGCACCCGTCGTGCAGCAGGCGTGGACGCCGCCGGCGGCGTTTGTGGGGCCGCATCTGGAAACTGACGCATTCATCAGCTTCGACGGCGCGCGGCTGGGGATGCAGCAGTGGACGCCGGCGGACGACCAGCCGTGGGCGGTAATCGTCGGCGTGCATGGGATGAACGACTACGCCAACGCCTTTCATCTGGCCGGGCCATACTGGGCCAAGGACGGCATCGCCACCCTGGCCTACGACCAGCGCGGCTTCGGCCGCTCACCGCAGCGCGGGGTCTGGGGCGGCGACCATCTGATGACCGAGGACCTGCGCACCTTTGTCGCTCTGGCCCGCCAGCGCTATCCCGGCGCCGTCATCGTGGTCGCCGGCGAGAGCATGGGCGGCTCGGTGGCGATCGAGGCCTTCGCCTCGGCGCGGCCGCCGGCCGCCGACCGGCTGGTGCTGATCTCGCCCGGCGTCTGGGGGTGGTCGACCCAGCCGCTGCCCTATTCGACCGCGCTCTGGCTGGTCGCCCATGTCGACGGCCCGCTGGTGATCGATCCGCCCGACTTCCTGACCGAGAAAATCCACCCTTCCGACAATATCGACGAGCTTCGGGCGATGGGCCGCGACCCGCTGGAGCTGTGGGGGGCGCGGGCCGACGCCCTCTACGGCCTGGTCGCCATGATGGACCGGGCCAGCCGGTCGGTCGGCCAGGTCCAGGCCCCGGTCCTCTACCTGGCCGGCGCCCACGACGAGATCATCCCGGTGCCGTCACATCTGGATGCGGCCAAGCGCCTGAGCCCAGCAGCGCGTTCGGCCTTCTATCCCGACGGCTGGCACTTGCTGATCGTCGACCAACAGGCGCCCAGCGTCTATCGCGACATCGAAAGCTTCATCCGCGACCCGGCCGCGCCGTTGCCGTCGGGCGCGCGGCCGATTCCGACCGCGCCCAGCCGCTAGAACCGCCGCTGTTCGGGTAGCCGCTTCGGGGTCGGCGGTCCCGACGTCTTCTCGTTGGGGTTCAGCCGGACGCCGACCTGCTGCTGTTGCGGCGCGGGCCGGCAGAAGCCCAAGTTGACCGACGGTTGTTGATGTTCAAAGCCCATGACGTCCTCCCGTACGTCTTTGCGGAGTCCACACGGGCGGTCAGGCCGCCGCGCGCTCCGCCAGGTGAACATCAACCGATACCGACAGCCTTGAGTTCCCCGGATCGCCGACAAGACTGCCGGCGACCGGCGCGGCTTCCGCCGGCGTGCGGGTGGCGCCGACCCGGATCAGGTCGGGCGACTCCACCAGGCCGTTGGTGGGGTCGAATTCGATCCAGCCCAGGCCGGGCAGAAAGGCTTCGCACCAGGCGTGGGTGGCGCCCGCGCCGCGCCAGGCGGCGTTGGGCGAATAGAGGTAGCCGGTGACGAACACCGCCGCGCACCCCAGCCGCCGGACGGCTTCGACCATCAGCCAGGCGAAGTCGCGGCAGGCGCCGGCCCGCCGTTCGAGCGTCTCCACTGGGGTCTGGGCGCCCTCCTGGTCGCGGACGCCGTATGCGAAGTCGTCATGGATGGCGGTGTTGATGCGGCTGAGTACGTCCAGCACCCGTTCGTCCGGCGCGCGGAGGTGGGTGCGCAGCCAGCTTAGCACCTGATCTGTCGGGTCGGTGGTCGCTGGGGCCATGAACGGTGACAGCACCGCGCGGTCGACCTCGCCATAGACCAGCGGAAAGACGCTTTTCGGGTCGTCCGGCGCGATCGGGGCCAGCGGCGAGGGAAACCGGTCGATGGTCAGGTGACTGACAATGCGAAGTTGGGTCGCCTCGCCGGCGGGGGTGAACCAGCAGATGCAATTGCCCATGGCGTCGTACATCCAGCGGGTCTTCCCCGGCGGCGACAGCTCCAGCGACGCATCCTCCAGCCGCATGGCGTGGCTGTCCCGCGGTCGGATCAGCAGCCGGTGCGGGCCGAACCGGACCGGACTATCATAGTCGTAGCGGGTCTCGTGGCGGATGATCAGGCGGGTCATGGGCGAGCCCGGAACGCGGACTGGTCGGCGCGGTTCCGGCAAGGTCGCGCCGTTGGGACCTCAGGCCCGCGCCAAGTGCGCGAAGGACCAGTATTTGAAGCCCTGGTTCTCCACCAGCTTCCAGCCGCGGCGCTGCAGGGCCAGGCGGACCATGGTGTTGAAAAAGCCGTGGGCGATGACCAGCACGTTGTCGCCGGCCTCGGCCCGCTCGATCAGCCGTTCCGCCATCAGGTCGGCGCGCTTCTGGGCGTCGGCGCGGGTCTCCTGGCCGTCGTGATGGTTGAACCACCACCACCAGAACCGCGCGATGAAGCCCCAGATGCGCGGCTTGAAGCGGATCCAGTGCGGCCAGTGCGGCGGCGGCAGCGGTGCCTCGATCAGGTCCGGATGGGCTTCGACCTCACGCTCGCCGGCGACCAGGCGCGCGGTCTCGATCGAGCGCAGCCGGGTGGAGGAAAAGATCGCCCCGGCCCTTTCGGCGTGAGCGATCAGGCCGGCAGGCGCGATCTGGCCGGGCAGCAGGCCGGTCTCTTCATAAGTGGCCCACCACGCTGCGTAGTCGGCCGCGTTCATGCGCGCCTTGCGCGAGAGGGCCGGCTCGCCGTGGCGGGCCAGCACGATGGCCCCCGCTTGCTTCGCGCCTTTCGTCATGCCCCCCAAAGACGCCGGTTGCGCCGCCTGACCAGGCGATAGCCCGTCGCCCGTCATCCCTCCTCAAGCGCCCGCACGTGCGCCAGAGCCGATTGGCCCAGCGCTTCGAGGTCGTAGCCGCCCTCGAGTGAGGAAACAATACGCCCGCCCGAGCGCGCCCGCGCCACCGCCATGATCGCCCGCGTCGCCCAGGCATAGTCCTCAGCTTCCAGCATCTGTTCGGCCAGGGGATCGCGGGCGTGGGCGTCGAAGCCGGCGGAGATCA
Organism: Caulobacteraceae bacterium; assembly: GCA_041691315.1. Classification (GTDB taxonomy): domain Bacteria; phylum Pseudomonadota; class Alphaproteobacteria; order Caulobacterales; family Caulobacteraceae; genus Poindextera. The sequence goes on along the minus strand of JBEPUW010000009.1, from coordinate 13,250 downwards.
GGATCAGGTCGGGCGCGAAGGCGTCGAGCGGCGCCATCAGACCCTCGAACACCGCCCGCCAACGTTCGCGCGCGGCGTAAGGCGCGACGGTGCGATTGACCACATTTCCCAGGCCGGTCTCCGACGGATCGCCGCTGCCCGGCCAGTTGGGCGCCTGGTGGATGGAGGCGAAGAACAGGTTGGGGTCGGTCTCCGCAACGGCCTGGCTGCCGTTGCCGTGGTGGACGTCGAAATCGACGATCGCCACGCGCTCAAACCCTTCCGCCTGGGCCGTGCGCGCGGCGATGGCCACATTGGAGAACAGGCAGAAACCCATGACCCCGTCAGGCTCGGCGTGGTGGCCTGGCGGACGAACGGCGCAGAAGGCGCGGTCGATATCGCCGCGGGCCACCGAGCGCACCGCATCGACCACCGCGCCGGCGGCCCGACGCGCCGCGGTCAGGCTGCCCGGCGACATCACGGTGTCCGCGTCCAGCTTCAGGCGGCCTTCGGCAGGCGACGCGGCGAACAGCGCCTCGACGAAGGCCGGATCGTGCACGCTGTCCAGTTCGGCGCGGGTGACCAGCGGCGCGGCGCGGGGCTCCAGGTCCAGGCCGCTGGCGTCCTTCAGCGCCCCTAACACCGCCTTCAGCCGCTCGGGCCGCTCCTTGTGGTTGCGGCCCGGCTCGTGATCCAGCATGTCAGGGTGGGTATAGAGGGCGGTGGCCATCGCGGCGCAGTCTAGACCGAACCAGGAGGATTGCGCATCGTTTCCGCGAGAGAGGTCAGCATCCGCCGCGCGACCGCCGGCGACGCCGCGGCCCTGGCGGTCGTCGGGCGGGAGACCTTCGCCGAGACGTTCGGCCACCTCTATCCACCGCAGGATCTGGCCGGTTTTCTCGATGCCGCGCATTCGCCGGCGCACTACGCCGAGATGGCCCAGGACCCGGCGTTCGCGCTCTGGATCGCCGAGGCCGATGGCCGCGCAGTCGGCTATGCCGAGGCCGGCCGATGCCTGATCAAACACCCCGACGTCACACCGGATTGCGGCGAACTTCAGCGGCTCTACGTCCGCCGGGAGACGCAAGGCGGCGGCCTGGGCGTGCGACTGCTCGAAACCGCGCTGGCCTGGCTTGAGCGCCCCGGTCGGCGCCTCTGGATCGGCTGCTGGTCGGAAAACCTGGGCGCGCAACGGCTCTACGGGCGTTACGGATTCTCAAAGGTCGGCGAGTATGAGTTCTCCGTGGGCGACTCGCGCGATCTTGAATTCATTCTGGCCCGGCCGGATCCGGGACTGCCTTGCGGCGCTAAGAAGTCTGGACAGCAGGCGCCCGCGCCATCATCTTCATCCAAACAGCCGTTCGACTCTTTGCAGGCCCCATCATGTTCATGAATTTCTTCTCGGAGCTGCGTCAGGCCAAGGTGCCGGTGACGCTGAAAGAGTACCTCATGCTCATGGAGGCGCTCGACCGGGACGTGATCGACAAGTCGGTCGACGATTTTTACTACCTGTCGCGCGCGGCGTTGGTGAAGGACGAAAAGCATCTCGACCGCTTCGACCAGGTCTTCGGCCATGTGTTCAAGGGCCTGGAGAAGGTCTCCGTCGGCATGCCGACGGACGTGCAGGCCGAGTGGCTGAAAGCACTCTCCGACAAGTTCCTGTCAGACGAAGACCGCAAGATGATCGAGGAGATGGGCGGCTTCGAAAAGCTGATGGAAATGATGGCCGAGCGCATGCGCGAAGCCAAGGAACGCGGCGAGGACGGCGACGAGGACGGCAAGAAGGGCCGGCGCGGCAAGGACGGCAGCTCCCCGTTCGGCGCCAACGGCTACCATCCCGAAGGCATCCGCATCGGCCAGGACAAGGGCCGCCACGGCAAGGCGATCAAGGTCTGGGACAAGCGCGAGTACAAGAACCTCGACGATTCGGTCGAACTCGGCACCCGCAACATCAAGGTGGCGCTCAGGCGTCTGCGCAAGTTCGCCCGCCAGGGCCAGCCGGACGAACTGGACATCAAGACCACGATCAAGGAGACGGCCAACAAGGGCTATCTCGACCTGGTCATGCAGCCCGAGCGCCGCAACACCATCAAGGTACTGATCTTCTTCGACATCGGCGGCTCGATGGATAGCCACATCAAGCTCTGCGAGGAGCTGTTCTCGGCGGCGAAGACCGAGTTCAAGACCATGGAATTCTTCTATTTCCACAACTGCCTCTACGAGACCGTGTGGAAGGACAACCGCCGCCGCAACGTCGAGAAAATCCCGACCTGGGACGTGCTCAACAAGTATGGCCACGACTACAAGGTGATCTTCGTCGGCGACGCCACCATGAGCCCCTACGAAATCACCTATCCGGGCGGCTCGGTGGAGCATTGGAACGAAGAGCCGGGGGCCATCTGGGTCGATCGGGTGACGCAGTTCTATGAAAGCGTCGTCTGGCTCAACCCGGTCGGCGAGCGCCACTGGGACTACACCCCCTCGATCGAGGTGATGCGCCAGCTGACCGCCGACCGCATGTTCCCGCTGACCATCGAAGGCCTCGACAAGGCGATGCGCGAGCTGGTGCGCGGCTAGCCGCGGTGCGCCAGCTGGCAACCCCTTGACCGACGCCGCCGTCACCGAGCCGGTCCCCGAGACCCACGCCCTGACCAAAGGGCTGGTGTTCGCCGCCGCCGAGCGCCTGTTCGCCGTGCACGGCTTCCAGAAGGTCTCGGTGCGCGACATCACCGCCGAAGCCGGGGTCAATCTGGCCTCGGTCAACTATCATTTCGGCTCCAAGGACGCGTTGCTGTTCGATATCTTCCGCACGCGCACGGCGGAGCTGAACCGGGCCCGGGCGCGGATGCTGCACGAGGCTGCCGACCGTCATAAGGGCCACCCGCCGGTGCGCGAGATACTGGAGGCGCTGATCGCCCCGCCCGTGCGCTGGCACGACCCCAACGGCGACCGGCGGATCGCGGTGCAATTCCTGATCCGCGCGCGCGGGGAGGGGACCGAGGCCATGCGCGAGGCGCTGCGTACCGATGTCTCGCACCTGCGCCGCTTCGCCGATGCGCTCCTGGCCGCGCGGCCCGATCTGGCCCCGGAAGAGGTCTATTGGCGGCTGCACTTCGTGCTGGGCATGATCCACAACAACCGCTTCGCCGAGCTCGACCGCCTGCACACCCTCTCCGAAGGCCTCACCCGCGAGGACGACGCCGAGACCCTGATCCGCCGCATGGTCGACTTCGCCGAGGCGGGGTTCTCGCGGTAGGGGCGCGCGTTCGCATCATTATTCGGCCTGTGCTGCTGATCGTGTTCGAGATCATTCCGGCCGCACATCGAGCTGAACGCCCCCTCCCGTCTTGCCCAATTGTCGCTTATATGCGACAGTATCGGTGATGTTCAAACTTGAACAATCCGCGACGTTCAGCGCTTGGCTGCATGGTCTGCGTGACAAGTAGACGAATGACCAAGCTTGAAACCCGACCGTTCGACCCTGCCGAATATGTCGACACGCCAGAAGCCGCGCACGCCTACCTAAACGACGCGTTCGCCAGTGGCGACTCTGCGGAGATCGCTGACGCCATCGGCGTGATTGCGCGCGCGCGTGGTATGTCCGAACTCGCGCGCGAGACGGGTCTAAGTCGCCAGGCGCTCTATGTGGCGCTGAGCGCCAAGGGTGATCCGACCTTATCGAGCCTGTTGAACGTGTTGAAGGCGTTGGGTGTGTCGCTCGCTGTTGGCCGAGAGGCGATGGGCACAGCAATTCCCGAGCGCCCGCGCCGCAAGACTCGAGCCAAACTCACCGGCGCCGCCATCATCTGAGGCGCCATCCATTCGTCGGCTTCTCCCGTGTTCATGGGTCGCCCGGACAAGCCGGGCGATGACGGTAAGAGAAAGCTGGCTAACCTGCGGCGGGCGGTGCGGCGTCGAAGCCGAGCATCCGCCGCTTCCTGGGCTCCTCGACCACGAAGACCACGATGGCCAGGGCCAGAACCTCGAAGGCGATCGAGGTGTAGAAGACCATCAGATAGCCGAACGCCGCGGCGATCAGGCCGCCGACCAGGGGGCCGAGCGAGGACATGACGCCCTCGGCGGTCGAGGAGAAGGCCAGGCGCATGGCCATGTCCTCGCGCAGGCCGAATTCCAGCACCATGGTCTGCGAGCTCATCTGATAGCCGGAACTGGCCGCCCCCAGGCAGGCGAAGGCGATGAAGAAGACCGGCATGGTGTGGCTGAAGATCAGGATCACCGTGCCGCCGATCCAGAACAGCAGTGCGATCAGGAAGCTGGAGCGAAAGCCCGACCTGTCGCCCAGATAGCCCCAGAGCAGGTTCGAGGCGGTGTCGGCGCCCAGATTGGCCAGGCCGAAAATGCCCAGCGTCGCGCCGCTCAGCGAGTGCAGGGTCGCGCCGGCATAGAGGATGTAGAAGGGCGCGGCGATGCGCCCGGCCACGGCGCAGGTCTGGGCCAGCATGAAGAAGGCGAAGCCGCGGTCAGAGCGCAGCAGGGCCGGCAGGCCGCGCAGGCGCTCGCCCACCTTCATGCGCGGCCGCACCCGCGGCGGGTCCGGCTCGCGGATCAAGAGCTGGAAGGCGGTCAGGCCCAGGCTGGTCAGGACGAAGGCCAGGAAGAAGGTGGTCGAATAGCCGTTCTTGAACACGCTGAGGCCCAGGAAATGCGCCGGAACGGAGATCGGGCCGCCGCCGATGATGTAGCGACCGGCGGCATAGGTGAGCCCCGCGGCGATGATCCCGCCGGTGAAGTTGCGCCAGGCCTGCAGCCGCCCGCGCCGCGAGAACGGGATCACCTTGCCCAGCACCAGCTGGAAGGCCACCCGCTGGGCGCCGGAGAAGAGACCGAGCATCAACAGGAAGAAGAGAATGGCGGCCAAAAGCGGTGCGCCGGAGAAGAACCAGCCGGCGAAGGCCATGCCCAGGATCTGCACCCGCATCAGGGTGCCCATCAGGATCGAGGCGGGCAGGACGCGCTTGCGATGCTCGATCTGCGAGGCGCCGATGATCGGCGACACCACCTGGCCGACCTGCTGCAGCGACAGGCCAAGCCCGACGATGGCGTTGGGGCTGGCGAGCATGCGCAGCCAGCCGGGCAGGAAGCCAAGACTGTGCGAGGCCAGGATGTAGAGATAGGCCGGCACGAAGGTCGGCGCGTTGACCAGCCGGAAGCCGGTCATGCCCAGCATGCCGTGCAGATAGTTGGCGGCATAGTTGCGCTTCAGATTGGCCCAGATGAAGCGTTCGTACTCGGCTTCTGAACTGACCTGCTCGGCGTCGCTGGCCGCGGTCTCCGGCGAGGCGAGTTCGGCGGCCTCGATCTCGGTCAGGACCGGGATCTCTCTCGGGGGTACGGTTTCGTCCAACGGCTATGGTCTCCGAACGCGCGCCCGACTCGTCTGCGCGGGTTCGAATAAACCGCTGCGCGCGCGTTGCCCAGCCGCGGACCCCAGCCTAGAGTTTGCAACCAACCTCGGCCCGGGACGCCTCATGTCGGATACCCAAACGGAAGCGCGCGATATCGCCGGCCTGTCGTTCGAACAGGCGCTGGGCGAGCTTGAGAAGATCGTCGCCGAGCTTGAGTCCGGCCAGGCGCCTCTGGAACGCTCGATCGAGATGTACGAGCGCGGCGCGGCCCTGAAGGCGCACTGCGAAAAGCGGCTCGAGGCCGCCCGGCTCCGGGTCGAGAAGATCGTCGTCGGGCCGCAAGGGTCCGTGGGCGCCGAGCCGGCCGAGTTCTCGTAAAGCTCCGTGAGCGATGCGCTCGCCCAGAGGCTGGCCGAGGCCGCCGACCTGGTCACGGTGGCGCTGGACGCGCTTCTGCCCCGCGCCGACGGGCTCGAACAGCGGCTGACCGAGGCCATGCGCTATGCCGCGCTGGGGCCCGGCAAGCGCCTGCGACCTTTCTTCGCGCTGGAAACCGCCAGGATGTTCGATCTTGAGGAGCGGCCGGTGCTGCGTTGCGCCTGTGCGCTGGAATGCATCCACGCCTACAGCCTGGTGCACGACGACCTGCCCTCGATGGACAACGACGACCTGCGCCGCGGCCGGCCGACCCTGCACAAGGCCTATGACGAGGCGACCGCGGTGCTGGCTGGCGACGCGCTGCAGACGGCGGCCTTCGAGATTCTCGCCCACCCCGACACCCACTCGGACGGCAATGTGCGCGCCGAGCTGGTGCGCAAACTCGCCGCGGCCTCCGGCGCCAAGGGTATGGCGGGCGGCCAGATGATCGATCTGCTCGGCGTCGGCGACGACCTGGGCGCGGTGGCGCGCATGCAGCGGCTGAAAACCGGGGCGCTGATCGCCTGCGCCTTCGAACTGCCGCTGGTGATGGCCAGGCCCGCCGAGGCCGAGCGCCAGGGGCTGATGGGCTTCGCCCAGGACCTGGGCCTCGCCTATCAGATCGTCGACGATCTGCTCGACGTCGAGGGCGACCAGGACCTGCTCGGCAAGACCGCCGGCTCCAAGGACGTCGCTCGCGGCAAGGTCAACTATGTGACCCTGCTGGGCGCCGATCAGGCCAGGGAAAGGGTGGCCCTGCTGGCCGATCAGGCGCGCTCGCACCTGGAGATGTTCGGAGAACGGGCTAAAACACTGCGGGACAGCGTTGATTTCGTGTTAGAGCGCCGTCACTGATTTCCTTCAAGACCAGCGTGAGTTACTTCTCCGCCATGGCCCCAAAGACACCACTCCTCGATTCCGTTCAGACCCCGGCGGACACGCGTGGGTTTACCGTTCCCCAGCTCAGACAACTCGCCGACGAATTGCGGGCTGAGACCATCGACGCGGTCTCGCAGACCGGCGGCCATCTGGGCGCTGGCCTGGGCGTGGTCGAGCTGACCGTCGCCCTGCACCATGTGTTCGATACACCGAACGACATCCTGATCTGGGACGTCGGCCACCAGGCCTATCCGCACAAGATCCTCACCGGCCGCCGCGATCGCATCCGCACGCTGCGCCAGGGCGGCGGCCTTTCCGGCTTCACCAAGCGCACCGAGAGCATCTACGACCCGTTCGGCGCGGCCCATGCCGCCACCTCGATCTCCGCCGGCCTGGGTTTCGCCGTGGCGCGCGACCGCCGCGGCGCCGACCACAAGGTGGTCGCGGTCATCGGCGACGGGGCGCTCTCGGCCGGCATGGCCTATGAGGCGATGAACAACGCCGCCGACACCACCGGTCAGCTGATCGTGGTGCTGAACGACAACGACATGTCGATCGCGCCTCCGGTGGGCGGCATGAGCGCCTATCTGGCGCGGCAGGTCTCCGGCGGGACCTATCGTTCGTTCCGCTCCTTCGCCCGGCGCATGGCCGGCGTGCTGCCCAAACGGCTGAAGGAGATGGCGCGCAAGACCGAGGAATATGCCCGCGGCTTGGCCACCGGCGGCACCTTCTTCGAGGAGTTGGGCTTCTATTATGTCGGCCCGATCGACGGTCACAATCTCGACCACCTGGTTCCGATCCTGAAGAACGTCCGCAATATCAAGGACAAGCCCGTCCTGGTCCACGTGGTGACGCAAAAGGGCAAAGGCTATGCGCCGGCCGAGGCCGCGGCCGACAAGTACCACGGCGTGGTCAAGTTCGACGTCATCACCGGCAAGCAGAACAAGGCCCCGGCCAGCGCGCCGCAATATACCCGCGTCTTCGCCGACGCCCTGGTCCGCGAGGCGGAGAAGGACGACAAGATCGTCGCGGTCACCGCCGCCATGCCCTCGGGCACCGGGCTCGACCGCTTCGCCGAGCGCTTCCCCGACCGCATGTTCGACGTCGGCATCGCCGAGCAGCACGCCGTCACCTTCGCCGCCGGACTGGCCGCCGATGGGATGAAGCCGTTCGCGGCGATCTATTCCACCTTCCTGCAGCGCGGCTACGACCAGGTGGTGCACGACGTCGGCATCCAGCGTCTGCCGGTGCGCTTCGCCATCGACCGCGCCGGCCTGGTCGGCGCCGACGGGGCGACCCATGCCGGGTCCTTCGACGTTGGCTTCTTGGGCCAGCTTCCCGGCTTCGTGGTCATGGCCCCCGCCGACGAGGCGGAACTGGCGGCGATGATCGCCACCGCCGTCTCCATCGACGACCGGCCGAGCGCCTTCCGCTATCCGCGCGGCGAGGGGACGGGCGTCGAGATTCCCGAGGCCCCGGAACCGCTGCAGATCGGCCGCGGCCGTATCCTGCGCGAGGGCTCGGCCATCGCCATCCTCTCTTTCGGCAGCCGGCTGCCCGAGGCGCTGAAGGCGGCCGACGTGCTGGCGGCGCGCGGCTATCCGGCCACCGTCGCCGACGCCCGCTTCGCCAAGCCGCTGGACGAGGACCTCATCCTGCGCCTGGCCCGCGAACACGAGGCCCTGATCACCCTGGAAGAAGGCTCGATGGGCGGTTTCGGCGCCTTTGTGCTGCACCTCTTGGCCGAGCGCGGCGCGCTGGACCGAGGTCTGAAGATCCGCACCCTGGTGCTGCCGGACGTCTACCAGGACCACGACAAGCCCGAGATCATGTACGCCCAGGCCGGCCTCGACGCCGACGGCATCGTCCGCGCGGCGCTGGGCGCGTTGGGTGTGGACAATGCAGTAGGCGGCTTGCGGGCGCTTTAGGCGCCCGGCCGCCTCACCAAGCTTGCCAGCCGTGTAGACGATATTGCCGGCGCGTTCGGCGACGTGGGCGGTCGGCGCGGCCTCACGGATGAGGCGGCAATGACAACCGCAAGCGAGGCAAAAAGAACGGACGCAAGCGCGGAACGGCGCTTACCGATTGCTCGCTCACCGCCGTTGCCGATCTTCGCGTATCAGCTCCGCAGATTCGCTTTCGATACGACCTTTTGTTTTGTCGCGGAGTTCGAACGCGCGCCGCCGAAAGGCATCAGGGTCCTTGCGGGGTATGACTCGCGGAACCCGTGTTTCTTGACTTGGCGATCGAGGCATCTTCGTCGCTGAGCTATCGTTGTCCAACGGAAATCGATCCTACAGCACCAAGAATAGAAGCTCAAAGCCGAGCCTTAAGCGCGAGCTCAACGGATCACAGAGTCGCTAGAACGGGAAGAACCGTTGCAGCAGGGCGGTGCCGCCGGAGGTTTTCTGCACCGCCTCGACGTCGCCGCGGCCGCCGTAGTCGATGCGCGCCTCGGCGATCTGGGTGTGCAGGATGGTGTTGGTCGAGGTGATGTCCTCCGGCCGCACGATGCCGGCGACGGTCAGCACGCGGGTGTCGTTGTTGGTTCTCACCTCCTGGCGCCCGGCGATCTCCAGATTGCCGTTCGGCAGCACATTGGTGACCACCGCGGCGATGGTCAGCGTGATCTGTTCCTGGCGCGTCACCCCGCCGGTGCCGCCGGCGACAAGGCTGGAATTGGTGTGCACCGCCTGGGCGGGGTCGAACCCCTTGGGCAGCACCTTGGTCATCAGGGTCTCCAGCCCGAACAGGTTGGTGACGCCGGCGGTGTTGGCGCTGGTCCGGGTGGCGGTGGTGGCGTTCGAGGTCTTGGCGCTGTCGTCGATGTTGATCAGCACGGTCAGAATGTCGCCGACCCGGCTGGCGCGCTGGTCGTTGAAGAAGGCGCGTGCGCCGCTGCGCCAGAGCGAGTTGGCCGAGGCGGGTTGCGGCGCCGCCTCGCGCGCCGAGGTGGCGATGGAGAGCGTGTCGCGGCTCTCCAGCGCCACCGACGGGTGGCCCATTGGCGTGAGCGGCGGACCTCTGACGGCGTCCGTGACCGAGTCCTTGAGGCTGGTGCAGGCGGCCAGCGGAGCGGCGGCGAGCAGCAGCAGGATCAACAGGGGGCGGCGCATGGCGAAGCTCACGGACTGTTTCAGCGGAGGGCGGCGAATTGCGGGGCGGTCTGGTGGGCGGCGGCGCGGAGGGTCTCGGCTTTGGGACCGACCACAGCCTCATCGGCGCCGCTGACCACGGCCTGGATGATCTTTTTCGAGGCCATGTTCTGGATGGCGACCGGCTCGCCGGCGGCGGCGTCGGCCATGGCCTTGCCCTGCAGCGTCAGGCTGATGCCGTCGGTGTGGTAGCTCACCTCGACCACATCGTCGCGCTTGACCAGGATCGGGTTGCTGAGGTCGTGGGCGGCGACGGCCGAGCCGGCGCGCAAGGGACGCCGCACCACCTTGCCGATGACGCCGTCGGCATCGCGCGGCGCGTCGGCCGGCACGGCGAAGCTCGCCACCTTGCCGAAGGCCAGATCGGACGGCTGGACGATCTCGCCGGCGGTCAGGCTGCGCGAATAGGTCAGCACCTCGACCATTGGCCCGGCGCCGGCGACGGAGCCTGCGCTGGCGACCACAATGCGTTGCAGGCCTTGCGGGTTGTCCCAGTCCAGGCCGTGGGTGCGGGCGATGCGCTGCACCGCCCCGGCGTCGAGCACGGCGCTCATGCCTGCAGGCGCGCCGCTGCCGATGATCACGCCACCGGCCTGGCCCGAATTGTCGAACAGGTCGGCCAGGGTGATCGCACCCGTCGCGGAGACCTGGCCGCGCAGGTTCACCGGCTGGCCGGCCAGGGCGGGGGCGGTCCAGATCAGGACCAGGGCGACGCCGATGATTGTCAGCCCGCGCATGGCCTCACGACTTCATCTGGGTGTTGGTCTGCAGCATCTGGTCAGCGGTGGTGATCACCTTGGAGTTCATCTCGTAGGCGCGCTGGGCGACGATCAGCGCGGTGATCTCGCTGACCGGGTCGACGTTGGAGGCCTCGGTATAGCCCTGCAGAATGGTGCCGAGGCCCTGCAGCCCCGGCGTGCCGACGGTCGGCGCGCCCGAGGCGTCGGTCTGGCTGAACAGGTTGTTGCCCAGCGGCTGCAGGCCGGCATTGTTGAAGAAGCTGGCCAGTTGCAGCTGGCCCACCTGCTGCGGCGAGGTCGAGCCGGCCACCGTCACCTGCACCTGGCCGGCGGTGGAGATGGTGACGGCGGTGGCGCCCTGCGGAATCGTGGTCTGCGGGATGACCTGATAGCCGTCGGCGGTGACCAGCTGGCCCTGGCCGTTGACCGAGAAGTTGCCGGCGCGGGTATAGGCGGTCTCGCCCGAGGGCAGCAGCACCTGGAAATAGCCGGCGCCCTGGACGGCCATGTCCAGCGGATTGCTGGTCTGGGTCATCGAGCCCTGGGTGCTGATCGTATAGACCGAGCCGGCCTTGACGCCGGCGCCGACCTGCACGCCGGTCGGCACGATGGTGCCCTGGCTGGACGACTGCGAGCCGGCCTGCTCGACGTTCTGATAGATCAGGTCCTCGAACTCGGCGCGGCCCTTCTTGAAGCCGACCGTGTTCATGTTGGCGATGTTGTTGGAGATCACATCGACGTTCAGGTCTTGCGCCGCCATCCCGGTGGCGGCCGTCCGGAGAGCCATCATGGTTTAGTCACCTTCTACTGGACCGTTCCCAACCGCTGGACAGCGGTCGAAGACAGGCTTGCGGTCGAATTCATCATTTGGGAGATCACGTCGTAGGCGCGGCTGATCCGGATCATGTCGGTGACCTGGATGATCGGCTGCACGTTGGAGGATTCCAGCATGCCCTGGCGCAGCACCTGGCCGGTCACTGGCTGGGTCGGGGCGTTGGTGGTGTTGGCATAGAGGCCGTCGCCCTGCTTGGTCAGGGAGGACATGTCGGCGAAGCTGACCACGCCGACCTTGCCGACGCTCTGGCCGCCGCTCTGGCCGGGCAGGGTCTGGGTGATGGTCCCGTCGCCGCCGATGGTCGGCGCGCTGCCCTGCGGATTGAGCGAGATCGGCGAGCCGGAGCTGTCCAGCACCGGGTCGCCCTGCTGGGTGACCAGCTGGCCCTGGGCGTTGGTGGCGAAGCGGCCGTCGCGGGTATATTGCGTGCCGCTGGCGGTGGAGATCTGGAAGAAGCCCTGGCCCATGATCGCCAGGTCCAGCGGCGCGCCGGTGGATTGCAGCGGCCCCTGGCTGAAGTCGCGGGCCACGCCGTTGTCGGTGACGAACTGCACCGGCGCCGCGCCCAGCGACATGCCCTTGGGCGTCACCGGATCGGCCGCCGACATCAGGGCCTCGACCTTGAAGCCGGTGGTGTTGGCGTTGGCCAGATTGTTGGCGGTGATGTCGAGTTCGCGCTCGAGCAGCATCTGCTTCGACAGGCCGACATAGAGGGCGTTATCCATCGGTGGTCTTCGCTCGGTTAATCGCGCAGCACTGGGCTTATGGTTGACTGCAACAGCCGCGCCAGCCGAAAATCTGAGCAAATACAACAAACAAGACGGTTAACGCGCTGCCGACCGGCGTTTCTCACCCGGCAAAATTTGCAGCGTTTCAGAAAGATTAAAAACCAGTCCTTAACCAAACCGGCGCGATGGAAAGGTCATCCCGATCGCCAAGGGCGTGGCGCTTTGGGGGCGCTTGGGCGGGTTGGGAATACAATGGCCAAGGACGTAGCCGATCACGACGCCGACGAAGACGTCGATGAAGACGACGAAACCGTCGAAGGCGAGGGCGAAGAGGGCGGCAAGAAGAAGCTTCCGCTGAAGCTGATCGCCATCGGCGCGGCCGTGGCGATCCTGGTGCTGGGCGGCGGCGGAACCGCGGCCTTTTTGCTGCTCGGCCACCACGGGCCGCCCGGCGCGCACGCCAGCAAGCCGAAGAAGCCGGCCAAGAAGGACGGCGCCAAGGACGACAAGACCGGCGCCCAGGTCGCCGACGGGCCCGACGGGGTGGTCTTCTATACGCCGCCCGACATCGTCGCCAACATGGACACCGCCGACGGCAAGTCGACCTTCCTGAAACTCAAGCTCACCTTTGAGCTGCCCGATCACGACACCGCCGACGCCATCGACGAGAACATGCCCAGGCTGCAGGACATGTTCCAGACCTTCCTGCGCGAGCTGCGGCCCGAGGATCTGTCCGGCAGCCAGGGCAGCTATCAGCTGCGCATGGAGCTGCTCAGGCGGGTGAACCTCGTGATCGCGCCGGCCAAGGTCAACACCGTGCTGATCGAGGAGATGCTCATCAACTAGGCGCACGCTTTTGCGCCCGGTTTGACCCGCGATCATGGCCGAGGACACCGCAACCGAAGATCAGACCCTGGAAACCGCGCCGCCGGAGGGCGAAGCCGCGCCCGCCGTCGAGGCGGTCGCGACGCCGGAGTGGGACTCCGGCGAGCTGCCGGCGCCGGCCGAGCGCATCCTCAATCAGGATGAGATCGACAGCCTGCTCGGCTTCGATCTCTCCGACGACGACTCCTCCGACCGCACCGGCATCCGCGCCATCATCAACTCGGCGCTGGTCTCCTACGAACGCCTGCCGATGCTGGAGATCGTCT